>JAREWP010000083.1 GCA_029001845.1 Candidatus Magnetocorallium paracelense | reverse complement strand
GCGCAGGGCTTTCAGACACCCCGCCCGCTGTTTGACGCCCAGAGGATCTGTAAAACTGTACCTTTCGCAAACTTTATCCGCCAATTCTGTTCTGGTTATGTTTTTGTTTGTATTGAGCATATTACTGATATCCTCAAGTGCCTCTGACTGTGAAATTGTTCGTTTGATTTGATTTTGTTTTTCCATAATGTCTTAGTGTAATACTAAACATTATGAAAAGTCCAGCTTAAAATGAGGGTAAAAGGCAGGGTTAGCCCTGCGCGTTTCACGTATCAGCAGCATGATCAAAACTGATCCGAATACGGACAGAGCGATCACTAACAACGACAAGATATATAGAATATCTTCGGTCTGATTGAATATGTCAACAAAATGTTCATTTTCCGATTTATCGATGCGTTGGGTCATCTGGTGAATCGGCATGGCGAAATTAAGCAGACGTTCACGAAGCGCCTGCCCTGCATCGGCGTCGCCATACTTGAGCGAAAGCATCTCTGATTCCGTGGCAATGAGTGTCGCTTCAATCGCAATGATAATTTCCTCACCCTTCCCAGCGATCATCAGGTGCCTTCCGAGATCACCACTTTTATATGTGCTGAGCTGGCTCCAGAAAAGGTCCCGCCGAAGCAGTAAATCATCTTGTGTTATCGACTCAGCGCCAAGGGAATAGCGGCTCAGGGCGTCAAGGAACCGCCAGTATTCGCGGTTGACCTCGGTAGCAATCCACAAAACAGTACCGCGTATCTCACCCTCGCGTTGCTGGAACTTCTTCTGTAGTTGGAAAACTCCGAATAATGTGCCGGAAAGAAATAGCAAGACAGATATGAGAAGAAACAGTCGTTTAACCATGGTGAAAAAGCTTACTTAATTTCCATCTTGTAAAGAAGATAAATCCACTTCTTGTCTGCGGCTCGATTTTGAAGTTCAGGAAAATCATCACGCGGATAAATGGGCCAGATGGGGCCCTTGTCACGAGTAGTGAGCTCCTTGCCGTCCATCTTTAGGGCGAAAAGCACTCCATACTTTTTGAAATCAGTGATGGGAATATCAACTACATAATCGTTTAAGGCTGTCGCAGTGACAATGGTGCCGTGTGCGCCGACGGCATCCATTATGTCGCTTGCCAGCACCCCCTCGAACTCACACACGCCGTCAGTCCAGGACGTGGTCGTGCGCACTGTGTGTATTCCCAGCTTAAGTAGCATGGCACGATCAAACTTTGCCTTATCATCGACATTGGTATTGTCAATTGCTCCACTGATCGTAAGCAGTACACGACCGCTCGGCTTCTCTAACGGCTGCTGTGCCATAGCTGATGAAAAGATACCGATAGTTATAGCCAAACAGATAAGTAGATTTCTATTCATAATTGTTGGCCTCAGGTTAAGAAAGTCAGGGAAGATAATCAGGCAATACTTTTTAACTTATTTAAGACAAGTATATTATTAAAATGTATTCGAGGTCTCTTTTTCACTTGGTAATTAAATAGTTATATCAAATGGAGTTAAAATCCGTCGATGATAAATAATAAATATAATTTAATTGAAAAAGCGGATATAATACATCAATCGCCAAAACCAATTTATTCTCTACCCGCGTATTTGTATATGCAGTGCTCGCACATCACATGCCTTGAATTTGGCGATATAAAAATTATAGCCGCGCCGCCATTATAGAAAGTATACAATATCACCTTCTCCACGATCAAGAAGAACCCGCCAAACACTATACCGGCTTGTTTAAGCCCCTCAGGCCCCGTGTATGCCCTGATCTTTTCTTTTGAAAGAGCTGTGGCCTCTGGAGAGATAGAGCCGGTGCGGGGCGTTGTGTTGTGTAAAGGGATCACACTGAATTTCAGGATTTAGCTGTTTTACCGGAAGGACAAGAAGAGTAGAAAACGAGAAAAACAACTATCGTCTTTAGGTTTATAAAGAAGAGAAGTAAAATAGGTCTGTAGACCATCGGTAGACCGTATTTTGAGAGTGTTCAGCGAGCTAAGTTGTTGATTTTAAACGATTTTCTGGCGGGAGCGTGTGGGAATCGAACCCACCCTGCCCGCTTTTGGCAGGCAACATCGGATTTGAAGTCCGAGAGGGACACCAGAACCCTATACACTCCCATGCTTGATTTTACAGCATTTGCGGCGCATTGGTCAATTGCAATTAACCACTACTGTAGCAGAATTGTAGCACGCATCTAATACTTCTATACTAGATCTTAGGCTCTCAGGAGAATGATGAGCATACCTCAAAGTCATTGCAATAGTTTTGTGCCCCAGCAATTCCTTAACCCTATGCAAATCAACTCCATTTTGGACAAGCCTTGTTGCAAATGTATAACTGCAATCATGAAAATGAAAATCGTTGATCCCTGCCTATTTGATAGCCCTGTCAAATCCGTCACGCACAGTATATACATTAAATTGTATACTGAACCGACAACTTTTACCTCTGCGGTATAGCCCCACTAAATTCCACCTCTCCTTCCGAGGCTTCTGGTCTGAGTCTTGGTATTATAACCTGTTTCGCCCTCTTTTTTGCAGTCCTTTAGCCAACTTTCAATGTCCTCAAGATCAAAGATTACGTTTCCATTAAGCTTCAAAGATAGGGGTTTTTTGCCCTGTTTTCCGACTTTTTTGCTTTAAACATTATCTCTTTTCTCTAAAAAATCTTCACCTTAACCATTTTTCTCAATTTTCCCCTTAATTACTGATCACAGCAGAGCACATATCTCAAATGTAAAAGATAGTTGACTTCTATTCCTCTTTTTGGTATTCTTCTCATAAGCTTTCTAAAAGCAAATTCCTATCAATCATTATAGTGTATAATACTTGCCGTGAAAAATATATCCCAAATAAGAGATAGAGTAATAACCGGCTACGCAGTTAACAGGGATGATATTAAACTGTTGCTCGATACGGAAGAGGCTTCCCTTTTCGATCTCTTCTCTGCAGCCAATGCTGTGAGAAATCATTTTAAAAAAAACAAGATCGATCTCTGTTCCATTATTAATGCAAAGTCAGGGGGCTGCTCCGAAGATTGTTCTTATTGTGCGCAGTCATCCAAAAGCAGTGCGCACTTTGAGAAATATCCGCTAAAGAGCAAAGACGAGGTCATAGAAGCAGCCAAAGACTCCAAAGAAAGGGGGGCAAGGAGATTCTGTATAGTAACCGGCGGGCGTAAACCTTCCGGGAGAGAACTTTTGTCTATAGGGTCCATGATTTCGGAAGTAAAAGAAGCCGGCCTTCTGCCATGCGCCACTCTTGGTTTATTAAACAGGGAGGAGCTTTTATTCCTAAAGGAAGCGGGGCTTCACAGATATCACCACAACCTTGAAACCTCGGAAAGATTTTTCCCCTATATGTGCTCCACTCACAGTTACAAAGAAAAACTGAATACCATTTATGCTGTATCGGAAGCAGGATTATCTCTATGTTCGGCAGGAATATTCGGTCTTGGAGAGTCTTGGGAAGACAGATTGGATATGGCTTTTTTACTAAAAGAAACAGGAGCAGATTCGATACCAATAAACTTCCTCACGCCAATAGAGGGCACCCCCATGGCAGGCACAGCGAAACTTAGTCCCCTTGAAGCATTAAAGATAATCAGTATTTTCAGGTTTATTCTTCCTGACAGAGAAATAAGAATCTGTGGAGGACGACATCTTACTCTGGGCCCACTTAACGCATTTGTATTTGCAGCCGGCGCCGACGGACTCTTAACAGGTAATTATTTGACCACCCTCGGAGGACCATCGGAGGACGATATCGAGTTAATCGAGGCGTTGGGGTTGACGTACAAGTCAGATTAACGCATTCTGACCGAATCGCATAGAAAGACACTACCTTGCCCGGCTTATACACTTAATAAAAACAGGCATAATGACAGGAGTAAACGTCCATGAACCACCGCGCCACCTCACCACAAAGCATGAAAATGGATAGAATCAGCAGTGATGTTCTGCCAAAACAAGGTGGTGTTTGAGTTTACGAGTTTCAGCTTGTTTTGGCAGAATATTGCTACTGATTCCGGTTCGCATTAGTCTATTTTCGGAGCAAACGTCCATGACTCTCCGAGTCACCACAAAGCATGAAAATGGTTAAGAAGGAGCAGCAATGTCCTGCCAAAACAAGGTGGTGTTTGAGTCTGCGAGTTTCAGCTTGTTTTGGCAGGACATTGCTGCTCCTTCCGGCACGATGCCGGTTATTTTCGGGATAAACGTACGTGAAAATCTACCACATTGAGACGCAGACATGATGTACAGTATAAAGATGAGAGCATCCAACGGGAACAGGCATATATCAGGGGCCGAGGGAATATTCGATATAAACGAGCTGGCTGAAAGAGGTGCGCTTTTTATCTCCAGAGCCATGAACCATGGTAAGGGAATGCCGGACAGAGTAAACCTGAAAATTGAATCTCTAACATCACTGCCTTTATCCCTTAAAACACTTCCATTACACACCTGCCATGTAAAAAATAACCTGGAAGCCGGGGAGGAAATAGTGGCTATCCTTGGTAGCCTTGGCATAGACGAAAATGTAATCTCAAAGGCCTGTGACACTATTTTTAAAGGAACGGAAATGAGGGGTGCAGCTCTTTTAGACATGGTAACAGGCGTCAGACTCGATAATGTGCAGGAGAGGGGAGTTCGTGTATCTATGCTCGGCATATCGCCTGAAGCAGAGAGTAAACTGAAAGAAAAGCTGGCCGATCAAGGGATAAATAATCACAGAGTCAGGGAAGCACTGATTTTAGCCTCAAAAACAACATCCTGCCATGATATAATAGCCGAACTCTGCGTATCGGACAATCCCGATTACACGACCGGCTATATCGCTTCGTTGCAGTCCGGTTATATGCGTATACCTTTCATAAAGGAATATGGAGACGAAAGGGGGGGAAGAGTCTTTTTTGTGAAAGAAGGGGCTCATATAAACGAAGTAATCAATTATCTTGAAGATCGGCCTGTTATGATTGTGGAGATAGGGGATTAAGGGTCAGGATAACCAATTATGAGTGAGTTTCTTGTTATTGTTCCTGCTTTTAATGAAGAAAGCAGTATTGGCTCCGTTATAGAGGGGATCAACAAAAACGCGCCCGATGCGGATATTGTTGTTATAGATGACGCCTCTACAGATAAAACACGTTATATTGCGAATCAAAAGGGCGCCGACGTGATAAGCCATACCTTTAACCTCGGATACGGAGGGGCTTTACAGACAGGTTTCAGACTGGCCGTTAAGAGGGGTTACGATTTTGTAGTAACAATAGACGCAGACAATCAGCACGATCCGGAATGTATAAGGACCCTGGTTAAGGCAAAGCTTGCGACAGATGCCGATATGGTGATAGGATCGAGGTTCATAAGCGGAGATGTTTTTAATGTGGGCATATTAAAAAAAATTGGAATTTTCATGCTCTCCCGTATAACCAGATTTTATACAGGAGTCACGATAACCGATCCTACATCGGGTTACCAGTTGCTTTCCAGAAATGTCTACTCCTTCCTTGCAAGGGGGGACAATTACCCCTTGGATTATCCCGATGCCAACATCATTATGCTCCTCCACAAAAAACGTTTTAAAATCGTTGAAACACAGGTGAAAATGTACGAACGAAGAATCGGTTCATCCATGCACAGCGGATTCAAACCTGTACTGTATGTAATCAAGATGTTTCTTGCGATCATCATGGTGATTTTAAGGAGGTCTTAATATGTCCACAGGGGCCAGGGGGCTTATATTTCTTATTGGTTTGACGATATTCCTTCTCACATTCGAGCTTGTCAGGAGAAGAAGATTCAGGGAGGAACTCTCTATACTCTGGTTTATTGTCGGCATTCTCGTTGCCTGCGGAGCATATGCCGATATTATTATTAATCCATTGGCGAAGCTGCTCAATATCGGCTATCCGCCGATACTTATCATTGTTTTTATGATAATAATTTTGATAACGACGGTGATCTGCTTCTCAATTGTCACCTCTGACCTGAAGGGAAAGGTTAAAGAGCTGAATCAAAAAATAGCTTTTATAGAATATGAGTTGAATAAAGAAATGAAGAAAACAAGAGAAGGAGGAAAGTAGCATCCTGACTTCTGTCTCCTGAATTCTGACTCCGGACTCGACTGAACAGTTTGACTATTTATCTAAAGGAGTCGCTTCGTCGATGAGCATTACCGGAATCCCGTCCTGTATGCGGTAAAAAAGGCGACAGGCGTCGCAAATCAGACCGTCTTCTTTTTCGGAAAGATGGATATCACCTTTGCACTTAGGACAGGCCATAATATCGAGAAGTTCTTTTTTTATAGACATATTACCTCCGGATTTGATATATCTTCATATTGTTTTGTATTTTACTTTATTGCAGCTTTTTTTTTCATTAGATAGAAAGTTTAAAGAATATGCATAGTCTTTTTTTTAACGACAACACCATCCCCCCCTTTTTTTAATTAAGAGGGAATACATGAAGGATTATGGAAGACAAAATTAAACAGTTAATTTTAAAAATTATTCTCTCTGCAGGATATTTGAAAAAAGAGCAGATCGACAACATCCTTGCAAAAGAGGATATCTATCGCGCCAAACTAAGGAAACTGAGCGGCGCCGTAACAAGAAAGGGCAGACTGATTCAGCCCGATATATCTATAATCGATATTATAGATTACCTGAAAATTCCGTTGCCTGCGTCCAAAGAGGAATATCTCTCGGAAGAGCTTATTATGAAAGCGGTGGCAAAATACATGAAGCTGCCTTTTCTGAAAATCGACCCCCTGAAACTGGACTCCGATATGGTGACAAAGATAATCACAAGACCATACGCCATTAAACATCAGCTTATTACACTGGAGGTTACCGGGAATACCCTGAAGATCGCCACGGCCAATCCTTTTGAGCGTGAAGGTATTGACGGTATTAAACAGTCCAGAAAATACGATATAGATATTGTCGTCTCTACAAAGAGCGACATAATGAGGATTGTCACCGAGTTTTACGGTTTTAAATCTTCCGTTGCAGCAGCTCATGAAGAGTTGACTTCAAGAACCGACCTTGGCAACCTTGAGCAATATGTGAGACTCAAATCCATATCCGACCTGGACGGTACGGATCAACATGTCATTAATGCGACTGAGTATTTATTGCACTATGCATATTCGCAGCGGGCCTCGGATATCCATGTAGAACCGAAAAGGGACCACAGTTCGATAAGATTCAGGATAGACGGCATACTCCACACGATTCACAAGATGCCAAAATCCGTTCACCCTGCTCTTGTATCGAGAATTAAAACCCTTTCCAGAATGGACATCGCAGAAAAAAGGAGACCTCAGGACGGAAGAATTAAAACCGATCATGAAGGAAAGGAGATAGAGCTCCGTGTTTCCACGCTTCCCGTGGCCTTCGGCGAAAAAGTTGTAATAAGGATTTTCGATCCCATGATTCTTATGCAGGAGGTTAGCGATCTCGGCTTTCTCGACAGGGAGCTAAGCCTTGTAAATAATTTTTTAAGTGCGCCCCATGGCCTGATGCTTGTTACAGGACCTACGGGAAGCGGGAAAACAACGACACTCTATTCGGCATTAAAGACTCTGGCCACGCCGGAGGTCAATCTCACAACAATAGAAGATCCCATTGAAATGGTTTATGGCGAATTCAACCAAACGGCAATACAACCCCAAATCGATATTACATTCGCCAGCTCCCTTAGAACCATACTCAGACAGGACCCCGATATTATAATGGTTGGAGAGATAAGAGATTTCGAAACAGCGGAAAACGCTATTCAGGCCGCCCTTACAGGACATCTCGTCTTTTCCACTCTACATACGAACGACGCTCCCAGCAGTATTACCAGGCTTCTGGATCTTGGTGTACCGGCCTTTCTCATACATTCTACTTTAATTGGTGTTGTAGCTCAGAGACTGGTCAGAAGGGTTTGTCCCCACTGTACGGAACAATACAGGATTACCAGACAGGAGTGTATTTCCCTTGGAATGGATTATGAGAAGCTGGGAGACGTTTCGGTTTCAACAGGCGCCGGTTGCTCCCAGTGCAGGGGAACAGGTTATATAGGAAGAACGGGAATTTTTGAGGTGATAGAGATATCGGAGAATATCAAGACAGCCATAAACAGTACGGCGAATCCTACGGAAATCAGAGATATTGCAAAAAAAGAGGGACTTATTACACTTAGAGAGTGTGCTATAGAGAGATTTTTAAAGGGAGAAACAACTTTTGAGGAGGTAATCAGAGTGACAGGACATTTGATATAATATATGAAAACTGTTTACAGGGCTCTGAGGTCAGTGACCGGTTAAATATAGCAAGCCGATTTCCGATCACCGATCCCTGTGAACGGTTACCAATACTTTTTATCAGGAGGAAATTGTTTTTATGTTAAAGAAGAAAGAGAAGTATACAGTTGCAGTGGTCGGGGCTACCGGAGCTGTCGGCAATGAGATGATATCGATCCTTTCGGAGAGAAAGTTTCCAATAGAGCAGTTGCGCCTCTTTGCATCTGAAAGATCGGCAGGTAAAACGCTCGAATATAATGGCAAAGAAATAAAGGTCGAGTTGCTTAAAGAAGATGTTTTTAAAGGCATAGACATAGCTCTTTTTTCCGCCGGCGCAGAGAGGAGTAAACACTTTGCTCCCATTTCCGCAGAAAGCGGCTGCGTAGTAGTGGATAACTCGAGCGCCTGGAGAATGGACCCCGAAATACCCCTTGTAGTACCAGAAGTGAACCCAGACGATATTAATAAACATAAAGGCATTATAGCGAATCCAAACTGCTCTACAATTCAGATGGTTGTTGTATTGAAACCTATACACGATGAGGCCGTTGTAAAAAGAGTCGTAGTTTCCACTTATCAGGCCGTTTCGGGAACAGGGAAGGATGCAATGGATGAGCTCACAGAGCAGACAGGCAATCTGTTGAGTTTTAAAGAGATTAAATGTAATGTTTACCCCTATCAGATAGCATTCAATTGTCTCCCCCATATTGACGTGTTTCTGGAAAACGGTTACACCAAAGAGGAGATGAAGATGGTGAACGAGACAAAAAAGATCATGGGAGACGATTCGATAAAAGTCACTGCAACGGCAGTCAGACTTCCTGTGTACAGAGGTCATTCGGAGAGCCTGAATATCGAGACAGTATATAAACTTACCGCTAACGACGCCAGGGCGATCATGTCCGAGGCTGAAGGAATTGTCGTTTTCGACGCTCCCGAAAAAAATGTTTATCCCCTCCCCTTTGACTGTGCATCAAAAGATGAAGTCTATGTAGGCAGGGTCCGTGAGGACGATACAGTGGAAAACGGCCTTAACATGTGGATTGTTTCGGACAATCTCAGAAAAGGCGCCGCTTTGAATGCCGTACAGATAGCAGAAAAATTGATTAGTATATAAGGGAGAAAGGTAACTGTTCACAGAGATCAGGGATCGGTGGTCTGCTTAATGAGATTTACCTTTTTTCACGGTAGGAACTCCTAAAAGGGTAGGGATGCCAATTATACTCATGACATTCAATAAAAAAGCTCCCTTTCCCTTCAACTGATCTCTGACATTATATCATGTTGTGCAGTTACTGAAAATGTAGCAAATCAATATATAGTACAAACATATAACTCATACAAAGACATAAAGTTTTTTCATTTTCGATTTCGTTTCATCAACGGTTGCTCATAATGAATGTTTCTTTGCTTTGCGACTTAGTGTCCTTGTGTGAGAATAATCTTTTTGACATAATGGAACAAGAATATCTTGAGTTAGATAATTTTCCAAAAGTGCCTATAGTACTGGACGGGGTTTCTTCTCGTTTTATCAGCAGAAATCTAATCGTGCCGCAGGAGATAAGGAGCGGTCTGCTCAGGATTATAATGGCGGATCCTTTCGATTTCAGTGTTATCGACGCTCTACAGGTGGCTACCGGGTACGAGATAGAAGCCACTGCCGCAAGGGAATCCGATATCAGAGAGTATATCGAGAGGTTTTACGGAAGAGAGGCGACTATCAACAAGATCATCGAAGATATCGACGATACGACAATAGATATTTCCGATGACTTTGAGGAGGATGTGGGCCATCTGAAAGACCTGGCTTCTGAAGCGCCTATTATAAAACTCGTTAATATCATGATATCCAGGGCAGTCGAAGGCAGGGCAAGTGATATTCACATAGAGCCTTTTGAAGACGAGCTCAAAGTGAGATACAGAATAGACGGTGTTTTAAACGATGTAGAATCGACTCCGAAAAAACTACAGCCTGCCATTGTATCGAGAATCAAGATTATGGCGAAACTGAACATCGCCGAGCGAAGGTTGCCTCAGGACGGAAGGATCAGATTAAAAATAGCCGGCAAAGAGATAGATATGAGGGTATCCACGGTTCCTGTATTGCATGGTGAAAGCGTGGTAATGAGGCTCCTGAACAAGGAAAGTATCGTCATAGACCTGGAAACTCTTGGCTTTCCAACCGATATGTTGTCTCAATTCAACAGCTTAATTAAGAAACCACATGGCATTGTACTGGTCACAGGCCCGACAGGAAGCGGTAAGACAACGACACTGTACGGCGCCCTCAATAAGATCAACACTCCTGAAAAAAAGATTATTACAGTCGAGGACCCTGTGGAATATAATCTCAAAGGCGTAAATCAGATTCAGGTAAAAACCCAAATCGGTCTGAATTTCGCAAGCACGCTCAGGCATATTGTCAGACAGGACCCCGACATAATAATGATCGGTGAGATCAGGGACCTTGACACTGCCGAGATAGCCGTACAGTCGGCGCTAACCGGCCATCTTGTGTTTTCCACACTCCATACAAATGACGCGCCAAGCGCCGTGACAAGGCTTATAGAGATGGGTATAGAGGGCTTTCTGCTTGCTTCAACCCTTAGGGGCGTACTTGCGCAAAGGCTTGTGAGGGTTATCTGCCCTCATTGTAAAGCAATGGCCGATAATAATGACGTAAGCCATGACGAACTCGCGTCGATCGGCCTGACCGGAGAAATCGAACTTTTTGAAGGTAAGGGGTGCGAACAATGCGGCGGCGCCGGTTTTCACGGCAGAAGCGGAATTTATGAGCTCCTTCCTGTAAACGATGTAATTAAAAGAAGCATAATCAGAAATATCGATGCTTCAGAGATGAGAAAAACTGCCATCGAAGAGGGAATGAGTACGCTCCTCTCCTGCGGCGCAGATAAAGTAAAAGCAGGTCTGACAACGATATCGGAAGTTCTCAGAGTTACTCAGGAGGTTTAATGATGCCTGTATATCACTATAAAGCAGCCACAATCGAAGGTGAAATAGTAGAAGGCGTACTAAATTCTCCAAATGAGAGACAGGCATCTGAGACATTAAAGGACTCAAGGCTCATTCCCATTAAAATTTCGGTATCTGCCGGCGCTAAAAAGGTTTTAAAACCCATGAAGTCGGCGCGCACAGGGTTGCTGAGCTTCACAACGGAACTGACAGCTCTTTTAGACGCCGGCCTTCCTCTGGACAGGAGCCTCATAATCCTGAGCGAAACATCGCACAACAGCGCAATGAAAGGGATAATAATCTCGATAATGAACTCCATCAGCGAAGGACTCTCTTTTTCGGAGGCCCTGCAAAAGCATCCAAAGGTATTTCCCAGGCTTTATGTCAATATAGTTAAGGCAGGCGAAGTGGGAGGCGTACTTGAAACAGTAATGGGAAAACTCACAGAGTTTCTGGAATCTTCCGACGAACTAAAAAACCACATATACTCGGCTATGATTTACCCCGTCATCCTGGCCGTATCCGGAGGATTGTCGGTTATAGTACTCCTTACCTTTGTAATACCAAAGTTCTCCACTATTTTTGACGATCTTGGTCAGACTATACCTCTTTCCACACAGATTCTCCTGAACATAAGCGGAATTTTAAGTTCCTACTGGTGGCTTATATTGATCTTACTCGTCTTGGCGGTTTTTGCCTTCAATTGGTTTATAAATAATGAAAAGGGGATGGTCTGGTGGGATTCTTTTAAACTGAAGATTCTGGGCGATATTGTCACCAAGCTCGAAACTACGCGTTTTTGCAGAACCCTTGGTACGCTGACAAAAAGCGGCGTCCCATTGCTACAGGCTTTAAAAAACGTACAAGAAGTAGTAGGGAACTCAATTATCAGAGATTCGATCAATAAAGTCATTAAAGGCGCTAAAGAGGGACAGGGTATATCCGGGCCCATAACGGCCTCAGGCGTTTTTCCGCCTCTCGCCGTTTCCATGATAAAAGTGGGCGAAGAAACAGGACGACTGGATGTCATGCTTTTAAAAATAGCAGAGACCTATGAAAAAGACCTGAAAACAACAATAAAGAGATTTATAAATCTCCTTGAACCTGCCATGATCCTGATTATGGCTGTAGTAGTAGGTTTTATAGTAATGTCGATGTTTTTCGCAATTTTCAGTATCAATGAACTTCCCTTTTAGTCTATAGATACTCATACTCTTAATCGACAAAAGTATAATCTAAAAACAGCAGTCAGCTATCAGCGGTCAGCCTTCAGCTAAGGAAAGAATTGATGTTATGCCAATAATAAGCTTCACCTTATTGGTGAATGTGTTTTGAACCATAAAGTGTTGCAATTAAAGAGCTGATAGCTGATGGCTGACAGCTAAAGGCTTTTACTATACAAGGATAATAATAATGTCTAAAAAAAACAACGGATACACGCTCATCGAGCTGATTGTCGTTTTGATGCTTATCAGTCTTTCACTGGGCATTGTTGCAGTTAATTTTGCAAAAGTTCTACCGGGAGCCAAACTGAAATCAGTTGTACGTGAGCTCTCCGCTACTTTACGACAAGCTAAAAATACAGCGCGAATAAATAGTGAAGAGGTAGTTGTATCAGTCGATATGGATGCGAAAGTATATCTTTATGGAAACAGGGAGAAGAGTTTCCCCGTCGGAGTAAATGTGCATGTCTTCGATCCTATTGACGGCGAGCTCGATTCCGATATATGGGACGTTGTTTACCACCCTGACGGCAGTTCGACCGGCGGCGAAATTATTATCTCAAACGAAAAACGCGCCTTTTCCATTGAAATAGATCCCCTTGTAGGGAGTGTTGTAAATATATTAAAGGAGGAGTAACAGATTAAATAATCAAGATAAGCAAGCATTCATTGAAGACTGTTATTTCTAAATATTCTCCTATTATATCAGGTGGCATGGACAAACTTGTTTGTCCGTGATTAAAGTGATACCTGCATTAAGTAAGCTGTTGCCTTATTACACGGATAAAACAAGTTTATCCATGCCACTCCAACGCTCTTTACTGAATAGACATCAATTTAATTATGAAAGTATTTTTAAACGATAAGCCGGTAGATGAAAGAGACGCCGCCATCTCGATTTACGACCACGGCTTTTTGTACGGAGACGGAATATTCGAGACACTCATATCTTACAAGGGCGTAGTCTTTAAACTCGATGAGCATCTACACAGGCTAAGACGTTCCGCATCTCTTATCGGAATGGAGATCGACAAAAGTAACGACGAATTGAGCCATATTATATACGCCACTTTAGAGGCAAACGAACTGACAGATGCATACATAAGGGTTACAGTAACAAGGGGAACAGGCCCTCCGGGAATCGATCCGTCCCTGTGCAGTTCTCCTACGTTACTGGTCATGACCCGTGAAACGAGCCCCTTACCTCCTCATTATTATACAAAGGGGATAAGGGTTACAATTGCAGAGACTCGAAGAAATCTGAAAGAGGCCGTAAATCCGGAAATTAAATCGCTTAATTTTCTTAACAATATACAGGCAAAAAGAGAAGCAAAGAAGAGAGACGCCTTTGAAGCCCTTATGCTCAACGCAGAGGGATATATTACAGAGTGTACTGTGTCCAATATCTTTTTTGTAAAAGATAGTATTCTTTATACTCCTGCTGTAGAGTGCGGGATATTAAACGGTATCACGCGAATTTTCGTAATCTCTCTTGCAAAAAAAATCGGAATTACAGTGAATGAGGGCAGGTATCTCCCAGAGGAACTATTAGAGGCTGCAGAGGTGTTTATAACAAATACAGGTATTGAGATTTTGCCTGTATCGGACATCTCCGATAAGCCTTTTCAAGTCGGAGAAGTCACAGGCGGATTGGTGGATGCGTATAGAAGAGAGAGAGATTTGTATATAGTGTATGAGAGAAAAAGGGTAGAACGAATAAAAAAATGAGAGAGAAGAACAGAGCAGAGAAAAAGATTCGAGATTTAAACAAACTGCCCCTTTTTGGGGTAAAAGGATATAAACTGACCCGGATTAAAAAAATAATATGTTGCATTAGTCACAAACTGTCAACACAACTCCTGACTACCCCTAGTATCCATCTCTAAAGCTCTATTGTAAATTCTGCGCCATCTTTATTGTTTCTAACATTTAAGGTTCCAAACATTTCTGTCTCTATAATAGTTTTCGCCAGATAGAGGCTCAGTCCTTTACCGGTTTTTTTGAATTCCGTGGTGAAATAGGGATCAAAAATCTTGTCTATTATTTCCTCTTCGATACCGCCTCCGTTGTCAGATACTTTAATTACGGTATTACCGCTTGTTTTATCTCTATATAGTTCTATATATATCTCCCTTTTTTCTGTTTTTCGTTCTTTTAGGACATCTATAGAATTGATCAGGATTTTTTCGAGGGCTTGAGAAAAGCCGGCGGGATTACCGGTAATGGAGATATTTTTATCTGTCTCAATATTTACGTTTATTATTTCGCTTACAAACCGGCCTTCCAATAAAGAAAGGGTTTTATTAATCGTTTCTGAAGGACTGAATGCTACTTTGTTTTGGGATGGCCGATATATCTCGTTGAATATTTCGATCGTACCTGAAAGTCTTAAAAGTTCATACATAATCATTTTAACTTTTTTACGTAAAGACTCCTCTTCCAGCTCGCCATATGCGTATAGCTCCTCAATATCCTGTGCTATGACGCCTATAACGTTCAGTGGCTGCCTCCAGTGGTGAGAGATATTGATCAACAGTTCACTCATGGCTATCTGCCTGGATTGCTCGAATACGACTCTATCTTTCTGCCTGTTCTTTTCAACCTCCTCCTGTACTTTAATGTCAAGAGTTCTGTTGAGTTCCTCCAGCCTCTTAAGTATTTCTTTTTCTTTCGTTATATCCAGTTTAATGGCTAAATAGCTGTTTAAAGAGCCATTTTCCTTGAAAATCGGCGTAATAGTGGCTTTTTCATAAAAAATAGTCCCGTCTTTTTTTCTGTTGATGAATTCCCCTTGCCAGGCTTTTCCGCTGCCGATTCTGTCCCATAGTCCTTTAAAATACTCTTTGTCTTGCTGTCCTGAATTCAGGATACCCGGATTTTTACCTAAAACCTCTAAAGCAGTATAGCCGGTGTTTTTTTCAAAAGCTTTATTTACATATTCGATATTCCCGTTGAGATCCGTAATCACTATACTGTTGTCACTGTTTTCTATTGCACTGTTAAAACAGACCATCTCTTTTTTTACTTTTTCTTCTTTGATATGAAAAAAAACAAGGCCGGCGAAAAAAAATATGGAAATGAAAAACAAGAGGTATTTTATTTTTTCCTGTCGGCTTTTTATTTCATTGAAAAACATGACGAGCTCTTCTTCCAGGGCGTTGAGGGACCGTAGAACTCCTTTTTGGGAATTTGATGAAATGATATCATCTATCTTAAGGGTGTTTTCCACAACAATAAAAGTATGACGTTTAAAAGAGGTCAGATGGTCTACATAATCTTCGCTCATTTTTTCTTCAGAGTCAAACTGCTTTACTTCAAGTAATAAGTCCTTTATATCAACATGCTTATCTACATTATGCAAAGATAAAAAATTGATTATTCGACTTGTCAGGGCATAATTTTTCATATAGTACTCACTATGTTCAAGGCCTTCTATAATCATATCCATATCTGCTTTGATATCGTATAAGTATCTTAAAGAGTTGGTGATGATTGAGTTTAGGGACTTAAAACTTTCCACATTTTCTTTTTTTATTTCAAATACATTGAATACTAAATCCAGTTTTTCATTTATACCGATATTATTGAGACGATTTAACGAGGCATATTCATCATTACGCATTTTGTCAAGGATTCTTTCAAATGCTTTTACCTTGCTTACAATGTAATCGTAATTCAGATACGTCATAGGGTGATTTATGATACTGCTAATGTCATTGTCTATCAGTTTAAGTTCCATAACCGATGAGATTATTTTAAAATTGTTTTTTGTGCTTCTATCGACATGTTCGGAGTATATAAACACACAGATAAGAAAGAGAGGGAAAAATATAAAAAGAATATTCAACTTATTTTTTATTAAATTCCTCATCATATAAAACTTACTTAATTAGAATCTCCGCGGGGTGTCCTGTTAACGTTTTCAGAAAAGCGACTATGGATGCGACTTCTTCCTCTTTCAGCTTTCTGCCAAGTTGATACTTGGCCATGACTTTCACGGCTTCAGTAAGATCAAGGACATCTCCATCGTGAAAGTAGGGAGATGTCAATGCAATGTTTCTGAGAGTCGGAACTTTGAAAAAAAATTTGTCTTTCTCCTTTTTCGTAACATTATATCTCCCCAAATGATCTTTTCCCCGATGTTTTTCTATTACGCCAAATTTTTGATACATGTTCCCGCCTATATTTACTCCATTATGGCATGCAATACAACCCTTTGATTGAAACTCCCGGTAACCATCGGCCTCAGCAGGTGACAAAACAGTCTCGCCTCTTAAAAAGTTGTCAAATTTCGAGTAAGGGGTAATCAGAGTTTTTTCAAACTCAGCTATTGCATCGACTATATTGTCCTCTGTGACACCGTCTCGATAAATCTTATTAAATTCACTTTTATAGTATGGATTTTTATTAAGTTTGGAAATAACATCTTCAAAAAGGCTTGCCATCTCTATGGGGTTTGTTATTGGCGCCTTTGCCTGCTCTTTTAAGTCCCCGGCCCTTCCGTCCCAAAACTGGGCAAAATTAAAAACAGCATTGAATACGGTGGGAGCGTTTATATTCCCTTGCTTACCTTTTATCCCGACAGAGAATCTTCTCCCGTCGTCTCCTCCATTTTCCAGGTCGTGACAACTGCTGCAAGATAAGGTGTTGTCCTTTGAAAGAATCGTATCACTAAAAAGCTTCCTTCCCAGTAAGGCTTTTCTTTTATCAAATGGTATACTGACAGGAATGGGAGTAATAAGCTCTTGTGGTTGAACATAATCAGGCAGAAGTGAACAGGCAATCGTAACCACAAAAAAACACAATATCAAACCTATGGTATTAATAACAGATCGGCTTAACATTTTACAGACATCTTAATTATTCTGGTATTCGCCAGTGTCGTGTCAAGCCTGACCTGTCATTTCGACCAGAGGGAGAAATCTTCAGCCGTTGGCTTTTCCCTCAGCGTTTAAGATTTCTCTCTTCGCTTCGCTGCGTTCGAAATGACAGATTGCTTACGTCGATTAATAATTGACACGACACTAGTCAGAGTTCAGTAGAATCTTTCCCTCTTTGCATTTATAAAAAGAGTCGTCCATTGTTCAGTCAGATGAGTTTCTTTACATATGTTTATTATATCATTTATGCCTATTATATCATTCTCAAAGATGCAATCAATCTATTCACAAAAATTTACTAATTCACAATCTGCAGTCGGGATTCTTCTTTAACGATTTTTTTCATTTCATATTTCAGTTTCCATACCCCTGAATTTAACTCTTTTATTCTTTGATCTTATTTTTTATTTACATTTTTTTTTAGATACCCCACCCACCACTCTACACACTTTTTATTTGATTTGTGTTATTGTTATTAATTCCTTAATTTATTCACTGATTAAGGTTGACCCTCAAACGTTTAAGCTGCTATATTTAAGAGGGCGGAATTTTCAGAGGTTCTACTTATTACCTCCCCACCGGTCGACTGTTGCAGCGGATTATTTCATAATCTTAATCATAATCATCTCATATGTGTGAACGATTTTAAGATCAAGAGTAAGAAGCCGTTAGAGCGGCTCACTTCAGCGTACTACTGTTTTTCTTTGTGGAAAAGGAGGGATTTATGGGAAATAGCGATACTAGCGATTCAGATCAAATTGTTATAGAGGCCGACGAGGATCTGGAGGAAATCATCCCCGGATATCTGCTCAATAGAAGAAAGGACATAGAAACGATACTGGAGGCTCTCGATAAAGAGGATTTCGAAAAGATCAGAATCGCAGGTCACAGTATGAAAGGCTCCGGCGCCGGTTATGGTTTCGATGCGATTACTGAAATCGGAAAAAGCATCGAAGAGGGAGCTATAAATAAAAATGTAGATGAAATAAGAAGGAAAACCGATGAACTATCTGTTTACTTAGATAAGGTGCGGGTGGTATACGCGCAGGAGTGAAAGCGATATGGAAATTTTAATAATCGACGATTCCAAAGATAGTATCTTATTAATCGAAACAATACTCAAAAAGGGCGGATATACTGGTACCCAAACAGCTGAATCCGCATTGGAAGCTTACAAAATACTTGGCATCAATGCTTCAAAAAACGATATAAAACAAATAGATTTAATTTTACTCGATATCGTAATGCCTGAGATTGACGGAATCGAGGCAATTCAAAAAATTAAATCCGATGATTTTGCAAGAGACATCCCGATAATTATGATCACTGCACAGCAAGACGATCAGAGCTTGCACAGGGCCTTTAATTGCGGAGCTATCGATTATATTAAAAAACCGGTCAATAAAGTTGAACTACTGGCCAGAGTCAGATCTGTGTTAAGATTAAAATATGAAACAGACAGGCGTATGCAATTGATGAGGGAATTGGAGGAAGCAAACAGGCAATTAAAAAGATTAACAGTGATAGACGGTTTGACAGGAATCTCCAACAGGAGGCATTTCGACGAGTTTTTGGAAATTGAATGGAGGAGAAATCTCAGATATAATAAGAAGATTTCCCTGATTCTCGGAGACATCGACTATTTTAAATTTTATAACGATACATATGGTCATCAGGCAGGAGACAACTGCCTCAAAAAAGCCGCTTCCGTTATAGAAAAGGCTGCGAAAAGAGTGGGAGACCTGGCTGCCAGATATGGAGGCGAGGAATTCGCCCTTATTCTATCGGATACAGATTCTGCATTCGCCGCAGAAATCGCCGGAGAGGTGAATAAGAGTGTTGCCTCCCTCAGAATACCGCATTCAGGTTCTAAAACAGATGACATTGTGACAATGAGCCTCGGAGCGGCAACAACGATCCCTTCGAACGGCAAATCTCCAAAAGAGCTTATCGAAGCGGCTGATGAAGCGCTTTATCGCGCCAAGGAGAACGGAAGAAACAGAGTAGAAGTAATTGAACTACCCCGTTCCGAATAAAGCTGTAGATTACATGGAATATTTTCACACCCAATCTGTGATGCATGATGACTGAGCTTCAGGGGACAGACAGATAAAAACCGATCATTAATTATTTTACAATCCCGAATAATTTAGAAATCAGGTTAACGGCATTTGGACTTACGAGGATTATGACAAAAAGCAGGATGAGAAAATAGAGCTTTAATTTTCCTTCCAATTCCTTTAAATCGGCCTTTGTTGCAAGCTCTTTATGGGCGTCTTTTTCAACCTCTTCTGTTACTTCCTCAAATGCCTCTGTAGCTTCATCGCCAAGTTTATCTCTTAAAGGTTTTGGTATTGTTATCACTGCCATGACTTATTAAAGTATACTATTTATCGAAGCGTTCTATTGAATAGAGTAGAAAAAGGGAGCAGCAAAAAACCAGACCTCAATTCATACAACATTTCTTATACTTTTTCCCGCTCCCGCAGGGGCAGAGCTCATTTCTTCCGACTCTTCCCTTAATTTCATTCGCTTTTTGTGAAAAGAAGCAGTCATAATCAATGCTCACTCCGTCTTCGTTCTCGTCTTTGGGTCCGATCCGCATTTTAAGATTCATTATATCGTCTTTAATGATATTGACAGGGTTTTTAAGAGGGAAAAAGGAGTGTTTCCAATGTGTCGGCTTTGACAAAGGCGATGTGTTTATCACAAAATTATCGGACAAAACAACTTCAAACCACCCTCCGAGTCCGTGAACCGTTCCTTTCCCCTTGAATGTAAAAGTCAGATTTTCCTCTACAACAGGGGAATTGACGCCATAAAGGTCTATCTCTTTTAATAACAGAGGATCTGACAGAAAATCTTCTCCGGCGACATCGTCTATCATAAGACGTTTGGTCATTTCATGCATGGCAGGTGAGAAGTCAATACCGTATATATCTTTCCAGAAAGACATTTTTTTGTAAATACGATAATTTTCTACAGGAGCGACCCACAATCTTATTCTATCGGGGATCAGCAGGCCGCCCGGTTTTAAAAATCTCTCCCTTGCGTCAATAGTAAAATCAAGCGTATTTTCGTCGATAGCGAAACTGCCGAGAGTTTCCGATACAATGACATCGACCTTTTCTTCAAGAACGGTATCCTTGGAGTTTTTGTTTATAAATTCAATCTTATTTTCAAAGCCGTTTAGTCTTGCAACGTTGCTTGCAAGATTTACGGAATCCGACTTTTCAATCGCATATACCTTAGAGGCCCCTGCCCGGATTGCGAAAAAACCGAGTATGCCCGGTCCCGATCCGAGGTCCAAAACAGTGTCGCCCTCTTTAACGACACTCATTACAGCCTTTCTATAAGCTTCCATCCTCACTGCATCGGACATCATCTCATAGTAGTCGTCAAAGAGAGTTACAACTTTTCTGAATTTTGACATTACTCCTGATTCATCATTTTATTTATCAATACTCTCAGGCTGTCTTTCATCAAATCCACAGTATGATACAACCGATCGATTTCGTCATCGGAATCTTTTTCATATCTGTCCGACAACTGAGTATGGAGCTTGCCCTGCTTCATCCTGTCCGCCGAATAGGTAAGATGCTTGATCCTGTCCACAATAACCAGCTTTACCAGGAAAAAATTAATCAAAAGCCCCAAAACTACAAGAATGATTGTATAAGGATTTGCTATAGGAGCAAGCATTTTGAAAAAAGAGAGCTTCGAGATATTAACCGTAATCACACCCCTCACATCTCCGACTTTATAACCAAAGGCTTTGTCGGAGCCATATTTCTCCCTGACCTCTTTGGGCGCCTCATCGGGATTTCCATGACATTTCAGACATGCTTCGGTAACCACAAGGGGGTATGAATATCGGTACATGCCATTTTCAAAGGTCTCTACATAGGATTCCTCCTTTTTCTCCAGAAGGTCGATAGCCCGGAGCTCGAAGGAATCGGGCTTATTTTTCGGATTTCTGTAGTTCCTGCTTGTTACACGATATGAGGCGTTTGATCCCGTCGTGGAATAGACTTCCGACAGTTCTCTTGTCGCCAGTGCAGGATTTTTTGAATAAAAGGTTTTATCGTTATTGCAAACGCTCTTGCCGAGAAAATCCTTGAAATCGCTGTGCAGGTTATCTGTCCATATGACGCCAGTATTGGCTATCCAGGCTCTGAAAGAGAGTACATGTTGTACTATCGTTTGAGCGTTATTTCGTAAGTTGATTGTCTGTAACTCTTTAACTGCAAAATAACCGGATAAAAAGATTAAAAAAGCAGTGAGCACCATTATATAAATAAATTTGGTGTAAATTGTCTTTTTCCTCATAAAATTAATCAGCCCTCCATAAAAGTTTAGTAATCGTTTAGACCTCTTTTCCCTTGTTCGATTCGTTGCCCATCGATTTCGTATGATCTATCTCATCCGGTTCCGATGTGGCTTTTTTAAAATTCTTAATAAACGATCCCATTCCTTTTCCCAGCTCCGGCAGCCTTGATGCGCCAAAAAGAACGACAACGATTATTAAAATAATTATTAACTCCGACATTCCCAAACCGCCTATCATATATGTTACCTCCTTTGATTTTTTTAATGGTATATTTAACCACGAAGGTCACGAAATGCACGAAGTTTTTAAAGAAATTTTTTTCTTCGTGTCGTGACCTTCGTGGTTATTTTAATTAATTTCTTTTTGGCTTATTTTCGGGATAAAAGGACTCATTATCCCTTTACCATCGCTATAGGCGTAACCCTTATAGCCTGCGGATAATGAATACAGGCCTGTTCGCAGAGACCACAACCGACGCATTTCTCTTTATTTACAACAGGTTTTTCCCACGTCTCTGCATAGAGAGCCACACCGGAGAAGGGACATGCTCTGACGCAGACGCCGCAGGCGTAATTATTATAAGAGTTACAGATATTTTTATCTATGGCTGCAATCCCCATTTTAACATGTTTTTGTATTGTTTCACCTTCATCGTCCGCAACCGGTTGTAAGGCGCCGGAGGGACAAACCCGGGTGCATCGCATGCACAAAATACACCCTTTGCTTCTTGGATGAATATATGGTGTATCGTGCATTACAGGGTTGAGATAATTATCGATATATTTTATGCAGTCATTGGGACAAGTCTGGCCGCAGAGATGACAATTTATACAAGTCTTCAGAAAATCCTCTTCACGTAAAGCAGCAGGAGGCCGTATAAGAATTTTTCGAGACTTTTTATCGAAAAAATTAAAAGCTGACGCTTTTTTATCGATAAACAGAGGGATGATAGAAGATAACAGAGCCAGGCTCTTTATAAAGTTCCTTCTTTGCAATTGATTATACCTAAGCCGGCATAGCCGGAACCAAACAGGATTTTTTAACCACGAAGATCACGAAGGCCACGAAGTTCTTAAGAATTTCTTTTTTTCTTCGTGCTCTTCGTGAGCTTCGTGGTTAAATAAAAATTTTTTTGAGTACTTTTATTTGCAATTGTTCTTTCGGTGACAGTCGATTTTACTGAATTCCGGAAATTTATACTAAATAGATTAACACAATCTCTCTTAAAATTAAAAAAGCCGCAGACACATAAAATAATGCCTGCGGCCTTGGGGGGGGTACAATGCTATATTTTTTCTATTCTTGCAGCAAGCTTCTTGTAATCTACCTGACCGGAAACGGGATCGTAGGCTCTGTGCGATGTTGCATTCACCAACCACTTGTTTTTCTTGGGGTCCGCTGAATCTGCGACCGACAGATTCCAGGGAGAGAAGATATAGCCCTTGGGCACCTCATTTCTCGCAGGTCTTATCTTGCTCCTTGTGCCGCCAACTGTCACCCGGCCTTCATAATTACCGCGCCGAGTAATGACTCTGATCTTATCGCCGTCTCTGAGACCGTTTTCCGCAGCGTCATCGGGGTGCATCTCAACATATTGTTCCGGTACGAGCCTTCTGGTGGTTGCTCCGCGGATTGTTTTTGCCGTGTGGAAATGTTCATACACGATACCAAGACCAAGCCAGAAAGGATATTTGCCCTGGGGCACCTTTTTCCAGTGCGTACCCAGGTGCTCGGCATCGGGTAATTCAGGTGTCAGAGCCATATCACGGGCCTTTACAAGGAGTTCCTTATTGTCAGAAGCATAGAAGCCTTCTTCCACTCCTATCCTCATCAACTGCTCCGTGATTTCCTTTCTCTGAGAGTAATCCTGCTTACAGGATTTTATGTGAATTTTACCGTCTTTATGCCTGAAGTTACCGTATGGTTTATTTGCCCAATCTCCTTCCTGCCCCATATAACGTCTCTTAGAACCGCCCTGCTTTGCGATCTCATAGGTCGGAGCAGGCCACTGTATGCCTTTGTGCATGCGAATCTGATCATAAAGCCCGATACCGTCTCTCTCCCTAACTTCCAACATACCTGTAAGATCGGCGTCAGTCCCTTTAGATCCCCTGACGATTTCCTCAAAGACCTCCTCTGTATCAAATAATTCCGGACCGTCGGGATGATATTTCTTCTTTTTATATGGAAAAACCTTCTTCCCATCCATACCAAGGGCGTCGGCGAGCTTTATTCCCTTTTCTATTGCATAATCGAGGTCAGGGAGACATTTGTCGAGATTTCCATAGCCCTTACCGACTCCGTCAACAATATTTAGACGCCTTTCAGAGCTGATATATGTACCGCCCTGCCATTCACCCCAGGTCAGACAGGGAAAAATGATATCCGCATAGAGGTTGTTCGGGGCGTGTCTGTATATATCCTGAACAACCACAAACATCTTCTGCATTCCAGGTCTTACCAGTCCCAGGATATCGGGTTGGTGCACATGAGTGGTATACATGAAGAACATGGCTTTTACATCGCCTTTTAAAGCCCTCTCAAACATTCCGACCATCATTCCCGGATTTTTGGCTTTAGCTACTGTCTCCATTCTATCCATGGGCACATTCCAGATTTCTCCGATATGCTTTCTGTGAGCCGCATTATTCAGACCTATGTTAAATGGAAGTCTGCTCGTCAAACCACCCATCAGTCTCTCTCCCATGGCGTTCGGCTGACCGGTCATGGAGAAAGGTCCTGCCCCGGGCCTGGCGATATTGCCGGTCAGAGTATGGAGGTTAATAATACTGATAACATTGTGTTGCCCGTGGATGTGTTGATTGTAACCAATACCCCAGAAAGAAACAACGCCTCCCGTTCCTCTCCTGTTTGCTTTTCTCGTGGCTTCCGCCCACTCGGATGCAACCTGGCGAATGATTTCAGGTTTAACCTGTGTTCTGTCAAATACATCTTCAGGTCTGTAATCATTCTTGACCATCTTTATGTATTCCTTCCAATTGGTCACATTTTCTTTAAGAAAGTCATAGGCAATCACATCAGGATGTTCAACTACAAGGCAGTGACCGATGGCGTTCAATATCGAGATATCTCCGTTTATTGACTGAAAATGGTAGGAGTTTCTCGGGTTTATGGCCTCAAATGCCTGAAGTGTGCCGGTTCGTCTCGGATCTGAAATAACGGTGGGGATATTATTTGCCTTTTTGTGGTCCGCGCACCTCCAGAAGACGATGGGATGGGCGCCCCTGGGATTATGCCCCCAGAAAGTGAGCATATCACACATTTCGATGTCGTCATAACTGAGAGGAGGCGTGTCGGAACCGAGTGTGGCGAAGTAAGCGGTAACCGCCGAAGTCATGCATGTACGTGCGTTAGCCTCAATGGAGTTGGATTCAAGTACTCCTTTCATCAGTTTATTCTCAATCCACTGGGCCTCAACCGTGAGCTGACCGGAACCGTATAATCCTACGGAGTTTCCGCCGTATTTGTCATAAAGCTCTTTTATCTTGTGAACAACGATCTCCTCGGCCTCTTCAAAGGATGCAACTCTGAAATCGCTGTCATTAAAGCTTCCCTTTGTCTTCGAAACATGCCCTTTGATCGGATCGCTCATATCTTTTCTGATCAACACCTCGTTCATTCTGTCCACATAGATCGGCTCATCTGCATTAAGTCCCTTTATACACTGAACTCCCCTGTTTGTGGGGTGCTGTTTATCAGGAACGCAGCCCACGATTTTTCCGCTTTTTGCATCGGCCTTAATAATACTTCCGCATCCGACACCGCAGTAAGGACACTGGCTTGCATACTCTTTAATGCCTGACATCGATCCGTCTGTTTCAGCAAGCACTTTGTCAGGGCTGAACAACATATCGGACATTCCTACAGCCGCAGCACCGGCCACTGTTCCTTTTAAGAAATTACGTCTTGTTAAAGAGCCTTTTTTCATATCGTTACTCCTTTTTTAATATATAAACTTATTATTTGATTTTTGTGCTTTTATTGACCGGTTCGAGGTTTTAAAAGAACCTCGAACCAATGCCTTTTAAACTTGTTAATTCCTCTGAATCTTCCTCAAATAACTGATAACATGATTCACATCCGGGGCGGAGAGTTCCACGACACCACCTCCTCCTACCATCATGGAGCGCATCTGAGTATTGGTTCGTCCCATAGCCATTGTGGCCTGGAGGTAACCGTCAGTGGCCGGACCTTTGAGAAAGAGAGGATGGTTCAATTCCGGAGCGATTCCGCCCTTACCTCTCTTACCGTGACATTGAGCACAGTTTGTCTCGAATATAACTTCTCCGATTTCGGGAAGTCCCTGGACCACCTTATCCACGGAGCTTGCTTTATCCACATTGCTTCTCAAAAAGGCGATGATATCGGCAATATCCTTTTCCGTGAGATTGCTGAAACCGTCTCCTCGGGGAGGAAAGGATTTCATTTCCGATCCCGGCCTGCCCATTCTCGCCATAGCCAATATAAAACCGTCGGATCTGGCTGACAAAAAGCCCTTTTTGCCAATCCCCGGCGCAGTACCTCCCTGGGCGTCTTTACCATGACACTGGGAACAGTGCTTTTTATAATTATGCTTACCCACTGCCGGGTCTCCCGTAATCGAGGCTCTTCCGTCCAGTACAAGCGGATCATCTTCGAAAGAACGAATATAGGCGACGACGTCGTTGATTTCGTCTTCAAAAAGCTCCACCATACCGCCATATCCGCCACTGCCTTTCAAATTCGCTCTCATCGCAGTGCCTGTTCTTCCGTACATGGCCATCTCTTTTATGAACTGATCGGAGACCTGAGACAAAAAACTTTTTGATAAAATGGCGGGCGCCATTTTTGTGCCCTTTCTGTCTTTAGAACCGTGGCACTGCGCACATACGGTCTCAAAATTAATCTTGCCCCTTTCAACAGAGCCTCTCACCCTTGCCTTTGACAGAGGCATGTCAGGTACGGTCTGGAAAGATTCCAAATAAGCAATAATATCGGCGAAATCTCCGGGGTTTAAATGGTTCCAGCTCAACATGGCTGTACCGTCCCTGCCCTCTTTCATAACATCGTAAAAGAAGTCCGCCTTTGTAAGACTGTGAAGCTCCGGATTTTTCAGATTGGGACCGAGACCTCCTTTTGCGTCCTGCCCGTGACATACGGCGCAATTTCCTTTGAACAACTTTTCTCCGGCAATCACAGAAGCCTTACCGCTGTTAATGGCGCTGAGAACTTTATAAATAGGAATATCCTTTTCCATGGCGCCGTCCAGAAAAGCGATTAAATCCGCAAGTTGGAGTTTGTCAAGTTGATGCCAGGCAGGCATCGCTGTCCCCTCTCTGCCCTTTACGATCGTTTCGTACCAAAATTTCTTTGAAGCCAGTCCCGCCAGAGTCTGGTTTTTTAATGTCGGGCCGATCGATGCGATTGTAAACTCGCCGTCAATACCGTGACAATTGGCGCAGTTACCGTTAAAAATAATCCTGCCGAACCCGGCGTTCCCTTTAACTGCATTGACCTCTTCGAATGTGGGAGGAGTCTTCATAAAACTCCTTACATAATTCACAATATCGTTTATCTCATCAGGATCTAAGCCTCCGTTGGAGATATAGGCAGCCATCTGACCACCTCTGCCGTAGCTGACGGCATGGGTAAGGAAATCTTTATCAATAATGGATAAAAACTCCTCATTCGCCACAGCAGGTACTATTATCTTCAACTCCTCGAAACGTCCGCCTTCACCGTTCCTTCCGTGGCATCCCATGCAATACATGGCATAATATCTCTCTCCCCTTTCCACCGAAGTATCGGGAAGCTCCGGTCGCCTCGTAGATAACAGATGCTTAGGCACCGACCCGACGGAGAGACTCTTCAAGTAGACCGACAGATCCACTGCCGCCTCGTCTGTCAGATCGTACTCTGTCATCGTAGAATTCTCGGGCTGCGCCCTGGCGTCCTTTACGGATTCATAGAGATAGGCGATATTCACATTGCCCTTGAATTTTTCCAGCAAATCGTGACGATTATCATGTGTCGGGCCTTTCACATGGAAGCTGTCGTTACTGATATTGGAGAGATCGGGACCAATGATACCGCCCTTTCCGTTGGCCTTGTGACAGCGTAAGCAGCCCTTTTCGATAAACAACTCGAACCCGTTATTATAGTTCTCGTTCGACGCCAGCGTATTGAAATGGCATCTGGCGCAATTTGACTGGACAAAAGGCCCCGGAAGTACAGGTTTTTCCCAGTAATATCCATCCCCCTGTGCATGGGCGACATGGGCTTTCATAGCCCTGCCCTGTCCGTCGTGACAGATCGTACATCCAACCTTCTCCAGTTCATGATTTTCCAGAACACTGGCGGGATGCGATTTTATGGGATGCTCCATCTCGCTCATACGAGGGTCATCCATTCCTACATGACAGCTTACGCATCTGTCCATTCGCCCAAGTTCAGGCAAAACGATCTGTCGCATCATGATTTCATATCCCTTTGCGACCTGTCGTTCACCGTCGTCTTTGGCCAGCTTCAGCAACTCCTTCTTGTATGTCTTCTGATATGTCCGCCAATCGCTTGCAATATTTACATTATAGGCTTCGATAATCAACACAAGACACACAATCAGACTGGAAATCAAAATCAATGTCTTCATGTTTTTCATAATGTCGCTAACCCCTCTTTCATTTAATTTAAGACGATTTAGGAATTCACAATTCCCAATTTAGGAATTAATTAAACTCCAATGTTCTAAATCCCTAAATTCCTAAATTCCTAAATTCCTCAATTTATAATTGTAAATAATTATATTTTTTAATGCATCGGCCACTGACTCTTCAACCAGTAGAAATCCCAGTTTGGCCCTCTGTGATAGACAGAGAAATATGTAAGAATCAGAAACATAACCAGGAAGCATGTATAAATCGAAATGGCGCCCATTCTTGTAGAGTCATGTTTCGCCATAATGAAAAAAGACCACAAAACGACCGCTCCTAAAAGCACGGTTCCCGGATTAATCACTGTAATTACAATCTGAGGTATTTGGGGAAACCAGTTTCTTAACCATCCGAACTTGACAAGAAAGGCAAGCATACCGACACAGGTAATGATGGAGAAAAATACCGAATGCCAGGCAACTTTCTTACCTGTCGCATTGTCGAACCATCGGCCCAGAACCTGCTCTTCTCTGTCCAGGTAGGGTATGAATATAAGGCCTATAAGAGCGAGAGTGGGAATACCAACACCTCCCATAAAGGCCGAATAACTGACAAGCTCCTGAATACCCAGAAAATACCACGGCGCTTTAGCCGGGTTCTCAGGAACAGAGGGGTTGGCGATCTCTTTCAATGGTGCGTCCAGGGCAAAAGCGTAAACGCACACAATGGCCAGAGTAAGCATAAAAACGGCAACCTCTGCAACCAAAAGATTGGGCCAGCTCGATACGGTCTGCTCCGGGCCTCTTCCCACAGCCGGGGTTTTACCTTTAACCAGGCACATCAGATTGTATGTCTTTTCCGGAGCGTTTTTAAAAACTGTCTCTGCATTGGCGTCTACAGGCGTACCTTCAAGATCTTTTTCCGTAAGATTATCAGGTCTTGCCAGACCTCCGTCCTTGCGTACACGCCAGAGATGGGGGCTTAACACAAGTATCAATAAAAGAGGAAGAACAATACAGTGTATCCAATAAAATCTTATGAGAGCTTCCTGTCCTATATTTTCAGATCCGAGAATCAGAGTTTTTGTCAAACCTCCGACATCGAATATATGGGTAATCCCCAAAGCGTCCGTCAATTCGACAGGTGAGGCTGCGATATTGGAACCTATTATAATAGCCCAATAAGCAAGTTGATCCCAGGGAAGAAGATATCCCGTAAAACTCAGCAGGAGCGTTAAAACGAAAAGACAAACACCGAGCACCCAGTTGAAAGATCTGGTGCGCTTGTAGGCGGCGGTATAAAAGACCCTTGACATATGGAGCATAACGCTTACAATCATAATATTGGTAGCCCATCTGTGGACGTCACGCATGAACTGTCCGCCAGGTACGATATTCTGAATGTCTTTTATGGAGCCGTATGCTTCCACAACAGAGGGTTTGTAATATATCATCAGCCAGACTCCGGTAACCAGAAGTATGAAGAAGGAAGCAGCAGCCATTACTCCCAGCCCGAATGTAAATGTAGGCTTTAATGCATATCTGTGCACCCGTGTGCTGTGAATATGGAGAAATATGTTACTGAAAACGGACTGGCTTCTCGCCCTGTCCGTTACCGGCTTATCGTGCCTGATCAACGATTCTCTGAAGATAAGAGGAAATCTTTTTAAATTTTCAAAAAAATTACTAAATGCCATTTTTTCTCCCTTCCTTACATTCGAGACCTCCTTTGTAAGAGACCTCGTTATCTTTAACTATTGTATTTAAACAGTCATTTTTGTTCCTGTGTCAACTGTTTTTGAAGTATCGACAATCAGCTTGCCGGTGGGCAAACGCGAGATGTCCAGCCAATTCAGCCCCTTTGGCGCAGGGCCTGCTATTACACTGCCCACCCCGTCAAAAACCGAACCATGACAGGGACATTTGAATCCCTTTTCAGTTGTCGAGACAATACAACCCAAGTGGGTGCAAACCAGTGAAACTGCGTATAACCCCTCCGCGTCTCTTGAAACCAATACGTTTTTATCCTGATATACTTTTGTCGATCCAACGGGAAAATCCTCGGGCTTACCGATTTTAAAGGCGCTGGATACTTCCGGGAATAATCCTGGCATAGGAAACTTCAAAAGGCCAAGAATAGAGACAAACAAAGCCGATATTGCAGCCGTATAAGTTGAGAGAGTAAAAAAATCCCTCCTGTTAATAGTGTCGTCATTTGCTGTATTCATACGATTGACTCCTTAAATGAAAATCTTTCCATTGTTATGGCTCCTGCGGGACAGCGGGAAGCGCATAATCCGCATCTTATACATTTTTCCTCGTCTTTAATAATGGCGGAGAGTTCATTGGTTCCCTTTTTCTCTTTCATCAGATTCGTTAACTCTTCAAAAGGTTTATCCCCTTCCAGTTCGGAAAGAGAAACAAGCTTGAGACAGAGTTCGGGACAGACATCAGCGCAGCCTCCGCACAAAACGCATTTACTGCCGTCGAATATAGTATTCACTCCGCAGTCAAGACACCTCGATCCCTCTACACGGGCCTGCCCCGGTGTAAAACCGAGCTCTACGATTTTTTCCGTACTTTTTATTCTGTCTTCCACACTGACCGTAGAAAGCACCTGACGGCGTAATCTCTCGTAACCGATTTCCCTGCCATAATTTTCGATAGGGTTGTGCGCTTCGCTGACCTCATGCCTGATCGAACCGCCGGTCAATTTACTGTATATTGATCGTGCGGCTTTTTTACCGCTCGCTATGGCGTCGATCATAAGTCTCGGTCCGTGAGCGAGATCTCCGGCAAGAAAGACATTAGAGGAGTTTGTCTCAAGACTTTCCTGATCGCAATCGATTAAACCGCGCTGATTCATGGACAGGCCGTCTTTATCGGGATTAATAAAGGTGAGGTCCGATTTTTGACCTACGCCCCATATGACAGTATCCGCTTCCAGCGTGATCGCGTCATTTTTATCGTATTGAGGATTGAACCTTCCCTCCTTATCGAAAATAGAGGTTATCCTGTAAAACAAGACACCCTTGACCTTGCCGTTCTCGGTAAGAATCTCCTGAGGCCCGTAACCGTTTTGTCTCCTTACGCCCTCTTCCTCGCCTTCAAGAATTTCTATCTCGTCAGCAAGCATGTCCTCTCTCCTCTCGATACAACACAAGGTCACATCGGCGCCCTTTTTATCCCTGAATGCAGTTGCCGCGATGTCGATTTGTTGCCGTCTTAAAGCAGTTCTCGCAATATCATAGGCCACATTTCCGCCGCCTATTACCACTATTTTATTACCTATTTCATGGGGTAAGCCTAAAGCCACTTCTCTAAGAAACTCCACCCCCCCCAAAACACCTTCCCCATCGGCGCCGGGCAGAGGAAGGGATCTGGAGTTCTTCATGCCAACGGCAATAATAACGGCATCGTGACGCTTCTTCAATTCATCGAAGGTAACATCCTTACCGACCTGGCAATTGGTTATGATTTCCACTCCGAGAGCCTCAATGACTTCGACTTCGGCCTTAATCAAATCTCTGGGGAGACGATATGGCGGAATACCAAGATAGAGCATGCCCGCCGGCACCGACTCCATCTCATAAATAACAACTTTAAAGCCCAAAAGAGCAAGGTCATGGGCAGCAGCCAGTCCGGCGGGACCGGAGCCGATGATACCGACACTCTTACCGTCAACCTTCTTAATACTCCCCTTTTCAATGCCCTGAAGGAGCCCCCCTACATCCTCAATGTCCACACAGTCTCTGTTTTTGAGACCCTCTTTCAGCCTGTCGATAATCTCCAGGGCCTTGGTGTCTCTCTTTCTTCCCTGCTCAATGGCCGAACGTTTCAAAGCGCGAATAGAAATACTCTGATCCAGAGTCCCCCTCCGACAGGCCGACTCACATGGCGCTCCGCAAACTCTGCCGCATATGGATGCAAGAGGGTTGGGAGAGCGTGCAATGAGATAGGCTCTTTCAAAATCGCCGTCAGCAACGGCTCTTATGTAACCCCTGGCGTCTGTGTGGACAGGACAGGCCGATTGACAGTTAATCTGAGATTTCCAGTAATCGGCGTCTGGAGCCCTTACTTTTAAACTGCCGTTATTCAAACTATCACCCCGCTTTTTTAGATTTTTAGTATTTACAGAAAGAAAAATTTTCATACCACAAAGGGCACGAAGAAAAAAGAAAATCTTTAAAACTTCATGACTTGCGGTTACTTCAGCAATTTTCTACTAAGTCACTGGATTCTGATTACCATCAACATTTAAGCCATAAGCAATTCAGGTTTACGTTACAAACCTGAACCGGCTTTCAGAATGTATCCAAATATATTGAAAGTTCCGATTGTAGTGTTGTTTTGACTGAAAATTATTTTTTTTGAGTCGGTTATATATGAATGAAAATATTCAAATGCAGAAGGATAGGAAGAGTAAGCAGGGAGTTGTTTCATGTAAGTGCGGATTATCATGAGCAGCACCTCATCCTCATATAATTATGGAAATCTCGTTAAGATTTTCCGGTATTTTACTTACAACTTTCCAGAAAACTTTATTTAGTATTATAAGGGATGAAATAAAATTTTTCAGTGACTATTGTCACTTAACTCATTTTGTTTATTGCAGATGAGAGAGAGCTTGTCCCTGTCCAGGGTTATCCCCTTACCACCGCTGTTGAGGACAATCCCCTTCTCCTTTAATTTGGAAAAAGTTCTGGAAACCACCTCTCTGACAGTGCATGCCTGAGAAGCAATCTCCCTGTGTGTAACTTGGATGGTTACTATGTTTTCCATGTATTGACCTCTATCAACAAATTCTTTGAGTGTATCCACTATCCTTTCCTCTACATCTTTAAAGGCCAAACACTCCAGTTTTCTGGCGAGATCATTGATTTTGTCACAAAGGATTCTGATAATTTTCATGCCCGTTTCCGACAGCAAAGAAGTCAGAAAAGAATGCATATCATTGCTTCTGATTTTAATTACCAAAGAGTCTTCAAGAGCCAATGCACTGACATGATAAGTTTGTTTTTCCTCATACATGGGCATACAAAAATAGTCATTAACGGAAATTATGCTGACAGTAAGCTCTTTCCCTGATGAGGAGGTTTTAAAAAGCTTTATCAATCCCTCTTTCAACAAATAAAAATACTCCGACGGTTCGCTCTCTGAAAATAAAAGCTTATTCTTATTAACAGAAACGAGAACAGCTTTTTCAGAAAGCATGATAAGCTTCTCGTCATCTAATGTACTAAGGCACGGGAAATTCTTTAAAGAATAAATTATTTCGTTCATGCTGTTTTGTCGGGACGAACCTGCGTGTCCGTCCCGACATTTTATCTCCCAAAAGGACAGACCGGATATTTACACTCTTTACAATTCAGACAAAAACCGCCGTGCCCCATCTCGGCCAGCTCTTCTCTGCCGATATATTCGTCGGCAAGGATTCTGGGTAACAGAAGATCGAATACGGTTATTTTATTATACATCCCGCAAGCAGGAATACCGATGACAGGAATCGTTCTTTTTTCGCTATTTATATTCCCGGCGCCATTTTCTTTAAGATATGCAACAAGGAACATAGACCCCGGGAGTACGGGAGAACCGTAAGTAAACTCCGAAACCCCAAGATTTTTGACTGCAAACCTTGTTACATCGTCGGGATCGACAGACATACCGCCTGTGGCGACTAAAAGATCAGCGCCCAGGTTCAAGAGTTCTCTCAATTTTTTCTCTATAAGCGCCGCATCGTCGGGAACGATGTAAGCACCAAGAATCTCTCCTCCATATTCCCCGACCTTTCTGGTAATAAGAGGCGTAAATTCATCCTTCACTTTACCTGAAAACACCTCCCCCCCGGTAACCACAAGTCCCACCTTTGGTTTTCTGACGGTTTTCACCTCAATTATTCCCTTATCACTACTGCTGCCGGACTTTCCGGCAATTTGAACGCCTTTTTCCACAATCTCTCTTTTTACGATTAATGGAATCGCTCTGGTGGCGGCTACGATTTCTCCCTTTTTTACGACACTGTTTGAATGCTTTGTAGAGCACATGATCTCTCCAAGCATATTGAACTCTTTCAAAGCTTCTTTATCTATTTTTAAAAGTCCATTCATAGAGGCGATAATATTTATCTTTCCCTCTTTGCTTTCGGCCTCTCTTTCCACACCGTTGCCAGTTAAAGCATCTGACAGCATCTCTGCAGCCTCGTCTTCATGCACCTCATTGGGAGCGATATCGATCACGAACAGATGTTCCTTTCCAAGTCTCAACAGATGAGGAATATCCTCTTCCCTTATAATACACCCCTTTTTAAAAGCCCTGCCCTTAAACTCACCTTTTCTGATCTCGGTAATATCATGGGCAAGCACCATACCCACCGCTTTTCTAACGGGAATCGACTCTTTTTTACTCATAATTCTATATTACCCTGCCGGATAAACGTCCATGACTCTCCCAGTCACCACAAAGCATGAAAATCTTTAGAAGCAGCAGTGATGTTCTGCCAAAAAAAGGTGGTGTTTGAGTTTACGAGTTTCAGCTTGTTTTGGCAGGACATTACTGCTGCTTCCGGTGCGCATTCGTCTATTTTCGGACAAATTCTTTATTAACTACGTCCTAAGAAAAATCTTATTAAACTTCGGTCTTTTAATAGTATAATATAAAGCTCCCTCAGGGCAATGCGTAACACAGGCCCCGCAATTGTCACATTCTATACTTTCCGAATCAGTGACAGGATTTATCCCCGGTTCGCACACTCCGGAGCATAAACCACAATGCGTACATTCCGAGAGAGCCGTTTCAACTTTAACCGGCCTCAACATACCCAGCAAACCATATAAAGCGCCCCCGGGACACATCGTCCTGCACCACCATCTGGGAGATACGAACAATTCAAAAAGCAGAATCGTTAAAATAACCCACAATCCACCAAAAAATGCGGCGCTAAATACCCAGCCATGTGCGATCCTGCTTAAAACAGCAGGAGGATAGAAAAAGACGAAAAGGGGGATGGAAAACAGAAAAGCAGCGAATAAACCAACTACCAGAAAAATATACTTATTGCTCATTGAATAGGCTGTCCCCTCTGTTTTCAGTCCCATATACCGCAGAAGCTTTCGCAGTTTACTGCCTAATTCAAAAACAAGATAACCCGGACAGAGCCAACTGCAAAAAACCCGTCCCATAAGCAGTGTAAAAACCACAGGAATCAGAATTGATATAAACATCGGCATATAAAACGTTCCCGAAGCGAATGTCATTTCAACAAAACCTAAAGGATCGCTTATATCGAAACCCGCTACCCTAAGCGACCACAAAGAACCTTTGAAATTATCGAGAAACTCTTCGGGATTATCCATACCTGATATCAGCCCCTCTATCCAGGGCATAATCCTTTCCATAATCGGCGATATTTCAAATTGAAAAATACCGGTAACATTTATCTTCCTGTAATGGGCATAGAGACTCAAAAAAAACAGACCAAAAATAATACTCACAGTTCCTGCCTGCACCAGGCGTCTGAAAACCTGAATTCCCCGAAATTGAACTCTCACAATGCTCCCCTATCCCTTAAAGCCACAACCACGATCGCCGGTGTCCCCCTCACCACTTGCCTGCATATCTCCTCGCATAAACCGCATCCGACACAGTGCTTTTCATGAATAACAGGCGCCAAAAGAGAACCAGGTTCAAGGGTAATCGCTTTTTCCCTGACAGGGCAAAACATATGACACTCGCCACAGGGGCCGCGACGCTCATAAATAACGCCTGTCTCCTTATAAGACCTTCCCAGATTCATCAGCATTCGCTGTTCATTACGAATATATTTGGCTTTATGGGCAAGACAACGATCTCTGTATAAAGCGATCGAGCCCATTCTGACCTTTTGAAGATCCTCTTCCTCAAGTGGCTGCAATACATTGGTAGGGCAAACCTTCGTGCATTTCATACAAAGGGTGCAAGCCTTTATCGAGGGATCGATATATGGCGTGTGATAATGACGGCCGGAGGATTCTGTAAAAAATTGTATAGCCCCGTCTTCGCAGGCATCCTGACATCGGTAACATCTGATGCAGCCGGCAAGAAAAAGTTCCTCTTTAACAGCACCTGGAGGACGTATGATCCTTGTACCGGCAGGTTCCTTTTGGATTGTATTAACGGGGTATCCGCTCTTCTCGCCATTTAACAATTTGTGCGCCCCAAAAAAGGGCAACGCAAAACCAACACCGGTCAATAATTTGTTTAAAAACAGTCGCCTGGAAGTCAAATAACTGTTTTCTCCTTATAATCGATTATCGGGGTGATATAAAATCTCTAAAAAAACAGCTCACTGTCATATCTTAATTTTGCTGAAAAACGTGAGCATAAAAAAATGCTTATCCGCAAGGAGTGAAAAAATAACAGAAATAATGAGATTATGACCTGACTGCCTCTTTAGGAGATTAGTAAAGACACTTTAACATATGCCCTGTCGATTTTCAGTGATTTATGTCACACACCAGAGTGAAACTGCACTGAATTTTGATAATCCGGCGCAAGAAGCAGACATCGTAAAGTAATGCATTTTCAATTACCTGTATAGTTCAGATGCAATCAGATTTGCCAAACACCCTTACCGAAAGCACAGGGAGTTTGTAAAGAAGAAAACGTGTTATGGAAGGTGTTCAAGAACGCCGGATTCCCGCTAAAGGGATCACGGGAATAACGTTAAACCTTTAAGACCAAGGTATTTGAGACCATCAGCCCTTACCCCCGGTGGCTGGTAAAAAATGTGGGTAAAGATAAATTTGAAAGGGGATAGGAGATTTAAAAGGAATTGCATTAACCTGACTCGATCCTAAGTCTGCGGTTTTGCTCAATCATTCATTGTTTGCTTCTATATTGTATTGCTCCATTTTTTTATATAACGTTCTTCTCGTAACGCCCAGAAGTCTTGCAGCTCCGGCTTTGTTCCAGCCTGTCTCTTTTAGCGCCTCTATTATTTTACCTTTTTCAAGCTTTTTATTATCATTACGGTGATAGACATTGGAATGATAAAATTCCCTGAGGTCCAAAGGAAGATCATCGATAGTAATGACTTCATTATTACAAACGACAAAGGCATGCTCTATTGTATGAGCGAACTCTCTTACATTTCCGGGCCAGGAGTAATCCATAAATATTTTTAGCACATCGTCGGATATGCCTGTTATTCTTTTTCCAAGGGTATGATCGAATCTCCTTATAAAATGCTCCGTTAAAAGAGGTATATCTTCTCTTCTTTCTCTCAGGGGGGGCAGCACCAACTCAACGACTTTTAACCTGTAAAACAGATCGTCTCTAAACTCTCCTGCCTGAACTTTTTTCTTTAACTCTTTATTTGTCGCTGCTATAATGCGTATATCCACCTTCACAGGTGTTGTATCACCAACAGGTTCAAATTCCTTCTCCTGTAAAACACGTAGGAGCTTCAATTGAATTTTAGGAGAGATATCTCCGATTTCATCAAGGAAAATCGTGCCGCCGTCAGCCTTTCGAAATCTGCCTTCTTTGTTTGTTAAGGCGCCTGTAAAAGCGCCTTTCACATGTCCGAATAATTCGCTCTCAAGGAGATGCTCGGAAAGGGCCGAACAATTTACTTTGACGATGGCGCGCCTGCCACGCTCTCCTCCGTAATGTATGGCTTCGGCAACCAACTCTTTGCCGGTGCCGCTTTCACCTGTTATAAGAACAGAGGTTTTTACATTTGACAAGTTTTCTATAAGAGAGTAAACCTCCTGCATACGCTTACTTTTGCCGATAATTTTATAAAAACCATGCCTTTCTTTCAATACTTTTTCCATTGCAGCAATATGTGTTTCATCTTTTATGACAAGAACACAACCGTCAAAGCCGCCAAACTGATTTATAAGGGGAAAAGTAATAATAGAAACAATTTTATTAATATTGTTTTGAAGTCTGCATTTAATGTTATGCATTTCTACTGACTGTTTTTCTTTAATTGTTACTTCGATAGTGTCAAAACAATCCGATATGGCCAACCGCTTTGTTAAAAAGGAAAAAGGTTTATTAAGCACATCCTCGCGTGTACAGTTCCAAATCGTGCAAAAGGCCTCATTTATTTCTATGACATTTAAATCTTTGTCTATGGTTACAATGCCGTCCTTTATGCCTTTCAGTATAGCTTCAAGAGTAGATCGAAATTTTTCTTCCGTTCGCTTAAGAGCGATAGCGCTTCTCACAACGCCTTTTAATTCTACGGCATTAAATGGTTTTTTAAGGAAAGAACTTATCCCCATTTTGAAACATTCTTCCATCTCTTCGTCACTTCCGCGCCCTGTCAACACAATTACCGCGCATGAAGCGGACAGAGTGAGTTTGATCTTCCTTAGAAAGGTGACACCATCCATGGCAGGCATCTTCAGATCAAGGATAATCAAGATGGGATGTTCTTTTTTAAAGAGTTCCAGTCCTTCTTTGCTGTTCCCGGCAGACAAAATCTCATACTCCCGATCATCGAGATGCTTTTTAACTGCCTTTATAACAACCTCTTCGTCGTCTATTATCAATATTTTGCTTTTCATGTTACTGTTTGGCTCGTATTCGTTTGACAGATTTAACCGGCTTACTGATCAGAGTCCGAGACAAGCGTCTCCGGAATGACGACTGTAAGTCATTCATGAGTCATGTCTAAAAAATTGTGATTGAAAAAAGGAATCCTACTCTTATAATACTAAAAAAACAAAGAAGAGAAATAGTATAGGGGGATGTTTTACACCGAAAATAAACAAAAAAATGTAGGGGCAAACCTGTGTGTCTGCCCCGGCGGTAGCAAACGTTCAAACGCATCGGACCAATCGCACGCCGGCCGGGGCGAACACACAGATTCGCCCCTACGAATTATTTTGAATGATTTTCATGCTTTGTGGTGATACAGAGGATTATGGTTGTTTATTCCGTAATATTTACAACAACTGTATCCGAATATATGCGGCCTTCATCCATCTTACCGTTCATGTTTGTATCGATCGAAAAATCAAAATTGTACCGGCCCGGCGGTAATCCTGTAATTTTCAGCAGATTAAAGGGCGCATTGTTGAGCATCATACCCTGAAAGGCAACGGTTTCGCCGGTTATCCAGGAGTCTTTTTCCACATTATAGTAGAGTTTGCTGTTTCTGTACTTTGCAACAAGCCACCAATCGACAAATTCTCCGTAAAATGCTCCCGGAGCAAGCGACAGGAGAAGAGTTATTGTATCATTATATGTAACGGTAATCGGGTCGCTGGAGTTGTTTGCCGTGATATCGAGTGCAGGTTGTTGCATACTGTCTCTGGTGATTAAAAGCAAATTGCCGCTACCGTCGTACCTGTAAGTCATCTTTTTGTCGCCATACATCGCCTGCACTATCTTTCCTTTGCCTTCGTAATTATGTTGCATAGTATTTGCATTGATATCTGAAACGACAAAAACGGACAAAAATGAAACGGAAAAAATTAAATTTAAGAAATTTCTCATAGCGCTCCCTCCTTTTGAGTAATAACTTGAAATTTAAGTGTCCTGGTAGTATTCGTCCTTTATGAATGTTTTATTATAACTCCAAAAAAAATTTTCTTCTGTCACATAGATGACACTTTAGATTTTTTATCGATCACATTCTGTCTGTCTACTTGAGCAGCTACAAATAATTTTTGTATTTATATTTCTATTTAGGGCTAGCTCTTGTTTTTGATAAAAAGATAAAAAAACAGCAGTCAGCTATCAGCGATCAGCCTTCAGCAAAAGAAAGTATTGATCCTATGCCAATAATAAGCTTCACCTTACGGGTGAATGTATTTAGAACCGTAAGTGTTGCAATTAAAAAGCTGATAGCTGATGGCTAAATGCTTTTTTTAGGTTCAAATACTAAATTTATAAGGAATTTTCTTTTATGCAGGTTTACAGAAGATGTAGCCGGAGAGGCCGCCGATTTAATGTATTGGAAATTCAAAGAAGCGCCTAATGTAGGGGTTGTTTCCCAAACAGTCCGGCTGTGGGTTCAGGAAAATAGCTTATTAACTAAAAAACTGTTTTCTCTCATCGATACCTGTCTCTTGTGGGATGATGTCTTATCGGCTGAGTTGTAATATTGAAACTTCCTTCATTCTCTATATTACGCCTTGCGTCCAAATACGAGGGAGAGAGTTCCGCCGCCCTGTTAAAGAGTGTTTGAGCTTTTCTTAAATTTCCCGATTTAGCCTCTGCAACACCGAGATTGTTTGCGGCTTCGGGCCTGTGGGAAATCTCAATAGCTTTTTCAAGAGACGCTGTCGCTTTTTCGATATTTCCAAGGAGTAAATTGAGCGTGCCTTCGTGAAAGGCTATGCGCCAGTCTTCTCTGAAAGGGTATGGTCCATCCGGTTCGACTACTTTAGTGGTATTATTTGTTATGGCCACTGCTTCATTTAAAAATCCCAAAGCCATGGCATACTCCTGCCTGTACGTAGCCATAAACACAAGCCCCCATGATGTGACCCATTCTGTGTGTCCTGCCTCTTTATAGAGAACCCGAACATTCTCGTAGTCGTGCTTTAAGAGAGCTTTTTTGTACATCTCCCGCTGTTTTCCGATCTTTCTTGAAATACTTCCGGGATATTCGTAATAACGGTATCCGATATCTTCCATGAGACTGAAACCTGCTCTTCTTGCGACTGCTCTTAAAAGAAAGCCAAAGTCCTCAGGGCCGTGGAGTTCAGTATCGTAGCCCGCTTTCAGCGCGCTTTTGGTTCTGAATCCGACAAAACCGCTTCCGGGCAGATAATTTCTCTCAAAGAGGCGAGCCTGGAGTTTGTAAGGAAAGAGAAAAGAGGGGATATGCAAAAGTCCGATTTTCCTGCCGGTTGCACCGTCGATAAGTTCAGCGCCGTCGCTGACAAAGTCTGTCCCATCTTCTTTAAGGCGATTAACCATATTATTTACACGTCCCTCTATAAACTCATCGTCGGAATCCAATAATATTCCAAAAGTAGTCCTAACCTCATTCAATCCGAACTGCCTTGTAAACCCCAGAGTTCCGTGTTTAGGAGGTGAGACGACCCTGAGTCTGCCATCGGAGACGGATTTGGCCTCTCTTACTGTATTGTCCTCAGAGAAATCGTCGATAAGAAGAATTTCAGCGGGAGACTCCTTCATTGCAGACGCAACAGCCCTGGCAATGGTAGTTTCGGAGTTTCTTGCTGCAATCAATACGGTTACTTCGGAATTCATTGTGTTGTTTGATTTCGTTCCTCAACCCAGCCGACATACCCCTTCGTATTTTAACCAACAATCAGAAATCCTTCTCCTCATCATATCTCACAATATATGTTCTGACTAAAACACCCTTTATCTCATCTTTTCCCTCTTTTACTATCTCCACTTCACTCGGAACAAATACAAGATATATCCCTTCTTTTATATTAATATTGTCACAGTAATAGGCAAGCTGCTTTTTCCCCTTTTCAAACCTTATCTCATCCCTGTAAATTTTTGCCTCTACCACATATTCTCGGTTGTTTACATTGATTATCAGATCGCTCCTTCCTAAACCCGTATGCGCTTCAAGATAGCTTTTACCTCCAAGACTCTGGATAAAACTCTGGATATAGGTCTCAAAGGTATAAACTAAAGTCGCCTCCTTTATCTGTTTAAACTTTCCCGTCTCTTCATCCTTTTCCCTGAAGTATCTGAAGCTCCTCCTTTTTACATACTCTTTAAAATTATCTATTAACCTATCGAAGTCTATAGCGCCGTCTTCTCTGATATAGAGCAATAATCCCTTAATAAAAAATTTTTCTCTCTCCATGTCCCCGTTTACATGAGGATAAAAGGCTCTATAAAGCTTCTTTTTATATAAAGGCGCCCTAAATTCCACATATCCGTCCTTATCCCTGTTTATGACTCCATTGGCGTGTAAAAACTTTATTGATTCCCTCTCTATATCAAACTCTATACTCTCTTCCCTGAAGAGCAACCTCTCAACAAAATCTCTGTACTTCTTTGCCTTACTTATTACATTGGCTATATTTTTATCAATCACTACCTTTAAATACCAATCTTCAATTATAAGATAATCATCATAGAGAATCTCTTCCCTTCCCACGCACATCTCAACAAGTTTGTAACTAAATCCATTCACAAGTCCGGGCTGGCCGGAGGTTATACTGTATATCTTCTCCTGTACTCTCTCCTCAAACCGCTGCCCTGTCTCCTCCTCATGCCTGTCAAGAAGCTCATATACCTCCTCTTTTGTAAAATAGGGCACCTCAAGTGTATCTGCGATGTTAAATGGTGAGGCGCTGTCCTCTGCAATCCCTGTGATATTACTTACTCCCACAAGGATCACACTCTTCATGCAATGTTCTTCCCTTGAATGGTAAAGGTTCCTGATAGTATGAAGAAATTGATTAAATATCTCCTCATTTAACCCTTCTATCTCATCTATAATGAATACGCAGTTAACTCCGCTTACGTCTTTTATTTTGTCGAATAAATCAGAAAAGGCATCGAATTTCAGATCCAGTCCGTATCCATTTTTTAGCTCCTTCCCCAGATGTCTCAAGAATATATCTTTTGTTGCATCCTGGAAATTCTCAACATTGATATGAGTAACCTTATACCCCTCGCACTCCAGTTTCTTGGCAAGAAGCCTGAAATAGGTACTCTTCCCGCTCTGCCTCGGTGACCAGATCGTAAAGTAACGTTCGTCTTTTACAAAATTCAGCCCTTTTTCGATTAACCCTTCTCTCATACAGGTATAGTGTTTTTCAGGATTATTCGGCCCTGATGTATTAAAGTATCTCTTTGCCATTTATGCCATCATATAATAATTTTCGATAAACTTAAATTAAGGACGAACATTTTTTCTTGTTAACACGTGTCGTTATCTTCAGTCTATTCACCTAAAAGTTACTTATATTTCAGTCTCATATAGTTTCCTAATAAGTGTATCACAAGCAATCCGCAAAATCAAAGGGTGTGGAGTCCCTTATTTTCTGTTTTTTAAGATACAGACCGCGGTTATTGATTGGCATATATCTTTTTCTTCTTTTGTTGAGAAATGATTAACCAGATCATCGTCTCCATATCTCCCAAGAATCTTGAAGTAATTCTCAATGATTCTCCTCATTGTATTTTGAATTGAGACAGCGGAGGATTTATCCCAGTCTCTAATCTCTTTCCACAGCAGATCATATGATGTCTGAATTGGATTGTCCATACCATATGCCTGTATGGAAGATTGCTTGTTGACTTTTCTCAGAATCCAATAATTTGTGTCGCTGTAGCTCCCTACTGACCTTATTAATGATGGATTCATGAGCAGAAGTTTGCTTCTTTAGCCTATCAATTGATTTTGCGTATGAGTTATCAAAGTAGTTTTCAAGTTGTATTTTGAATTCGTCAGAAATAGTTTTTTTCTGACAAAAAGGGCATATGTCATTTTCATGAATATAGTTACGACCTTGATTAACCCAGTCATCGATGTTCAATTCCTGAATTAGCTTAGAGATATCTACATCAGATTTTCCTACAATATTCTTAGCCCAGATTTCATCGTCTTCGATGGGAAAAAGAATGTCTGCGTTAATGTTTGGAATAGTAGGTAACTCTATAGGTTTTTCGTGAAAAATCGTTTTGGCTTTTTCTCTTAATACCTCAATATCTAAAGTCTCGGATGTATTGACTTCGAACTCGTTAATGAGGTTTTGACTAAAGCTTTCCTTTTGCAGACATCCTCTCAAACCCTCTTTAAAATCTACTTCATACTTTTTGTATATACTTGTCCAGGCAAGTTCCTTGAAGGCTTTATCTTCTTGTGTTTTCTGTTCCTTTAGTGACTCTAAGGCTGCCTTCCTTTCCTGAGCCTCGCTTTTAAACTCAGATAGCTTCTTTTGATTGCTCTTTATTAAATCTAAAACCTCTTTTGTAGCATGCCCAAGAGTAAACACGCCGTCAATTGCGCCTTTTCCGAAAATTTTTTTCCCGGAACATTTTATTGTAAACTAAACGTTTTAGAGGGAGATATCCTTTCCACTGTAGTACACATTTGTTGAAAAGTGAATTGTTCTCATCTGCGAGAAAGTTAGAGATTGTTGTCTTGCCACTGCCATTCGAGCCATAAATAAAGTTGACCTTCTTTAGCTCATCCAATTTGATTCCGGTATGCTCATCAAAGCTTGCTACTGATTTTACTGTTATGGATTCAATCATAGTATTAAGTATTATTTTACTCAGCACTTACTTAAAGCATGGAAATCTCTACCGAGTTGTTGACTTTGAGTTTAAGCTATATTCAAGCTCATCTGCGAGACGTCCCATCTCATATGCAGCATCACTAAGAACATTACGCTGAGATTCAAACTCAGATACTTTTAGTGCCTGCTCCAAGCCGTCCTCAATGTTACCTAAGAGAAAGAAGCTATCGCTTAACTTACTATAAGCAATTTCATTGTTAGGATTAATTTCTATTGCTTTACTATACTCCCTTATCGCCTCATCATATTTTTCCAAGGTGAAGTAAATTATTCCTTTTTCCAAGTAAGCGTTCTCATTGTCAGAATCAAATTCTATTATTTTATCGTATACATCTATAGCATCTGTATATTTCCTTAATTTAAACAATACAGTCCCTAATTGATAATAAATATCAATGTTATTAGGGGCGTTTTGTACTTCTTCTCTTAGTGCAGCTTCCAATTTCATATAAATTCCAAATGCTCTATCTTCTTTTTCCTCTAACTCATATAAAGTAATCAATTTATTGTAAATTTCGCGCTTGTTACTATAAAGGTTAAAAGCTTTTAAATAATTCTCCTCTGCTTCTTTAAATTCACCTCTTTCTAAATTCTTATCACCAAGACTAATTAAATTATCTGATAATAGAGAGTCATAACTTTTATTATATTTAAATAATACTCCTGTTAGAATTATAATTATTACGAGTGCCATCACTGAGCCGTACTTAAAATTTTGTATAAAATGCTTGTTTTGATGGGCCTTTATAGGTTTTACAATTGTGTCATGAGATAATTCATAATACACGCTTCCCACACGGTGATCAGCACGCAAGAGACGGGCATTAACAAGCTCCTCAAGTTCCTTTTTCTGAATACCATATATCCTGCTAATCTCACCAACCTCAAGGCTTAACCTTTGGTTAGTCGTATTTATTAAACCCTTTTCGCATAATCTGCTTAGCCTTCTTCTCTTCCATATCCCTCCCCTACTTTTCAATTGTCTTTCGTAAAACCCTTCCAAAATCTTCTCCATCCTCTTTTCTCCATTTTCGCCAACAAGACTTTCCGAATCAACCTCACGTTTTTCTCTGTCACTTTCTGTTTTTTTATCAATATAATTACACAGTAATTGTAATTGAAATGGCTCTACTTCATCGCCTATATATGTTTGGCCCCTCTCATGACGTTTGCATAAAAAATCCAGGATAGATGTTGTTGCTTTTTGATCAAAAATAAGCGGATTTGATTTAATTTGTGAATCTTCCAGCTCTCCAGGGTTAATAATGGATATCTCCGCCTGTTCACGACTTAAGGGTAATAACCTAAATCGACTATGGAGAATGAGCGGAATTTTAATGGACATTTCATCCATGGATGCAAGATAGTCTTCCCTAATAGCAATTAATACTTTTACTTCAGGACTATCGGTATTAAGAGAAGATTTACCTGTTTTCAGCAACTCCGTTACCTCTTTTGGTGGCTTGTCTCCTAAAAGACCAGCAAGCTGCTCTATAAAATCTCCACGTTTCTCTTTTGAGTGGAAGATAAAAAAATCCTCGAATTGATCAAGTATAATAAGTGGTGTCATTAATTTATCATCTTGGGACCAGAATTCAGATGTCTTAAAAAAATGCCAGAAACTGGTTTTATTACCTTTAAAATAAAAACCTTTACCCTCTATTTTTAAAGAATCCATCGCCGAATAAATCGATTCTATCGGAGACTCATCCGTATTATTAAAGCGAACGGAGATTGGAATGAAATTGTTATCTCTCAATGGTTTCATTAAGCCCGCGTTCACTAAAGAAGTCTTACCAATACCTGAACGCGCAAAAAGCACAAGCAGCCGCTCGCTTGAAATCATATGAAAAAGGAGCTTGCCCTCTTCTTCTCTTCCAAAAAATATAAGACGATCATGGACTGTATCTTGAAAAGGAGCAGATCCAGGGTACCTGTAACTTTCAGTGATATTCATCTTACCTCTCTATTCCTGCGCTCCCAATCTTTTTCAATTGTCTTTATCAGCGCATTGATATTATGGTCCGACTTAAGATCAATGCAATGTAAATATTCCAACTCCTCAAGTACATCGCATTCATCTATTTTGAGAGGAATAATAAATCTGAGACCACGTTTAAAACTACGATGTCTTTTCATGGCAGAAAATATCTCATCATACACATACCCTTCATTCTTATTTATAAGAGACTTGCTGTTAAGAACAAGGAAATAGTCGATCTCTTTAATCGTACGCTGAATATGCTTATCCCAGTCATCGCCTCCTCTGAGACCATGACTGTCTATCCATGGGTTGTTACCATTTAATTTTAGTGCTTTATATAAGTCCTCAGCCTTGACTTTGTCTTCATTTGTATAACACAAAAAGATTGTAGGCATCCGATCATACTCCCTTCTCTCTGTATCCGCTACCGTATCTATTGTACATGTCTTGTATTTCTCATACTTTTTTCGAAGCTCCTTTGTAAACTGAATAATATCTTCCTTAAACAGGTGAATTTGGTAGTCACTCTCCTTGAAAAAAATTACAGTTCGTTCAAATTCAGATATATTTTGAGGCATTTCATGCTCAAGTGCAAAGGATCGGTTCCCCCTGCTCCTTATCTTTAAAATATGAAGAAGTACACGTAAGTACCAGTATTTAAAACCAAAACCTATAAACAGCAGACTTCTGTTTTTCTCCCGCAGCATGTCTTTAATGTTAATTGGAAGAGATTCTTGCATAAGTACTTTAACAAAGAGATCCAGAATATCATCCTCAGTAAGTACCAGAGAGTTCGGTTCGTCTACTGTTCCATACAAGTAGTAAATAAGCGGCTTATCAACAGTTCCCTCTGAAATCAGTTTTTCATTTGTATCTCTAAAATGATGACGCCTGATCATAGGTGTCTTGTTAACGGCTTTAAGTGAATTAAAAAACATGAGATCCGGAGTCGTAAGGATTGTAAGGGGGAAAGGCAGTTCAGAGAGATTATTATGCAACTCGCTTATACTATCATGACGGCTTGCATAAAATTCAGAAACCTTTGCCTCTAATACGAATCTATCCTTAATCATAGTGAAATACTGTGAAACCTGCGCCAAATTCAAAGTGTCGAGATGAATATTCCATGAATCTATATTGTCTTTGATTTTTTCTGAAAGTTCCATCGCCAGTACTTCTGTACATGGAATGCTCCTGCCAGAATGCATTTCCTGTGAAGCCTCAGGTCCCAGAAAAAGGATACATCTTCTTTGATGAATTGCATGAATAAGGGCAGACCAGTTCTCATCGTCCCAAACACATTCAGCCATATTTGTCTCCTTCAATTTTTACATTCCCCCTGCAAGCACAAAAGGTGCCCAGTAGAAGGGGGATGTGTATTCGGATTCTTCTATTAATTTCACTTGTGCTCTTTGTAAAGCTTCTGTTTTACTTTTCCCTGCCCGAATTTCTCTATAAAACCGCTCCATTAACAAAGTTGTAGGTTCCGCATCAGCTACGCTCCAGAGACTTACGAGCACCGAATTTACTCCTGCTGTAAAGAAGGCTCTCGTCAGCCCGATTATTCCCTCTCCGTCAGTTACCCTGCCGAGCCGTGTTTCACAAGCCGAGGTGACTGCAAGGTTTACGTTAGAGAGGTTAAGGTCCATAATCTCTCTTGCTTCGAGAAATCCGTCTTCTTTTTTTGATATGCCTTGGGAAAAGAGCAGACCTGAGAACATGGGGCTCTTTGAGTCCAGTAAGCCGTGGGTTGAGAGATGGAGTGAACGGGCATTGGGCGCTTCTTTTTTAAATGTATCCTCAAGCATGCGCTCTCTTTGGTAGACATCGATATTGGCCGTAAATATCTCCTTCAATTTATCTATCTCTTTGCCTGCCTGGAGAAGCTCTTTATAGCTTCTCCCTTCCATCCATGAAACCCCTCTTTTTCCTAAAACAGGATCACCGAAAACCATTAAGGCCGCCGCCTTTTTTGTTTCTGTTCCGGTCTTCATCAATTGATATAGAACAGTTGTAGAAGGGGCATAAAAGATTTTATAGTTTTGGACTAAGTATTTTCCGTTGTTATCGATAAGGGCCTGAAATGGCAGTGCAAACAAAAATTTATCAGGCACAATGCTTATTGTATCACCCTCATTTAACTCACTCTCAAAGGGCTTGACTATTAAATTATAAATTTTGCCTGCTAACTCTCTATTATATTTGTACTTGCCTGGAGTATATTTTCCTTTCTTTTTTATCTCCTGTAAGGGGCTTCTCAGAGCTGCTATTTTTTTCTTTAAAGCGCTTTTCTCCATATTCATACTGTAACTCTTCAGACCATCTTCAGTCACAACAAAAACAAAAAGAGTCTCTTTACCTACATAGTACTCTACAATCTTTATGTTGTTGTCTCCTGCTAATTTAACTGCTTCCCTGCCTTTCAGAACTTTGCTTTGGCCGTGCTTAAGTGCTAAACCGGGGTATTTGATGTACAGGTTTGTCATAAATCTGTTATAGGTCTCTCTGGCCTTCCTTAAGTCGCTCCTGAGCTGTGTAAGCTTTTTATTATTCTTTAATTTCTTAGATCCCTCTAAAGCTATTGCTAAATTTAATTTCTTAATCTTTGAATTTAAGAGGCTTTCAGCTTTTCTCTCCTCGTCGGAAATATAACCTGCTAAATCTCTTTTGACAGACTGCAGAATCTCAAGAAGGGTTCTGGACTTCGCCCGTTCCATATAGCCGAAGGCCATTTCATCGTAGTTATTATTGTCCGATCCCTCTTTCTCAAGTGCTGATTCGTGCATTTTCAGAAGCACCTTTATCGTATGCTCATAAACATCCTGTTTACCCTCGACAAAGCTTTCCCTGAACTCTTTTACATTAAACTGCTCCCTGTTTGTTTCAAGAGAATTGACTGCTTTATCGTAGTGCTCATAAGCTTTTTGGTATTCTTTTTTGCACTCAAATATCCGACCCACCATATCGTCAAAATCCCATGGTTTATGTAACCTGTCGCTCCAGGTTACATCCAGATCATTCCACTCATTCAACATCTTAAATGATTTATCGCATTGACCGCTTTTTCTATATACATGTATCAGATTATATAAAACTGTCGCTTTGTGGTTTTTATGGATTATAATCACGCCTTCAAACGATTTCTTTTGCTTTTCTTCCTCAATCTTCTTATCGGTATCGGCAAGTTCCTTTAATAACACATCTATAGATTTGTCGAATTCCTTCTTTTTTGTATATATTCCCGATAGTAAGACATTCTCTTCTCCCTGTTTTGCATATTTGAGAGCTTCACTAAAATTCTCTTGTAAAATATTGACGTATGTCATATAGAAATTAAAGGCACCTTCCCAGACTTCAGGATTATCCGATGTCTTTCCGAGTGTTCTCATTTCATTAAGAAACTCTACCGACTTTTTGTAGTGCCCAATCTCATAACTATTAATCGCTTTTTCCAGCATTAGGTTCATTTTAAGATTAAGATAAGGAAAACTCTTTGGAAGCGTAGGTTTCTCAGCATATTTTTTGATATAACCAAGTGCTTTGTCCACCAAGTTCAAAGACTTATTATACTGGCCTATCTTTCTGTACAGGGTTATTATTTCGTTAAGTCTGAATGCCTGTGTTATTGGGGCTTCGAGATTTTCATAGCACGTTATGGCCGTTTCGAAGCAGAAAAGAGCTCTTTCATGATCTACATTTGCATAATAATAGTTGATTCCCAAGCTTTCGAGAGTTGCGCCTACGCCTTCAAGTATCCCGTAGTTTTTGTTATATTTAAAGAGATTTATAATTTCGTCTATATTCGTTTTGGCTTCATTAAATTGTTGTTTTGAAATATTGAGGTTTGCAAGATGGAGTAGGGTTCTGTTTTTACCTCTAAAATCACCCACACTTTCAAACAATTTGGCCGCCCTTTCGTAATAGGTGTAAGCATCAGCAGCTTTGTTCTCGATGAAGGCTATATATCCTTTTCTCAACATTATCTCAGCCCTTCCCCGGACAGACCCCTCTCTTTCATAAAGCTTCAAGGCCACACTGTAATAATTTTTGGTTTTATCTAAATTATCGATCACTTCTTTTTGAGAGAGTTCAACATATTGACTGCCGAAGTCCTTTGTCATGGTAATACTTAGTCCTTTATTTACAGTGGAAAGGTTAAACACATCGGGGCTGTTGTTCGGGCCTATAAAATAGTCTCCCTTACGCATATGAACATTGGCTTCACCGATTTCATCATCTAGCTCTCTGTAAATCTCAATTGCCCTTTTGCTACTTATAATAGCCGCCTCTTCCTCACCGACCAAGAAGAAAAAATCAGTCAATGAATATTCCACATACGCTTCCGCTTCTTTGCCCCCCCATTCCCGAAACTCCTTTAAATAGTTATTAAATACGTTTTCGATCGACGAGATCGCTTTGCTCCCTTTTATTTTATCCTTGCCAAGATTGTCCTTTGCCGAGTACATGGCGCCGTTTATGGTCATCTTGTGAATAATAAACATCAGTCTCCTTAATCGACTTTTTATTGAAGTGTCATTGATCTCTTTCATCATATTTTTAAGAAGTTTTTGATTGTCTCCCATTTTCTTGGAAATATCTGGCATATACTGGGCTGTTGTCATCATATAGAGAATGCCTTCAGGTGAAACGTATTGACTGACTGTCGATAGCCACCTTGAGGCATGAATAAGCGCCACTTTTTCTTTGTCGTCATTGCTATCCTTAAGGAGTACATCGTATATTTTGATGGCCTCGGAGTGTCTATTCATCAAATCAAGAACTTTTGCCTTTAAGTAACACGATTCCCATAGAAGGTCTTCATCCTCATCGTAAACTTCCAGCGCCTTTTCAGTAAGTTCGACGTACTGAAGAGCCTCCTTGAAATTGCCTTTATGCTCTTCATAGATAAAGGAGTCACTTAGTGAGCGTCGGGTTTGCCCTATGAGTCGTTTAATGAAGTCGGCATCGACTTCATTCTTTTCAATCTTAACCTCCGCTGTTTTTGGATCTATGTGAGTATTGTCGTCAGAGGTTTCGTTATAGGCATGGATAGAGTTGGCGAGATTTTCAAGGACATATACATAATGGTTATCGTCAAGGTCAAGGTCGGATTCAAGGAGCATTCTCAGACTCTTTTCGTAAAGATTGATATCTTCTCTTCCATTACTCAATATTTGTAAAAAAAAGGCTTGCATCAGTATAGGGTCGTTTTCCCCGGCATGATCCTCAATGCTTTTCAACATGCTCTTAATATATGTCGTTCTTTTTTTATCCAGAACTTTAAGCCTGTATTCACCTGATATCTTCTTTCCTTTCAAATTTATATGCCATCGATAGACCTCTCCTCCTTTGAGTTTACCGGATATATCGGTTGTCGACATAATCTCGCCAAGAAGAAGAGATTCGCGATGAACTTCAATGCCTTTACTGTCCATCAGAACCAACTCCGCCTCTTCGCAGCACTCGTTGTCCTTGTCTTTATAACTAAAGAGCATCTCCTCGCCGTGCAGATGGGTGGAATTATCTTGAGGTATGCGGCTGAATCTAAATTCCTCATCTGGCAGACATTCGCAGCTTCCTCCGCCTTTAGTTGTAACGGCGGAAAAAGCTGCGCTACCGTAAATAAGGGCTAAGATAGTTGCGTCTATGGTCTCCTTTGCTTTTAGTTTTAAAAAGGTTTCGTAGAAGTGAATGAAGGGTAATGCGAAAATATTTTCACTCTCCTTCATTTCCGTGAACTTACAGCTTACGACAACCGGCTGCTTCGTATTTCCTATTTCTGAGTTACATCTATTGTCGAGATTAATCCATACTGTTTTATTATTAATTGGGGCGACAATATCACCAGCTCTTACTTCCATGGAGTGAGACAGCTCTTTTATTTCCTTCTCGTTCCTGAAAAGCTTGTAAAAATTCTCGGGTTTTTCTCCATTCGGAACGTGTATGCGGCCTACCGATTTCCCGTTTATTGCATATGCGCTGTTATGGATAGGAAAACAAGAGAATATAAAAACTAGAAAGAATACGAATACAAATGAAATTTTATGTTGCAATATCGAGTAATTTTTCATTTCGGTCTCCTTCTTAATTTTGCTGTAAGTTCCTAATTAAGTTGAAATTATAACCACTTTTGCCCCTTTTTTGACTTATCTTTACCTACATTTTTACCAGCCACAGGGGGGGGGGATTGTGCTTTTAAATACTTTGAATTTAAAGGTTTAACATCATTCCCGCAATCTCTTCAGCGGGAATCCGGCAGTCTCGAATATTGTTCATTAGATGATTTCTTTTTTCAAAACACTGGATTTCTGCTTAAAAGATTGCGGGAATGACGTTATCCTCACTTATAACCATAGTCGCTTATAAGTGAAATTGTGTGCAAAAAAGTACTAATATTTAAAGACAGAACTCAGATTGCACTGATCTATAAGGGATTACATAGATTTTTTATTTTTCTTAATCTGTGCAATCTTATAAATCCATATAATTTGTGTTCTGTCTTTTTTTTGATTCTGGCTACTCCGGGTTTTGTTTTCACCCGTGACAGTTTGCACACAGGTTCCTCCCTCTTTCATAACTCTGAACCTTCTTTCGTTCCGGGCTGGAGGCAGTTTAAGCTGGCGATAATTAAAATGTTTATCAAAAAATGTCGCTGCAGTATTGACTAGAATTATAATACAAAAATGAAGAATTGTCAATATAAAATAAAACTCTATTTTTAGAATACAGTTTCAAAATTTTAGAATAGTAGTTCCAAAAACGGAGTAAGTAGCGGCTTAAGACATGAAGGTTGTAATTCAAAAACGCACTTTAAAGGTGTTATTTTTTCTCTAAAAAATTTGTGGAGTTCTGTTTTTATCTGTACGATCTGGGAAATCTGTGGTTGATATCTTTCTGGTTCAGGCAAAAACGGATCAGAAATCGACTACTTTTTTCTGGGATTTGATAAATTCAACAGGATCGCGAATGACCTCTCCCTCATAGGGCTCCATCTCATCCATTCCGAAGCGTCCGGCATACTGTTTAAGAAAACCGTCGCATAAATAACTTACTGCGCAAAAACGGCAGGCAGGGCCTTTTATAAATCCCAGTTTTCTTATTCTGTGGGCAATAAAGAGGTGAAAATCCTCTTCTTTTTCAACGAAGCGGAAGAGGGAGGAGGGAAACTTTCTGGTCGGATTTCTGGTTTTGTCAGAGAGCCAACTGCAAAAATCCCATTCATGGGAGTCATAACTCAGCTGAGAGTAGTTGTAGCACTTCTCCTCATGACCCTTCATTTTACAAAAGGGGAAAAAACGAACATTCGCCTCGAGCCCTACTTCATCGCAGTAATCAAGGGCCTCTTTTAAATAGGGTGCGATTTCCGAATGCCTTGACTGAAAATCAATATCCATTCTGTCGGACCACTCCCTGAAGGGATTAAAATTGATAAAATTGATAACCCTTGCGCCGTTTTCATAAGCCAATTGTGCGATTCTTTTTAATTGAGTACGGTTAATTGAAGTCATTGTACAGTTTACTCGCCATTTTATCTCGTATGCGCCCAGATTCTCTACAGCCCCGATCAGATTCTTCCAGGCGCCCTGTTTTCCTGTTATTATGTCATAACTGTCTCCAAGAGCGTGTATTGAGCAGAGAAAATCATAAACGCCGTGCTTCTTAAATTCCTTAACCTTTTCAGAGTCCGCCAGAACCTGCATATTCGTTATCATCGACGGGACCAGACCGATTTCGTTGCAGTAATCCAGAAGTTCCATGATATGGGAATATATTGTCGGTTCTCCTCCTGTTATATCCACTCTCCTGTTCTTGAACTCTTTGCGATAAAGGCCGGCATCCCTTTTACACTCTTCCAGTGTACGCCACTCGTTTTTAAAAGGAGCAGACAAGTAATAGCAGAAAACACATTTAATATTGCAGGGGAATCCCACATACAACACTCCCCGCTGCGTAAGCTCCCTTGTGGTGTTCTTTATAAGCTCGGGGTTTTCTCTGTGGAGGGCCGAATTTTCGATCTCGATATTGCCTGTCTCTCTCTCTTTCTGAGAAGGAAGAGGTTTTTCAACAGCTTCATTTAAAGCAATGATACGCACCTTATCGCTATTGTCACCCAATATCTCTTCAAGGCTTTTCCTGATTTCCCTCTCTCTTCCGATAGGTGTGATAACGATCGTATCTATTCCTTCCATATTGTCCTTTAAAAGCTCCGGTTTCTTTACCGGTAAACCGCAAAACTCCTTTCCATCAAGCTCCGGATCGATATCGATAACATATCTCACCTTATCCTCGATGATTGGCAGGAGAGTGCGAGCGACCGATCCGGCGCCATAGAGGGCAACGGATTTGCAGGAAAGGAGCATTTTTAAGGAGTCGATTACCCTTAGAATCCTGTTTTCCCGTGAAGGGGAAAAGGAAGGTGCAATATTGACAAAATCCACACCTCCTGCCAGCCTGAAAGGCTCCATAGGATTTGTTTCAAAAGCGGCGGGTCTGAAAGAGAGAGAGTCCAAGGTATAACCTATCCTTTCCAGTTGAGTGATAAAGGCCTCGTCAGGAGAAAGGCTCGAATTACACCACTCCTCTTCGGAAAACTTCTCGTTATATTGTCGTATACACTCCATATGAATAAGTAAAAACCTGTATTCAGGTCGGGATTCACCTGTCAGACATTGTCCGTTGCCTATTGACGCCGTTATATCGAGTCTCTCGTTTTCCGCTCTGTCTACGATTTTTTTAATACTGAAAAGATCAATATCGTCAATGGAGTTAATCCACAGGAGATAATCGATCCCCCTGATACGATAATCCTCAAAGAGTGCAGCCTTTAACAGGCTTCTCCTGCAATTGACAGGGTCTTCGCTATAATACATGAAACAGGTACTGCGGCTGTTAAAAAAAGCGGCAATTTCCCTGGATAAATTCTCCACCCTGTTTTTTGACTGTTGCGTGATCTCTTGGGAAAAGATAAATGCAGCGGCAATTTTTATATCGTTATATGTTCTCATTAAAAAAAGACGGTTAACTATTGTTCAGAATTTCCCTTGCCTTCAAATGTCTTGGATTATACGTAAGGCACTCTTTGAGATGCTCTCTGTTTCCGTCGATATTGTAGAGATGGAGAAAAGCCCCTGCCTTTAACCAGTTAAAGGGACACTCCTTTGTTACGGTTCGAAATATCTCTTTTGCCTCTTCAGGATGATTCTCTTCGATCCTCGATCCCTTATTATAAAAGATAGTCCAGTTTCTCTGTCCGGCGATCTCTCTGTAGCCTGCCAGTTCATCTCTGTCATACAGACCCTTGTTGACGAATTCCTTCCATTTGTTTCCAAATCTTATGGTATCTTCTTCGAAATTCCTTTTTGAATTCCCGAGCTTAGAAGTATATTCCGTTAGATGGTGCGTTATAGTCAAATCGAGCGCGCAGGCCGTTCTTTCTCCCCTCTTCCATGCTTCCATGCAGATGTCCACATCGTGCTGATACTTTACATACGCTGTATCGAAGTTGTGCTCCAATGGATTCATTATCAGCATCAGGGCGCTGCTTACGGCAGGTGCATATAGAAATCCATTCTCCCCGGAAGGTTCATTTCTGATCAGCTCGGGAGTTCCGTCAAGATGTATAATAATACCGAGATGGTTAACCTCTCCTGTTTCGTAACGATGTATCGAGCCGGCTATAGAGGCCTGCGCTTTGCTGCAGGTATCGAGCAGCTTGGATATCCAGTCGTAATCGTTGATTACGATATCGTCGTCCATAAAAATCATTGGACGTTTGCCTGCATACTCGATATAACTGTCCATAACTTTGGCGTGATTAAACTCCGAGTCATACGCATTGTCGGCAATAATAAGCTCGGCGCGGGAAAGGTCGGTTTTTTTCACGAACTCTATGCACCTTCTTGCAACAGGTCGATGCATATCGGGAGTACACAGCAGTATGGTTAATTCTTTCATAATAATTTTCTCTTAATTAGTAATTCTTGTGGCTGTCCATTTTCGGGATAAAAGTCCATGAACCTCCGGTTCACCACAAAGCATGAAAATCGTTAGAAGCAGCAGTGATGTCCAGCCAAAACAAGGTGGTGTTTGAGTTTACTAGTTTCAGCTTGTTTTGGCTGGACATCACTGCTGCTTCCGGTTCGCATTAGTTTATTTACGGAGCAAATTTTTATAACACTCTCTCATAGCCTCACCAATCAAAGGGGAGAGACTTTTTCAGGTAGTTATATTATTTTAGTTTGCTCATTCTGGTTTTCTCACAACTCTCCTCGTACTCAATAAACCTTCGACTATGTCTGTAGTTTTTTTTTCTGTCTGCTATGGCCAAACCCGCCTTAATTAATTGTGCATTTAAAAAGGTTTTATTTTTTAGGAAAAGATAGGAATAAGTATTTCCCGACTCATCTGTTTTGTATTTATCATATTTGAGGAATACCTTCTGTCCTTTTGTTTTGGAAATCAGGAAATCGACAGCCTCTTCCCTCTTCTCCTCTTTTACTGCTACACCAAGCAACTTTACATACATATTGTTTTTCAGCTCCACCATGTCTGGAGCAATAACTCTTTTGACGTTGAAATACGTAATCTCCTCTTTTGAATTCTTATCGATTTTCGAACCGAAGTTACTCTTTTTAGGGTCCGTTTTTTTATCGATTCTGACAGGGTCTTTGAATATGTAAGGCAATTTTTTAATTTCCGCCTTAAAATCGATTGTTTTCCTTCCCTGTACTTTTATCTCCGTTTCGATCTCTCCATCATGATTCGAGCTCTCTTTACTAAGCCTTTCTTTGATAAGAGGAAGAAATTCTTTGTTGATTTCAATACCGATGGAATTTCTTTTCAGATTCGATGCACTTAAAGAAGTCGTACCGCTTCCAAGAAAGGGATCAAGCACTGTCTCTCCGACAAAAGTAAACATCTTGATCAACCTGTTCGGCAATTCAATTGGGAACATTGCGAGATGTTTCCTCTGCTTTTCTCCGGGAAAATTCCAGTGGCCGTAAAAATATTCGTTCCACTCCTCTTTTGTAAGGGCCGAAAGCTCTCTTAATTGCCTCTCCGTTTTTCTCTCTTTGCCACCTTTTTTAAATAACAATATGAACTCATAATCGAGCTTAAGAATGCCGTTTCTTGGATATGGATAAGAACCCATGATTGAAGCGCCTCCCGAAGTATTGGTAGTAGTTACTTTTTGCCAGATAATGGCGCCCATGTAATCGAATCCTATAGTTTCGCAGAATTTAATGATCTCCGTTCTGATCGGTATTATCTTATATCTGCCGTAATAGGCGGCTCTTGCAAACTGATCACCGATATTGACGCACAGACGGCAGCCGTTTTCCAGAACTCGATAACACTCCTTCCATACAAGATTGAGGTTGTTAATGTAGTCTTCATAGGAGTCGTTAAAGCCGATTTGTTCGACTCCGCCGTAGTCCTTCAACTGCCAATAGGGAGGTGATGTAACAACCAGTTGAATCGAATTATTCTGAACCATGCTCATATCGCGCGAATCGTCGATAATGATTTTATGCAGCGTGCTCACAATCTTTACTTCTTGGTCACCTCAAGGAGAAATCTTATTAATGAAGTCATACCATCTCTGATAGAATCCACCTCTTTATGAAATTCCGTTCTTAAATATTTATCCCAGCTAACAAGGGTTTTTTTCATTGTATCATCAAAGGTATCTATGCTGTCATTGAAAGACTTGAGAGAGTCTGTCATATGACCTAAACGTCCTTCCACATCTTCCTCCCTCTTATCGAGTCTCTCGTTTAGTTCTTTAATACTACTATCAATTCCCTCTTTCACCGAGATCCCTGACTCGGCAACAGCGGCTTCCATTTCCTTCAATCGTTGGAAAATGTGTTCGATTGCATTTTTTAAGTTCTCCTGCACAGACATATCCTGCCTTAATTGCGAGAGTTCGCTTTTATAATTTCCCAGAGCGTTTTCAACGACCTCATTTATCGCTTCTCTGAATTCCAGCGCCATTGCACTAATCCTCTCCTGAAGGTCACTTATTGCGGCCCTGTCCGGAGCAAAAGTTTCCAATGTCTGATCTTGGTTATGTTTAAGAGGTTGAGCGCCTGGGGGTTCATCGCCCAAACGTCTGTCATCTTCATTACGCCGGTGGTCAGCCTCCAATCTTGCCTCCAAGAGCCTGTCGAATTTACTGCCCTTTAAAAGGATTATCAAAATCAGTGAGATATTGGCGGCTATAAAAAAAATAATTATCCATATAAGAGAATTTTGAACCCACTGTTCCTGAGAGGGGGTAATCTCTATTGGCCGATCTTTGACATTCATTAATGAGGCCATTTTTTCATTTATCGACTGCATCATTTCCTTTAGAGTTACCACATCGTTTTGAATAACTTCGAAAGATTCGTCATTTGAGGTCTTTAACTCTTTGGTAGTGAAAGCCAGGGTCTCTACAATCGCCTTTTCCAGGGCTTCTTCCATTTCGGCAGTATTGGAGGCGGGTGTTTCTCTGTCAGGCAGGATGTTCTGTGTCGATTTCTCTTCGAGGGAGGCGGAAGTAATCTCAGCGGCATTCAACTCTTCAGCCCGGGGCAGCTCTATGTTGCTTTTGTTGTAGACTCTTGCCTGAGATTCTGTGGAATCAGGCTTTACACTAATAAAACGACTTGACGTAAAAACTTTTCCATCCTTACCGTTATATAAAACATCGAGCCTGTGTTCGCCTTCTTTTCCCGGTTTAGGAAGTTCTACAGAATATCTGCTGTCCGGTATGGCAGAGAGCATTTTGTTTAATTCCATAAAATCTTTATAGTATGGTGATGTAAGAAGTTGCCCGCCGCTTTTGATCGCCATGTTTTTTATAAACTTGAACTCAGGATTTTTCTCGAAGTAAAAAAAATAAAATGGCGTTTTCACATCTCCAAACTTCTCGATGACATCTTTCATCCTCAGAGTACTGCCTTCATCCACACCATCGGAAAACATAACGACAGCCGTTTTTAAATCAGGCGCCTCTGAAGAGATTTCGATACTTCTATTAATTGCCTCATAAAGCAATGTCTCCTGTTCAAGGGCTTGAAGTCCAAAGAGCTTTTCCAATAAAAGCTCTCTGTCACGAGTAAAATCCAATACCAGTCGTACCTGACTGCCAAAAGCCATAAGGGCCACATAATCATTATCGTCAAGAAGATTCAAAATAATGGAGCAGCCCTCTTTAATCTTCTGAAGCGGTTTGCCGACCATACTGCCGCTCGTATCCACTGCCAGCAAAAGAGAGAGAGGTTCGTTTACAGATGTGAAATTGAAATCGTCTATTGGGGTGTCATCTATTTTAAAGGTGAAATGCTCTTTTGTTGAGTCCTGAGGCGGCCTGCCGTTTTTTCCAAGCAAAGAGAAATCCGCCAGAATGCCGCCGTTTTTACTTGTCTCAATTTTTATAATATCTATGGATGGAACATTTGCACACCATGAGACAGACACAATGCAGAGAAGGCAAAACACTAAAATGGCCGGAGTAATTATCGGTTTCAAAAAAAAACACATATTCTTTAGTTATATTGGATAATCTTGGATAGAAATCGCAGTATAGTGATCACAATGCTGAAATAAACTCGGACAATCTCTAAGCGATAACTCACACAAAGACACAAAGTACTTATTTAATTTTGCTGTTATTTATCCGATAATCCACCTAATTAATAATATATTTTTCTTTGCGCCTTCCTGTGAGAAATATAAATGAATAATCAATACCATTCACTTAAGGGGTGAAGCACCTTCCGACGTAAGCGGGTCATGTTTGAGAAGGCGCAGCGGAGCGGAGCCTTCGAGTTTAGCCGCTGAAGGCGGAAGGTGCTTTGCTCCTTAAGTGAATGACATTAGTAATGAATAATTATAATATCGGCAGTATGTCTCTATTGTTTAATTATAGCGCCTCTGCACTAATCGGCAGTGCTGAGGAGATACTGAATAATGACGGTGAGACCCTCTTTTAACGAATTCGATTCGGCTGCTAACTTATTGTCGAAATCGGCCTGTTGATTTTCGATTAAACTCTTGATTTCCGTTGTTAAGCCGGAAATATTCTCATTAAGGGAATCCAGTTTTTCGGAGAGGATGTTTACTCCCTCTGACGATATCTGCTTTGCTGCGGCATTGGTCTCTGCAACAGAAGCTTCGATCGCTTCCAGCCTGACTGTAACTTTCTCTATTTGATCGCTCTGTCTTCCCTTGGCAATACTGCCTCCCCCCTCTTCGGGGTTTTTTAACTCGATTATTCGCTGCTTCAGCTTGTCAAGTTCCTGGGCGTACTCATTGGTAGGTTGCATAAATATCTCTCCTTTCCTGCTCCGGCGCCGCCGGAGCGGTTAATTTACGATATGCTTATCCCCTTAGTCGAAGGAATATTGAATTTACAGTAACTACTTTGACCACTTTTTCCTCAGAAAACTGTCTCTGCCTGAATTGAGTCTGTAAAAATTGTATCTCACAGGGTTCTTTTTGTAATAGTCCTGATGGTAATCCTCGGCTTTGTAAAAATTCGACGCCTCTGTAATCTCTGTAACAAGAGGTTTATCGAACCTGCCGGATTCCTCCAACGCTTTCATGGACTCCAGGGCCTGAAGCTTCTGCTCTTCATTATGGTAAAAGACAGCACTTCTGTACTGCCCGCCTCTGTCTACAAACTGGCCTCCTCTGTCAGTCGGATCAATTTGCTTCCAAAACACATTGAGAAGTTCTTTATATGTAATTTTCACCGGATCGTATAGGATTTGGACAGCTTCTGTGTGGCCTGTAATGCCTAATGAGACTTCCTCGTAAGTCGGGTTTGCCTTGTGACCACCGGTATACCCGGATACAACTTCAGAAACTCCGTCAAGTTTTTCGAAGGGATGTTCCATACACCAGAAACACCCCCCCGCAAAAGTGGCTTTTTCAAATTTTTCCATTGCTTCCATACCTGTAGGTAAGACTAAGGATATAAAAAATCCGATTATGAGAATGAAATGTTTTTTTAGCACAGAAGATATTTTAACATCTTTTAAAGAGTTTTTGACAACAGACAACGGATATGGCAAGATTATAGAAACAGCATGGCTGTTCAACAGGGCAGACTTATGTTTTACTCCGGTCGGTGTGCCGTACTCCAGTGCGTTTATTCCTTCGCCACCGCCGTGGCAGACACACAGATCAGCCCCTATATTCTTTGTGGTTGTCTATCTTCGGGACAAACGTCCATGATCCACCGGGTCACCACAAAGCATGAAAATGGTTAAGAAGGAGCAGTGATGTCCTGCCAAAACAAGGTGGTGTTTGAGTCTGCGAGTTTCAGCTTGTTTTGGCAGGACATTGCTGCTCCTTCCGGCACGATGCCGATTATTTTCGGGATAAATAAAGATTTCGGAAATCCCTAATGATTGTCGATAGTTTTTGACTGTCAATATTTCTACACCTGGAAATCTCTTCTTGCCTACGGCTTATGTAGCGATAATACGAATCCCCGTTGACCTGTTACCTGAAAATCAAGGAAAGAATTATAAAAGGTGGGTGGAAAAAAATAACGTGTTTTATGGTAAAATACAAATGTGGTGAATATAGCATGCTTGTAAAAAAATTTCATTTAAATGATATGACATGCAAAGTGTTTTAGTGCAAAAAGTAAAATATAATTTTTTTATAATATTATTAATATTTAAATTTAATGACTACAATGTTTGAATCTTCTGATATATTGAATTTTTTTAAGAGTAATAAAAAAACTATTTCCATCAAAGAAATAGAAACTACCTTACAACTTACTGACAAAGAGATGAAGCTGATGAAAAATCAGCTTAAGGAGATGGTTAAAGAGGGAAAGCTTATACGTCACAAGAAAGGATTATACGGCCCGGCCCGAAAAGAGGTTTTGGTTACCGGGCATTTTGAGTTTCACAAAGAGGGGCATGGCTTTGTTATAACCGATAATATCGAACACGGGCCGGTACGAATTCATCAGCGAAGGACTTTCGGGGCGCTGGACGGAGATATGGTGACTGTCTCAGTAAGTACAGGCAAAAGAGGAGTAAGGCGGGGAAGGGTTATAAGAATAGAAGAACGGGCCTGCAAGCATATTACAGGTACTTTGCTCCACAGTAAAAAGATGTATTATGTAAAACCTTTAAACTTGTCTCTCTCTCCTGATATAGTAGTGGAGAGAATCGACCGTTCTTCTATGGAAGAAGGGGACATCGTGGTTGTGGAGATAAAAGAACAACCTGATAAAACTTCCCCTTTGAGCGGAGAAATTATTAAGAAGGTACTTCCCCCCGACAATCCCAAGTCAGATATAACTTTTATTATTGAGGAATATGGATTGTCACGCAAGTTTTCTGCAAAAGTGAAAGAGGAAATAGAAAAAATCCCTGCTAAGATACCACCGGATATGATGAAATCGAGAATTGATATGCGACAGACAAATACGATGACAATCGACGGAGAGAAAGCAAAAGATTTTGACGACGCAGTGTCGCTCAAGGCTACGGCAGCGGGGTACAGGCTCTATGTTCACATTGCAGACGTATCCTTTTTTGTGCCCTGGAATTCTGAAACAGATAAAGAAGCGCGACAAAGAGGAACAAGCGTTTATTTCCATGACAGAGTCGTGCCCATGCTCCCCCCAAAACTATCTGAAGGTCTTTGCAGCCTGAAACCCAAAGTAGAGAGATTAACACTTACTGCCGAAATGGATTTCAATACTGTCGGTGAAATGACAGGAGCGCTTTTTTACCCCAGTGTTATAAGCAGCAAGGCCAGACTTACATATACAGTCGTAAAAAAAATACTTGAAGACAAAGACGCTGCTCTGAGAAAGAGGTATTCCTCTCTTGTTGATGATCTGGAGCTTATGAAGAAACTCGCATTGCTTTTGCGGAAAAAACGACTTCAGAGAGGAAGTCTCGATTTATGCCTGCCCGATACAGAGATTATTTCCGATAACAAAGGAAATCCTGTAAACATAATTAAAAGCGAGAGTAATATCGGCCACAGGATGATAGAGGAGTTTATGATTGCAGCCAATGAGGCAGTAGCTGACAGAATTGAAAAAATTGGAATGCCCGGTATTTTCAGGATCCATGAAAAACCGGAAAAAAGCAAGATAGAAGAGGTATCGAAAGTATTAATGTCAGTGCTTAAGACAAAGAAAAAGAGGATTGTTACCTCTAATATTCATAAAATATTAAAAAGCTCTATCTCGACCCCTTATGAAGAAACAGTAAGTAGTTTTATTCTCAGAAGCCTTAAACAGGCAAAATATTCGCCTGACAACATCGGCCATTTCGGCCTTGCCTCTGACTGTTATGTCCACTTTACTTCACCTATCAGAAGGTACCCCGATCTTGTTGTGCATCGAATATTAAAGGAGTTAATTGGCAAGAAATCGATACCCGGTGGAAAAAAAACCGAGTTCAAGTCTCTGCTCTCCGAGATATCGGTGATATCCTCAAAGAGGGAGAGAAACGCAGACGAGGCGGAGAGGGAATCTGTAAAGGCGCTGAAAGCCTGGTTCATGAAGGGGATGATCGGGAAAACTTTTAAAGGCAGAGTTACCGATATAAGCGAAAGAGGTCTCAGAGTAAGGTTAGAAGAACACTTTGTAGATGGACTTTTAAGAATGTCCGATCTCAAGGACGACTATTATGTTTTTGACAAAAAAACATTTTCCCTGGGAGGCAGGAAAAAAAAGAAGAGATTCTTTATTGCCGACGAAATAACAGTGAGAGTCAGGGAAGTCGATATCGGTAACAGGGAGATTTTTTTAGCGCCGGTTCGTTAAAAAATGCATTCACATAGAAGGTACGTTTTAAACAAAAATTGTCGATATCAGGTTCCCCTGAGGGCCTGATAAGATTAAGCTGCTATTGACTTTAAAAGCAGTATTTGAGTAGATTAGAAAAGACCCCGCCTCAGAAAGAAAACTGTACCTGTTCAAATCGACCCTTCTGAACAGTTAACAATCCGAAAGGTGAAAGGGAATAGAGAATCATGAACCCCGAAGAAATTTTAAAGCAATGTTCATTACCTCCAATGCCGCAGGTGGCGTCTAAAATTTTAGGACTCGTTAACGATCCTCTTTCAAGTGTAGATGACATAGTCAAAACGATGAGCGCCGATCAGGCGCTTACATCAAGGCTCATTAAGCTTTCCAACTCCTCTCTCTATGCCGGCAGAAGGAGTGTCACTTCGATTGCCGATGCAGTGATGACGTTGGGTCTGAATACTGTAAAAAATCTCGCAATCGCCATATCCACAAAGGAGCTTTATAAAAAAAACGGAGTTATCGAAAAGAAATTATGGGAACATTCCATCGGCGTTTCCATCGCTTCAAATATTATCGGCAAGACTCAAAAGCTCTATAAAGTCAATCCTGAATTATGTGTAGTAGTCGGCCTTTTACACGATATAGGCAAATCGGTTATCAATCTTAATTATCCCGATCAATTCTCGAAAGTATTCAAGAAAGTGAACGAGCAGGGGATACCTTATTATGAGGCGGAAAAAGAAGAATTCGGTTTTTCCCACGATGAAATAGGAGCTCTTCTTTTTGAACATTGGGAATTTCCAGTAGAAACGATAGAAATAGTAAGAAATCATCATAACAGAGAGCTAACGGAGAGTGACGAGAATGTATTCAGTATATGCACGATTATAATGCTTGCCAATTGTATATGCAGAAAATTAGGAATCGGTTATCTGAAACCCTCCTCCGACCAATGCATCAACGAAGCTAAGATATTAGAGAAATTGGGGATTACACCCGACATTTTGGCTGAGATTATAAAAGAGTTTAAAAAAAGTTTTCTCCAGGAAAAAATGGCCTTTTCAAGTTAAACAGTTCAAACGGTGACTTTAACTAAAATGAAACTATCCGGCCCCCCCCTGCCAATGAGGCTTTTCTAAATCGTTACATAAGACACAATACGATTAACTTAAGGGGTGAAGCACCTTAAAGAAATACTCATATTCACTCACGTTATATTGTTAAAAGGACAGCTTAATCGAAAACTATGGAGAAGGACAATATAACCCTACGCTTAACCGATGACTGTGTCACAACAGGCATAGTCGCCATGGCGGACAGTCTTATTATCGTTTCGTCAGAGGGGTATGTACTTAATGCAAATGACAACACTTACCAAATGCTGGGATATGAAGAACATGACCTTATCGGCAAACCGATAAATACTATAGTCAGTCTCGACGAATTTCCTTTTGAGGACGAATGGATAGAATTTCTTATAGAATCGGGCATCCAAAAAAATGTAGAAATGAACTATCTGACAAAAAAAGGCATTGTCATCCCTGTGCTTTTATCGAGTTCCACATTATATAACGATGATAAGGAGATAAAGGCGATACTATTATTGGCCAGAAATATTGCACAACATAAAAGCATGGAGCATGAGTTGAAAAAAGCGATGTCCTATGCACAAAGCATCATCGATTCATCTATGGATATGATAGTTGCGACAAACGATGAGGGGAAGATAACGGAATTTAACAAGGCCGCGCAAAGAAGATACGGATTCAGTATCGAGGAAGTTATGGGCCGGGATGTTAAATTTTTACATTACAACCACGACGATGTAGAAAAGATAATGGATACAGTAAAGAAATTCAATGAATACAGAGATGAGTTTATAGCTATCGATAAGCAGCAAAAGCTTTTTCCCGCCATGGCTTCAGCCTCTGCATTACGGAGTGACGGCGATGATATTGACGGTTATATGGAAATAATCAGAGATATGACAGAGATCAAAGAAGCCGACAAATACAGAAGGCTTTTAACAAGGGCGGCTGAAACAATGCAGATAGGTATAACCGTTACCGATATAGAAGGCAATATTATCTATACAAATCCCTCTGACGCCGAGATGCACGGATATACCGTGAAAGAGTTAAGCGGTCTGAATGTGAGGTTGTTTGCGCCTGAAAATACATGGTCGCCAATGACTTTGCGGAAAATACTTGATTTAGACAGCACGAAAGTCTGGAAACGTGAGAGCATAAATGTCCGTAAAGACGGCAGTACCTTTCCGGTATATCTGATGTCCGACGTGATAAAAAACGATAAAGGAGAGCCTATTGCCATCGTGACCAGTTGTGAGGATATTACAGAGAAAAAGCATATGCAGCAAGAGCTGAAGGAATATAGCGAACATCTTAATGAATTGGTATTGAAACGCACATCGCAGTTGGAAGAAGCGAATCTGAACCTCAATCAGGAAGTTGTCGAAAGAAAACAGGCAGAGAAGAAACTTGAAGAGCTCTTAAATGAACTGCAGCACAGCCAGGATCAACTAATTCAATCGGAAAAGATGGCCTCCTTGGGCCAATTGGTTGCCGGTGTTGCACATGAGATAAACAATCCCCTCGGTTTTGTTAATTCCAATTTGACGAATTTGAAAAAGTTCATTAATAAAATTACTGAATTTATTGAGCATGTAAATGAGCTTTCCCTATCGCACGAGGTCCGTCTGGCTTTTAATGAGAAAAAAGAAGACATTAACTACGATTATGTAAAAATGAGAGTAGAAACAATACTGGAGAGGTCTGCAATAGGAATTGAGAGAATGAAAAAGATTGTTCTCGATTTAAAAACCTTTTCAAGGCTCGACGCTGCAGAGGTGTGTGACGCTGACATAAATGAGGCGATTGACGTGACATTGAGCCTGCTGACCCATGAGCACAAAGGAAGGATAGAGATAAAAAAAGAGTATGGAGAGATTCCCCTGATAAAATGTTATCTCTCTAAGCTGAACCAGGTTTTTATGAACATACTGGTGAATGCATGTCAGGCTGTTGATGAAAAGGGAGAGATAGTAATAAAAACCGTTTCTGAAGGCGACATGATAAGTATAGAGATCAGCGACAATGGTAAAGGAATAGAAGAAGAGAACCTCAAAAAGATATTCGATCCCTTTTTTACGACCAAACCTGTTGGCGAAGGCACCGGCCTCGGTCTTTCCATAAGCCATAAAATTGTTTTCGAGCATAAGGGCAGGCTAAATGTAAAAAGCGATTTGGGAAAAGGTACGACATTTACAATAAAACTGCCTGTTGAGTTTAAGGGCGGAGTCGATAAGGAAGGGCGGAATCAGAAGGAACTATAAGGAGGTAGATACATATGATTATCACCAAACAAAAGGACCGACATAAAATACTTGGACATGTAAAAAAATATAAAAGTCTCTTTTTACTTGGCTGCTCCGAGTGCGCATCGTTGTGCGGTACAGGCAGTGAAGAAGCTCTTTCCGACATGGCGAAGTTTTTAAAAGAACACGGCAAAGAGGTGACAGGTACTTTGGTTCCCAAAACAGGCTGTCAGACATTAGGCACAAAGATCGAATTAAAATCGGATAAAGAGGCATGCGATAAAGCTGACGCTGTGATTTCCATGTCATGTGGCGCAGGCACGCAGTCAGCTACTGAAATTTTTCAGGACAAACCTGTGTGCCCTGCAAATGATTCATTATGTTTAGGTAATATGACAAGATATCAAATGTTCGACGAAAGGTGCTCTTTATGTGGCGAATGCGTTATAGGGCATACCGGAGGAATCTGTCCGGTTACAAACTGCCCTAAAGGCATTTTGAACGGCCCCTGCGGCGGCATGACAGAGGGGAAGTGTGAGGTAAGCTCCGAGTTGGAATGCGCCTGGGTTCGTATCTATACAAGGCATAAAAAGCTGGATAGTCTGGATGAGATGAAAGAAACTCTTGACGCAAAAGATTGGTCTGCCGGTCAAAAACCGGGTTTTTTAAACCTTAGAAAGAAAAAGGAGGAAACTAAATAATTCTGCTTTGTCGTATTTAGAAGAAGCGGTAACAAAGAGGATTGTTCTATATCACCCTTTCCTAACCTTTTACATCATAGGAGAGAGGGTTTTTTATCTTACCTTAGAGTGGATAGGTTTTTTCATTATTTTTTCAATCCATAAGCAAAAAATGTAGCCGCAGGCTTAAGCCTGCGCGAAACGTTGGTTAGCCGAACGCGGGCGTAGGCTTAAGCCTGCGCTTCATTTATGAAGTTCACAGCGTAGCCCGGGGAGGGTGATCGGACAAATTATATCCTTCATTCGAAAAGGGCATTGTATAAAAATACAGGATAAACGGTAAATTTTATGAAAGTAATATCTTTTCTCGGGAGTCCCAGAGTTAACGGTAATACGGAGTTGCTTCTTGCAGAGGCGGTTAAAGCAATAGAGGAACAGGGGCATGAGGTCACAATCTTTCGACCTGCAAGAATGAACATAGGACCATGCGAAAGTTGCGGCGCCTGTGAAGGGACAGGAGAGTGTATCATAACGGATGAAATGGATGACGTGTATAAGGCGATATATGAAGGCCACAGGTTTATCATTTCTACTCCGTTGTATTTTGCAAGTTTAACTGCCCAGATAAAGACAGTCATCGACAGGTGCCAGGCGATCTGGAGTGCAAAGTATTTGCTGGAAAAACCTATTCCCGAAGGGGCCGACGGGAGAAAAGGTCTCCTTCTCATGGCTGGAGGAATGAAAAGCGAAAAGCAATTTCAAGGAGGAGAACTGGTGGCGAAAGCATTTTTCAGGACGATCAATGTAAGCAGCCATGAGACACTCTACTTCAAGAAGATCGATGCAGAAGGTGATATAAAAAAGCATCCCACGGCTCTCAAAGAGGCTTATGAAGCAGGCAGGAAATTAGTTTTGTGATCATTCAAATTTTAAACTGTCAGCGATTTTAATGACTTAAGATAAAAAAATTCAATTTACGGACAACTCAATTGTGAAAGTTACCCCGTCTTCAATATTGCCGGCGTAAAGTTTCCCGTCCATGTTCTTTTCAATAATTGTCTTTGACATATACAGACCTATTCCGGTGCCTTCTCCTGTCTCTTTTGTTGTAAAATAAGGCTCAAATATCCTGTCAATAATTTTATCAGGGATACATCCTCCGTTATTACTCAACGTTATTATAACAATCTCTTCTCTCTGTGAGACAGCAATTAAAATCTCACCCTCTTCATTACCTAATAATCCTTCCTTCCTTGCTCCCAGGATTGCGCTTTGAGCATTATTGATTATATTCAGAATTACCTGTTTAAATTCATTAGGATAACCGTTAACCGTAAAACTATCAAACAGATCCGGAGTAATACTAACATCGATCCTGCTATAATTCAGTTGAGCCTCTTGAAGAGAGATAACCGACCTGATCTCTTTAATTGTACTAAAGTTTTCCTTGTTTTTAGAAATTCTGTAAAAATTTCTGAAATCATCTATTGTCCTTGACATAAATTGTATCTGATCCATGGACTCCCTAACTGTGTTAACAAGATACTTTTTGTCTAATTCTTTATAATCATAAGCATCCAATATGTCCTGAATCATGATTCCAAGGGCGTTTAAGGGCTGCCGCCACTGATGGGCGATGGCTCCTATCATCTCCCCCATTGCAGCAAGCTTGGATTGCTGGATCAGGAGTTGTTCCTTTTGCCGCCGTTCGCTTATCTCATCTCTTACACGTTGTTCAAGAGTAACATTAATGTGCTCCAGCTGTTTTGTCTTTTCTCTGAGTTCATCTTCCAATCTTTTTCGCACTCCTATCTCCTGTTTTAATTCCTGATTCGCCAATGCCAGTTCTTTTGTCCGTTCCTCAACTCTGACTTCTAATTTGTCGTACGCCTTTTGAAGCTTTTTTTCAACGAGTTCACGCTTCTGCAGATTGATCCTGACGTCTTTGATGAGTACTTCTATTTCACGGGAGATTTCTCCCAATTCATCTTTCTCATGACCTTTAAGCTTCAGCGGGTCGATTGGTTCCGGATGATGAAAGTCCACCACTCTTAGCCGGTCGGCGATTTTCTGAAGAGGGCGTGTCAGGGTATGAAAAAAAAGAAACAACAAGCCCATTGATAGTAAAATGTTGCGTATTAAACCACTGATAATGACTAGTTGGGCGCGATGAACAAAATTCATTGCCACAAGCTGTTTGTCTATAGTGACATGGATGACGCCGACACTCTGTCTCGCCCGTGGATGGTGAAGATCGAATCGGTATTTTTTTTCTCTCTCGAAGAATCCAAAAAACCTGGAGGAAGTTGGAACATCGGCAGGTTCTCTGGATTGAAGCACAAGTTCCTTGCCAAATTCATCATTGATACTTACCTCAGTTATAGGTGCGTATTGAAAGAGTCCTCGCACGCTGTTGGCGGCATCCTTTTCACTGAGATTCCATGCTGCCTGAGATGCGGCGCTTCGCATAACGCCTACAACCTGAGCTACCGTTTCATCAATACTCTTTTCCTCTCTGATAAAATCGAAAACGATTTGTACGCCACTCATGATCAGTCCCAGAATTACGGCAAGGATAAGTGTACTTCGAGCCTGCCGGTAGGAAATACGGTCCTGGCGTTTTATAGTCATTTTTAAAAATCCGTCTTTGTGGGTGTCCATGTTTCATAAAAGCGATTCAGATTTCCCATGATTCGCCGATAATCCCCGGAGTTATGGATCGCTTGAAAAATCTTCGTAAGAACAGAATCGATTAGAATACTTTTATTACCACGAGCAAGCGCTATTTTGACTTCAAATTTTTTATACAATCGACTTTCTACGTTTTTTAGTTTCAGCCGTTGAATCAGGGCGTCACTCTCCTTTGCAGCAAATATAAATCCATCTATTCTTCGAACTTCCAATTTCCGCAAACTGTTTTCTAAACTGGGTGATGGATGAATCGGGAAAGTGAACAGTTCCGTATGAGCGCTGTCCGTTTCAATCCAAATATCAGGTTTTCCCAAATCATCTAATTCTACAGGATGATCACGATGTGTATATAGGGCAAAAATAACATGAAAAATTGTTACTGTAGAATGTATGTAGGGTAATGAATTCTTTGAAACATCCGGATTTTTTAAAATGGGGAGATGGAAATCAGCGCGTCCTTGAACGACATCCCGAATCGATCTCCGGAAAGGCAGTACCTGGATATTGATATTCCCCTTTTTGTATGCTTTGTCCATGGATTTCACAAGATCCACCAGTAAGCCCTGTGTCGGGGTCTCGGCCAGAACCGGCAATTCCGCAAGAGATGCCTTTAGATCCCGGACGCTAACCTCATAGGAACTCAACAGTCGTACAGGTTGCTCCTCCCAAGCCTTTGAAACAAGGCCGGGAGTCGTTATAAGCTGTGAAAAATTCGACACTGAGGAGTGTTCCTCAGCGAAAGAAACGAAAGGGATGAGAAGGAGTTTTATAATTATAGAAGCAGTTAAAAGGAAGTGATTAAATCGAGATTTTGACATAGTAAATTTTCAAAAACGTTGCTCTTATAGACAATTGGTCGAGTTAAAGATAAAAATACCCACGCAAAGGGAATCAATATGTATATACCATTTAAAAGTGAACGCCCCTACCTCGTCCGGATCACTACAAAACATAAAAATTATCAGAAATAGCAGTGATGTCCTGCTAAAACAAGATGGTGTTTGAATCTGCGAGTTTCAGCTTGTTTTGGCAGGACATTGCTGCTCCTTCCGGTACGCATCAGTTTATTTTCGGAACAAATTCAATCCATTGCATGAATATTGTAAACATCCAAAGTCTTTTGCACCATCATATCGAATGAAAAACGATCCGCCACAAATCTGTATGCACTCTCTCCCAGTTTTTTGGCTTTATCGGGATTATCCATCAACTCCGCCAGCCCTGCTGCAAGCGCATAGGGATCACCGGGAGGTGTCAAAATCGCTGTTTCGTTATGTGTTAAGCATTCTGCCATGCCCCCGACTTTGGTTGCAAGTACAGGGAGTTTACAACTACATGCTTCCAGAAGAGCATAAGGTAGGCCTTCCGAAAGAGAAGGCAGACAAAAGGCGTCGCTTGCACTTAATAAGTGTAAAATATCGCTGCGAAAGCCGGCGAATCTAACATATTCATTGAGATCACGGGAGTTCACCTGTAATTCAAGACTTTTCTTTAATCTGCCAGTTCCTACAATCAAACAACGAATCCACGGCTTATTCTTTGAAACGATTTTGATTGCTTCTATTAAAAAATCGATTCCCTTCACAGGCTCCAGGCGAGCTACGACGATTACGACAAAGCAGGATTTATTCCATCCAAATGTATCTCTTAATAATTCTAAGGAATTTTGATCGGTCGTATTATTCTTTAAATGGATCGCATTATGAATAAGATGTATAAACTCATTCTTAATACCCAGGTTTCTTAAATATGAAGTAACCGACACCGAGACAGTGATAAAATGACAATGAAAAAATTTATTTACTATAAGTACTCTCTCATAAAGAAATCTCTTAATTCCTCTTTCCGTATCTTTGTATGAGCTGTGTACAGTAGAAACCAATAACTGCGCTCCTGCTAATTTACCGGCTAAAAGCCCCCACAACTGCGACTGGGGGTTGTGAGCATCAACGACTTCATACCCTCCTCTTACAATCGTCCGAATCAAAGCGATAAGCAAACGAGGATCGGCTCTTTTATAAGAGAAAGGAATAACAGGGATATGATTGCTTACCAATCTGTGGTGTAAAGGCGAACTTTTTAAAACAGCAATTGAAAATGGAATTCTGCTCTTTAAAGCACCGGCAAGCTCAATAACACGAATTTCCGCTCCTCCGAATTGAGTCGCCAAATTGACAATCAGCACAGGAGACGTCTTTTTACTATTCATAAAGCAATACCATTAAATTAAGGGGTGAAGCACCTTCCGACGGAAGCGGAGCCTTCGAGTTTAGCTGATGAAGGCGGATGATGCTTTGCTCTTTAAGTTAATACCATTGATTCATAAAGTATATCAAATCTCTTTGTAATATGACAGTTGTGCATTATTTTTACTATAAAATACGTAAAAACTCCGGTTTTAACATTATTTCCTCACGAAGCCCCATATCAAGCACATCTAACAACTTTTCTTTATCCTGTGGAAAGCGTCCTTCCAATGGCAAATAATTTGAAGCGTGATTCGCTCTGAAAATTGTTTTATTAAGATGAAGTCCCTTTATAATCTCATATGATTCTCTAAGAAAACCTTTGCTATCCAACTCCTCAAAATCTCCCTTTTTAATTTCATTGTACAGACCTGTTCCATGTACAGGCATCAGTGACAAAAATGAGAGATATCTCGGTTGCATACGGTTTAAAGCGGCAATTGTGTCTCTTACATGAATATCCGAATATTTTTTACCGCCTAAACCTAAAATAACTATAACAGAAGATTTAATTCCTATCTTAGAGGTGCGAGCAACGGCTTCCTCCATTTCTTCAACTCTTGAAACTTTCCCGCATTTGTCCAATATATACTGACTGCCACTCTCCAACCCCATATAAATCAGAGTTAATTTATGGAGAAACAGATTTTTTAACTCATTATCACTCCTCTTTGTTATATTATACCCGTTTGCATAACTGGAAACTCTTGATAATTTAGGAAAAGAATCGGCAAGCCTTTCCAGTATGGGAATCAGAACATCGTTTTTAATAACCAGAGCATCGCCATCCAAAAGAAAGACTCTTTTCCTGTCTTTAGATGTAATACTTCCTCTCTCTATATCGTCGAATATCTCTTTAATATCTTTTATACGAAAAGATTTTCCAAGATATGCACCACAAAAATTACATTTATTGCCAGAGCATCCGGTTGTGACCTGCAATAAAAAACTTCCTCCTTCAGCAGGCGGTCGTATAACAGGTTGAATTATTCCCATGATATCTTTTTTCGCTGAGTTTCAAAATTAATAAAGATTCGATATTTGAGGAGAGAGCCTCAAAAAAATTCTCAAAACCTCTTTCTTGGAATTCATGGAAGTTATAGCCCTCATTTTAATACCTATCCTCTGTTAATTCTACTTTGTCACATTACTCAAAAAGCAAAATTTATCAATATAAGGACAGGCGTCTCGCCTGTCCACGGTCGCTTCCCAATCATAATGTGACAAAGTAGAATTAATCAGGATAGAATAAAAAGCATTCACAATTGTACTACTTTAAACAATTTGGAGACAAGGAAAGGGATTATCCCATTACTGGATGCGTGAAATAACAGGAATTTTTCTATAAGAAAAGACTAAAAAAGATACCGATTTAAAGACATCTCACCCTAAAAACGGCGGATGAAAAGAAGCAATCTGTTCGAAAGGTTTGACAGAAACGGGATTGAACGGCTTTGATCATTGCATAAGATTCACCGGGATGGTGAGTCGCAATGATCCCTCGGAGACAGGCCGGATGCCTGTCGAGAATGAGTGAAAGCCTGTTTCTGTCAAACCTTTTACAGCTTAACTGCCGAATTTAGGCTCATTTATTAGAATAGGAGATTCATGAGTATTCAGTTAAGGGCGTTGTTTTCTTAAATTTTTGTATCAAGAGGGTGGCATGGACAAACAAGTTTGTCCATGCCACTCATGCTGAATTTTGGACGCTCTTTTAAGTATGATGTGGCAAACTGAGTTTCTGGCAGTGTTAATAAGAATTTTCAAATTCTTGAAATAATTTTTATAGAATTGTAGGAATAAGACTTAAAAACTTACAGAACCTACCTGTTAAACAAATCAAAAGTCACAAAACTGATCAGGCGCATGGCCTGAAGAGGGTGTTGTGAAATTATTATTTTCACCCGGTTCCCATTCAATAACATTTCCACAATTATGCTCTTCCCGTTTTATACACTTCCACTCAATTGCATTATTGGCAGGCAAATTTTGAACAACCTTCTCCCATCGGGGATAGTTAACAGGATCAAGTTTGACGGCGTCACAGGGCTTCCATTCTCCCAGTTCTTTAACATTTCCTATTACATAGATACTGATACCGGAGGTTGTTATTCCATTATTTGCAACAAATTTCACAGGAATATTTTGCAAAGGGAATTCACCTGTCTCTATTGTATCTGTAGGAGTCGTGAAACGGTTATTTTCACCCGGTTCCCATTCAATAATGTCGCAGTTATCTTCCACCCGTTTTATACACTTCCATTCAATAGTCACACCTAGAGGAAGGCCGTCGATTACACCACTCCAGTCCGGATAGGAAGTCGAGTCCAATTTCTCTGCCAGGCAACTGTTCCATTCGCCTAATTGCTCCACATTTCCCAAAACATAACAGCCAATACCATCAATTGTCGTGCAATTTTTACATTCGAATTCAACACTTTCCGAACAGTCGTCACCAACAGCCACCTGATTAAGTGTAGCGCAACCGGAATTTTCATCAAAAACAACGTCATATACTCCTGACATTGGCCCATAGTTTGGTCCGCCCTGTTGACAATCGCTCCCCCAATTCACATCCCATGAACAATTCGCAGCGAACTTAAACTCTTCATTGCACAGTTGTACACGGCCGGTCCACACACCGTCACCTGTACAGTTTAGCATTCTGTCACATGTATTCCAGCCGTTGCCGGCCCCGGGAACAGCCGCGGATGTATATCTGCAGGGGCGTGAATCCACTGAAAAGCGATACTCCTTTTCCTCATTCACATTCATAACACCGGACTTGGCCAAAACTGTTTGGCTGTCCTTTTCAAACCAGCAGGAATCACTCTCATCAAAAGCCTGACGCGATTGACACTTATGTAAAGAATCGCCATTTACCTCAACTTCAGAGATGGTTTCATCCGTTACCAGTTCAATAATATTATTCCTGAAATCAGGTGCATTCACATAAGTTCCCAAAGAAGGAGAAACCGTTACCGTTAAAGTCGAGTTGTCTGTTCTTTTTTGCCTGATCTCTGTTTTCCGATATTCTCCCTGCAGGTAAGCAACTGTCTTTCCGTCATCTTCAAAGAGAGTAAACCCATACTCTTCATCCTCCCTGTCAAAAGCAAAGACCTTTGCTATCAACTCATTACGCACTGACCTGTCTCTCCGCGTACCTAAGGCATCCACCGTATTTTCATCAACGTGCATGACAGGAATAATGGCGCCTTCTCTGGCGAAGAGAGGGAGTTTGAACTGCCCGTCATAATATTCCGGAACATCACTTACCCATATCCCCTGACTGTATATTCTCTCCTTTGTATGCCAATTTATCCAGGTTCCGGCCGGAAGGTATACATCTCGATGAGTTTCTCCGTAAGCCGCGACAATACCGGCAATCAGGTCCTTGCCCAACATTTTTTCGTGCCCCATATTTCGCACATTATTATCATTTTGATAGTAGACTATTAATGGCGGCATAACAGGTTCACCACTCTTATATGCATTATAGGCCAGAGAATAGAGATAAGGAATAAGCCTGTACCGAAGACGAGCATTTTCCAGATTGCTTTGTAAATCACCGACTTTGGCCGGCGATGTCTCATATTGAGAAGAAGTCGTACAGGACGGATACTTACAGTTGTGATTATCGGTATGCGGTCTGGCGGGAATATCGAACATCAGTCCGTTTGCAAACCATTGTGTATACATCGAATTGACATCTCCATCCAACTGCTCTCTGCGAAAACCTCCGATATCCGCACCATAGTAGTCAATTCCGGAAAATGACATATGCATTTGGCTGCCACTGTGAGAAGCAAGACTACTCAATTTGGACGCTATATCACCGGACCACATGGCAGCACCAAAGCGCTGAATACCGGCAGCTCCGGATCGAGACATCATAAAGGGTCTCTTTTGTTCATTGTTCCGTTGATATCCCTGATAAATTCCCCTGAGCCATCTGAAATTGAAAATGTTATGAGCATCTGCCTGTGTGAAGTCACATGCCCGACTATCGCTATAACGACAGTCAGCGCAATACAACTCCGGCTCACCAAGGTCGGTCCAGTGCCCTATTATGTTTTTATTTACAAGGGGTTGTCTTTTCAGATCATGCCACTGCCGGCTTGCATCGTCATTTATATAATCTATCATTCCGCCACACTGGCTGTTATCACCACACCACCACATATTTCCTGTACATTCCAGGTCACAGGGGTTATTACAATCAGGTCTCTTGACCAGATAATCTCTGGATTTAAGCCAATCATATTCAGGAAGTCCCTCACATACATAGGCCTCTTCAATTAACATAATGCCAATGCCTCTACTTTTATACTCTCCAATCTTTCCGTCGGGATTTGAAAATTTATTCTCATCAAATGAAAGAGAGCCCATCCTACACTGTCCGGTAATCTCCGGTATACCGCCAAACCACTGAAGGTCCAAAACAAATCCGTCTAAAGGAAATCTATTATGATCCAGCACTCCCAGCGTCTCATCCACTTCATTCCATTCATCATAACCATACTCTGACATCCAGAGACCAAACATTTTTTTCGGGGGCACCAGAGGTCGTCCGACCAGTTCCATATAGTCCTTTCGTAAATCCAGCAGATCGGGACCTGACAGAACATAAAACCGGATCCGGTCGCCGTACATCTCAACCTTCCAATTGTCCTGACCGGTAAAGTCCCATTTATGTCGATATTTATTGTCAAGAAAAAGAGCATAGTTAATGTTCGGGTCATTTGCTTTTACGGCGTACATAACCGGTATCTGAGTATTTCCGTTCATACCGCCGTTAAATCCCTCCATAACATTCCCGTAATCTCCGCCTTCACGAGTTCTGCTGTCCCAATCGATATCACTGTTACCGGGTTCTACAAATTTTTGCCCGAGACCATAAATATCATAGTCCATGTTATCGCTGTCATCCCGTAATATTAAACCCTTCAAGTCATTATTCAGATTCAAAGGATTGACTTTTATCAGTTTAATATTATTTTTCGTTTTATCGAATACAGATACCTCCAGGCTTCCGGAGTTGACTACAATCATGAGTTCTTCTGTTGTAATCTCGTTGTTAGTTTTAGAATACTCCTCAGGACCGTCATAATCACTACATACTTCGGAAGGAACCTGATCCGACATTTTACAAACCATATCAGTCGTCACGACAGGATCATTGACATCAGGCCCTGCACCGACTCCATACTCAAAGTGAGCCAAATCGTCATCTAAAATTTCAACAATCAGATAATTACCATTACTTTGAAATTTTTCCCGTTGCACCTCGGCATGAAGAGTAAATGAGATGAATAAAACAAAAACGAAAATGATACCTGCCATTAATTTGTGTCTAATCATTGCAGACCTCCTTTTATTAAAGATTTAAAAGCATCTAAAAAATTGTCAGCGATAATCTCCTAAAAACAGCATTCAGCTGTCAGCCATCAGCTCTTTAATTGCAACACTTTATGGTTCAAAACAGATTCACCCGCAAGGTGAAGCTTATTTTATTGGCATAACATCAATTCTTTCCTAAACTGAAGGCTGACCTCTGATAGCTGACAGCTGTTTTTAGTTATATATTGTGCAATTTAAGATTATGCCGCCTGAATGTGATACTCAGGCAGAATATCGTGCAACAACTCAAAGGAGTAGGCCATTAAAGCGTCATGAAAAAGCTTCCAGTTGCTTTTGAAAAAATCGTTTTTAAAGATGTACCTCTCATACCCGTTTTCTATAGCCTTTTTAGTATCAAGGGCCTGATCTTTCCATGAGTTACTCCCCTTGTCTGTGTACGATATTTTTTCTTTTCCAAAAGAAAAGTCTCCCCTTTTTATTGAATTCATCCACATCAAATGCCTCTTTTCAGGGTTACTGTCATTGAAGTTCTTCAGGTTGTTACTTATCATGTCAAAATCCTTGTCATCTATACTGTCTTTAGTAGTAAACTTCGGATCGTCCTTTCTATAACTCACCATTGCCCTGTACATTGCCTGTACTGCATCCTGAAACTCCTGATGATTATTTCTGCTAATCTTCTCTTTCTGTCCGTTTGTATATGTCAGTTTCGTAATATATGGCAGATCAGGATAGGAGAGGGCAGCTCCGTGCCCCAGAGGCAACACATCACCGATGACTTTCCCTGTTACATAGTCCGCCACTTTTCCAAAATAATCCTTAACATACCCGGCGAGCCCTTCGTCATTATCATTAAGTCCATCATTCAATCCGTCTACAATGTTTATCTCATCGTTGACTCCTGCAAACCCCTGATGGGCCCAGGTATCTGCATATGCGTGCATTGTAATACCCAGGCGGTGGAGTGAATAGGGCTTCTTTTTGTCCAGAATGCAGGCCTTTACGATATCTTTTGCAACATAGCTGTCAGGGCGGCAAATGATTTTTTTTATAAACTCCCCATTCAGGTTATCTCCCGCCTTTTTGCCCTCATTTCCCGGAAGGAAGTGGAAAGGTATCCAGACTTTATGATTAGCCAATTCTTCGAAATTTCTATAGTCCAGCATCTTATGAGCAGAGCTGATCCTGGAATATATGGCGCCGTTTCTAAATGTAATATACCCCGAGTTCACAGCATCATCAACATATTGAGACGAGTGAGCGACAATCTCTGCTTCCTGCTTTGTAAACCCGGCAAGACGTGCAACAACATACGTTACAGTGTGATGAAAATCGATTTGCATAATTACCTCCTGAGTAATAATAAAATGATACCTGCCATTCATTTGTGTCTAAACATCACAGATATCCGTTTGTTGAAGTATAGAAATCTAAATAAAATTTTCAATGATAATCTCTTTACCGGCCTCAGACATTTCACCTCCTTCCTTTTTATCTCAATAAGATTAAGGTATAAAATGAATCTTTCATCTACATCCAAAAAAAAACAGACAATATTATTTAAAACATGTTTAGAAATTATATTGTTTTTCTTTGATAATTATTTTTTTCATCATTGTAGCACGTAATAAATTTTAAAGCTTGACATATTTGCTTTTTTTTAATGAATTGACAGAAAAAATATTTGTAACTATTCAATTTGTCGCTAAATAGCATGGGTGGCATGGACAAACAAGTTTGTCCATGCCACCCATGCTGAATTTTGGACGCTCTTTACTGAATGCTCACTATTTTTTATTCAATTCGATTTGCTTGGCAAATGTATGAAGGCACAGATCGGCAGGGAAAACAGAAGCATCAGCGGAACTCAGTGGAATTAACTCTTTACGGCTTAACTGCCGAATTTAGGTTAAAAGGCTGATGGCTGACAGTTAAATGCTTTTTTGTGGCTAAAAACTTCTTTGATTCCGGCGACGTCGGGTCAAGCTTAAAAAGTAAACCCGGCTATGCAAAAGCCGAATTTCTCTTTTGAGGCAGCAAGAATTGTAAATCGGGGATCTTCCTTAATTTTCAGAAAGCTTCTATGGTGTTTAATGTGGTATATATCGTCCAAAGCAATGAAGCAGTCTCCCTTTAGGTGTTTTATAAGATAATCGAACTCTATACACCCCATATGTCCGGCGCTGTCCAAAAGAACGAAGTCGGGTTTGAAATCGAATTCCTTCAAACATCTCAGCAAAAGATCGTCAGGGGCGTCACTGAAATTTGTCTCTCTGTAGTAGAGCTCAACCCGTTCGTCCTCTTTATGGTCAATAAAAATATCGTTAAATTCGATATCTGTTACACACATTTTCTCGATCTCCTCCCGTCCCGGGAGTAATTTTCTCGGAACCGACACACCTCTTAAGAGCTGTACATACTCGATAAGACCATTTTCAGAGAGATTGTGCGTTGCCTGTTTGTAGAAATCAGGATTTATCTCTATGGAATAAAATAGTGCTTCCTCTATATTGAATTCTTTTAATGAAGATGCAATTACCGTTGTCGTGCCCATGCCCAAATAGGTACCTGTCTCTATAATTTTTAGAGGACGGTTTATTTTTATGACTTCACGAATGTTATCAGCAAAACCTGACTCCCTGTAAACACTCATCAGGTCATGGTCACTCTCAATATCTCCGGCAACTCGGATTCTTTTGGCAACAGTCTTTTTCATAATCATTATAATCTCTCAAAAACGACAAATGAAGAGCCGAAGGCTCCTTGTTCGTCATGTAGAAATCTGTATGAGTCGCCGGACATATGTTTCAGCGACGTTCTGCTGTATAAAACCGTGTGAAAGAGTGGTCGCAACATGCTAACAGAACACTCTTCCCATGAATCGAACACAACAGTCTGAAAAAAAGTTCTGCCTCCCGGTTTGAGAAGAGACAGGGCGTCATCTACAAATCCCAAGGGGTCATAAAGATGTTCCATTACATCGTTAGCAAATATTATATCAAAAAACTCGCCCTTTAGTTCTTTAATAACAGCCTGCCTTATATCGCATCCCGTTGTTTTTGCAGCCCAGGCGCACATCTGAGCATCAAGTTCCAGGCCGACGGCATCAAAACCACTGTTACAAAGCTCTTTAATAAAACGTCCGTGAGATGAACCGACTTCAAGAATTCTCCCCTTGGTTATATATTTTTTTAGGATAGCTATCCAAAGGGGAATCCTGTCCAAAGCATCTGTTTCATACCTCTTATAAAAAGGAGGCAGACCTATGGCTTTTTGATGTTCATTAAAATAGACAGAACCGTAGAGTTCGGAAAGATCGCTCTGAGGAAGTAAGTGTTTTAAAATTAGACATCCGCAACTTCGACATAAGAGATATTGACTGTAGATATCATTGTTGTTTCCAATACCTCCCAGAGATGGACTTCCGCACCAGCAGGACAGGACATCATGATAAAGCCTGGCTTTTCTTTCATAGCCCTCTTTAACCAAAAAATCATCGAGCCCTCTGTTTGGTCTTAAATCTCCAAGTCCCAAAGCCATATATGCTTACTCCGAAAAACTGTTACAAATTCTTTGCATTTATAATATAATAGTCATAAGCATTCTCTATGCTTTATTTTAGCATAATGCCATGATTTTATCCGACTGTAGGCTCTTCGCTGAGAACTGACTGCCCTTTTAAAATAATATACTTATGAACTAAAACAGCAGTCAGCGGTCAGCCTTCAGCCATGGAAAGTATTGATGTGATGCCAATAATAAGCTTCACCTTACGAGCGAAGGTGCTTTGAAACATAAAGTGTTGCAATTTAAAAGTTGATGGCTGACTGCTAAATGCTTTTTTTTAGAATGAATTATAAATTAAAAACAGGAGCAATGGGTTGGCTGCTTTTAAGGATGACAGGGGTTGCACTCTACCTCTTTCTGATAATCCATCTCTTTTCCACAAACAGTCCTGTTATGATGGGATATATCACAGGGACAATAACAAAAACAGTGTTATTGGCTCTGTTAATAATCCACCTGGTTAACGGTGTCAGAATCATAATAATAGAGATGGGCTGGTTTTCGAAGAGTCACAAAAAGCTTTTTTTTGGACTTACCATAACCGGGATAGCGCTTTTTGCACTATCCTTACAATGGGTTTAACATTCGAATTTTAAGGATCGAGTCAGAAAAAAGTTGTAAAACTTAAAGAATAAGTTAACTAACCCATGGAATGGCATAAAAACAAAGAATAATAAAAAATGGCAGGATGGCTTTTTCAGAAAATATCAGGACCGATTCTAATGTTCTTAATTCCGATACACCTCTTTATTGGAGAATCGTCTGACAGCATGTTACGTTACACCCTGATTATTACTGCTGTACTGCACGCACACAACGGTATAAGAATACTGCTGCACGACTATATCAGGAAAAAAACTCTTTTGAAACTAACTGACGTAACGATATTACTATTAACGGTAATAACACTTTTCGCCGGATTTCTCCGACCATAAGCAATTCAAACGGATTATCTCAAATCTCTATAATACTGAAGAATATCTCACCTTACACATAATACAGCGGAATAAAAATGACCTTTGTATCTTTGACAGTCATGTATCCGTGATAATCTCTGGTTAAAACAAGAGCAGTTGAAGGAGAATAATCCTCAATAAAACTCCTCAGACTTCTCGATATCTTCTCTGAAATAAACCACTCGTTTTTAACATCTATCGGAATAAGCTTATTCCCTCGCTGAACAACAAAATCAACACTGCCGCCGGCCTTTGTTCTCCAGCACTTTATTTCGGCAATATCGGAACACATATGCAGGAGATTGAGAAAAACACCATTTTTAATAATATTGACCTCGTCTTTACGGGTGGAAAAGCTTCTGAAATTATCTATCAAAAAATTTCTTATCCCAAGGTCGGATAAAAAAATCTTCGGATTTTTTGTAATCTCTTTAATTCTGTCCTGAAACACAGGCAGCGCTCTGAAACAAAAAACCGAGTCACACAAAACCTCTATAATGCTCTTTACTTTTCTAAAATCATGACCTGTTATTCTGCATGCATTACGATAAACCAGAGAGCCGTTAATCTCTTTTGAGAAGAGATGAGTAAGAGAAAAAAGAGCTCTCTCATCTACCGACCTTATCAACGGCAAAGCCGTTCTCGCCAAATACTCTTTATAAATACCCCTGAGCATTTTTTTGCGATTATCTGTATTGCCGGCCAGCACAACTTCCGGAAACCCTCCCCATATACAATATTCCTCGTATCTCTTGTGATAATCAACACAATGAACATCCTGTCTCCTGAAAATCCTGAATTCCTTCCCATTGCAAATTAAACCGGTAAGAAACTTGTTATAATGATCAAATATATCGCTTAACCCCTTTGATTTGGCTTTGAGGCACTCTCCAAAGCTAAAAGGCATTAGAAAATAAGAGGCAACGCCTCTTTTTCTCATAAAAGAAGATTCACTTTCGCTTTGAGTTAATACAGTAGTGGCCACTATCAATTGAACATCAGGAAAACTACGGCATATAACTTGCAACTTTTCGAATCCCTTTTCAACAAACTGATAATCGTCGAAGATCAGGTAGAGCCTATTCTGCCGCCCCTTCATTAACACATACTTTTCGACAAACCCTGACGGGTCCTGCTCATAGTCATCAAGAGCAGCACTGTTTTCAAAAGAGAGGGTATACACAGCCTTTTCATTTATATTCATTTTTTTAAGCAAATACAAACGCAAGTCATTCAGCAATTCGCTTTTACCGCTCCTGTCCTGGCCTACAATCAATATAACTTTCGAAGTCTTTATTTTCTTACCGATCTTTTTAATAATATCGCGAACAATATTCATAACCAAGGCTTCGGATTTTCTCTAATAAAGCTCTTTCATCAAAAATCAAGGCACATTACTATACATTGCTATGAGTGCATAATAATGTCCAAAGCAAAAATGAGAGGGAGGACAAAAACCTCCAGAACCGGCAAACTAAAGCTGCCAAAAAACAATACACACTTTATACGTGTACATTCATGCTTATGACGAATTATGACAAACTCACTTTTGATACAATATTTTCAACAAAAGTAAACTTGTTATGTCATCACTGATGACATTATTATTTATTTTTTAGTTTAATTATGTTTACCCGATTAAGACAGGCATCAATTATACAGAAAGTTTGTGCCGGTGTCAATAACAAAGCACATTTTCAGGGAGGATTCCATCAAATAAATCACATGCTGTTCAGGCAGAGAAAAGGAAGGATAAAGATTTTCAAGAAGTACACACAAAAGAAATCATCTGACCAATACTCGGAAAGGAGCATGAAGAAGAAAAAGACACTACTGCAATTTCAGAACACCTGACTCCATGCATGCAAGTAGTTGCTTTAGAAGAAAAGATGAGTCGGGACTTTAATTTGACACCGGCAAGAAATCATCAATCGAAAATCATCAATCGTATCTACAGTTAATTCGTTACACTTCTTACTGCTTTTACATTATACCCGCTATAAGCTCCGCCGGCCTCTATGCTGCCATGATCGAAATTCACATACCAGTAAAAACCATTGCCTCTTGTATCGGCACTGCGACACTTGTTCACAAGCCTGTCAAATACACCATCCAGGTAGAGGCTGATCCATTCTTTATTCTCAAGAAGAGAAAGCAGTTCCTCAAGGGTCGGAAGACGCCAGTTATTATAACCTGCAAACCTTCCGTTATTCAGGGAGTCAATATACTCAAGTGCCTCATAATGTCTTAGAAACCAGTCAGTTCCTGCTTTCTGCCACATAAGACCGGTTGACCTGTCTGTAATTGTACCATTGTTATTGTCGACCAGATCGTTTTTAAAATCACCGTTTTTATTTTTGACTTTATCGAAAAAATCATACTTTTTCACAATCCTCTCAATATCACTTTCAGATAAATTCGCAGGGACGGATCGTAGCAAAACGTTGGCGTCTCCCGGCGATTTTATTGACAACTTCGTTTCTCCGTGACTTTTAAAAGTACATGAGGTATTAAGAAGAATTAAAAAGCCGAGCAATAGGTGAATCAGGTTATTTTTCCTAAAATTCATGGAGAATAAACGATAATTTACGTTATACTGTATTATTTTGGATTTGCATGGCATGGTTTTCTAAAGTATATGGGCTGACGTCTCAAAAGGCTTTTTCCGTTAATCGACCAGTTATTCTGTCGATACAAAAACTAAAATCTAAAAGTCTTCGGATTTCGGCCCCCTCTCTGAGCAGACGGAAAACTATCTTAAAAAAAAAAAATTAGAAGTGTCAATAACAGAGAAAACAAATGAGGAAAAAATAACGGAGGTTTTAGTTTGATGGATAATAAATATAAAATGAACCTGTTGGGAGAGTCAAAATCCATCATCCTCGCCACTGACGGGTCCGAATACAGCTACAGTGCAATAAAGGAGGGATTGGCCCTGGCCGGGGCCTGCAATACGGCGCTTACTGTACTAAAAGTACTTGAATACAACCCTGAACTTGCAACAGTAGATCTCAAATATATCGAGGAGATGGAACGGGCTGCCGAAGATCATTTCTCAAAGATAAGAGAGATGGGAGCAGAAGTGAATACCGAATGTAATACAATTTTAAGGAGATCACTCTATCCCTATGAAGCCATCATTGACGAAGCATATAGACTAAAAGCAGATATGATCATAATGGGCAAACACGGCCGCACCGGTTTATCAAAACTCTTTATGGGGAGTACCACAGCTAAAGTAATCGCCCTTGCGCCGTGCAAAATTCTAATTGTTCCTAAGGAAAGCGAGATAACGGGCGAACATCTGCTTCTTGCCACAGACGGCTCGAAATTCAGTAAAGAAGCGGAACATGAAATCATAAGCGCCGGCAAAAGGTGCCCTGTCGTAAAAAGCCTGACAGCCATCTCTGTAGCCTCGTCGCAAAGCGGACTTTACAATGCCGAAGAGGTACTGAAGAGAGTAAAGATCAACGCAGAAAAAGAGGAACTTAAGATGGAGACAATTGCTGCAGTGGGATCGCCTTATGAAGAGATTATCAGAACGGCAGGCATGATGAAGGTAAGCTTAATAATGATGGGCACCCACGGAAGAACGGGCCTTACAAAGTTTTTAATGGGCAGCGTCGCCGAAAGAGTAGTCGCCCTCTCTCAGTGCCCTGTTATGATTGTAAAAAGCATACTCCCATAGGGAACCTGTATTGACAATTTTTTGTCGATCTTGGATTGCAAAACACAGAAGCGCTAAAAAAACCGGAAGCATCTGCAATTAATCCTTTAAAAAGCGGTCAGCTATCAGCTATCAGCTAAATGCTTTTTTTAGGATTATTGTCATAAAAATCAATACTTTCCTAAGCTAAAAGCTGACCGCTGATAGCAGGCTGCTGTTTTTGGGTTAATATTTGACAATCCATAAATCGTCAATCGTCAATCGTCAATCGTCAATCGAAAATCGTCAATCAAAAATGTCATATATAGCTCTTTTCATTAACGCCTTCGAACCGGTCGCCGCTACGATAGGAACGGGAATACTCGGATTTTGGATTATCAGCAGGAAAGTGGTCCCCGGGAAAGCATTGGGAACGTTGACACCTCTCGCAACCGATATCGCCCTGCCCTGCCTCATCTTTGTTACCATCACATACGAAGTGAGTCCCTATCACTACACTTCTCTATTGACAATACCTCTCTGGTGGGTCGGATATACGGCTCTGATGCTGATGCTCTCCTTAGGGGCCGTGTTTATTTTCGAGAAAAATTACCCGAGAGAATTTTCAGCGAGCCTCTTTTACCAAAATGCAGTATTTTTCCCAATTTCCATAATCAATGGTATTTTTGGCTACAATTCGGATTATCTCCTCTATCTGCTGATATTTACGATGTTTTATCCGGGATTCTTTTTTTGCACTTTTCCGGCCTTCTTTAAGGGAGACATAAAACGATTCAGACTAAAACGATTTATTAATGCCCCGCTTATCGCAACGATAACGGCTGTCTTAGTCAGAACAACGGGAACGGGCGAATATATACCGGATTTTATTATATCCATGCTCACCGGTATAGGAGCGATAACAGTACCGATATTGTTATTTATAATAGGCGGAAATCTATATACCGATTTTCAGGAGAAGGGAAAGCTCCACATATGGGAGATCGTAAAATTCGTAACAATTAAAAACATAATATTCCCGATGATCGTACTCTCTTTTATAGTACTTGTTCGCCCTGTAAAAGAAATCGCCTTCATTCTTCTGATCCAGTCGGCAGTCCCCCCGATTGTGGCAGTACCTGTAATGGTCGAAAGAAATGGAGGCGACAGGGCGATAGTAAATCAGTTTATAGTCGCCGGCTTCCTCTTCTCTCTGATTAGCATTCCTCTCTTTGTCACTTTTTTTGATACTATTTATTAAAGTACTTTTTCAGCCGCAGATTTACGCGGATTTTAACAATAAACTGATCCCCCAAAAGCAATCAGATAAGAAATCAAAGCGTTACCTTAAAAAAAGCTTACATGCTCTGGTTCAGGTTTGCAACCTGAACCTTATGTTAACCCATATTTTTAAACAACAAGTAAATATATTCGACATCATACTATCTAAATAAATCAGCATGTGTTCCTGTTCTCTCAAAGACTATTTCACCTCCCTGTACTTTGTAAATCAACAACCAATCCGGTTCGATATGGCATTCATGGCGATGCATATACTCTCCAGTTAACTTATGATTTTTATATCTCTTTTCTAAGGGCTTCTCAGCAACAAGCATGTTCATCAAAGTCATTATTTTGTTTTTACTCTTGCCACGACTCAGCATTCTTCGTATATCCTTTTCGAAGCGGTTGGTTGTTTTAAGTTTGAGCATTAATCCAATTTCTCAAAAAACTCACTTACACTTTTATAAGTGTTAAGCTCATTACCGGCGTCGGTTTTCTCAAAAGTATTCAAAGTCGTCTCATTCGGAATCCTTACCTCAAAGGGTAAACCATTCCTGAGCCTAACTTGATTGTAGAAAAGGTTAATAGCCTCACTGACGGACAATCCTAAATCCTTAAAAATTATTTCCACCTCTGTCTTTAAACCAGGCTCTATCCTGGCTCTAATCATAGCACTTTTTACCATAATCCAGCCCTCCTTGTCATTTATTGTAGCACTACTGAGATACAACGTCAAGAAGCAGATATCTCACTTCACCGTTAAAACCCAAAATACATTGGAAAATCAAAAAAGTAATATCTGAATGTTACTATTAGCTGTGCCTTGCTCGCTTCTTTTAATAAAACTTATACCCTCCATGACATCATGGTCCCAGCAGAAATCTTCCTTTTTATCCGCTTATAAGTTTAATCGTGCACAACAAAAAAGTCACAATTGTTTTTTTGGGGTATGCACATGACTCAACCTTAACAGCCAACTTACTGTTTTTATTGAGATTTACTCTACCATAATATATATTTTTTATTGCTTGAAGAGTCACGGTGAGATAACTAAAAACGAGAATGACAAACTTATCTCGCTCGCAGTTTATCTAAGTTTGATAAAAAACTGTACTGTAACTTGCGTTGAGGACGGCAACCATTTTCGGCCAAGCGTACATTCGGAGTTATCACAAAAGATACATGACAAACTATTCTATCTAACAACATCGGACAATTACTATATTTTAAGGAAAATATATCCTTCCCTTCCTTCATATGACGATGCCTTTCTTAATCCAGATCCTTTAAGTCTAATAAGAGAGATAGCTCACAGAAATGACATACCAAATGAACTTAAAAATACAATAAAGCATGAGCTTCAAAATAAAACACACCGCTGTATAGGCCCGGAGGATATCCAGACATCAGAAAGAATACTAGGGGAAATAATGTCCTCACAACATAATCTTTCTGATGATTTTATTCAACAGTTTGAGCGCTTTCACAGAGAGTTAAAAGATTACCTGAATGCATTAACAATAGAAGAGCGCTTAATAAAGATAAGGAGTAGCCTCAATATTGAAGCACAAGACAAAATTAATCTGTTTCTTGAAGAAAAATATAATCTCACAGAGTGTTATGATTCTTACTTAAAACTACTATACACACTTTCTGACCTTAGGCACGTCTTAAAGAAAGAAAGCAATACCCAAAACCTCATTTTAACCGATATTGGTCTGGAAAATTATCTTTTTGTCTTACTGTCTAAATTATCAAGCATAGTCGATGAGGCGGACATTTCAAGTTTATGGGATTTAAAGTTTAGATCATTAAGTCTTGCAATTAAAAACATTCGCTTTAGTCTGTTTGAAGAAAAAGAGTGCTTATCGATTGAGTCAGAGCTGATAAGATGGTCTGAAAAATTCGATTACCAAAACAAAATGTATTTGCATAGACTGAGAGCGACTTTATTACGGTGCCAGGAGTTAACTGCAATATATTCTGACGTAATACAGATATAGTAGAAAAAATCGGTAAAGAGCTCTCATTGCCAAAAGAAAAAATTAAAAATTTTATTGAAAACGATATCAGGAGACATCTTGTCTACCCACTTTCAAATATTTCTTCTGCTTTACTGCGTAATATTAACGTTCTTGATCTAAGCAGAAATCGATTAAAAGAGATTCCTGTAGGATTTAATAGACCCCAGGTTATGTAAATACCACGGAGATAAATATGCATGCTGATATTAAGCTTGGGCCAAATAATTACAAACTGCACCTGTTCGCACCGGAAGTAAGTTCCGCCGGCTCACCTTGCGAGACCAGATTGCTTTCTATGATGGTTATCACTTCGTCCATGGCGTCACCGTACACTTCACAGTTGATTACGCATTGACCGATTTTTGTAGTCGGAACAATGCACTTTTCTATAAGACCGACATGCCCTTCAACAGGACTCGATCCCAGGGCCTTCCAATGCTCCTCTGTCTGAAAACTCTTGCGTCTTAACTCCTCTGCGATATGACGCTGAAGCTCGATAAAAAAGGGATGATCTTCATAGTAATACTTTACGGCGCTGTAATACTCATGCCTGCGTTTGGGCGACTCACTTATATACTTATAAATAATCCTCGATATCAGCTCTTCGAGCAGATATTCCGAGTTTTTGAGGTCCCTCTGTTCGTCAATACTTAAAGACTCTTCAGCTCTTTTCGATTTCACGTTCCTGAAGGCCTCTTCGACAATAAGTTCCGCCAGTTTTGAAAAGGAAATCGTATTTAAATTATCCCTTAAAAGGTCATTGCGGGCCACCTTCGAAAAGGGCCCCTTCAATATTTCGCTGCGCTCTACCTGCCTGATACCCAGGATATAGAGTATATGCTCCTGTATATGCTCGTTTCTGGGAAGCCCGATAGAGTTAACAAGAGGAAGAAAACGGTTGTCTTCCTTACACCTGCGGATTGTATTCATTACAAGCTCATAGGTCGCCATGAAGTCGCCTTCCATAATTTGCCTTTTCAATTTACTGCTCCTCTGCTCGACCAGAGTCATCTTCTTAATGGCTTCCTCTCTTGCTTCCTTAATAATTTTTATGAGCCTGTAGGCCTTTCCGATCTCCATACCGGAATGGCGACTCTTGGCGAACCCCTCCTGTAAGGCCATATCGATATTCACCTCTTTATGGATATTATATATCTCCATGGGGCAGAACAGAAGTATTTCAGCCACCTTTTTCCATGTAAAATCCGAGTCCTTTCCATACTCACGATCTATATACTCCTTCATATAGAAGTGAAAATAGAGAGGATCGATATCTCCAAGGTTTTCCTTTGTAAATACGTACTGTTTGATGGTCTCGCTGATTGCTTCTACAAGAGGTTCCTCGTCAATTCTGGGACGACTCATTAACTTTTCCCGCTTATCTCTGTGGAAAACGGGACGCCCCTTTGTGCGGCACTCACCACCTGTCTTTTGAATCACAAAGCGGTCATCGCCTTCGCCTATAAGCTCAAATCGCGCATTCGCCTCTTTTAAGAGACTGAACGGGCCGAAACGTCGTTCGAATTCATGCAATTCCATTACAGGGGTATACACATTTATGGGAGAAATACGAACAATCTGCTTCAGCACACCATCCTTTTCTTCAGGCTCTATGACAGTCGTTCTGGGGCAGAGACCCGGCAACAGCAATATCTTCTTTTTCCTGGCAAAGGCGAAGCATCTGGCGAAATATTTGAGATAATTGAGAGTGGTTTTTGCTATATTTTCCCTGCCCGATACTGCGGAAGCATATAAAAGACTGTTCGGTGACAATTCAAAAAGAGCATCCGACCTGGCCATCTCCTGCAAAATCACAGATACTCCTATCAGTTCGTCTAATTTTTGCAATATCTCCTCTTCAGCGTTTTCGTCGCCAATAGAACGGAGATATGCTTCGGTTATGTAATAAATCTTTTCCCAATGGGAATTCAGGCTCTCCTCGGCAATCGCAGCGACAGGCTTTCCATAGAGAGACCACACTTTCGGCTCTGCAATAAACGTAAAAGCAGGAACCGTATGGTCTTCATCGGAAAAATAAAAATGGTCCGTCACACTGAAATCTATGTTCATTCCTTCAGGCACCAGCTCCCTTATAACTGCCCTCAGTTTCTCCTCTACACCTTGGGTTTTTATTTTTTTCATCAGCGAAGCCGCGAATATCTCGGAAACGGGCGAGATAAAGACATTGTTTGAAAATCTGCGCCAATATCTCAGTTTCACCCCGATGTTAGACATTAAAGAGATAAATTCACCGGCCCTTCTTGCAGGCGACAGCTGCTTCGGTTTCGATGTATCGTCAAAAACCGAGCGATATTTTTCAATAAGCTCGATAATATTGTTGTCCTTAACTGCCTTGAGAAATTCATAGAATTCGTAAGGAGCACTGCCTGTAATCATTGCGCTTATGTTAAACAGGGATTCCATAAAACCTTTCAGTTCCATTTGATCTTCATGGCTAAAGGCCTTAAAGCGGCCTTCTTCATGAATGGAATTGTCGGAAAGGCCGTGATCTGTCGAAAGATCGGCTTTTTTACCGATCTCTTCAGAAAGAAGAAGAAAGTTCTCAAGGGCTGTTTCCTGAATCGTCTCGACAAGATAACGCCCGTCCAGAGTCCTCGGCCCGAGACGTTCAAAGTGTCCCTTTGTTAAAATAGTCGTATCCTCTCTGTTTTCAATGGGCAAAAGGGAAATCCCCTCATTTTTACGTCGCGACATGGCATGTGCATGGAACGACGGTGTGGTGGCGCCTCCCAGTTCCGCTGAATTAATAAATACATGAAAACCCTCGAGCAACTTATTCAGTCTGTTGCGATAGACATTAAGCACTGCCACAAGCACCATGTTGCACTCCAGCCAGGACTTATCAGACATATCGGAAACAGCTTTTGTCACGCTTTCGGCGAGCATGAACATAAGGTCAACGACATATCTGTCTATCTTATCCACTGCAATAACAGCGGGAGTCGTTCCATAGGCGTTTGAAAGCTGCGCCCTGACTTTTTGGAGATTGAAAAAGAGCTCTTCTCTCTGATCCTGAGTCAGTTCATTACCGACCAGAGAGTAACGAACAAGATAATTAACCAGTATATGGTGAGTGCCGGCCATTTCGGCGTCAACTGTCTTGCCCTCTGACTGGAGTTTAAAAGAGTCTTTCAAATCTGCAACACGCTGTTCAAGGATCGTGGAAGTCTCGGGGTACACCCTGAATACATCGGCTGTCTTTTTAAGATAGCTTTCCAGAAAGGCCCACATAATCGATACCTGGGGAAGCAGAGAGCGGGGAATAAGTTCTGCGAAATTTTTCTTTTTCTCGCTATACATGGGAGCCGTTCGCACGACATTAAGCAGTCTGTCGGCTCCGTCGAATCTTTTTATTCTGTCGGGAAAACTGTTTTTCATGAATCGCTCCTTATTTTATAAACTCAACTCTATCATAAACCCGGCGCCTCCAACTACATTATGGGAGTAGAGTTTCCCCCCCATATTCGTTTCTATTATTACCTTTGACATATAGAGGCCGATTCCCGTTCCCCGGCCCTCTTCTTTTGTCGAAAAGTAGGGTTCGAAAATCCTGTTCTCAATTTCCGCGGGAATGCCGATACCATTGTCGCTTATCCCTATTGTAACTGTACGATTAACGGAAGAAATTACTATCGAAATCAAGCCATCATATTTATCGAGGATTCCCTGTTCTATGGCCTCGATTATCGCGTCCTTGGCGTTGTTCACCAGATTCAACACAACTTGCATAAACTCGTTAGAATAGCTGTTCATTAGAACAGGAGTTTCCAGGTTATTCTTTATCTCCACGGAGATATTACAATTGTTGAGCTGTCCTGAAATTAATTTAATTACCTCATTTATGGAACCGGCAATGTCGAATTCATTTTTCCCCTTTGAAGCTTTAAAAAAATTTCTGAAATTATCTATTGTCTTTGACATAAAATCAATTTGCGACATAGCCTTTATAACAATCCGGTTCAGATAGTCGTCGTCAAGCTCGTTATGCTCCCTGGCGTCCTGAATATCCTGCACCAGAAGTGCAATAGCTGTCAGAGGCTGACGCCATTGATGGGCAATAGCTCCGATCATCTCGCCCATTGCCGCCATTTTCGATTGTTGAATGAGCATCTGTTCCTTTTGTCTCCTCTTTTCCACCTCTTCTCTGACCTTTAATTCAAGAGTAAAGTTCAGTTTCTCCAGTTCACCTGTTTTTCTGCTCAACTCATCTTCCGCCCCTTTCCGTTCGATCATACGCCACATGCCGTCCAGCAGAAGCCTCATCTGCCTGAGATCGGAGTTATTATAATCGGATTCTTTATTACCTACCGCCCCTACGGAAACAATCTTCCCCTTTGACATCACAGGTATCACCAAAAGACGTGTCAAATTTACATGGCCCTCGGGGATTCCCCTTTTTTCATAAACCCTGTCATCGTAATCGTTTACAACAATCGTTTTTCTCTGCCTGACCGCATCTCCCCAAAGACCTGCATCCTTAATGGAGTAATGAATCGGTTTATCTATAACTGCGCATTCTTTCATGACATCTTTTGACCAGGCATGTATTGTAAATTCACTCTCGTCCTTTGTCATAAAGCCCAGAAAACCGATATGGCTGCCGGTAAGGACGACACACTTATCAAGAGAAAAATCGGCGATCTCACGGAGGGATTTATAATTGAGGGAATTCAGTTCCAAAAGTGCTTCCAGCCTGGCCTCATTCAACTTCAGCTCTTCCTCGACCCTCTCTCTCTCTTTTATCTCATTGAAAGCTTTGTCTCTCATTAATCTGTAATCATGCAACCTCTCGGTAAGGTCCGTAACGTCCTGAATCGTGAAAAAGGCAAGGCAGTCCCCGCCCTTCGTTTCCAGGGCCTTAACAATCGTATGTTGAATGCGAAGCTCTCCGTTCCACATGACAGAAGGAACAAAATGTTTATGTAATTGAGAGGAAAAGATTGTCGGCGCACCGCTCTCGAAGACAGAGTCTATTCTGCTTTTGTATCCCGGCTCCTTAAGATGAGGGTAGAAGTCGAAAATTTTACTTCCCGTAATACCGGAAGCAGATATATTGGTCCACTCCTCGATGCATTTGTTCCAAAAAAGCACGGTATAATCGCTGTTGAGAATAAACACGCCTAAAGGCACATTGTCCAAAACATCGAATCCTTCGGTAAAATAGCCCATCGTTAAAACTTACCCTCTGAAATTCAAAAATCCGAATGAAGTTTCCATGGCGTCGATGAGCGACTCGAATCCGTCCATACCGATAAGCACGATTATTTCCCCCTCTATCATATGCTCTTTTATATAAAAGCGGGAATCGGCAAGAAGGATAATTAAATCTCTGTCCAGCTTGGAAGAGGCGATAAATCTCCTTAATGTATCCTCAAAATAGGCGGGGAGAGTAAAAAGAATCCTTTCATTAAAAAGATCACCAAGCGAGCCGACGACGCTGTTTAGAATAATATTGCCAACTTCGCTTAAAATTCCGATTCTCACCGAATCGGGGTCTTCTGCTTCTCCAACATTATTTAAAATGAGATCGATCAGTTTCGAAGCATCTTCAGGAGGGAAGATAAGAGAGGTAATACCTGTTACGGGCCCGCTAAATTCCATCCACACAGCCGATAACTTCTTCTCGAGCAAACCGGCCATCTCTTTTTCCATATCGTTATAAGAGAATATCTTTATGTCGGGAACCTGTAGTGAAATATGGGTATTGAGGAGTTCATTCAATATACCGGCCGATTCTCCGACCCTGATATTAATGACCTCTTTGAAAACGTCTTTTTGTTTATCGGTTATATGCATAATAAAGAAGTTATTCCGAGAGTATGAAAAAAGTAGCAATTAGCACTATGAGTATGTTATTTTTGTAACCGGCGGCAACTCTGTTAGTATAACATGCTCCATACGATTCTTTCATAAGAAGAGTAATTAAGAATGAGGTATGAAAAATTTACACATATAAAAGGTGATATATGATAACACTGCTCGATTATGGCGCCGGAAATGTGAGGAGCGTTCGGAACGCCATAAAAAAACTGGGATACAAAATAAAGGACGTAAGAACTCCCAACGATATTAAGAGTGCAAATAAACTGATTTTTCCCGGTGTCGGGAGTTTTGGAAGCGCCATATCCAGACTAAAGAGAGACGGCTATTTAGGACCTCTGAAGCAATACATAGAGGCCGGCAGACCATTTCTCGGGATATGCCTTGGATTGCAGACACTCTTTCAGGGAAGTGAGGAGTCACCCGATACAGAGGGACTGGGCATTATTAAAGGAGTTGTAAAAAGATTCGACGACAGCAATCTCTCTGTTCCTCAAATAGGCTGGAACGGAATCAGGATAAAGAAACCGCTCTCCCTCTTTTCCGATTATAATGGTGAAAAGCTGTATTTTGTCCATTCCTATAGAGCGCTCCCGGAGAAGGGAAACATGGAGTGGATACTGAGTACTACCGATTATGGCGGCGAGTTTATCAGCGGAGTACAAAAAGGCAATGTGATGGCAGTTCAGTTTCACCCTGAAAAAAGCGGAGAGGCCGGTCTTAAAATCCTCGGAGAATTTCTTAAAAGTAATAATATAAATTCCGAAGACAGGAAAAAAAATTATCGCCCTGGGGAAGAAACAAAACTTGCCAAAAGGATTATCGCATGCCTTGATGTGAGAGCCAACGACCAGGGAGATTTGGTAGTTACGAAGGGGGACCAATACGATGTCAGAGAGGAAGGCGTCGTACGAAACCTCGGTAAACCTGTGGACCTGGCAAGGAGATATTTCGAGGAAGGCGCCGACGAGATAACTTTTCTAAATATCACCGGATTCAGGGACTTTCCCCTTGAAGATCAGCCAATGATTGAGGTGCTCCGCCGTACTTCGGAAAATGTCTTTGTGCCTCTCACAATAGGAGGCGGAATCAGGGAGTATACAGATTCCAAAGGAAAGCACTACTCGGCCCTTGATGTGGCCTCGGAATATTTCCGTTCCGGCGCCGATAAAATATCTATTGGAAGTGATGCCGTATATGTAGTTGAAGAGTATCTGAAGAGGGGACGAGAGAGCGGAGCCGCTTCCATAGAAACAATCTCAAGAGTTTACGGCAATCAGGCTGTAGTGATTTCCATCGATCCCCGAAGAGTCTATGTAAAATCTCCGAATGATGTAAAACACAATGTCATAAAAACCCTTTATCCCGGACCTGATGGCGAGGAATATTGTTGGTATCAGTGTACAGTGAAGGGAGGAAGAGAAGGGAGAGACATTGATGCCCTGACACTTGCCCGCATATGCGAAAAGCTCGGAGCAGGTGAAATACTTCTGAACTGCATGGACAAAGACGGTACAAAGTCCGGATATGACCTGGAGCTGACGAATCTAATACGTAATTCCGTGGGAATTCCCGTAATCGCCTCAAGCGGAGCAGGCAACGCGGAACACTTTCATGACGTTTTTACTCAAACAAAAGTGGAAGCCGCCCTTGCAGCAGGCATCTTTCACAGAAAAGAAGTACCCATATCGGAAGTCAAGGAATACCTGAGAAAAAAAAAGATAGAAATAAGGGATTAATGAAGATCCTCCATGTATTATATGAGAGCGAAGGCGACTATTTCGGCATAGGCGGTGTCGGAATGAGAGCCTACGAGATATACAATCACCTCAAGGAGAGACACGAGATTACCCTCCTTTGCAGAAAATATAAGGGTGCAACAAACGGAAAGATAAAGGACATCGAGCATATCTTTGCAGGTATAGAGACAAAAAACTTCACAATAACTCTTCTTTCATACGCCTTTAGCGCCTTCGAATTCGTAAGAAAATTCGGCCAACATTATGATGTTATAATCGAGGAATTCTCACCGGCTGTTCCCGCCTTTCTGCATCTTTACAAAAAAAAACCGGTAGTATTGCAGATACAGGGGTATACAGGGAAAAAATATTTAGGTAAATACAATTCTCTATATTCCTGGGCTCTATATATATTGGAAATAATCAGACCTTATTTTTACAGGAATTTCGTATACGTTTCAAAGGAAACAAACGAGAGATTCAGGACACAAAATTCGAGCAATATCACAATTATACCCAACGGCATATCCGAGGAACTCCTTTTTCAAAAACCAAAAGAGTCCTCTGATTACATTCTCTATCTTAGCAGAATCGATGTACACCACAAAGGACTGGACATCCTGCTGGAGGGATACAGAATTTTTCACAAATCCTGTCCTCATATTCGTCTTGTAATAGCAGGCGACGGCAGAAACAGAGAAGAATTCGATCTGTTAGTGAAATCGCTGCCCCGTGAAGTGAAAGAGAGTATTGAGTTAACGGGATGGGTCAAAGGGGAAGCGAAACTGAAACTTCTCAGAGACGCTCTCTTTTTCGTACAACCATCCAGGTATGAGTCACAACCGATTACAGTGCTCGAAGCTCTGGCATGCGGTAAATCGATCATAGGAAGTAATATTAATGAGCTAAAATTTATAAGTGAAAAGGGATTTGGCTATAATTTCAGGTCAGAAGACTCCAAATCGTTGGCAGACACCATGACAAAACTGCTTAAGGATGAGAGACGTTTGGAAATGGGCTTAAAAGGAAGAGAATGGATGAGTAGTTTCACCTGGGAAAAAGCCGCAATAGAATTCGAAAACTTTCTAAAGAGCCTTGTTAACTGAAATTGACATCTTCAAGAGAATTTTTAAACTCAGAAACTAAAGCGCTTACCGACGATAAAATTGAAATAGACTCAGGAAAGAACTCAATTGAAGATATTTATTTATCCCGCTTTTTTAACCCGTTCAAAGATTTCCCACATATTCATCTTAATTTCGAAAGCATACAGCATAAATTCATCATCCCAATTGAAAATTTCCGGTGCAGAGTATTTGTTATCGACCAAAGCATATCTTTCGATATATTCTTTTTCCGGAAATACGATGACATATTCCTTTATTCCAAATCTCTCATATAAGTCTTTCTTTTCCCTTCTGTCCATCAACTCCGTACTTGGAGAGATAATCTCAAAGATTAAATCCGGTGCTCCCTGAATGTTATCTTCAGTAATCCTATCCTTATCACATACAACAAATATATCAGGCTGTACAACATTGAAGTCATCGAGTACAACATCAACGGGGGCAATAAATAATCTGCATCCCATACTTTCAATCGTATCACCGAGTTTCCTGTCTATAAGAGAAACGATCCTCTGATGCCTGATCTTTGGAGCCGGGCTCATATTATATGCTCTACCATCAATAATCTCCCATCTCTCCTCATCGGGCCAAGTTAAATAATCGCTAAAAGAATATATATCATCTTTTTTAAAGGCAAATGGCATAGTATTAATCCTCTTAAGTACTTATGGCTCAACCGTAAATCACCCGGCTTATATCTAAACTGATTCATTCCGGATACTCTATTATAATCCTTACTTCCTCCGTTGGTAAAGCTCAACGCTTAGTCTCCTCTCCCCTTGAGGGGATGAGCTTTACCCACCCTTAACGCCGTGGGTGTCAAGGGTCTCCCTTGGGCGGAAGAAGGGCATGAGGATAAGACTTACGTATTTGAGGTAATGGTAAATGTTTAAAAATGGCATACATATCCACTGCGGTGTCCAGTCGCTGCAATCCTCGCCAGATACATTCCGTACCCGGCATGCCGTCTCTTTTACGCCCCAAATGTCCACCTATCGCTCCCACCATTACTATCGCCTGCT
>JAREWP010000080.1 GCA_029001845.1 Candidatus Magnetocorallium paracelense | reverse complement strand
GTTCAAATTCCCGCTTAACCACCATTTGGGCTATACGGTCAGACACTGTCGGGATGCCTAACAGTCGCTCTCCTCCGGATTTCTTGGCAATGGCAACTCCCATCACAGGTGGAGGGAAATAACTGCCAGATGACAATCGGTTCCATAACTTATAAAGGTTGTTCTTCAGGTCTTTTTCAAAATCAGCTAACGATTCTCCATCAACTCCGGCTGAGCCCGCGTTGGCTTTTACAAGCTTATACGCTTCATACACCTTCCATTTTGAAATACTAAATGGTTTTGTCCTTTCCACAATTTCCTCCTGTCTTCACAGTTGAATTGCAGTCTCGTGTTCTTTCAGCTTCTCTATAAACGGCTGTTTGCTGTACAGGCTGTCTGCTACTATTATTATCGGTAATTTCGGGTGATCTGCTCTCACCTTCTCCACAAGCCTCTTGCCCGCATTGCTCTCACAATCCAGCTTATCACTGCCGTCCGTATTCTTTACCTCCTCAGGGGCCAACGCTATTACCTGACTCATTCCGGGATTCACTATCGCTGCCTGCACTATCTAATGTTCATATCTTACTTTAACAGCATACAATTTACTAAGAATATGCGGACAGGAAAGTCTGCAGGAGGTTGAAGGAGAGAAGAGGCCTGTATATCGTAAAAAAGTAAAGAGGCGCAGATTACGAATAGTGATGCAGGATATTATGTATTTGGCAGGCAGGATAGTAAAGAGATCGCGGAGGGTAATTCTGTCATTTGGAAAATACAGTGGCTGGGGGCATGTATGGGAGAGATTATAGAGTGGATTTTTATTAATTGCAGACTCCGGTCAGCCTATAAAACATAGAATTTAATTTATATTTTTTATGTATTTTTTTAGTAAGAGGGAGGAATGCGTCTTAAGGCATCATATTGTGCATGAATTTCAAGGAAATATAGTCAAAAACACTGAGATGAAAAATTAAAAAAGCAAATTATGCCCTTGCATGGCCCGGGAATCAGCAATAGCAATTACCATGCCACTGATTCAGGTTACAGTCAAACCCTTTCAGGTTATAACCCGCTTTATATCTGTATACCTTCCTCTTTTAATACATCTATGACAAAATCAATTTCCAATTCCAATACATTGGCTATACTTTCAGCCTTCATACCTGCTCTTTTGTACAACTTTATTATCGACTCTCTCTTCATCTTGTCTACACCCTTTTCCATTCCTTTTTCCATTCCTTTTTCCATTCCTTTCTCCATTCCTTTCTCCATTCCCTTCTCCATTCCCTTCTCCATTCCCTTCTCCATGCCGTCAAAAAGAGCTGTTTCTACCAATGATCTCTCGTATCTCAAATTCTCCATATATACATGATAGGAATCTCTTTCTTCTTCTTTCAGATTTAATATGTCCAGTCTCTTTTTGGCCAATACGATATTCTTTGCTCTAAAATCATCTTTTATCTCACCTGTCTTTAAAAAATAAATCCACTCGTCAAATAACTCCTCCATCTCCTGGTTCTCGTCAAACTTTCCTGTTCGGATTATGTAGTGCTCAGGAAATATCTCATCTACATTTGTCAGATGAAACTGTTTTTGCTGGGACTTCGTTAACCTTAATATATCTTTTTTATGTACTCCCCTGAATTGTGTGATTCCTTTGTACAAATAATCCTCTCCGATCCCCAATTCAAAATATACGATACTTACGGTTATCACCTTTTTGATTTTTCCGTAGGATTCCCCCTCCTTTATAAACTGTGTTATCAACCGAGACGTACCGTAGAGAATTCTGTGAAAAAAATCAAACTCCCTCTCATATTGCACTTCAATCAATATCAATGCTCCCTTTGAATCCTTTGCCAGTATATCCACTCTGTTGGATTTGTCCCTTTCCGTCTCTTTGTTGCTTTCGCTCTCTATAATATCTTCGATTGTTATATCCTCATGCAACAACTCACTCAGAAAACCTTCCAATATATCAAAGTTGGCTTTATCTCTCAATATACGCTTGATTGCCCAGTCAAATGATATTAATTTTCTTTCCATAAAAATACCCTTTTACTCTTTGTGTCTGTAATCGGATTTACTCCTATTGCTTTTCAGATAATGAATTACGAAACATTACAATTGAAGCATTGATGTTTTAATAAAATTAAATCCTAAATCAGCAATCTAAAATCTGAAATTCCATATATGCCTATTATATCCCAATGTTCATTTCCCGAGCAAATGTCTGCTTCCAAGCCTGCATAAAGTAAATGTCGGGTAGGGCAATAGAAAGAAGTGAAAAAAATGATTTTCCAGGTATTTTACCTACATACAAAATGATTCACCATATTTTATTTTATCGGAAATACTATTCACAACCTGCCTGTTCCGGCATAGCCGGAACCAAACACTTTCCATACACATGAGGAATTACAAAGGAGGAAAAGAGATGCCAGAAAAAAAGTTTTTGGTTATCCATTTGGTAGTAACGATTATTATGCTCACTTTTTACGGATCCATTGCCGCGGCTCGGGAGATGGATTCAGGAGCGGAAACAGCACAACAGTTTAGGGAAAACGAAATAACAACGCCCTACTCGTCTTCGGAAGAAACAAAGCATATCTATTGGGATGCGAGCCATGGTACACGTTACCGCTGTAACACTGATGATGACTTTTATTCCATAGCACAGGAGTTAAAGAGCAGAGGTTACTCTATGCATTCAGGAGAATGGAGCGTACTCGATCTGAGATTGAGCGACTATTCCGCAATTGTTATTGCCAGTTGTTCCGCAGAGGATACGTCTTACAGCAATGAGGAAGTGAACGCTATTTATGACTTCGTTGCATCCGGTGGCGGACTGTTAATCATGGGAAAGGCACCTTTTGCGTACGAAGGCAGTGCATCAGATACTCACACTGACTATAATAGAAATATTAAACCGGTGGCGGAAGCCTTTGGTGTAAATTTTATAGATTATCCATGGGATGACTCCCATCTGCTATATGATGAATTTACAACTACTGATTTATCCACCCATCTGCTTTTTGACAGTGTTGGTGAGCTTACCATGAAATGGGCAGGTGAGTTCAACGTCTCAGCTCCAGCGAAAGAGCTTGCCTGGCAAGAAGGTTTAGTTGTCGTAGCGGCGGTAGAAGATGATGGCTTGGAAGGGAAAGTAGTTATTACCGGCGATTATTGGTTTATGAAGGATATGACAAAAGCCGGCAACAGACAATTTTCAACGAACATCTTTGATTGGTTCTCCGGAAAACTGGACCCTGAAACGGAGAAACCTGAAATTAAAATTGATCCACCTTTTAATGATTTTGGAGAAGTAGAGGTTTTTGATACATCACCTGATTTGCCATTTTATATATCAAATGAAGGCACTGGAAATCTGGAAATATATAATATTAACCTGACAGGTCCGGATGTCGATGAATTTAATATTACAGATGATAAATGTAGTTGGGTAACTTTATTGCCATCTGATTCTTGTTATTTATTATCAGAATTTTCACCTGTTTTCGTAGGTAAAAAGGAAGCCGTCATTGATGTAGAGTCAAATGACCCCGTTCTTTATATTGCAAACGCAACATTATTAGGAGAGGGTACATCATCTGATTCAGAATTTGTTGTTAATATTGAGAGTGACGAGAGCGACTCCGACCTTAGCGACAACAAGTGCAAAGCGGAAATAAGCGAAGAAAGCAACAAATGTACATTACGGGCCGCCATCGAGCAGGCCAATGCAATGGAGGGGGAGAACACCATTAAAGTCGAAGTAAGCACTATTCTGCCGGAAACGGAACTTCCAGCAGTAACCGACTCAGTGACGATTACAGGCGATTTTACTTTGGACGGGAAAAACGTAGTGTAGCAACGCCGATCGATGTTTTGGAAAACGGAAAAGGTGAAAACTGCTATGCAATAGATGATGCAGGAAATTTAGAGCCCTTTGATTGCGCCGGAGGGGGTATTTACAGTCACCGCGGAGTATCGGCAACGGATGTTCATGTATCCGATAACGGCGGTCCCGGAATCAATGCGGAATCGGATATATATATGCGCAGAATCACCATAAGGGACAACAAAGGCGATGGCGTGCGGGCCGGATCATATTCTGGCGGCGGATCGGGTGTCGGTGTAGTTGAAATAGATACGGACTCTGTTTCTTACAGTGAAATCAGCGGAAATCAGGGAAGGGGCATAAGAGCAAACGGATGCGGCACGGAATCTTTCTTTATAAAAGGAGAGGCGGCCCCAAAAAAATCCGACTGCCTCTCTGTAGAGATTTATGCGCCTGTATTAATTTATGACAACGCCGGTTGGGGCATAGAGGCCGAGGAAGGGATATTGATGGGAGTGGAAGGAGTGGACATAAACGGTAATGTCTCTCCTTTAAAAGATGTAAGCACTGTGAAAGGAAATGGAAAGGGCGATATATGCTACCAACCGGATCAGCAGGTGTTCATATACTGCCCGGCGAGGGATTTAACAACAGTGGTTATGACTATATTTATAATAACCAGGGGAGCGGGATTTTGGTTAAATCCTGTGTGGAAAAGAGTGTTCCCGGCGGGTCCGGTTGCACGGCGGCGGCAGTAAGAAATCCCACAAAGATCATGAATAACGGAGGCTGGGGGATAGACGCTCAGGGAGACATTTTTATGATGGCTTCATCTGACGCCAGAACTGAAGTGTTCCAAAACGGCTGGGGAAATGCATGCTATGAGTATTCCGACGGTGAAATGATATCTGTACAATGCGCAGGCGGCGGAGTATTAAGCAACAGGAATGTTAATATAAAAAGCGCCGTATTTTGCGGCAATCAAAAAGACGACATAATCGCAGGAGGCGACACAACTACGGAAGATGTCATATTGCTGCCTTTATGTCCTTAAAGACGAGCTTTAATTGTATAAGTGATATGGGGCGGACCAATGTGTCCGCCCCTACCTTACATGTACCGGATCAGGACAACAACCTGTTGCCGGTTCGTGTTCATAATGCTTCCAGGCCTGCTGCAAATCGATCACTTGCCCGGCTCTTCAATCATTTAAAAGAAGCTTCCATTGAATACCCCGACGCCAACATGGTTCTGAAATACGAATTGAGGGGGCCAGTAGCCGGATATGGACGGCATGGAGACGACGCAAAAAATCCATCCTTATCCGGGTCTGGAGCAAATTCCCATTATTGCTGTATCCGCCAATGCCTTTACTGAACAACAAATTGAAGCACTGTCAAAAGGCGTTGTTGATTATATCACGAAACCGATTGATCTGGACAAACTGATAACGATCTTGTCTCAATATTTATATTAGGAATCACCTGGTGATCCTGCATCCAAAGGAGAGACCCCTTCAGAAAAGCTTCCTCTGCTCCCTGAGAAAAAGATTACGTCCATATTAGAAGAATTAAGAAGATTTTTAGACATACCTATTTTTAAGCAATCAAAACTGATTGACATTATGGATATCATTTTTTTACAATGCCAAGGATTCAAATAGCCTTATCTTCAAACCTTACATAAAATTCAGGCCGCGGCCTATGCGGCGGATGAGGAGAGCTTGCAACAATTAATCAACGAGGTGATCAATGGCAACAATACTGATCGTAGATGACGATCCTCAGGTTAACTGATAGGAATTTACTTTTAGAAAGCTTAAGAAAAGAATAGCAAAAAGAGAAGTAAAAGTCAACTAATAATCAAAGTCGTTCAGTCCCGCTTCTGACAAATCTTTCGAACAATTTGCTTCTTTTCAACAGCCGTTTTTTCGACTTCCCATACCTCCTCATTCCGGCAAAACCATCTTCACTGTCACACCCTCCATCATATATTAAAAAGATGTACTCACAGAAAGAATTCTTTAAAATATGGTATGAAGACATAAAATACTACAGTGCATGCGATTTCTTTAACGGAAGAAAACCTCTCAACAAAAAGAGATTGATGAGTTTTCAGACAAAAACACCTGTCAATCGACGTTCTATTCATTCCAAAGCACCGGTGCTCCCATTTACGCCACGAAAATTACACTCCTGGAAATGATGTTCGCCAACCGGTCTTTATTCCAATGTCTTAAGAAGTATAGCTGATAAGAATCCGAGCAAGGTTGAAAATCCGATTATTGAACCACCTTTGATGTATGCCTCAGGGAGCATCGTCTGGGTGATCATGGTCAGCATAGCACCCGCTGCAATACCTTCAACAAGAGAAAACATGGCAGGATCGGCTTCCGTAAAGAATACATTACCTAATGCCGAGCCGATCCCAGTAATAACCATCAGGGAAGTCCACATAAACAGAATTCGTCTGAAAGAAAAACCCTGCTGCCTCATACCGATAGAGCTTGACAAAGCTTCGGGATAATTGGATAAAAACAAACCTCCGATTAAAGAAAAGCTGATATGCGACTGAATAAGACTGGCTCCGATCACCAGTGATTCAGGAATACCGTCAAGTAAAATGCCTAACCATATGGCCAGAGGCGCTCCCTTATGTGCTTCTATTTCAAAACTCATATCTATAATCAACGGCAAACTTGCCGAAGAATCAATTGACGTGATTGCTTTTCGTTTCCACCGTTCGATTAAAACAGAATTATAATGTTGTTTATGGAGCAGATAATTGGAAATCTCATTTTCATTTATGTATTGTTTAAGTTTTGTCGCCAGCACCGGTGTATACTCCAGAACTTTATCAAAGTCCTGTTTCCGTAAAATCCATACATGTACATCCTGAGTCGTTATAGCTGATGTGGTATGCCTGGCCCCTGTAATAAACGCTTTTCCTCCAAACCCTGAAAATGCCGACAATCTTTCCGTCTGCCTTAAAGTCATTCCCGGGTCGATCAGGGATATCTGCCCTTTGTCAATAAAATACAAACGGTCGGATCTGTCACCTTTATGATACAAAGTATATCCCTCAGGTACAAATCTGTAGATAAATAAATTTGAAATTTCCTCTATTTCGTCAAAGGGAAGACTTTGAAACAGTGAGAAACGTTGAATTTTGTCTGCTATTTCAAGGAACTCATCACTGTTACGCTTCACCATGACAGCTTCGGAAAAGGTTCCCCGGCTCAATAACGTTTCAATCGCCCGATCGGACCAGAAAGCAGCCTCCTCATTACTCAATCCGTGACGGTCATGTAAGTATTTACTAACGTTTTTGTCACGTAGAGCCAGATGAACCGATTGTAGTAATGTTTTTGAGTTTGGGACATGAGCAAAAAACGTTCCCCTTGGCAACACCCATACCGTTACATCGGTTTTGGCTATCGCCGCCATTGTATGGGGAGCACCTGTTAAAAAATCCATCCAGCCAAAGGCGTCACCGTTTTCCAGCTTCTCGTGAACTGCCATACGACAGTAAGGATCGAGTAATTCAACTTTACCATCGGATATGATGTACAACGATTCAGAGGGATCACCGTCAACATAGATCATTGATCCCTTTCTATAAGTCAGACTCGTCATAGAGGCAGCCAATACTTTATAATGATTTTGCGAAAGTCCTTTAAAAATATCCATTTGACGAACACTGGTAAGGATTCGTTTAGACAGCTTGTAATCTTCTTTGCGTAAATAATAAAAAGTAGTCGAAGCCTTGCGTACAAATCCGCCGTAATCATTAACAGCTTCATTTAGAACGACAAAAAGAATGCCTCCAATAATACAGCCGATCGCAAGAGGAGTAAAGTGCCCTTTGTCCAGCGATGACGCCACTAAATCGATAGTGAGAGCAGCTAACAGCGCCCCCCCTCCGAAGGCCATTAGAAAAGCGATAAGACGATCGCCGGGACGTATCACGGCAGAAGTGATTGTGCCTAACGGCAGTGAACAGGCACTGAGAAGACCAAGCAGAAAGGCCATTACGATAGGATAATCCATTAACATCGGTATAATCGTTTGGTAGTCAATGTCATTAACTTAAGGAGTAAGGCGCCTTCCGCCTTCAGCGGCTAAACTCGAAGGCTCCGCTTCTCTCCGCCTTCTCAGACATGACCCGCTTCTGTCGGAAGGCGCTTCACCCCTCAAGTTAATGGTATTGGTTTGGTAGTAACAATTTTGCGTACTGGGAAAGCATGAAATTATACCATAGAAGCCCGTTGAGGAACTAAATGTTTTCTTTTAGGCATAAGGCATAAGGTTGGATTTTTCTTATTGGCATAACATCAATTCTTTCTTTAGCTGAAGGCTGATCGCTGATAGCTGAATGCTGTTTTTTGTTATTATGAGTAAGCTCGAACCTGTTACTCCAGGTGAGATACTTTGGAGAGAGTTTTTAAAACCTTTGGCTCTTCTCCTTTACACCCTGTACCGAATAAACGGTTACCGAGTCCGCTCTCCCTTTGACCCTGATATCGCCTATTCTCGTACAATTAAAAAGCGTTCTTGTCTCTACATAGGTATATTCGCTTATCAGTATGTCAGTGTCATACTCTTTGGTTGCACTTTCCAGGCGGGAGGCAAGATTCACGGCGTCTCCGATTGCCGTATACTCCATATGTTGCGTAGAGCCGATGTTGCCTACGATGGCGTTGCCGGTGTTTATACCGATACCGATTTTCAGCTCACTGCGGCCCTGGGCGGACCATTTTTCACAAAGTTTGTTCAGTTCAACCCGCATATCAAGGGCTGCTTTCAGGGCGTTTTCTTCCTGATAGGGATCGTCCAGAGGAGCACCGAAGATTACCATCATACCGTCACCAATAAATTTATCGAGTGTTCCATGATATTTGAAAGTGACTTCTATCATTTTTTCGAAATATTCGTTGAGCAATCCGACCACATCTTCGGGCTGCATGGAATCGGCGACTTCCGTAAAACCTCTGATATCGGAAAAAAGCACAGTAACTTTTCTCCTCTCTCCCTTAATATCGGGAATATCTCCGGTGATGAGAACTTTGTCTCGCACCTGCTTTGACACATACCTGGCGAATGTACTTTTCAGGGCCTCTCTCTCGCGAAGACCGGAGACCATGGCATTAATCGATTCAGCGACTTCTCCGAATTCATCGCCCCTTTTCATATCGACAGTCACATGAAGATCGCCCTGCCTGATTTTGTCGAGAGAGTTTTTTAACAGGTACAAAGGTTTTGTAACATGTTTTGATAAAAAGAGAGATACGGCGATTGCGATAAAAATCGATGCACCCAAAGCGGTTAAAGCGCTAAAGAACAAACGATTTATCTTTTTCAGTACATCCTTTGCGCTAATATCCACACCCACTGCGGCAACGACCTTGCCGGAACTGTTTAACAGAGGCGCATTGGCGCTTATCCACTCTCCCCACTGATCTCGATTGACACTCTCATCGACCTGAAGTTCGTCCAGCTTAAACTCTCCCTCGTATTCGCCAATATAAACATCTCCTATATGGGACTTCTTTTCAAGGCTTTCCTCTGCATCCACGGCGAATAAAAAGATGTCAGGATTTTCCTCTGCTGTCATCATGGTATACACATACGAGACATTTACATCGTCCCGTCTGTTTGCATCTCTTGCTTTTCTGATATCGCTTTCAAGGCTTTTGTAAGCATCGCCTGCCTCGTCAGAACGGCTTTTAAGCTCATTATGCAAATCGCCGTCAATCAACGAGGATATTGTTGCTGCAATGGAAAGAACTTTACTCTGAATCTCCTTGAACAGGTAGGTACGGGACTGACCAAACATGATAATCGCAAGGAGTCCGTTTGTTATTATTGAAGTTACAATAAACAGAATGATTACCTTATAACGATACTTCATGATTTTTACACACTTGGATTGTATGGTAAGTCAACGTAACATTATACACATAAATAACAAAAAAAATCATTAATAAAAATATCGAAAAACATGAAAAAGCAGTTGGAAGTTCCATTTGATGGCGTAAGGCGCAGTATTTCCTCAATGGCTTTCCCTTTTTCCATTAATGGAAAAGGTTTAAAGTGAGGGGTTGGGGCGAGGAAGCATTTCCCTATCAAGTGCAATACCACACCCCCTCGCCCCAGCCCTCTCCGCCTTCAAAAGGGGAGAGGGGGAGTAAAGGAAAAGTCACTGTCTGCGGTTACATTTTTGAAGTACGCCGAAGGCCTTGACCTGATAAGAGGAGTTGAAGCTATGTGGTGTTCACTTTTACGATATCAACAGTCAGCGTCTCACTTAAGACATTTATTCTGTAATCCGATGCCAGGGCCGTATCTTCTACGAGTTTCAGACATAAGAGCTCACTGCATATGAAATCCATATGATCCTTAAAGACTCTCCTCAGCTTCTCGGAATCCGTTTTAAATCGCATTTCTATGCGGTCCTCTATTTCCAGACCAATATCCTTTCTCATTACCTGTAGATGACGCAGTGTGTCTCTCATAAGTCCTTCGATCTCGAGTTCGGGAGTTATGGTCGTATCAAATCCCAGCCAGCCGTCGTCTGTCTTTACGATGCTCAGTTCCGCCGGATCGGTCTCTTCTATAATAAGGTCTTCCGTACTGACTGCGGCATTGTCACCGCTTTCCAGGATTATGGAAATCTCTTTTTGACCCTCTTTCAGTTTATTAACGATATAGTCGTTCTGCTTCGATATCTCTTCCATAATTTTTTTAGAAAGTGAGCCGAATTTAGGCCCCAGGAGTTTCATATTTGGCCTGATAACCATATCTGTGGGACAGTCGTTGCCAGGGGGCGCTATCTCGATCTCCTTTACATTGAGATTCTCCTTTAAAAGATCGCTGAATCTCTCTATGGATTCTCTCTCTTTTTCGCTCTTTGGAGATATTATCAGCCTGCCCAGCGGTTGCCTGATCTTTATTTTGACTTTCTCTCTGGCTGAAAGAGCATATGTATTGAGCCTGATAACAGTATCCATATCTGAAATGAGAGTATTGTCTATTGCCTCATTGTCCTCAACGGGGAATTCGGTGAGATGAATACTTTCGGGAGCATTCTTTTTCCATGACCTTACCAGATTTTGATACATCTCCTCTGTCAGCATGGGAAGAACAGGGGCGAGGATTCTTATCAGCACCCAGAGGCAGTCATATAGGGTCTCATATGCGTACAGCGTATCCTCATTGATTTCCGAGCGCCAGTACCGTCTCCTGTTATTTCTGATATACCAGTTACTGAGGTCCTCCACAAAGGTCTCGATATACCGGCATGCGCTCTTAACGTCAAATGACTCCATCGATTTCGTCGATTTTTGAATAAGGAGTTGAAGTTTTGATAGAATCCATCTGTCGAATACAGGCCTTTTCTTATACTCCGACGGTGTTTCAGGGGGGATAAAGTCTATCAACCTGGCGTAGTTTACGAAATAGCCGTAACTGTTCCATATGGAATTAAATATTTTGCCCCTTACCAGCTTTGCTGCATTAAAACCGAAATTCATATTTGTGGCGATGTCCTGATTAAAAAACATCCACCTCATGACCTCAACTCCGATATCTTCCGCAGCATCGTCGAACCAGATGGCGTTACCCTTTGATTTATGCATTTCATTTCCCTTTTCATCACGTACAAGAGAGTGACCGACAAGGGTTTTGAATGGCGGTATATCCTCCATCATCGTGCTCATGGCCAGAAGGCTGTAAAACCAGTTACGAAACTGCCCGGGAAAACATTCAAGAACCAGATCGGCGGGAACCCACTCTTTCCAGTAGTCTCTTTTATCATTATAGTTTACAGTAGAATATGGCACAATACCGGCGTCTAACCAGGGATTGCCTACATCTGGAATTCTGGAAACCGGCTTGCCGCATATATGGCAGTTGATCTTTACGGAATCTATCCACGGCCTGTGAGGCGTTTTTCCTTTAAAGGAGTCCCACCCCTCAACTGCCTTCTCCTTTAATTCATCGAATCCTCCCATTACCTGAAAGGTATTGCACTCCGTACACTCCCAGATCGGTAACGCAAGCCCCCAGTAACGTTTTTTGGATATCATCCAGTCTCTCATATTTGTCAGCCAGTCAAGTTCAAGGTCCCGTCCAAAGGAAGGAATCCATGTAATTTTATTGGCGTTGGCCTTTATGTTTTCCCTCCATGGATCCATTTCGATAAACCATTCGTCTACCAGCCTGAACAGGAGCTCGGAACTGCATCTCCAACAGTGGGGGTAGGAGTGTTCGTATTTTTCCGTTCCGTATAAAAGGTTCATTCCTTTTAGTCTCTCTATTACATCGGTATTTACTTCGGTTGCGCTTTTTCCGGAAAAGAGATCAAAGCCGTCTATATATACACCCATGTCGTCTATCGGTGCTATTGAGGGCAGGTTAAACTCCTTGCCAAGGGCGAAGTCCACGCTGCCGCAACCGGGAGCGATGTGTACGATACATGTCCCCTCTTCGGCAGTTACATCCTTCCATGGAATAACTGTATGGTAAGCTTCGATATCTTTTTGTGCTTTTTGTACGGGAAGATCGTCAAAAGGGCCTCTGTAGGTCAGTTTTGCATCGATAAGATCACTTCCCTTCAACGTTTCTACGATCTCTCTGTTGTCGCCCTTTCTTAAAACCCTCTCCTTTACGTCGTTTCCAATATAATAAAACCAGTCTCCCTCTTTGACCTTTACATAATCGAGCCCCGGATTTACGGCTAAAGCGACATTGGCGGGAAGCGTCCATGGGGTGGTGGTCCATACGAGAAAGGCTTCTTTCTCTCTGTTTACAATGGGAAAGCGTACAAAAACGGAGAGCTGCTTAATCTGCTTATACCCCTCCTGCATTTCGTGCTGAGAGATGCCGGTGCCGCATCTAGGGCACCAGGGGATGACATCGTGACCTTTATATATATAGCCCTTTTCATGACACTTTTTTAGAAATGTCCATATCGTATAATTGTTCTCATCGCTCATTGTGTAATAGGAGTTATCCCACTCCATCCAGTAACCCAGCCTGACGGATTGATCGGTCTGTATTTTCGAGTACTTCCTGACCCTCTCTTTACAGAGTTCTATGAATTTATCGATACCATAATTTTCAATATCCTTTTTGGTGGTAAATCCCAACTCCTTTTCGACTTCGACTTCCACCCACAGCCCCTGACAATCGAATCCGTTCTGATAACGTAAATCACACCCCTTCATAGCCCAATATCTCTGATATACATCTTTAAGAGATCGCCCCCAGGCATGGTGTACTCCCATGGGATTATTGGCGGTAATAGGGCCGTCAAGAAAAGACCATTTCCTACCGTTTTTATTTTTTTCTCGTAACTTATTAAAAGTATCTTCCTTTTTCCAGAAATCAAGTATTTTATGTTCCAGTTTGACGATATCAAACCAGTTATCGACCTTATTATACACTTTTAATCCTCCGGCTCAATGTATGTTGAAATAATACCTAAAAGTGATAATTAGGTCGAGGATCGAGGGTGTAAAATCAAGTGCTTAGGCAAGGAGGCAAGGCGATTCAGGCGCAGGCGTAGCAGAGCTACGTTGAGCACTGAATCGGTGAAGTCCGACGCAGCATAAGTGCTTGATTTTACAGCAGAATCCCGATCTAATTGTCACTTTTAGGTAATATAAAAAATAGCATAATCAAGGGGAGAATTACAAATATAGTATTCGGTTCGTCTTCAGAGTAAACGTCCATGAAGCGCCGGTTCACCACAAAGCATGAAAATCGTTAGAAGCAGCAGTGATGTCCTGCCAGAACAAGGTGGTGTTTGAGTTTACGAGTTTCAGCTTGTTCTGGCGGGACATTGCTGCTGCTTCCGGTGCGCATCCGTTTATTTTCGGGATAAACGCCCATGAACCTCCGGTTCACCACAAAGCATGAAAATTGTCAGAATGAGTAGTGATGTCCTGATGAAACAAGGTGGTGTTTGAGTCTGCGAGTTTCAGCTTGTTTTGGCAGGACATTGCGGCTCATTCCGGCACGATGCCGGTTATTTTCAGAGTAAAATCGTTGTTGACTTTTTAGCTGTTATCATGTACTATTCAAAAGAGCATCGAATCAATCGATCTCGAGGCGTGGAGTGGTAGTTTTTTATAATTACTCTATACCACAAAAGATAATAAAAGAAAAGGAGGAATCATTATGTCGAATGAATTTGCCAACATGAACAAATCCGGAGGAGACGCAGGTATTGGAGCGGCCGATGTATCGACTGCAGCGGCAGGCGGCAGTGCAACCGGAGAAGGTGAAGGAGATGTCTGGAGAGGCGGTTACGCCGAAGGAACGGGAGTCGGCTACTCGGGCGCAGGGGCTGTCGGTGAGAATGCTATCGGCGCTGCAGGCGGAGGAGTCACTGACAACACCGACATCAGCTCTATCAATATTTCTTCATAAAAAGATCGGGAGGTAAATAACTATGTCAAACGATTTTGCCAATATGAGTAAGTCCGGAGGAGACTCCGAAATAGGCTCTGCAAGCATGTCCACAGACGCCATGGGAGGAAGTGCTGCAGGTTCAGGTGAAGGAGATGTAAGCGGATGGGGGTACGCCGAAGGAACAGGAATCGCCGGTGCAAGCGCCGGAGCGATAGGCCAAAATGCAGTCGGTTCCGCAGCAGGAGGAGTGACTGACAATACAAATATCGATTCCATCAATATCTCTTCATAATTAGAAATATGTGAAAGCGCCGCCTGTAGCCGGCGCTTTTACTTTCTTCGCCTTTATTTAACTTCACGCCATGAGTTTTATCGATAACACATGTTCTACCTAATAGTCTTCAGCCTTCAGTCTATACGCCTTAGTAGTTACAGTATTTTATATAATAAGTGTTCTATACTCTCCCTTTTCAACCTATCCCGCCGAGCATCGGATCATTGTTTTAGGTTATAATTAAAATGCGATGAAGGCGAAATATATAAACCCCTATACCGATTTCGGCTTTAAGAAGCTCTTTGGAGAGGAGGCGAGTAAGGATTTACTGATCGATTTTCTCAATGAGCTCCTGCCTCCCGTACACAGGATCAAAGACTTATCTTTTAAGAATTTAGAGCAGCAGGGGAATATCGAAACCGAGAGAAAGGCCATCTTTCATATACACTGCGAGAGCGAGAGGGGTGACCGATTTATAGTTGAAATGCAGAAGGCGAAGATCAGGTTTTTTACGATAAACTGACTTATGTATTTATAGAGATGCCCGGGTTTAATAAGAGCGAAGAGATGCTGGAAACGCACTTTGACAAGTGGCTCTATTTTTTAAAGCATCTTGAAGAGTTCGATAAGATACCCGATATATTCAGGGAGGAGATATTTTTACAGGGATTCAGGAGAGCCGAGATAGCCGGTTTTGACGAGAAGCAGTTGGCTGAATATGAAGAGAGCCTGAAAATATACAGAGACCTAAAGGGAGTTATCGATACGTCATTTGAAGAAGGAAAGACAGAAGGGAAAATCGAGGGAAAGATCTAAGGAAAAATGGAAATAGCCAAAGCAATGAAGGAGTCCGGCGAGAGCTTGGAAAGGATAGTGAAATTTACGGGATTGTCAAAAGAAGAGATAGAGATGTAATCTGTGGTTCAATGTCATTAACTTAAGGGGTAAAGCACCTTCCGACGGAAGCGGGTCATGTTTGAGAAGGCGCAGCGAAGCGGAGCCTTCGAGTTTAGCCGCTGAAGGCAGAAGGTGCTTTGCTCCTTAAGTTAATGACATTGATCTGTTGTTGGAAATCTGTTTGGCCCCGACTATGTCGGGACGGATTATAAAAATGAGGTGTCATGAAAAAGAAACATAATTTTGAATTATCGCCTTTTTTCAGGCTTTTACAGTTTGAACACAATGCCTTTCATGTGAAACGTCACCTTGCATCAATGATGAAACATATAACCATTAAAAAAATATTCAATCTGATATCCGTCGAGCTTCAGAGAAGGCTGAAAATGCCTGTAGTAAAGGGATATCCTCCTTTTCTGAAAGTCGAACCTACCAATATATGTAATCTCAACTGCCCGAACTGTTTTACGGGAAGTGGTGCGGATATAAGAAAAAAAGGTAAGATGGATTTTGAACTGTATAAAAGAGTAATGGATGAAATAGGAGACTACCTCGTTAAAATCAATCTCTATTTCTGGGGTGAGCCTTTTCTCCACTCCCGACTGATCGATATGATTCGTTATGCATCGGATAAAAATATCGGTACCTGTGTAAGCACCAATTTCCTGGTGTTCTCCGAAAAGATGGCTGTGGATATTCTTACATCAGGTCTGGATCATCTTATCATATGCCTTGACGGAATCGATAAAAAGACCTATGAATCCTATCGTAAAGGCGGAGACTTCGAGAAATTTATGAAGAATATGGAGACTCTTTCCAAAGTTCGTAAAGAGAAGGGATTATACTCAACAATAATAGATGTACAGTTTCTTGTATTCGATTACAACAGAGATCAGATCAACGAGGCCGAAAAGTTTATTAAACCCTTTGGTTTTGACCGTTTCACTCCCAAAATGGATGCTGAGCAAAAAGAGGCGTATAATCCCGATATCTTCCGATCCGACGTTCCCTGTTACTGGCTTTGGCATGTTCCCACTCTAAACTGGGACGGTACGGTTACGACGTGTTGCGATATGCCTCCCGTGAATTTCGGAGACCTAAAAACGAATACTTTTATGAACATATGGAATGGAGAGAAGTATGTGAAAGCCAGAAGGTTATACAAATACGACGATCCATCTAAATCAAAGATAGTCTGCGCTTTTTGTCACAGAGGACCGAATGACGAATACAAAAGAAAGCTTGCAGAAAGTGATTATCACGGCGCCAGGACGTCTCTTATGTCTGAAGAAAAGCCTTGGGAGGATTGAGACAGTTCATGAAAATCGGATTTGACATGCACTCTCTTTCCGGAATTTCACAGGGCACTAAAACATATACTCTTCAGCTTGTAAATAGTCTCTTAAAAATAGACGATCGAAACAATTACTTTCTCTATTATACAGGGGAGAGAGAGCCCATAGAGAGACAATTCCCTCAGCAAAATGTATCTTTAAAAAAAATCGTACCTCACCAGCGTATTCTCAGAATACCTGTCAGTTTTCCCATAAAGCTTGTACTGGACGGAGTCGATCTCTTTCACTGCCAGTATATGGGACCTGTTTTTTCTCCAAAACCCTATGTTGTTTCAATCCATGATATTATTCATGAATATATGCCGGAATTATACCCCGAAAAACTGCGTTTCTTCATGAGCGCTTTTTATCCTCTAAGCGCAAAACGCGCTGCCTCTGTCATTACGATATCGGAGAATTCCAAGAGAGATTTAATGAACCATTACGGTCTTAGTGAAGACAAGGTTGTAGTTACCTATATTGGTGTGTCCGATGACTTTTATCCTGTGAAAGAGAGGGAAAGAATAGACAATGCCCTTGCAAAATACGGAATCAAAGACAACTATATCCTCTATATCGGAAGGCTTGAACCTCGAAAAAACATTCCTGTTCTTATTCGGGCTTTTCACGACCTTAAGGCGGAAAAGGGAATTAAAGAAAAACTTGTTATCGGAGGCTCAAAATATTTTAAATATGAAGAGATATTTAATACAATAAAAGAGCTGAACATCAGTGATCAGGTCATATATACAGACAGCATTGAGGATTCCGATCTCCCGCTGATATATAACGGAGCTTCCATGTTCGTCTACCCTTCTGTGGCCGAAGGTTTCGGCCTGCCTCCCCTTGAAGCCATGGCCTGCGGGACCCCGGTAATATCGACAAATGCAAGCTCCATACCGGAGGTTGTAGGCGACGCCGGCATACTTACACAACCGGGGGATACAAAGGAATTGGCAAAGGCGATTTATAATGTCCTATCCAACAAGAATCTCAGAAAAAGGCTTGCCCAAAAGGGCCCTGAAAGGGCGAAGTTGTTTACCTGGGAAAAAACGGCAAAGGAAACTCTGGAAATATATAACAGACTAAATAACGGTAAACGTTCACGGAGGACGGGGATCGGTGGTCTGTTTTAAAAAAGTTATTCTCAAAAAGTTGTAAAATGTATATTTTTAAACAGTAAACCATAAACTTCTATTATAATGGTGCCACATAAAAACATCGCAAAGGACATAGCAAGGATAATCTTTTGGTACCCTGTAAGATGGGGGATTGAAATTTTGCCCTTTGCTGCGATCTATCGTTTGGGAACGGTAATGGGAAATATCGATCTTATTCTTTCCGGTAAAAGGCGAATCCAGAAAATGTCCCGTAATATTTCATCAGCCTTTAATGATAGCAATGCAAATGTCAAAGGGATCATAAAAAGGAACCTGCAGAATCATATAATAAATGTTCTCGAATTTATTAAATACCCCCAACTGAATCGTAAAAATATATCGCAAATCCTCTCTCTAGAAGGATTGGAATATCTCGATAAAGAGCTTTCAAAGGGGAACGGCGTCATCCTGGTTACGGCTCACTTCGGTGCAAAGCAGATGCTTCAGGTCGGGTTGGGGCTGGCAGGTTATAAAATAACGCAAATCAACTACCATATGAGCGAAGATGAGCTCTCCTTTATTCAAAAAGAGGTTTCTCAAAAGCACAGAAAGAGAATCGAAGAAAAGATACCTGCCGAATTTGTCTCCTCTGACGGATTCATGCGCTCTGCCTTTAAATGCCTGAAAGATAACCGAATTCTCATTATAGCCGGAGACGGCATTGGAATAGCCGGTCATATGAAAAAAGGATACGCGCCGATGGATTTTCTCGGAAACCCCACTCTCTTCCCGTCCAATATAACAGGGCTTGCAAAAAGAACAGGCGCATCCATAGTACCCGCCTTTGTAGTAAGGGAACAAAGGAAACACAAAATTGTAATACACCCTTCCATAGACAACATAAAGGAATCCGATAATGACATAATGAATGACTATATTACCATTCTTGAGGAGTACATTCGCACTTTTCCCCACCTCTGGGAGTTCTGGGAGGAGTTTGAAGAGGGAATTCTGATAGCCCCTCCTGATGACAATTCCCCCAATTAGCGCTTCGTTGTCAGTTTTTGCCTGTTTTTAAAGCACTGTCGCCGCTCTGTGGTTTCAACTCCATTGAATCAGCTGAATCCACACTACATACAAAATTCAATGTCATTAATTTAAGGGGTAAAGCACCTTCCGACGGAAGCGGGTCATGTTTGAGAAGGCGCAGCGAAGCGGCGCCTGCGAGTTTAGCCGCTGAAGGCGGATGGTGCTTTGCTCCTTAAGTTAATGACATTGATACAAAATAAAAAAGTTGACTTTTTTTATAACTATTACAATGCCAAAGAGCAGTGATTTTCACTATCTGAAAAACCACTGATTGCCTAATTATTAGGCAATCAGCTGTAGGGTGTTGGTTTCTCTGCGATTTCCCACAATTCTTAACAAAAATTTAACAATTCCTGTGAATAGAATTTTTTCCTCTCAAATATAAGTGGACATTGTCAACAGAGTCACCGAAAAGTCAAGTCACCCCTTTTCGATTAAAAATCTTTTATAATCAATGAGTTACGCAAATCATACAAGAGAATGCAAAGGCCGGACAATAACTTTTTTTTGTGTAAAAAATAAGTGAGTATGCAGATTTGTGACATAAACCGTAAGAAAAATCAGTCATGCCAAATTGCTCAAAGCTATTGAATCCATAGAGTCACAGCCTTTTACACACCATTTGCCAACAGGTTTTTAACACCCTGACCCCATACATTGTATGATGAAAATATCTACTCCATAATACATGAATAAACATTTTTATAGCATGAATGTAAAAATAGAATCCCTCCATTTTGTATAAACAAAGTGTAACAGTTCACGGAGGGCAGGGATCAGAGGTCAGTTACTGTTATAACTTCTTCATCCATTGTCAGACAGACTATTATTACTCATAAATCCTGTTATTTTGATTGGAGAAAGGCTCTGTCATATAAAACCGGCCTCCGATCTCCGACCCCTATGAACTATTACAATAAAGTTAACTTCCTTCTGACGGACTTTTTTGTTCATCCCTGTGATTCAAATGAAAAGTCCTATACATTGAACATACGATCACAATTGTTTCCTTCCGGTTTATGCCTTCCTTTTCCCTCCTTTTATCCTCTAATATCCTCCATTTGACATGTAACTGTGTACTTACATAAAATAGATGATGATGTATGAACCTCAGGCATCCTTGTTATGACAGATCGTCTATGTCGATATGAATGGGTTTTCCTGCTCTTAGCCCTGTTGTTCTCTTTTTTAATGGGCCCGTCGGCTGTTTTTTCAGAAAACAGAGTAATATCTCTTCAATCTGTAGTAACTCCCGCTGCACCCGGACCTGAAGAAAAGAGGTTATTTCGAATCGCCTCGGAGCATTTAGCAGGGAGACAAGCCAGAGGTATCACACTACGTGAGGCTGTTGCCAGAGCTCTTGAGAGTAACCTTACCATTAAAAACTCGCAACTCGCTATGGAAGCCTCTTCGAGGGCTCTTTCCGAGGCCAGAGCCATATTCGATCCTGTTCTCGACTTTTCCGTGCAATACAATGAATCAGAGACCTTTGACAGATCGAGGACAGGCAATATCTATCTCAATCACTTTGCCCCCTATTCGGAAAAGGGAGGTACATTCGAGGTGATAAGCCCTTCCGCCACAAAATATCAGGTAGACATTATACAGTTTTTACAGCAGTTTTCAGGTTACGCCTCAGGAGAGCAGGAGATTTTCGCCAGTGAGGAACCTGATAACGGCCCGACCGAGACGATGTCATTCAATATAGGCATTACACAGTTACTGCCATGGGGGCCGAGGTTTACCGTTACGAATATGACAACCAGACAGCAGGTCTATTACGACAGCAGCGGCCATACATACGATGTACCCTGGGCTTCATCTTTATTCGGCGGAATAGAGCTGCCTTTGCCCTTTACAAAGAGATTCGGCCCTTACACAACTCAGGACGCAGCCATTAAGTTGTCGAAAATTCGTAAAGAGAGGGCCTTTTGGGAATTGAAATCCGTAATCGATTCCATACTGTTAAACACCTCTCTTGCATTTTGGGATATGGTGTCGAGCCTGGAGAATCTTGGCACTGTCTTTGACAGCAGGGATATCCTTCTCAAACAGACCAAACGTTCACAACGTCTATTCGAAATTCAGTATATTACCAGATATGACTTGGCGCAGATTGAAACGGAACTTTCCGGTATTGAGACAAGGCTGGAAATAGCCGGGAATCATGTCATTACCGCTTCAGACAGACTCGCCCTGTTAATGGATGACAGGCCCGACAGGTTTAAGGAGATCGTTTATATTCCAAAGGGGTATGAAAAAGAACTGAAAAAACGATTGTTATATAATCCTGAGAAGGCAAAGCAGGAAGCCCTTGCTAAGAGACCAGATTTGATGACAAAAAAGCATGACTATCGATATAATAAGGTAATTTTGAAACGGAACAGAGTTCTGACACGCCCTGACATCAATTTTCAGGGAAGCTATTCCGTCTCCCAAAACGCCTCTGTATACGGTTATGAATCCTATTCGGAGGCTATCGATAATCTTTCGGATCCCGATTCTCTCAGTAAGGGATTTGTATTTAATTTCAGGCGTTCTATCGGAAACAGAGGGGAAGAGGCTGCTTTAAAAGGAGCCGGTATCTCTCTGACTCGAAGCGGCCTCGCAGTTGATGAACAGGTCATAGATATCGAACAAGAAGTTGACGACGCGATTTCCGATGTCGTTCATTCAAGAGAGATTATCAAGCTCACAGAGAAAGACCTTAACCTGTCTAAGCTTGCCTTTATAAAGATAGAAGAGAAGTTTCAAAAAGGCGAGACAGCGAGTATGTTCGAGCTTCTTCTGAAAAGACGTTCGCTCTTCACTGCGAGAATGAATCTTACTGAAGCGGAGATAAATAATAAAAAGGCCGAATTAAGACTTCTTGCCGCCATTAGCGAAATATCGGGCTACTTTGTAGATGCGGCCGCTGATTCGCCCTTTGAAAAATACAGAATTACCAAACTTACAGAGGAAAGCGACATGCAGTTTTTCCGCTTTCCCCTTAATTAGGATTTTAAAACATGAAAATCTTAAAGTTAATTTTTTCAATTTTCTTATTTACAATTCTTCTAAACTCTTTGTACGGCTGCAAAGAGGAAAAAGGCGCCATTGCAAAAATATCTTTCCGTCATATGTCATTACCCTTAACAGCAGAGGACAAATCAAAGCCAATGGCAAGCGATTCCGTAACGATAACACGCAAAGACCACTCAGTCGAGGATTACACATTGAGCTATGAAGTTCTTTACCGATCCGGCGATATGGACTCCCAAGGCAATATTGCAGGTCTCCTTTACAATATTAAGGGAGAGCCTGTTTTACTTGCAGACGGTTCACAAAGAATCAGTAATTTCCAGGACGGAAACACCGCCTTTCGGCGAGGTAACGACTACTATCTGCTTACTCATTATGAGCAGGTACCGGGTGCGCTGTATCTTACAAAGATGGCCCTTGGAATAGACGGCAGGTTTACTGCCGAGAAGTTTACCAATATCGATCTCTCTTCTCTAGGCGGCACGATAATTAACTGCGCCGGAGTAAAGACTCCCTGGGACACACATATGGCCTCTGAAGAAGATTATTACTTCGACGCCTACATGTTTGACCCTTCAACTGCCGGCCATACGGCACAGCATATAAACTATTGTGTAAAGGACAGCAATGGAATGCTCAACGGCGATTATACTGCCCCTGACTTCGACAAAACAGCAGATTACAGGTGGTGGTGTTTCAATTTTGTTAAAGGGCTTGTAACGGATTATTTAATGGACGATATTAATAACCCGGCGCTTTTTACACCATATAACTACGGCTACAATTTTGAAATTGAAGTAGACAACAACGGAAACCCCTCTGTCAGGGGGGGGACAAAACACTACACCTTTGGCAAATCAACTCCCGAGCAGTCATTAATAATGGCAGATGGCAGAACTGCCTATATAAGCGACGACGGACAGTACAGAGGACTTTATATGTTTGTGGCCGACAAAGAAAACGATCTCTCATCAGGAACTCTCTATATGGCCAAATGGGAGCAGATAAGCAGTGAAAACGGCGGTTCTGCAAATCTTAAATGGATTAAACTGGGACACGGCGCTGACTCCGACCTGAAAGCGATCATTAACAAAAAGCTGTTGATATCGGATATATTCGATATAGGCGATCCCCACAACTGTATGACCGACAACGGATATCAACAGGTATCGGCCGGTCAGGCAACAGAGCATATGACAGGGCCCATGTGTCTCAAATTACGTGACGGAAGCAATGGAACAACCCTGTCCGACAAATTCACCGATTCAAGCGAAGTTTTGTTGGCCGCCGCTTTTCTTGAAACAAGGAAGTACGGCGCTATGAAGGGAGCTACCACAGAATTCAACAAAGAAGAAGGCATGGCTTACAATCCTGACAAGAATGTTTTTTATCTGGCCATGGCAGGGATAGGAAAAGCCATGACCGGGAATTATAAGAAAGAGATTTATGACCACATTCAACTTCCTGAAAACTACTGCGGCGGTGTTTATGAGGTCTCATTGGGGGCTGCCAGGGACAGCAGCGGAGAGCTCATAAAGAGTAACTATATCGGTTTAACAATGACTGCTGTTATTACGGGGCGGGAGCTTAAAGAAGGAACCGCCGATTATGATATGTATGCAGATGAGCACAGATGCCACCCGGACTATATTTCGGCGCCAGACAATCTTGGTTATGTTAATGGGATTTTATTTATCGGAGAGGACTCCGGGGCCCACCTTAATGACATGGTATGGGCCTATAACACCAACGACGGCGTATTGACGAGAATCGCCACGTCACCGGTTGGAGGAGAGTGGACAGGCGCCTTTGCAATGCTGAATACAGAGCGTAACTTCTATATCTTCGCAAACATTCAACACCCCTTTGCTGACAGTAATAAAACCGCAAGGGGGGGGAAGATCGGAGCAAGACTTAATACCATTTACATCGGCAAAGAGCTGAGTTCAAGCATGGCTGCCTGGGGTTCGAGCTTCGAGTATACACCGACAGCAGGCGATTACAGAGGCTATGTCGGTTATTTTTTTGGTCTTCCAAACCTGGATTAAACATCCGTGACTCTCTGAATCACGCAAAGGATAAAAACCTTCCTTAGCTGAAGGCTAACCGCTGATAGCTGACTGCTGTTTTTAGTTATCTGTCTCCTTTTCTAAAAAAAATCGTCAAATCGTCCAGAATGGCATAGAGGCAGGGAACTATAATAAGAATTATAACCGTTGAAAAAAGAAGTCCCCAGAAGATCGATATTGCCATAGGAGAGAGAAATTTCGCCTGCCCCTTTGAGAAAAAGGTAAGCATAAAGAGTCCGCCCATGGTTGTAATTGAGGTGAGAATGACAGGTCTTACCCTGAGTTTGGCGGATTTGATGATCGACTGAATCCTACCAACGCCTCTTTCTCTTAACTTATTAATAAAGTCAACAAGAATAAGAGAATCGTTAACAACAATTCCTGAAAGCGCCACCAGGCCGATAATTGAAAGGAGACCAAGGCTCTTGCCCATAACAACGTGGCCGACAATCACTCCGTTGATTCCAAAGGGAATTGCAGCCATAACCAAAACCGGTTGTATATAGGACTTAAACTGGGTCCCTAAAATAAAATAGATCAAAAGCGCGCCTATTAAAAAAGCTGCTTTCAGGGCCGATAGTGATTGCTCGATATCTTTCATCTCACCCTTTCCCGTATTTATCGAATAACCGGGATAACGTATATAGAGGTCCGAAAATTTTTTCTCTACCTTTTCAGCCAGCTCTTTTGACGTTGTCTTTGTCTGATCCAGGTCGCCTGTAATGGAAATCGCTCTCTTTTGATTCTCTCTGATGATTTGTGAAGCGCCGCCCGTTTTATGGATGTCTGCGATTTCAACTAAGGGAATTTTCTCTCCTTCAGGCAGTGTGATTTTATAGTCGAACAGTGCGGAAAGTCTCTTTTTGTCCTGCTCCGGCATCTTGACGACGACATCTATATCTTCGGCCCTGGTCTGAAATTTAGAACTTCTTACACCCCAAAAACCATTCCGAATTTCCTGCGCAACATATCTGTCAGTCAGTCCGAGATTATAGGCATGGGGTTTGAGCTTTATCTTGATTTCCGGTTTTCCTGCTTCAAAGTTGTCTCGCAAATCGAATACCCCGGGGAATTCCATTATATAACTCTTCAGTTCTTTTGCAATCTCAAGAATCGTTTCACTCTCTTTACCTGTAATCTGTATATAAACAGGATGGCTCGAAGGCCCGGCGGCCAATTCCTTAATATGAAGAACTGCCTCCTTTCTGAAGGGTTCCATGATTGTGCGTACATCATCGATCACATCTTTTATTGTCAGTTTCCTCCCCTCTCCCAGTTCATTTAACTCTACGATCACCTGGGAGAGGTTCCGTCCTCTGCGCAAACTGTCCATGTCATCAAAAATATATCCCACATTGGTTACAATCGATTTAACGATCTCTTTGTCGATACCGCTCTTTATGGCGCTCTCTATACGTTCCGTAAAAGCTTCCGTATCTTCAAGAGAGTTGGAGGCGGGGGCTTCGATATTTATAAAAAACTGACTGCCCTCAAAGGAATGAAAGAGTACAAAGGGAAGGTGAAAAATCGCATAAACAACAATAATGGCTGTGATCGCCCCCACTGTCGATATAGATACATACCTCCATGTAAGGACAAGGGAGAGAAAGTTTTCGTATCTCTCGACCTGCCTTGCAAAAAAGAGGTCAAAACGTTTTCTCCATTTAGACTGTTCCGGAATCTTTTCCGGGAGGAAATCCGCCATATGGGAGGGGAGGATAAAAAGAGCCTCAATAAGCGACACCATCAATGTAAATATGACTACCATCGGTATGACGCCGAGGAATTTGCCCATCTTGCCGGGTATCATAAGGAGAGGCAAAAAGGCGGCCGTAGTAGTCAGAACGGCTGAGAGCACAGGTGCTGTCATCTCTGTAGCCCCCTTTACAGCAGCCTCCGACGGGGGCAGGCCCTCTTCGTAATGGCGGTAAATATTCTCACCAATAACCACTGCGTCATCTACAACCATGCCGAGTACGACAATAAATGCGAACATTGCAATCATATTCATTGTCATACCCGTATATGTCATGATTATAATTGCACCAAGAAAGGAAATCGGTATGCCAAGGCTGACCATAAAAGAAACCCTGAGATTCAACATTAGAAAAAGGAGAAGAAAAACAATCGAAAGCCCCTGGGCGCCGCTTGTACTGAGTATTTTAAAACGGTTTTCGATATATACAGACATATCATTAAAGACCCCGACTTTAACGGTAGGAGGCAGGCGCAGGGAGTACTCTTCAATAAGACGCCTGATACTCCTTGTAAGTTTAACTGCGTCGCCGGACTTTGTTTTTGTAATGTTCATGTTTACGGACCTTGCCATATTAAACCTTCCCAGGGAGGTCTCGCGGGCGAACCAGTCTTTTATCTCTGCAATATCGCCCAGTAATATTCTGCCTCCATATCGATCACTCTTTATTGGTATTTTTTTCAGTTCCGAGGCGTATGATGCTTTACCTATGGTGCGAATGAGAAATTCGCCCTCAGTTGTCGGTAACGAGCCGCCAGGAAGGTCGAAGTTGGAAGCACCGACAATGTCGGATATCTCTTTGAAGGTCAAACCAAAACGTTCGAGAGCTTCCGGATCGATTTCCACCCAGAGCTCTCTTTCAGGCAGTCCGCTGATATTGACGTCAGAGACGCCGGGCAGCATTTTAATCTCCTCCTGAAGCTCTTCTACGATATCCTTCAGACGAATCAGATTGATATCACCGTATAAAGAGACAGTAATGATCGGATAGTCGGCAGTTACTTCCTGTATGACAGGATCCTCTGCATCATCGGGAAATTCCTCTATGCTCTCTATGGCCTGTCGGATATCGTTAATAACTTTGATCGTACTCTTGGCCTCAGGAGATATCTCCAGTTTGATAGTAGAGAGCCCCTCCTGCGATGTCGACGAAATCTCATCAATATTGTCGATATCGTCAATGGCGTCTTCTATCTTAATAGTAATATTTTTTTCAATTTCCTCAGGTGAGACACCGGGATAAACCGTGCTTATTACGATTTTGTTCAGCGAAAAGGAAGGGAAGAGGTCTTTGGGCATCTGCGTCATATATAGGACAACGCCCACAAGAAATATCGTGGCCATGATGAGGTTAACGCTTACAGGATACCTGACAGATAATCGGGCTATATTCATTTATGTTGTATAGATGATTCGGAGAGTATTATCCCGAAAATAGACGAATTCGCACCGGAAGGAACAGCTTTACCAAACTCTTGCTCTTAATCCTAATCTTACTCATAATCTAATTACGACGGCGACACTTTAGTTATATACAGCGAACCGGTTAAGCAAAATCATCAATCATCAATCATCAATCATCAATCATCAATCATCAATCATCAATCATCAATCATCAATCATCAATCATCAATCATCAATCATCAAT
>JAREWP010000074.1 GCA_029001845.1 Candidatus Magnetocorallium paracelense | reverse complement strand
ACATTATCAATACCGATGACTTAATCGGTAAACAATTTCTTATCTCCATTGAAAACACAAGTAATCGTTGCCTCTCTGTGCAACAAATATCTCCTCTCTTTTAATCCTTTTCTCTTCAAGACAGACCGCTTTCAATCCACACTTTACATCCTCCTCTCTTTGCCTCTTGCTATAGCAGCTCATTCCTATACGGATGCCTATTCTCCGGCCTACTTTATCTCAGCATAAGTGGCCTAATTTATCTAAGCGCTATCGTTGAATGGATACTTTTTAAATAAAATCTGCCCCTGCCTCTTCCGATCCCCCTTTCTCCCATTTGAATAAATGTAAACACAAAATAAGCCAGATAATCGATGGCCTTTCCAATCAGTATCAGTTCAAAGGTCAGTTCCTCACCAGGGGTGTATTCCAGTCTCTCCTCCACAGGAGGTCGAATGATATAGGGATGAGGCTGTTTGTCATTGCTTTTTAGAAATGTATCTTTTTCATCGGGTGCAGGTGTTTCAAAGATATAGGGATATATGCATTTTCTCATCAGATTACATCGATCGCAATCCGCTGACTTCAATGTGCATACAATATTTCGAAAGGTATGACCAAATCCGCCTCGAAGAGCGGAACCTTTGTATGAGGGGAGGCGGATAGGGGTTAAAGCCCTGATGGTCAGGCGGAAAGCTGCAAAGGTGAAAGAAGATAGAGTGGCGGTCAGGTTTTTCAACTCGATATTTCTGTTGGAGAAGGCAGTATTTTTCTCTCTTTAAACTCACCGAGTTCCATATATTTCGTTTTTTCATCGGATGGTCTGTTTGTAAAATCGAGCATTCTCCTTAGTTGACGCATTCTTTCAATACTCCAAAGCTGCTCACACGGTTCCGATCCCGGTGCTTTTTCACCTGTTGCTTGCAAAATAAAACGGGCGAATTCATTCCTGAATTCATCGATCCCGGATTTTTCCGACTTCTCGACAGCGGTGTCCCATTCTGCAAAGAGTTCTTTATACCGCTTTTCTCTGTCAGACAATAAAAGAGAGATATTGATCCGTATCGACCCCAAGCCAAGGGGCTTTCCCATTCCCAGCTTATGACAACATTCCTGTGGAAGGTCCAGTACAAAAAGTAACGCTCCCAGTTCAACGGCGCAAAGGTTTTCAAAACGAATCTGGCCGTGAAACACCTTCCCTTTTTTAACAGGTTTGATTTTTGTATGTTGAGTTTCAAATGTGCCGATTGAGTATAAAATTATTGACTTTAAGTGATCAGGTAAACAATCTATTTTAACTATTATTTTTTGTTTATTTTGTTTATCATGCTTAATTGAATCTTTAAAGTCATCATAACTTACCTTTTGGTCCTTTAGTAATTTATTGAAATCACTTTTAAAAAAAGCTATCTCCTTTGCCTGCCATGTACTTCCTGATTTATGCCAGTACAGCTTATAACCACTTAAAAACGTAGAATCGTTATAATTTTTAATGCCACGTAAATTTTTACCATCAGGTGTTATTTCCTGATCATTTTGAAATAAATAGTGTTGAAAAGTCGTAGGTTTCGGAGTCGACAGAATATTAAGGAATCTCCTCTTCCATGATAGCTTCATTTTGATTTCCCTGCAAAACACTATCTTCAAAAAAGAGACGACCTGCAAATGAAGTCTCATTTCCGAAGATGGACTCCGCCAAATCGATATTTGTATTGTACTGAATGGATTGAGGTAAAAAATCATTCAATTTGCGATCATAAGCAAGTCGAAATATACCTGTATGTCCAAATGATACAATCCTCCCGTCCTCTTCAATATAAAAACACGGAACTTCAGCTTTTGCATTTTCCTTAAAATAAAACAATAAATCCGCCTCTTCATGTCTGTTTTTGTCATTCTTATAATCTTCTATTACACCTGGAAGGAATTCCTTTTTTATGTCCAACGGCGGCCCGACAACCCAATGTAGATGCTTTCCTCTTGGTCGTGAACCACGCATCCAACCACTGTGAACCAAAGCACCTTCGACTGAACCGTGGATTGTCTGATCCATATTACAGATATCGATTACATTAGCGTAATACAAGGGTCTTGAATGATTGGAATGTTTTTTAGGGGGTTCATAAGTAAATCTGACTCTTTTAAAACCCATACGATATCTATTATTGCCATAGTATTTAGCTTTTCCATCTTCAAAGCTCCTTTTTATATTCATAGGCTCTGTTAACACTCTTTTTTTAATTACCAAGTCTTCCTCTACACGAAAGAACAGGCAGCCATTCATCTCTTTGGCGGGTTTTATAAAAAAATTTCCACCTTCATGCACTACATACCCGGCTTTAACTTTTTGTGTATAACCTTTCTTCGGATCATCGGTAAGCATTCTCTCAACATATTTATCTCTTAAATCCAGCGATTTATCTGCAAATGAACGATAGTGATATTTTCTATCTTTTTCAAAAAAACCAAAGTTCCCAAAGCCTACAATCTCCACAAGAGTCCTTACCATTCCCCTTATAGAACTGCCGGGTATCATAATCTTTCCGCCAGGTGAATAAAAATCGGGATTTATGTACTTTTTGCCCCTGTTTTCAAGTTCTTCCTTTTCCCTTATCTGCTCTTCCGTTAATGTATCTCGAATATACAAAGGCGTTTTTGTCTCAATCTCTATTTCGATACGACCGGTATATTTGTTCCTATGATAAACATCGAAAGAGGGTGCGGCTTCCATTTCGACGACAGATGTGTTTAAAGGAATAAAGTTGTATGGCGCAGTTGCATCCCTTCCTGGAACGATGTTTTTCACATGCTCTTTACATGGTGTTGACTGTTTTACTTCTTGTTTGTGTGAGGTAACTGAGAGCCCTTCCCTTTCAGCTATGAGTTTAAGTCCGCTCTGAAAGTCTACACTTCTCCCATGTCCTTCTCTATTTCTATTTTTCCTTTTCTTACCCATAAGAGAGCGCCTCCATATTCTCCAAACTGCCATCTCCGGTAAAGAATCCCTTAAATCGGCAATCTATATAGCCGGCCTGACTCAGCTCATTATAGCCGATATAGTTTCTTGTTTTAATAAAAACCCTCTTCATTGCATCCACTTCCAAATCCGGGAAAGGCAATATCAGCTCGCCGCCTCTATCTTCTGTGATTTTCTTGAAACCGACTGCCTGAGCATTGTGGCGGGCTTTGTCTTCTCTTGTTCCAATCAGCATCTGATAAGCATCGATAACCTGTTCCGTTCCGCCCTGTTCATCGATACGAATTCTTCCTCTGAGGCCTTCCGGATAATCGGAAGCTCGCCAACAAAGAAGTTCTCTGCTATCGTTAAATACGCGGAGTTTTCGAATATATTTTAAATCAATGCTGCTGTTATCATAAAAACGGATCCTGTGATTCTTAAAAAAACCGACCCAAACGCCATTGTCTCTGTAGGCCACAATAGAGGCATGGTCAAAATTGTTTTCTATCTCCTCTTCTATTCGATTTACAAGGGAAAGCGTTCTGCTCTCTGTTTTTACACTTTTCAATTGCAGACAATCACTTTGCATTTTCTCGCTCTCCTTTCATATAACTGACCAGTGCATCGACATACTTCTGCAACCTTTCTTTCACTTCCGGGGAAGCCCGGGAAATATCTTTCTCCAGTACCAGAGGCTCATGATTGTTACATAAAATCGTTGCCTGATAACCGGAAAAGACACCTCTCCCCACGCCTTTTTCACCGCCCACAGCGAGATCGCCTGTCCATAAATCCTTAAGCACCAACAGCATGAGACCTGCTTCATATTCCTTACAATTTCTTATGGTGATCGTGACATTGTGAATTTTTTCATTCAAATTGCTAAAAAGAGGCATCGGCTCAAATAGAGCCGATTCGACTGTCCCGCCGGTAAAACGGTCAATTTTAATGCGAGTTTGTAATTCGGCAATAAATTTCGGCAAAACCACCTCATCTATTCCAATCTTTCCCTTTTTCTTTGTATCTTTATTTACATAACCGAAAAGATCGTTTATGACTTCATCGGCTTTTCCCTTTTGGGGATCGCCTTCAAGTGTGTTCACGATCCTTTCGGCTCGTGAACGTATGGCGCCCTTGAGTGACGGGCCCGGTAAAACCGGTTTGCCGGCGGAATGAATATGTACGGAATCGGGCATTTCGGGATCGGAAGGGTAGGAACGAACAAGGAGTGAGTTCTTCAGTTCAAAGGAGCCGTTAATAACGAACTCTTCTGTTGCAAGGGGAATTCTCTCTATATGATCTAAATTACAGGGCTTTGAAAAGTCCCTTCCAAGCCATCGAAGAACATCGTTTTTTTGGCTGAAGTCAAAGAGACAAATCTTTTCATCTTTCAGCCTGATTTTTCCAAAACCGCTGTTACTCTTTGCCCCAATATGCATATCCCCTGTTTTTAAAATATCCTGTATAGTGGCGATCATTCTTTCACAGAACTCTCTTGTCTCACCTGTAAAAACAACATCCACGGACAAGCAAAATTTTGTACCGGATTCAACTACCTCATAGTCGAATTTATCACCCTTTTTAACAATGCCGGTCTTATTTGAAATCTTTATACCGTCTCGAAGGGAAATTTTCGGGCTTAAATCCACGCACAAAAGGTCGGAACAACCGATTGCACTCTGCATGCCCTTTTTTTCTATTATGTAGCCCCAGAAAGCTTCTGTTTTGGCTTCATTATCGTCATGGTATTGAGTGATGAAATGTTTGAGCATTCCGATAAAAGAGGTGGCAGGTATAAAGGGCTTGCCCCGGTCATCCAATATGATGTCCAAATCACTCCGGTTACTCTCGCCGCACCCGATAATAGCCGGGGAGAGGAGTTCGATCGTTCCCTGTAACAGCAGTCTGCCTTTTGCCATATTGTCTCGCTATTCGTTTATCTTTAAAACTCTTCTTAAGGCGCCAAAAAAAGTCTTATAATAGAGGATAAAGAGTTCCCTTTCAAGGTCCATATCATTTTCAGGGTCATATCCCGCCTCACTACTGAATTCCCTGAGTTTCGTGTCACTAAAGAATTTATCATTTAAAATTTGAGATATCTCCACTCTGTGGGACGTCAAAAACTCATACATCGTGTGGGAGCTGTTTCTGCAATGTTCCAATTGGTCTTTTGCTGTCTTTCTCAGTCGTTCCAAAGATTTTTGAAATTGATCCCTGTCCTGTGTTTTCGCCATGGCTTCAACTCTTCCCGTCGTTGACTTGGAAGGTAATTTTTCTACGTCGAAGTCCGCAGCATCGAGGAGCGCTTTTTTCTCTACAAATCTTTTTATCAGCTCCTTGCTCAGGTTTGTGACGATTTTTTTTGTCTCACCAGGTGCTTCGGAACTTACAGGTCTCCCGGTCTTTCTCTTTTTATGTTTATCTGCTTTGAGCGTCTCTTTGTTTTGCAGACCGAAAACAACCCTGCCCAACCCTTCCCCTCTACGCTCTCCAATGCCTGACTTCTGTAATTCAATCAGCCTGTGATGCTTTTCTCTCGGAATCCCCTCCAGCATAAAGCATGAACCCGGTAAGAAACATCTGTCCGAAGGCATGCGCATTTTCCAGACAGAGACAAAACTCTCCACAAAACCTGTTCTGATAAAAGATTTTGTAATTTTGAGATCACCGGTTATATCTCTTTTTAAAACTCTTTCCAGGTCATTGGGATCTACTGTAGAATATCCGCAATCATTATAAATAATCGTATTTGAATGTAAAGTAAGGGTTAACTTTCCACTGTCATATTCGTTGATATTATCCGGGTTTTGGGCGTCTCTCTCTCCATAATACGCTTCCGGTGAGGATGAAATAATTTCAAACCTGCTTTTCCCGTACTGAGAGTTTCTCGAACGTCCCAAATAGAGGATACTCTCTTTCTCGAAGTGAGTTAAAAAGCGGTCCAAATTCTCTTTACTTCCCAAAATATTCCCCTCAAATACCTTGCCCGCCTCTATGCACCGATAATTAAAAATAACGCCCTCCTCACTCGTACCTCTTTGAGGATCACGACGGTGATGAAAATTTATCCTCTTTTTTACCGGTTCCCTAAACAGATTGTCTCCTTTGAAGTGGCCGAAACCGCCTGCCATGACCATTTGTCGATCGTCGATATCACAATCGAGGAGCAAATCATAAAAAGTCTCCTCCTCACCTTTTTCATGGTGAATGGACAGAGGTATGGGAAGATTTTTTATGGTTTTTTCCTTTTCATCAATGGTTTTTCCCTTTTCATCAATAGAGCAGATATATGCGTTTGTAAATACCAGACCATTCGATAAAAAGAGGTTATTAAAAGTCTCCTCTTTATGTGCTTCCGGCCCGTTAAGACGATTCCCTGGAATATACCTGGCAGCAAAGGCGCCCAGCAGGGAACTGCCGGGAATATACTCGACAGTGGTTATCATATTGACGTCACCTACATTGGTTGTGATAATTAGAGGAGAGAGGTTTTTTATTTGGTATCCTAATTTATACACGACATTCAGCCACCGGTTCATCCAATATGGAGACATTTTTTGTCCCGTCAAAAAATCTGCACTCAACTTCACCAAAGCCGCGTCGTCTTTTTGAGCCCATACTTCCAAGATTCAGACATGCCAGTGACAGAAGCCTTACTCTCTCTCCATCCTCTTTCAGCGTAATTTCACCGGTAAAAGTCAATCCCCTTTTAATAACCCTTATCGTGCGCAGAGAGTGCTCTTTGGCTATACCGGTTTCGTCTATGGCTGTCTGCTGTCTCAGGGCTGTAAAGGCGGACAAGATGCCTTCTCTTGAAATAATGGAGGGATATTGATGCAACAGATATTCGAGCCACTCTCTCTCTTTTTCATAATCCCGGATGGTGAGATTAGAGAAGTAGACAGGAGTCGGCTTATCCTGGCCGGGTTTACCAAATGTATCGTTGAGAATCGTAAAATCGGACTCATCCTTCGGATTCGCCGTTAAATCCATAAAAGAGGTAATGCCCAAATCTTTAAGCATGTGGCATATTTCACAAGCAGCCTCCCTCAAACATCCCTTTATCCTTTTTGACGGAATATAGGGAATACCCAAATCGTCAAACACAATATCGCTCTCTATTAAGGCGCCAAACCCTTCACCGGACCCGATCAATGCGTCCGATTTCAGTTCAATATGTATGGTATATGTTTTCATTCTTCAGCCTGTCTTTATTCTGAAAATAGACTTAAAACGCACTAAAATAAATCGTTTTAAAATGTCTTACTCATAATCTTAATCATATTCTTAATCTAAAATTGTTCACTCACATAAGTATGAGTAAGATTATGAGTAAGATTAAGAAACTGTCTGCTAACACATTTTCATGCTAAAAGCGCGGGTTCAGGTTTGTAACCTGAACCCTGTAGTTCATTAACCGTTCTACATAGCATGAAACACAGGGTTAAATTTAGCGCCTTCGGCGGACGTTCAAACACCTTGTGGCAATATAGCAACCGTTGTAGGGGTTCAAAATCTTGAACCCCTACGATTGGTTTGTTATTTGTCATACCCGCCGTAACCCGCATTGAAAAAATGAAAATTCCTATGCATTCAAGTTACAAACTTGAACCCGCGCGTCGTTGTCTATAATTTTCATGCTTTATGGTGGCCCGGAGGTTCATAGACATTCATCCGGTTTTATGGAAAAGTAAACATCATCAGTTCTATCATATCCAGGTAGGGCGCCCTGCTGTCTTGAAAGAGAGTTTTATGATGTTGTATTCCCGGAACCTCCGGGAGCTTCTCTCCCCTTGCCTTTAATTTATCCACGAATATTTTGCTTACATTCTCATTCTGACTCAGCACGCTTCGCAGTTCATTTATCCTGGTGTTTGGAAATTTTTTAAGCTCTCTCGAACTTTCGATCATCTGCTCAAGGGAAGGCGCCTCTCCATTGGAGCTCCCTGTCTTGTAAGGTCTGTAAAGCAGGTTGCCTTGATCCACATTATATTGACTCTCCCTTATCTCCTTTAGCGTACCGGAAATTCCGCCATAGGATATGTGGAAATCAAGCCATGAGGCAGTATCTTTTTTCCTTCTTCTTACATCTTTGGCTTTTTTACACAACTCCTCAGCCAGCATATATCCCCTGTAAAAGGGATATTTTGTTTTTATAACTGCTATTCCCGCGCATGCGGAGAGAGGCTCTTTCTCGTTTACCTTAAAAGTCTCGAAAGAGTCTATAAAGAGCTTCGCCAGATATACGCCGAGCCTGCCGTCGCATACAAAGGTTATATCGTCTCCTCCTACTATTATGGGGGTAAGAGGAAGTATTCTCCTTTTTTTTTTGTCATAATTTTTCTTTAGACCAAGAGCATCTATTTGAGATTTAATAGCGGCCAGCATGGCTTCGAAACTTCCTATCGCCGCACGTTCTACTTCTAAAACAAGGGTTCTGAGAGATTCTATGGAATGGGCATTGCTGAATCTGTATCCCATATCATTGCCGTCAATGTGAACAATAGCAATGAAATTATCCTTGCCTTTACTCTGCCCCAACATTTCCAGATTATTGGTAAAGGTAAACTCATTGCCAAGTATGTCTTCGAAAATACTTCTAAAATTATCTAAAGCATCTTCCGACACATTGACCGTTGCATTTGCAACGCTTGAGAGATAGTCATGCTCTTTTTTGTTGTATGTCTCAACAGCGTAACCGGTATGGGAACACTCGGCAGTTATACCATGACGGGGTATAATCACAGCCGGAATGTGTTTGTATTTATTCTCCCTTAGTTTTTTGAACAGCTCTTTCATGGATTCTTTAAAATGGTTGGAATCAATGGAATTACAGGCCACGGCAGTTACAACACCGGGTGCTGTTTTCAGAAGTTTAGTGGTCCACTTGCTGACAAATTCCTGCAACTTCTTTTCATCAGAAAAGAACAACAAAGCATTGCCGCCGCCTTTATAACCGATTTCAAAAGGGACTTTACCGGCTGCAATATAAGATTGTGAAGGCTTCTCCCTCCATGCCTGGAAATCGATTGGATCTGTAAATATTTCACCAATCGCTGTCTGAAGAGGTTCATCATAGATGTGCTTTATTAAATAAGAGGCGCCCTGGCTTTCTTTTAGTTTATTACTGCCAAAGAGGTACTTCTGAATGGAAACGACATTTATAACAAGCCCGTAAAATTTCATCATTTTCCTTGCAGGTTGGGTTGAAGAATGAACCCCTAACTCCCTTTTTTAAGGGGGAATTTCCTTAAATCTCACCGATCACAGAAATTTGTTTAAAAGAAACTCCTCTATTTTATCTGTTAACTCACTTGCTTTCAGATCGTCTTCACCGAGTACTAAAATATTGAAAGAGGCGGACCCGGTGTCCAGCTCCAGTTCGTCCTGCAATTTTTTCCTTGTATCTTCTTTTACTCTTGTTGCCAGGACAGCCCTTGCCTCATCTCCTCCAATCTGTTTTGTTCTGTGGATAATTTCAAAACCTCTCTTTTTACATTCCGATTTAACAGTTGAGGTCGTGCAGGAGATGCCTGTCAACTGATATCCCTTGATTAGTATGACATCGAGTTCAAAGTCATAGCTCGACCTCTTAATCTCCCAATTTTTCAAAACTTCATAACCTGTAAAATGGTCTGTCAATACACAATGAAGGTAATCTTCAAGCCACATACCATCAAGAAATTTAATGGCTTGTTTAACCGGTGCCCACTCTCTCTTATTACAGATAATTTCCATGTCGAACTCTCCATTGGCATCGAATAACCTGTATTTCTCCTCCATTGCCTGTATTACTTCCATGACAGCAGTATTAGGTTTATAATTAGAAAGTATTGTACAATCCAGTTCACCTCTCTTTGCGGCGAGAGTTTCAGGTTTTTTAGTGCTCAAGAAGTACGACCGATCATATCCATTATTCTCTATATCATAGTACTCACATAAACGGTTCTCATCTATCAACTTTATAAAAACCTCTATAGAGTCCGTGTAATCATGATCACTGTCCTTATTTTTTCTCTCATAGCCGTGAAGGGAGATAAGCTCATTAAATGAAATTTTCACTTTATCCAACAGATTGTCTGCAATGATGGTATCGTCATCGCTGACAAGTCGAAACTGTCGTCCGTCTAAGTAGGAGTAAGATTTTTCCGCAATTTTCAGAGAACGATCCTGTTCTATCGTTCGATACACATGAGTGCCCATAACCTTTGTGCCGCCGGTGTAATTTAAATGGACTTTACTTTTTTCTGACAACAGGTCGCTTTTAAGCAAAAAATGAACGATTTCATTGGTAATCGTTTTCGCGCTGCTCACATCGGATAATTCGACCATTTGGAAATCAACTTCGGTATGCCTTCCTTTTAACAGCCTCTTAATGCTTTTCGCCTGTTCACAGGTTCCTACCTGAAATTCTGTTTTTTTGGAATGAATCATCCAGATTCTTTTAAGCAGGTTTCGGTCATTTTTTATATGGTTTAAAAAAAAATCGGCCACCACATAATCAGGTAAAGGGTTTGTGCCTATTAGTAATATCAGATCAGTAAATGATTTCATGCTATCGGTTTTTTATCTGAACAAGAGTAAAGATAGTTTTAACTTTTAGTAACTTTATGCTTTAAATATATATATATAAGTGATTCGTTATCAATATATATATATGGTTTATAAGATTTTTCATATAATTATAGAGTATGAAAAATAAAAAAAGCAATGTTTGAAAGTATTTTTTCATGGGAAAAGAAGTTTTAAAGTAAGCAGTCAAAGCAGCAATGATTCTATTACATGAAACCTGTTTGGTCTCAGACATGCCGGGTTAGGGGCTTATTATAGGGGGTTCCATAGATGTGGAAATCGGTGTTTAAAAGCTCTGGTGTGGCAGTTCGGTATACATTCGCCTTAATCTATGCCTGACGATTACCTGACTGTTAAGATGATAGAAGTCTTTCCCTTCACATTTACCGGAGTCACCAGAGAGCCTGAAGGGAAATGTTCTATAGAACCGGGAAAGTCCTGAAAGGGCGTGAAAAGATCGGCCTGAGAAGGATGCCTGGCGTATCTCGCATCTGTCCATAACGAGAAATCGGTTAACATAAGTTTTTTCACGATCTCCAGTTTTCCAACGATTTCACCTGCTCTTAACTCGACAGTCTTCTCACTGTGTATGTAGAAGAAGAGAAGAACGACAATCTCCAGGAAGATAAATCCAATAAATACTCTATATTTCATTGATAGGAAAATTAAAAAGCAAACGTCCACGACCCTTTGGGGCACTAAAAAGCATGAAAATTATTCATAATGGTTCCCAGGAGCGAACCTGTGTGTTCGCCATCGCCGGGGCAGACACGCAGGTCTGCCCCTACAGTTTATTTTCGGGACAAACGTCCATGGCCCTCCGGGCCACCACAAAGCATGAAAATATATAGTGATTGAAGAACATGGTATCTTTAACAACGAAGCTGCCAAGGACTTATTTTCGGGATAAACTATTCTTCAAAAAAATCAGGGGTAATATCTTTAAACTTCAGTATTCTGGCGCCGCCGTGGTCCGATCTGAAAACAAATGCCCTTTCCTTTCCGTCTACCGGAACCAACTCCTCTCCCATAGGTCCGTGTACATCGCTTCCTGAAACAAACAAAACATCTTTGGCGTTCATAACCGTGGTAGTATAATATTCTGTAACAAAGATAGCTGCGATATCGTCTCTTGTTTTTCCTTTATTGTACCTGCTTATGTCAAAGTAATACATAAACATCTCTTTGGGGCTCTCAAATACTGCATATGTTCCGTCCTTGAAAACAATTTCGGAAGTCCAGTTCCCATATTTATACACAAACATGCCGCAGACAGAACACTTATCCTTCCTGGAAGGAACGATAAATTCCTCTGCAAGGCAGTCATGGGCGAACAGAAAGAAACATATGGAGATAAAAGAAACGGATTTGAAAAAATTGTACATAATAAGTTCTGTCTCGGCTAATCTGAAATAGTATAGCAGGATTCCATTTCATCCATTGCAGCGCCCCTCAGAAGCATGGCTGTTTATCTTGTGATCCTGTTTGAACAGCTATCATGAAAGGGACTTCAAATAATCGATCGATTCCTTTATATTGTAGCGCAGGTGTCCCGGTAATATTGGACTTATAAGATTCAGGAGCTTTAACAGCCTCTCTTTTCCCAGCTTTTTGCTCAACATGGCAATATTTTCCCTGCGATACTCCATCTGAAGAGAGTGCATGGACTTAACAAGCAATTCTACATACTCGATATTTTCGTGAAAAAAATTTTTACTCTCAGGCAGATAGTTTATCACCTTGATTAAAGGACAAAGAGTAGTGATTATTTTCCATTTCGATGAACTGTTTAATTTGTTGTCAATCATATTGTTTTATATCCTTATGCCTGTGCTATACCTTTTTCTTCATTAAAAAAAGGACACTGGACGCCATATTCAATCCGGAAATCGGTCTGATCGTAGGGATAACCGGAAACTCGGAAGGGCCGTATAATAACAGAGGGACAACGTTTATAACTTTAAAACCGCTATCCGAAAAAAGTCGCTTCCACTGGGAGAGACGAAAAAAATGATAGCATTCGGCAAAGTTGTTTTTTACTCCGTGTCCCTTTGGCAGGAGATGTTTTAGCCATTGAAACTTCCCGCTCTCTTTATTGTTTTTTCCTTCGACCCGAACAGGGGAGTCTGTATGTTTTACAGGCGTAACATGGGGAGACGCTTTATGAAATCCTTTTTTTGACAAGAACCTGACTCCCTCACGCACTTTTGAGTAATACTGGGCAAAGAGAGACAAAAGAAGCCATATATTGGTTGGTACGGAAAAGGCGTAAATACAATCTCTCTGACCGATGCGCTGCAACTCGTTAAAAGCTGCGCCCGGCTCTTCAAGATGTTCAATGACATGGTTGGAGAAGATCAGATCGAACTCGTTTGCTTGAAAGGGAGTGTTTGTAATACTGCATTCTCTGAACGTTATGCCATCGATCTCCTTTATCTCATGAGAGATGAACAGGTCGGAGGCCGTAACTTGTCCGAGCTTTTTTAAGTATGGAATTTGATGCCCCTTACCGCTGCCGAATTCCAATATCTTAAGTTTTCGATTTTCAGAGGTTAAAAGAGAAATCACAGGATAGAGGGAGTCGATAATTAATGTAATCTCCAGTTCTCGTTTTTGCTTTCTATGTGCAACTTCGTTTAACATATAGGCTCTTACTCCCCGTACTTGAGATGAAATCGATTTGTGTGTTATAGAGATATCAATATCATTGACAGAGATATTACAAAATTATACTTCCTGAGGTAAAGTATTATGTTGAGCATATCGGATTTACAACCACGGACATTGGAGGATTACGAAAAATCTAAAAATATAAGCCGTCAAATAATCGGAAAGTTGGAACATCTGCCCCGGAGCATAAAGATTGAAGGCAATGTTAACATCGCTGCAGAATATCCTTCATCGATTATCTACATTGTTGATGGTATGCTCAAATGTTCGCTTAACAAAAAGTTGGTTCGTTTTTATTCAAATAACGATTTCATTATCACTCCGGAAAAAGGAAAACACTCAGATGAGATAATTTCGTCTGAGTTCTCGATTTCTGCTTTAATATTCACAAGTACGGATTTCATCGGATATTTAAAACAAAACGATACTCTCTTGGATTTATGGCTGGAATATAACTCTCTCTTTCACCAAATAATGCTTGATCTCTGCTCTTCTTTTATTGGTGACGATGTGCGAACCACCGTGGATATAAGGCAATACTCAAAGGGCGACGTCATTGTTAAAGAGGGCGACACCCCTCACTTTTTGTTTGAAATGATAGAAGGTCGGGCAACCGTTTTTAGTGAAAACGCCGAAGTCGGTGAAATCCGAGAAGGTGAAATATTCGGGGAAATAAGTTTTTTAACTGAAAGCACCCGCACCGCCACTGTCGTAGCCTCACAGAAATGTGTGACGCAGGCAATTCACGGAGAAGAACTGGAAGGGCTCTCCAGAGCAAGACCGGCGCTGATTTACGCCATTGCCAAAACAACGGCTAAAAGACTGCTTCATGCAAACAGAAGACTGAAGGATATCTTTGTTACATGACAAGTGAGGTCTACATTTCAGGTGTAAGGTAACGTACAGAACAAAAAAGCATTTAGCTGCAGCCATCATCTGTCAGCTTTTAAATTGCAACACTCACGGTTCTAAATACATTCACCTGTAAGGTGAAGCTTATTATTGGCATAAGATTAACACTTTCTTTTGCTGAAGGCTGATAGCTGACTGCTGTTAGGATAAGTTAATGACAGTGAATTAAGAAGTACGATGTTCGTTTGGACCCGACATAATTTTATAAAAACGATGGGCCGGCGTTTATTCCTGCTTTTAACCGATCATGTATGGCTCGTTTAACATCATCGACGTCAGGCGCCAATTCAACGGGCTGATTTCTGTACCTGGGATCGACCCCTTCCATGCGGTTTTCATGATAACTGATTTTGAACTCCGTAAATTTTAACCCATGCGCAGTGGAGATAAGAATAACTCTCTCATTTTTTTTGATTTCCTTACGTTCTACAAGTTTGATTAAAACAGCCAGGGCCACTCCTGTGTGAGGACAATTATACATACCGGTCATATCCGCTCTTGCCGCGGCATTGGAAAGCTCATCCTCGGTTGCATGTTCAACAATACCGTTAAACTTTTTCATTGTCCGAATTGCTTTTTCCACGCTGACAGGGTTACCGATCTGAATGGCCGAAGCGTATGTCTTTTCAGCATGTACAGGTTCAAACTCTTTAAAATCCTTTAAATAAGAGCGGTAAAGGGGATTTGCGTTTTCCGCCTGGGCAAGAACAATCCTGGGCATACGATTAATAAGCCCGAGTTCAAACATCATCTCAAAACCCTTTCCAAGAGCCGAAACATTACCAAGGTTCCCGCCGGGGATAATCACCCACTCGGGCACCTCCCAGTCGAATTGCTGTACAAGCTCCACTGCGATTGTCTTTTGTCCCTCGATTCTCAGGGAATTCATGGAATTGGCGAGATAGATATTGTTGTCTTTACAAACTTCTTTTACAATCTCCATGCAGCCGTCAAAATCGGTGTCAAGGGATAATACAAGGGCGCCGTTGGATATTGGCTGTATCAACTGAGCGGTAGATACCTTGTTATTAGGCAGAAAGACGATCGACTGAATTCCCGCCGTTGCACAATAAGAAGCAAGAGAGGCCGACGTATCTCCTGTAGACGCACATGCAACAGCCTGAATTTTCCGCCCCTTGGATATCATATTGTTGACTTGAGATACGAGAACTGTCATTCCCAGATCCTTAAATGAACCGGTATGCATATTACCGCATTGTTTGACCCATAGATCGGAAATACCTATGGACTTGGCGAACCGTTCCGCCCATAGAAGATTTGTGCCGCCTTCATAAAGGGACACGACATTTTCGTTTTCAATATCAGGAAGAACCCACTCTTTCTTACCCCACACACCCGATCCGTAGGGCCAGTCGTTTCTCATCCATCGTGTTGCGAAAAGCTCTTTCCATTCACCGGGAGATTTGCTTTTAAGTTGATCCGGATCGTGTGTAACCTGGAGTAATGAACCACAGGCCCCGCATTTGTACACAATCTCATCCAGTTCATGCACCTCTCTGCATTCATCGTTGATACATTCGAAATATGCTCTATATCGTACGTCACTGTTCATTGATATCACCCTAAAAAGAATAGCACACCAAGTTAAAAAATGACAACAAAAAGTCAGATAATTTCAAAGCGGAAACAGGCGCTGACAATCTATCCAATCAACCTCCCAAATCCCTAAATCCCTAAATCCCTAAATCCCTAAATCGTCAATCGTCAATCGTCAATCGTCAATCGTCAATCGCAAATCCCCAATCAATCCACTATCGACATCCCCGAAAATGCCTGCTAACCTCTCCTCACCGACCGCTATATACCAATCGCCCTCATAGGGATCGGATATTTTGAAGATCGAAAGAGTTTTATCCTTTGTCGTCATCCTGTTATATTCGATACCGTCATTTTCAAAAAAAACGAAAAATTTTTTTTTAAGGTCCTCTATGCCTTCGGACGTATCTGTTACAATAGACAGAAAAAATTTTTTATTTCCCAGCAGATATTCAAGCTCATGAACATTATTGAAAAAATCCAATCCTCTGTAGCCCTCCTTTATAAACCGTCTGTTTACCACTTCGCCGGGAACTGTAAATACGGAAAAAGGAGAAATCAAAGAGGCGCCTTCCGGTATAAATTCAGCTATTGCGTCTGTAAGGTTTTTTAGAGGAAGCTCCCTGGAAAAGGCAGTTAATTTTATGTAATATTTGCCTCTGGAAAATATCGCACCATTGTCGTTTTCACGTCCGGGACTTCCGTTTTCAAGATAAGAAACCTCTCCGCCAAGCTCGTCGGAAAGAACACCAAATGCCTGAATGTTCTTTCCCATATTGTAAACTTCAACAACGACATCGGGTTGATCGGAGTTATTACCTGACAGATAATAATCGAAGAGGGAGAGACCTTCAAAGCCGGCGCCTATAAAAAATTCGGCATGGCCGTTAATATATTCATAGAGATTTTCCTTTGTAAAGATTCTGACCTCTCCGGTCAACCTGAAATCTCCGAGCGACTTGGGGAGAATAACTCCGGCCTGACCTGTATTGTCAGTCAAAATCAATAGTCCGGGATCGTAGTTCTGACCCTCGATATAGAGAACGGCTCCAACGATAAGAGGTAAAACCAGAAGTAAAAAACGGGGAACAGATGTCATGCCCATTAGATAGAAGAGGAAAGGTTTTCATGGGATTCTATTAACATCTCCCTCACAGGCAGGCCGTAAGTACAGGCGTCCATGCATCGTTTTGTCTTGCAGGCCGCGCACCCTTCGGCATTGTTTTTAACTGTCCTATAGGCAGTCATAGCCCGTTTTTCAGCGCCGTAGTCCTTGAAATACATATGATATCTCATAATGGACGCAATATCCACACCATTAGGGCATAAAGGCTCACAATCGCTGCACCCGGTACGGCAGTATTCTTTACCATATTTCGCAGCATAGAGGTCAAGAACCTTACGATCCTCTGCCGTAAAGGGTTGACCGGAGGCCTGTAAAAAAAGATCAAGGTCGGAAACTGTTTTAATAGTTATTACCAGCCCGCTAATTTCACTGTGCTTTAAAACCCATTTAAAGACAGAAGGTTCAAAGGCCTTTCCCTTTAAGTCCAAATCCATCTCCTTTGCTCCGGCCAGAGTCTTCATTGCCACAACACCGACATTTTTCTCCTTTGCTTCTTTTATTACCTGAGGAACATTTGGAAACTTCATGAAATTAAAGGCAGGCATGATCAGATCGTAATATCCTGAGTTAACGGCTTTGAGAAGGAGGTGCTCCATATTGTTGGGACCGTGCGACGAAACTGCAAGAAAACGTACTTTTCCGGTTTTTTTTAACGTTTCGAAAGCAGAGAGCATTTCATTATCGAGAAGTCGTTTTTCCGCCTCTTTAACATCCTTGTGAGACTCTCCTATGGCGTGAACAAAAACAATATCGAGATAGTCGGTTTTCAACCTGGAAAGACTTCCTTCGACGGAAGCTATATATTCGTTTTTTTTACTGCCCAATGGTAAATGACCGGGATAAGGTTTAAAGGTGCAGAATTTCGAGGCAATAATTATCTTTTCTCTTTGAATCTTATTCATCGCCCCGCCAATATTCTCTTCGCTCTTGCCGTAATCCGGGGCTGTATCAAAGTAGTTTATCCCTCTGTCTATTGCACGGAGGACAAGAGAAGATGAGGGCAAACGGCCGCAACCGAAAGAAATATCGCTCATTTTAAGGCCGGTCTTTCCCAACTCTCTGTAACTTTTAACAACAGTTTTTCCTGTATCTGCATCGACTCCGGACGTATTAACGGCTATCCCGGCGGCAGCAATTGCCGATGCTTTAAAAAAATCACGACGTTTCATTTTACCCCCTGGCTTATAAAAAATTGAATTTACACAAAAAAGAAATCGCCTCAGATGACAGATAATCGATTACTGATATTATAATCTACTTATTCATCATTTCCAAAAAATCTTTATTTGTCTTCGTGTTCTTTAATTTATCCAAAAGAAATTCCATGCTCTCCAGACTGCTCAGAGGATTTAAGACCTTTCTCAATACCCACATCTTATTAAGAACGTCTTTACTGACAAGGAGTTCCTCTTTCCTTGTGCCGGATGCATTTATATCTATACTTGGGAAGATTCTCTTACTTACGAGCTTTCTGTCAAGATGAAGTTCCATATTACCTGTTCCCTTGAATTCCTCAAATATAACATCGTCCATTCTGCTGCCGGTATCTACCAAAGCCGTTGCTATTATCGTAAGACTTCCGCCTTTTTCGATGTTTCTTGCCGTACCGAAAAAACGCTTCGGCTTTTGAAGCGCATTTGCATCGAGACCGCCTGACAGCACCTTCCCGCTGGCCGGTATTACTGCATTATAGGCCCTGGCAAGCCTTGTTATGCTGTCCAGCAGAATCACTACATTTTTTTTGCACTCAACCAGTCGTTTCGCCCTGTTCATTACCATTTCCGCTACCTGACAGTGCCTGTGAGGGGGTTCGTCAAAGGTAGAACTGATTATTTCCGCTTTGTTCACCTGTCTTTTCCAGTCAGTGACTTCTTCGGGCCTTTCATCAATCAATAATATAATTAGATGTATCTCTTTATGGTTCTTTTTTGTGGCTTTTGCTATGGACTGAAGCAAAATCGTCTTTCCCGTCCTGGGGGCCGCCACGATAAGACCCCTTTGTCCCTGGCCTGTAGGCGTAATCAACTCCATGACTCTTGTAGAGTAATCGGAGGCTTCATACTCCAGTACGATCCTCTCGGTAGGGTAATATGGAATAAGATTGTCAAAAAGCGGTCTTGTGACGTTATCCTCAGGCGGATCATGATTAATTGCTTCGACCTTTAAAAGAGCGAAGTATCTTTCATTTTCTTTTGGAGGTCTCACCTGACCGGAGACAAGTTCTCCTGTTCTCAGGTTGAAACGCCTTATTTGAGAAGGCGATACATATATATCGTCAGGCCCCGGGAGATAACTATAATCCGGTGACCTCAGAAAACCAAAACCGTCAGGCAGAATTTCCAATACACCTTCAGCGAAAAGGTTTCCTGTTTTTTCGGCCTGTGCCTGAAGAATGGCGAATATGAGTTCCTGCTTTCGCATACTTGACGCACCTGCCACAGTGAGGGATTGCGCGAGATTGGTCAGTTCTTCAATATTTTTTTCCTGTAACTCGGAAATCGCTATGTTACTCATTGATAATTGCTCCTTTTCAAGAAGATGTCTTCGAGGATGTTGTACCTACTTGGAATTTAACTAATAGCAGTTACTGTCATTAACTTAAGGAGCAAAGCACCATCCGCCTTCAGCGGCTAAACTCGAAGGTTCCGCTTCTCTCCGCCTTCTCAAACATGACCCGCTTCCGTCGGAAGGTGCTTCACCCCTTAAGTTAATGTCATTGTAATAGCAGTTATAATCGGCTATGGGAATAAAATCAGGGTTAGAACTATGGGTTAACCGAGATTCATACCGGCTTGCTCTTACAGGCAAGAATTTAAAATAAACCAGTCCGTAAATTTTTACAAAGGTCAGAAATTTGTGGTCAAAATTTGACTGTCAATCCCTGTGAACAGATACTTAAATTTTATACAAAGCGGGTAAATTATAATTCAATTAAGCGGATTATAATAAAAGCATTGTTAGCAAGAAAAAAAGTCCGGTGACAACGACCGATGGAATTTAAAGAGTATGTCTATATTAAATTACATGAATAATATCGATTTGTCAACAAAATAATTAACTTTTTGGCAAAAAAAGACGATTTTACCTCTTTTTCGCTCTTTTTTTTCTTTATCCACAGAGGAGCGCCTTGATCGGTAAAAATGTAAGGAGGTGCAAACTTGTCAATCGGGAAATCATAATATTAAAAATGATAAAATAGTGCAATGATCGATTGGCAAAGAATCATTATAACAAATTAGAAATACAATGGGTAAAGCAAAAAGAAAAAAAGGGCGAGAGAGAGCTGAGAAAGAGGAAGCTCTTCAGGGAACTGCAAACAGCAATGCCGGGATCACGGTTTTTGTTATTCTTTTTCTCTCATTATCGGTTTTTGCCGCCTATTTTGTGTCGCTTAACGGAACCTGGGCGCTTGACGATGTCGTGGCCAACAGGCCGGTCGGACTTACAGACATTTCCGATATTTTCGGCTACAGAAAGGTTGCATATCTCACATTTCTTTGGAATCACTCTATCTCCAGATTCGATCCCGCCAACTATAGAATCATTAATATACTGATACATCTGATAAACTCTATACTGCTCTTTACGCTTGTTCGCATTACTCTTCTCAGGAGGGGATACGGGCGGAAAAACAAAGAATCTATCGCAGGCGCCGCATTTTTGTCAGCCGCATTTTTTGCACTCCATCCGATTAACATAAATGCCGTCTCCTATATAGTTCAGAGAATGGCTTCACTGGCCGCTATGTTTGTCTTGCTGGGACTACTGTTTTATGCCGTAAGCAGCAGGACCGAGGGGAAAGTCCTGCACGTTGTATTTACACTTTTCAGTCTGGTATCGATAATGCTGGGAATCTTCTCTAAAGAGAACGCCATAATGGCTATTCCGCTTTTAGCCCTTTATGACTACTTCTTTATATCCTCCTTTGAAATAAAAAGGTTTATTAAAAATTTCAGAATCATTTTTATTATTGCCCTTTGCGGCATAATACCTGCTTTTTTTTATCTCCGCCTAAAAGACCATATTATGGATATGGCTGCGATATTACTGCATTATGATCGCCCGATCCCTCAAAAGGGGTGGACTGCCGTGGACGTTTACTGGACTCCTTTGGAACATATACTCACTGAATTCAGGGTAATAAGCGAATATATCTCGCTTATACTTATGCCGCTGCCCGGCAGGTTTGTATTCGACCATTGGGGATATCCTTTATCAAAGGGACTTGCAGAGCCGATGACAACTCTGTTCTCCCTTATACTGATTCTCTCTTTACTCTTTTTCGCCATCATAAAGGCAAAGAAGCACCCCTTTCTGAGTTTCGGCATACTTTGGTATTTCATTGCTCTGTCTCTTGAAAGCTTTATCGCTGTTGGTTCCGATCTCTATTTTGAGCATAGAAATTACCTGCCCATGGCAGGGTTCACAGCAGGTGTGATAACTGAGCTATGGATTCTTTTAACCGAAAAATATGGTGAAGGAGATGATGACAAGGCATTTCCCGTAAAAAAGAGCTTTACCGTTATTGTTATTGTATCCCTTCTTCTTGGTTTTGCTACTTATAAGAGAAATCGTGTTTGGGAAAACTCTGTTGTCTTGTGGGAAGACACCCTGAATAAGGGTTCCGAAAATATAAGGGCAATGATGTCCCTTGGCAATGCCTATTTAAAAGAGAACGATTTTGAGAAGGCCGAGAGATATTTCAATATGGGAGTAAAGAAGAGCTACAAAGAGGGGAGAGCGGTTTTTTTTAACGAACAGGCTTACAGCCTGGGAATGATCTATCTCTTCAGCCGCAACATGGAGGGGGTTGAGAAAATAATCAATATGCTTGAAAGTACACTGCTTTCGTCATACAAAATCAATATGCTCAAAGGGTTTCGTTCAGCCCTTGAAAACGACTTTGACAGCGCTCTGATGTATTACGGGGAAGTTACCGATAAGACTGAAGGTATTGACAGAACAATTATATCTGTACTCACCGGTAACGCTTACAGGCGAAAGGGAGATATTAACAATGCAATACAATGGTATGAACTGGGAATAAAATCGGATCCCTCCTTTCCGAATTCATATATTGGTATGGCTCAGGTAATGATGGGCCGGAAAGATCATGATTCTGCGCTTCGTTATCTCAATACAGCCCTTTCTCTGGCCCCTGATAATCCTTTGGCTCTTTCCGATATGGCTGATATTATGATGCTTAAAAAGGATTTCACTAACGCCCTGAAATACGCCTCAAAGGCTTTACAAAAGTCGCCTCCCTTTTACCAGCCTTATTTGGTTATGGGAAATCTCCTTACTGCGCAGGGAAAAAAAGAAGAATCCGAAAAGTTTTACGATAAAGCCCGGACATTCCACGTGCCTGAATATCTGTATCTTATGGCCAGGGGAAGGGCGAACTTGATAGGCGGGAATATTGAAAGCACCAGGTTTTACCTTGAGAAATTGATATTACTTAAGGATGTCCCAGATAATATCAAGGGTATGGCCAAACGTTTTTTAGAAGGCAGTTAAGGATTCTCCGATGTCCTGGACTGCTTCGCTTTTTTAAAAATGTCCTGCATAGAGGGCTGCTTTTTCTTATCTTTACTCTTTCTCTTGTTTTTATGTTCGTTTTTGGCGGAAGATTTTTTGTTGGAGGCCGGTTTCTTTTTGGGAAGTTTTTTTCGTTCCTTTGTCGGGTCATTCACACTAACTATAACGATAACGTCGTCTCTCCGGAGCTCTACCTCCTCCAAAGTGATTGACTTAACAATGTATCCATTGATCTCGTCTCCTGTTCTTACAGTCTTTTTCTCCGATTCCCCGTCCTTCTTTTTCTTGCCTGACCTCTTTTCTTCGATATATGCAATACCTCCCTCATCTGTCAGCATAGTACCGTAAAGTACGAAATCGTTACTGTCTTTAAGTTTTAAATCTACACTCTCCTCTTCTTTAATAAATTTTCTTTCCGGATGAAAAAGATTCAAATCGGTAATTACATTGTAATCCTCCCTTGGCTGCAACGTATTATTGAGGCCTTTCAGAGCCAATGAAGCATCATTATTCTCAGAGACTGTTTTTTTATTGTTTTCAGACATTTCAAGAAATGTCTCCTCTGTGTATTCGCCATAAACATAATAAGCAAAAAGCACGAGAGAAATCGTTAAGATGAGATTTAATATATTTATATGTCTTGCAAGAGTTCTCATTTTATTGTTGTGGAAAAACCTTCTTAAGTATTTTACCTGGGAGAGGGGTATAGATATTAATGGCGCTGTGCGGGCACACTTCCAGGCAACAATAGCATCTTATGCATTGATCATAATCGAAATCAAGAGTTCTTTTTTTCATTTCAATGGCGCCGGCAGGACATATTTTGATACATTCGTTGCAAAGTCTGCATAAATCCTTTTCCGACGAAGGTCTGCTCGTAAGCGTGTGTCTCAGGAATTTTCTTGCGAATTCAGGACCAAAAAGAAGAGACGATGTCCGAGGCATTTTAAAGTCTCTGACTTTACCGACTTCGCCGATAACCTGGTACTCTTCTGTCAGGCCCAGCTTCTGCGCGGCTTTATTCGTTGCCAGGGAAAAAGGTGCTATACCTATCGTCTCACATACATACCTGTCAAGAGAGACAGCATTGTCGCTGCCGATCAACGCTCCCATATACTTGGGAGTTCCACCGGAACCCGGCCCGTTACCCTCCATAGCCAGAATACCGTCGATTATATTTATAGGTGGAGAAAGTTTTTTATATATCGCCACCAGCAGTTCGGCGAAGCTGCCCTTGTTTTCTCCGATCTTGTAATGCCAGGCTGCTTTTTCCGTTCCCACTATCGTTCCGAACAGATTCTTTACAGCCAGAGTCAATCCCATTTGAGAGTGTGTTTTTAGTTTTGGAAGATTGATTATGACTTCCGCTTCGACTGCCTCTTTCGAGAGCTCAATGTTACTAAAGCCGTAATTTGAAGATATTGCAACAGGAAACTCAAATTCTTTTACAGTGACCGCCATTCCTTTCAGTGCTTCCTCCAAACCGGTCTCTTTTACTATTTTCCTGAATCTTCCCAAAGGAGGGCTGTCGGAAACAGTCGGACACCCGCCCTTTTCAAGCACATATTCGGTAACTGCCTTTACCAGCAAAGGGTGAGTCGTAACAGCCTTCTCAGGTTTTGCCGATGCAAGGAGATTCGGCTTAATGAGCACCTGGACTCCCCTGTATATAACACCCCCGTCGAGTCTTTCGAGTATTTCATATACATCCTCTTTAAGCTTCCGGTAATCGTAACTCGATTTTTTGGCGATAACTATTGTCATGCTTCGTTTATTTTCATTCATCGTTTTTTAGTTTATCTGTAATTGTTTTAGTGTTTATACTGAAGCAAATCATGAATTTTTTCGGCTCCCCGGCCAATTATAAAGCATAATATTTTGTTGATACTTTTGTTCTTACCTGATAGTCCTCAGCCTTCAGTCTGTCTGCCTGAGTAGTTATGTATATCTATTGTAACCTATAATGAAGTAATATTGTAAATACAATGTCATTAACTTAAGGGGCAAAGCACCTTCCGTCTTCACCGGCTAAACTCGAAGGCTCCCTTTCGCTGCGCTTTCTCAAACATAACCCGCTTCCGTCGGAAGGTTCTTCACCCCTGAATCTTTTGCAATATAGTCATAAATTGCGTCAAGTTGTTCCTCTGCCGTATCTGTCCAGTGTACTTTCATTCAGAAAGAGCATATTTTTTTCGAACTTCCTTAACATCTTTGGTTCTGCCAGAGTTATTATCTGCCAGACCACGTTCAATGGCTTTACGAACATATAACCGATTTCTTTGTATACAGCGTGCAAATACTTTTTCCCACTGAATTTATGCTGTTCTTCAGCGTTAAAAAGAGTCATAAAGGAGCTGGTCTGGTTGCTCTGTTTAACAGGTATTTTAAATCCTGTCTATATTGTAACGATATACAGAAAGTGTTTCATGTATTTTACGACAGGTCTTGTTTTTTATGTTAAGTATCTGATATAAATAATCTTTAGCGATTCATCTTGTTGAATTTAACTTATTTTGTAACGACTAAAGCACTTAGGCTGAAGACTGAAGGCTGAAGGCTGAAGTAAAAAATCTGATGGTTTGGGAGTGTCAGCCAATAAAAAACTAAGATTTTTATCGATAACGCATGTTTTACCTAATAGTCTTCAGCCTTCAGTCTATACACCTAAGTAGTTACATTATTTCTTAAGGAGGTACAGTAAGTATGAGTACAAAAAAGACTAACCACGACAACGACAAGCATAAACCAATACGATGACATACATGTAATCAATCATCGTAATGCAGGGGCCGGTGAAACTTTAGCCGTAAACTATATCTGGTATTACACATCTACAGGGCAAATAATAGACAGTGATATCGAATTTAACTCCTATCATAAATGGTCCATTACAGGAGAACCGGGTAAATTCGATCTTCAGAGTGTTATCACACATGAATTGGGCCATTCCCTGGCCCTGGGTGACCTCTACGAATCAGGAGATAGTGAAAAGACGATGTACGGGTATGTCGCCCCCGGTGAAACTAAAAAAAGGACCTTAGAGCAGGACGATATCGACGGGATAAGGCATATCTATCCTTAATATGGGACAGTCATGAGATCAGGTGCTCTGACTTTATGTTCTGCGCCTTACACCGTGTTTGGTGACCGCATGACAGGCAGATTCCAAAGAAAAATGAACCCCCAAAAACTGTCCGGCTTTCTGAATCGAACTATTCAAATAAAAACCAGAACCATTTCCCCAGCCATTGTCCTGGCCCCCATGGCTGGTCTCGGGCATATTGCTACACGTCACCTGATCAGTAAATACGGTGGTTTTGGCCTCTTGTTCACCGGCATGTGCTCTGCCAATGCCCTTCCCCATGAAAACAGGGATGTTTCCCTGGTATTCAGGTGGCGCAATGAAGAATTGCCCCATCTTGTCTGCCAGATATTCGGATCCGAACCTGATGTCATGGCAAGGGCGGCGCAACGTATTGAAAAAGAAGGTTTTTTTGGTGTGGATCTCAATTTCGGGTGCTCGGTGGCTGCTATCTGTAAAAAGGGCGCAGGTGCGGCCCTGCTAAAAGATCCGCTCCGATGTTCCCAAATTGTATCAACTGTCCGGCAGGCCGTTGATATCCCCTTATTTGTCAAATTCAGGACCGGGTGGGAGGATAACCGGCAATATGCCGCAGATATGGCAAGACGGTTTGAAGACGCCGGGGCCGATGCCCTGACTTTCCACCCACGGGTGGCGCCGGATAGAAGAAGCCGGTCCCCGAAATGGGAAGTCATCAAGGATGTTCAGGATGCTGTTGACATCCCGGTGTTCGGCAACGGCAATCTTTTTGAAGCCCAAGATGGCCTTCGCATGTTTGAGCAGACAAAATGTAACGGGTTGTCCGTGGGAAGAATGGCCATTGCCCGGCCATGGCTTTTTGCACAATGGTCTAATCAATTTCAACCAGATGATTCAATTTTTTATTCTGCCCCTAAAAGCTATCTTGAACTACTGTCAGAATACTACAACGATTTTTTTTCCTTAAAATTTTTTAAAAAATACCTGCCCTATTATTGCGCCAACTTTAAGTTCGGCCACGAGATACTCAAAAAAATGTCTGCATCAAAAAGCATGGAAGAAGCCGGCGACAAACTAAATGCTGTTTTTGAGAACCTCCCACAGGTTTCTTCGAGACCAAACCTGCATTTATTTTTGTAATGCCTTTCCCCCATTCCGCTCCCTATATTGATGGAAGAACTTGAAGAATTTTAACCACGAAGGTCGCGAAGAGCATGGAGTTTTTAAAGAAATTCTCTTTCTTCGCGCCCTGTGTGCTTTGTGGTTATTTAAACCTGGTCTTAATGGGCTTATTTTCAGGATATACATCGGAGTAGAATAATTGGTTTCCAAAAAGCTTATAACTATCAATAAGTGATTGTCCTTTTTTTGAAATCAACCACTTGACAGCGACCATTGCGTGCTTGAAACGTACATGGGGATGCTTTCCCGGGTTAACGGGAATGACGGCATAGGGGTTTTCCAGTAAGGGGTCCCCTTCGCAGAGCACATCGAGATCAATGGGGATATCTCTGCCGAATTTGTATTTGATATAGGTACCCCTGTCGGAAATAAGATAAGCCTGCTTTTCATCGCCCAAAGTCAGTGTCTTTCCCATACCCTGCCCTATAGAGAGATACCATCTTCCGGAGTTTTCCGGAAAAAAGGAACGAACTTCCCTTTCTCTGTTCTTTTTCACGATAGCAGTCTTTTTTATTTCCAGGGGAAACCCTGTCATTTCCCACAGACTCTGTTCCTTTATATGAGTACCGCTGTCATCTCCTCTGGAAACGAAAAGAGCTTTTGCAGAGGCAATTTTTTTCAGAGATGCAACGACATCGTTTGAACCTTTAATCATCGCCGGGTCCTCGGAGGGGCCGAGAATTACAAAGTCATTGTGCATTACTGCATAGCGCTTGGTTCCGTATCCTTCATTAATAAAAGCCTCTTCTCTGTCTTTGGCGTGTACAAAAATCATATCTACGTTGCCGTCCATACCATCGCGAATAGCAGCTCCCGTTCCTTTGGCAATTACCTTTACTTTTATCCCTGTATCTTTTTCCAGTTCGGGCAGTAAAACATCTAACAGACCGGATGCCAGCGTGCTGGTTGTTGTCGACATTTTTAATGTTTTCTCATCGCCCGAGGCAGGATGTAGTAATAAAAAAAAATATGTAATAAAAACCGGAAAAAGAATTACAAAAAATCGTTTTCTCATAAAGCCCTCCATATTTTCAGTTCTCAACGGGTAAAGCTATTAACTATAAAAAGCATTTAGCAGTCAGCCATCAGTGGTTAGCATTTTAATTACAACAGCTTACAGCTTAATTTTAACTCACCCGTAAGGTGATGTTTATTTTAAGTGCAATGTCATTAATTTCCTTAGCTGAAGGCTGATCGCTGACTGCCGTTTTTAGATTAATTAATTATTCTGATTATAATAATATGGGTATATAATCAATACCATTAACTTAAGGGGTAAAGTTGCTTCCGACAGAAGCGGGTCATGTCTGAGAAGGCGGAGAGAAGCGGAGCCTTCGAGTTTAGCCGATTAAGGCGGAAGGTGCTTTGCTCCTTAAGTTAATGACATTGGGTATATAATAACAAAAACCTCTCTGCCAAGAGTCAGGGTAACATTGTTTCAATAAGATGGTTTTGCAGGTTTGTCTAAAGTTGTGGTGAAATATTCTGTTTTCTGGTTTGAATGAGTGGGTGGAAGGCTGGGAAAATTCCGGGGATTAAGCAAAGCGCCTTATGAGATATCGTTACTTCAGGTTGCGGATATCGAGGGAGGAGTATTTGGCGCCTTTGTATTTTTCGGCGATTTTAAGATTGATGTTTTTTACTACAGTCTGATTTATAAATATTCTTGCCCTTTTGGCGTCTATTACAAAGGAGCGGGGCACCTCTTTTTCGATGCCTTTTTTCTTTGCAGATAAAAGCTTTTCGTTTAATATATAAGAGACCTCCTCTGAAATATAATAAGGGTCTAAATCTACTGAAACGGCTGCTCCTATTTCGGCGTATAACCAGCCGGTACTGAGGATAGGAAAGTGAAAGTGCATGGAATGGAGAATTATATGCTTCACAAGCAAAGGCTCCTTGCTTGCCGAATCGGGAGTGACCCAAAGTCCGTCTATTTCTTCTCTGATGTCCCTGATCTTTAAAGGGAGCTCATTGGCGTTGGCCAGCACTTTCGGGATAAGACGGGTTTCTTTCGTTGTAAGCGCACGTTGAGCACTTCTGACAATGTGACCGGAATCTTTTTCAGTGTATAGTATGCCTATTTTACGAAGACCGGGAATTACTTCGAGAAAAGCAAGAACCTGTTTTTCCGGAGGAAGATTGACGACAACATGGTCTATGTTGCTGCGAGCGGTAATTTCAGGGGCGAGATCATCCGCCATCATAGCCAGGATGGGCAGATCGTCGATTGCATTGCTAACCATTTGCACAGCCGGTGTTCCCATCACAACAAGCCTGTCCGGCTTCTGCTCGTAAATATCCTTTTGCAGATTCTTATGTGCTCTTACCTGGAAAACCTTTTTTAAAATATTACAGTTGCAGCTTTCCCTGAACCCCTTAAGCGCCCTCTTGTAAGGCATTGTCGGTATGGTTTGAATTATAAGTATCTTTTCAGCGTATACAGAGGAACTGAAAGAGAGTATAATCGTTAAAGTGAAAAAAAGTGTAAGAATATTTCTATAGGACATTAACTTGAGTCCGGTGTTTAAAAAGATGAATGTATAAGGTAACATAAAATGTATGTAATATGGAAGAAAGGAGGAGGGAAAACGCACGGGATTTATTTCAGTTTACCGAGACGGAACGGATTCTGTCTGTATATATTCAGCTCTTCAGTTAATTTTTTATAAAGTTTAGCTGTCCAGAGCGGCAACACATCGAGCTCTTTTGTAAGGTGAGAGGCAATTCTGAAATCAAGGGGAGTTATAAGCACTTCTACGTGATCGGGACGTACATCATAAATAAGAATAAAGAGTTCTTCGATCGACAAATCACCTATTGCCAGACATCCCTTCGATTGCGTATCACCGTGTATGTAAATATCGCCTCCAAGGTCTTCCCTGCCGTCCAGTCGGGCCATCTCGACATCGAATTCATTAGGGTAGTTCAGTTTCATTGAGAGATGAAATGAGCTGTTCGGGTTTAATTCCACAACATTGTATATACCTTCAGGTGTCTGAAGGTCACCTTGTTTAAGTTTTGGCCCGATTCCGCCGCTAAGTCCGTATATGGGATAATCTATAATAAAACGCCATTCCCCACTGTTGTCGGGGCTCCACAATTCAAGGCGTTTTGTTTCTTTGATTGCTATCAGAGTAAGTCTTTTCGGAGGGTAGAAAGATATCCTTTGTTTAAAAAGAGACGAGAGAAGCGGGCGTCGTCGCTCTCCTTTTTCTTTAATTACATCTTCTATCGTCACAGAACCTGCATCCGTTAAAAATATACCCTGCAAAAGGGCAATGGTACAGATAAAACAAAAAATTTTGTTGCCCAAGACACTCACCAGAGGATTTTAAAAATTATTGCAGAGATAGTTTACACTGACTCGGGAAAAGAGAGCAACAAGTAAAGTATAATAGCAGCGATTCTCGCTGGCTATAAACAGATAAACTTGACTTAAGATAGACATATATTAATAAATCATGACTTATTCAGGAGAATTAAATGAATCGTAAAACAAAGAGACGAGTCATATGCGGCGAAGCCAATTATAAAAATCTGATTAAAGAAAAACGGTTATTATGTGGACAAAACGGAATATATCCGTCTTTGGAAGCATACAGGAGTCCCATCTTTCTGAGACCCAGAAGATTCGGGAAATCCCTTATGTGCACTACCCTCTTATATTACTATGATATTAATGAAACAGAGAGTTTTGAAGAACTCTTTGGCCAAACCAACATAGGGAAAAATCCGACACAGGGACATAACAGCTATATAGTGCTGTCGCTGGATTTTTCCGTTATCGATCCGTCGGAGAGTATTAGAGGATATAAGATATCGATTTAATTATATATGCAACTTGGGCCTTAGAAGCATAACCAGAAGATACAGTAAATACTTTATTGATAAGATTGAGATCGACTTGGAAAAAGACGCCCCTCTAAACCTTAATGATATAATGATGATGATTAATGACTTTAACCTGCCTAAACTGTACATCGTTATAGATGAATATGACAATTTCTCGAATCAGTTAATCACCTCAAACAGACAATTTTAGCAATTACAGATCGGAGGAGAGGCGGGACGCCTGTCCTTATATTGATAAACGTTGTTTTTTGATTAATGTGACAAAGTAGAATTAGAAGTTTGGAGTCAGGTGTTCTGAAGGTTTGTCTTGTCAATGAATTAAATCATAAAAGAAATCCGTATATTGCATTTTTCAGTTCAGTATAATCTTTCGATACGATTCTGACACTATTCAGCGATAAATCCTCTCCCAGTGTCGTTAATTTTCTCAAATCCCCTTCCGTTGGCCTGACTTTAACCTCATAGGCTTCACTTTTATCTAAAATAAAATCGATCTCTCTGCCATTTTTTCTTTGATAATAATTCAAGGCGCCCTTAAGCCTCAGGTTTTGGAAAACGGAGTTTTCGAAAATCACACTTCCATTGAGTTTAGAAAAATGATTAGCGAGACCGCTGTCACAGAAATAGAGTTTGGGGGCCTTTCTTATCTCCGTGCCCCTTCCTACGCTAAAAGGTTTAATCGTTGCAATAAAAAAAGTTCCCTCAAGAAAGGCGATATAGTTACTCAGAGTAGGTCTGGATAAGCCTGTCTCTTTTGAGAGCCTTTGTATGTCAAGCTTAGATCCGACCCTTTCCATCAGCAGTAGTATTAAGTCTCTTATAGCTTCATTCCTGCGAAAAGCTCCTAACTGTAAAACCTCAAGCTGAAATTAATGACAGTGATAAGTAATTTTATATGCTGACATAAAAGTCTATCCGATCTCACTCTAATACCGGTTGTCCCCCCCTTTATTCACCCAAAGTTATCCGAGTGCAAATCGTCCAGCAACTCTTCCCAATGGTGCAGCGCTACAGATAAATCATATTTTTTTTCAAATAATGTACGCGCCCTTTTTCCCATCTCAATTCTTATATCCCGGTATTTTTTTAAAAACAATATTTTTTCACCAAGCATCTTATAATCACCATTTGAGATGACAAAACCTATTTCATTCTCCGCAACGATTCTTGCAATTTCTGTTTTATCGTCTCCTATAAGTAAGACAGGTCTGCCAACTGCAATGATACTGTAAAATTTACTGGGAAACAAAAAGTCATTAAACTCCGGTTTTAATGAAACCCAATGTATATGAGACAGAGATAATACATTTTTAAGTTCATCGCGGGGTTGATAAGATTTAAAAATAAACAATCTCTTTAAATTTTGAGGGATTTCCCGCTTAAATCTCTGCATGCCCCAGCCGTTTCCTGAAAGTAAAAAACGTATTCCCAGGTGACCGCTTAGAATCTCAGCCGCTTCTAAAATTGTCTTATAATCGTGAACCCTGCCAAGATTACCGGAATAACCGACGATGAACTCATCGTCAATTTCCCAGGCATTCTTTAAAGGATTCATCTCTTCTTCTACAGAATAAACTCTTCGTCCATCAGCCCAATTGGATATTTCAACTACGTTACAATCCATTTTACACTTTTCTTTAAAATACTTTTTCATATCCGTGCTTAACACGACAACTGCATTCGATTGATTCCATACATGATTGCGAGCCTTTATCAAAAGATTCTCTATCCAAGGAGTTTTTTGGTGTTTCACAGAGGCCAAAAAAATTTCAGGATAAATATCCTGACACCAATAGATTATTGGAATTCTTTTTTTAAGTTTCAACAAATCAAAAACAATTCCTAACATAGGAGGATCCATCATTGGCACAAGAATATAACTGTCGTTGGCTCTTACCAAAAGCCTCAATAAGGACATAATGGAGAAAACAACGCCGTCAATTAAGCGCCCTATAATACCGAAATGCTTTAAACGAGTAGAGAAAAGTCTATAAATCCTTACTTTGTTACGCTCCTCTTTTTTTATAAAACGGTATCTCCTGTTCACATAACTATACTTGCTTGTAAAAATCTCGATCTTCGCGCCCTTCCCTGCCAGTGACTCCGCCAAATCAGTCAGTATTTGCGCCGTACCCGATTCATCAGGCCAATAATATTGATTAATGAAAATAATTTTCATTATTTTTTTAAATAATAATTCCCCAAAACCAGGCCATCCATTTCGGTCCTCAAAAAAAACTGAATGGCGTCAAATGGAGAGTGTACGATGGGTTCGTTTTCATTTAATGACGTATTTAACAGTAACGGCACGCCTGTAATGACTCTGAATGTATCGATTAATTTCCAAAAAGGAAGATTGACGGATTTAGATACGGTTTGAGGGCGGGCTGTATGATCGCTGTGAATCACTCCGGGGATTTTGTTAATCGCAGATTCTGTAACGGGAAGTACTTTTTCCATAAATGGCGAATGAACGGGAAAATCGAAATATTCATCTGTATATTCTTCAAGAATAGCCGGAGCAAAAGGTCTGAAACTCTCACGCCCCTTAATTTTGGTATTTATCAATCCTCTAATATCCGCCCTCCGGGGGTCCGCCAGCAAAGAACGATTGCCAAGGGCTCGCGGTCCGAATTCTTCCCTTCCCTGAAACCATCCGATGATCGCCCCGTTACTTATATCCGTTGCAACAGTAAGCGGCAAATCATGATCATTGTAATACTTATATTTAGTTATTTTGAACTTTCCTATTTCTTCCAGGAAATCGTCTTCAGAGTACTCATTCCCCCAATATGCATGGTTGATTGGATAACGTTCCGTTTTTTTAAGAATCTTATGCCAAACGTAATAAGCAGCTCCGTAAGCGAGTCCGTTATCTCCCGGTCCGGGCGAAATGAATAGTTCTTTGAAAGGCGTTTGGTTAGTGATTTTTCCGTTTAAAACCGAATTTAAAGCAACTCCTCCCGTTACAACCAATGAGTTACAGGAGCATTTTTTATAAAGAGCTTCCAATAAATAAAAAACAGTCTCTTCCGTTGCTTTTTGTAAAGAGGCTGCAATGTTGTAGTGCTGCTGATTCAATGGATCGTCAGGTTTCCTCACAGGCCCCAGCAATCTCTCCAATTCCTCGCTGTGATAAGGCTTTACTTCCGGAATAGAGTGATCCCATTTCATTCTTATACCTTTCAGATGATGACTAAAAAATTTTAAATTCAATCGGAAGGCGCCCTCTCTGCAAATGATTATATCTCTGAATTCATTCATATAGACAGGCTTGCCCATCGATGCAAGCGCCATCACTTTATATTCGTCTCCATAATTGGGGAATCCGAGATAAAGTGTGATGGCATTATATAAATACCCGAGCGAATGAGGGAAAAAGATCGTTGATAATCTTTTAAAATCTTTTATGTCCCCGTACGCGGATACGGTGCTGACAAAATCTCCCATTCCATCGACAGATAGTATGGCGGAATTTTTAAAGGGAGATAAAAAAAAACCGCCTGCTATATGAGCATTATGATGTTCTATGTAGTGGATAGGAGGCTTAAAATTTCTTTGAGAAAAGGACAGGAGGATGGAAAGTCTTTTTTTTATATTAAATCCCTCTGCCTGCCTCATTAACCTGTTCCTTATCCAGGAGACAGAAGGTCTGTGAGTTATTGCGTATAGAAATTTTCTAAAAAAATTGGCCTGTGGATTAAAAGATATGGCGACATGATCTATCTCTTCAGGTGCAAGTTTTCCTTTTTTCAGACAAAAGACAATGGCATTCTCAGGAAAACCGGCCCAATGCTTCTTTCTTACGAATCTCTCTTCCTCCACAGCAGCCGTTAATATACCGTTTTGAAGCAGAGCTGCAGAAGAATCTGCATGAAATGCATTTATTCCCAATATATTCATACGTATCTTACTTAGGGGCTTAATAAACAGATAACGATTCAGGCGGAATTATCGTAAATTGTGTTTTCTCAAATAATAGCCTAAAACAAAGAGAGCCCAGATTCGGTTCCAACCTCTCTTTTTTGGATTAATCAGAAATCGTTGCCATAATGTTACTATTTCCCTTCTGTTAAAGCAGGAATAATTTTCGAAAAGATAATAAAGGTTTTCTTCGACCAAATGGTATAACTCACCCTTCAAATAACCGGCAAGAGGCAACTGGAATCCCTGCTTTTTCCTTCTTACAATTTCCTTTGGCAACCAATCTCCGATTTCTCCGGTCCAGGCGCTCTTTAAGGGGTTGCTTCTCAGAGGTATATCGACTCTCAGAGCACGTTCAAGAAATGCAGAGTCCAGAAAGGGCGCTCGAATTTCAATGGAATGGGCCATTCCCATTATATCTGCATCTTTTAGCAAAACCTGACTCATATAGAAATAGAGTTCCAGCAACCGGATGGCGTTTAAAACGGTGTGTCCTTCAGTAAGCCTCTTTAGAAAAGAGAGGGTGTCATCAGAAAGCAATGTGGTGGAATCATGCATATTAACGGAATAAACACTCTTTCTCAATTCAAGGGACAACACCTCTCTTCGTATCAGGTAAAGTTTTAAAATATCCCTTTGATTTTCCAGTAAATCGAAAAACTTTTCAACTCTGTGATATCGGGGATTATGGCGCAGAAATAAAGGCTTAATGGACTTTAACGGTTGAAGCAGGTTGCGCCATTTCATAAACCAATGAATATCATAAAAGGTCGGATATCCCCCGAATAACTCATCGCCTCCCAGACCTGACAGGGCGACTTTAAATCCTGATTGGCCGGCGGCATGGGATATTAACCATACATTGACGCCGTCCATGGAGGGTTGATCCAATGCATCCAATGCCTTGGGTACGAGCTTACCAAATTCATTCCCGGAAACGGGAAATTCCATGTATTTACATCCGGTCATATCGCTTACCATTCCGGAGTACTTATGTTCGGAAAACTCGGGGTCATCCGGATAAGTCAGTGACACATTGGTTACGGACTCATTCATATCCAGAATATTCACGGCTGCTGTTAATGATGAAGAATCGATACCTCCGGAGAGAAAAAGAGCCACAGGTACGTCGCTTATAAGATGGCGTTTTACGGTCTCTAAAAAAATACTTCTCAATTCGCCGCTTTCAGGTGCAGACCTGTTTTCATTCACAGGCCGATATATGCTTTCTTTAAAATTCATATCCCCGGTTACAATAAAAAAAGCACCTGGAGGCAATTGCCTTATATTTTCAATAATGGTATTCGGCCAGGCAATGGTTCCGTATGCCAGAAAACTTTGAATAGAGCTCCTATCCGCTTTTCTCTCGATTAAACCGGAAGCAAGAAGAGCTCTGACTTCGGAAGCGAATAAAAAGAAATTGTCGAATCTTAGCCAGTAAAGAGGTTTTTGCCCCAGATGATCTCGAGCCAGCAGAAGAGTTTTCTTTTTATCGTCCCACAGGGCCAGAGAAAACATTCCGTTAATATCTTTCAGTCCATCCTTTCCTTTAAGAACCAACCATTTAAAGACAACCTCCGTATCGCCTGACGATAAAAAAACGACACCCTCCTTTTCCAAAGAGTTCCGTAATTCCAAAAAGTTGTAACACTCCCCGTTATAGACAAAGGTGAACCTGCCGTCTTCGCTATGCATTGGTTGAGATGCTCTTTTGCTGATATCCAATATGGCAAGACGATTGCCTGCCATAATGCAATCATTGCGGGAGGAGTTGTATATCCCGTTACCATCCGGACCTCTGTGATCCATTGCGGCAAGAATCTTTTGAATGGAGTTTACATGGCTGCCGGCTCCGTCACCAACGATACCTGTTATTCCACACATTTAATAAAATCAGTTGATACAGACCCGAATCGCAGATCCATTGATATTTTTATTGTTTAAGAAAGTTTTCAATAGCCGGAATAAAACGCTCTTTAAATTTACTAAAGGTAAAATGACTCTTCCATCTGTTTAAACTATTTTCGCTCATAGACTTTCGTAAATTATGATCCAATAGTAATTGAACAATACGTTCGGAAAGTTCATCAGAATTATTCAAATCGACATTAAATCCGGTTTCTCCATGTTTCGATATCTCATTACCGGCATCATGACAGGAAGCAATAACCGGCAGACCATGTCGCATCGCTTCTATATAGACGATTCCAAAACCCTCTCCACGGCTTGGCATTACAAATAGTAAGGACTCTGAGTACAATCTTTCCAACAGGCTGTCCGATACGAAACCATGAAACGTAACACTATTACCAACTCCTGTTTTTATGGCAACACCTTTCATACATTCAAGCCCCGATCCCTCTCCTGCTATTTCCAGCGTAGCACCCGGGACTGCTTGCAATACCTTCGGCCAACAAGCGATGGTTTCTTTATGCCCTTTATAATTCTCTCTGCTGTCGATTCTTCCCACCATCAAGACTTTAGGCGACGTAATCTTATCTTCTTGTTTCATCTGACTTCCTGCACTGTTTTTCTCCGTTCCCAACCAGCAAATGGAAAATGCATTCTTTAGGTTTTTATGGAGCCGGGAAGTGCGTTTTTTTGTGTAATGTGAATTATAGATGTGATAATCGGCTTTTCTGGTCGATATCAGATATCTCCATTTACTATGCTCCCAAATTTCGATACCATGTAGAAATACGGCGCTTTTATAACTTATTCTCATTCGGAAAAGGTTTAACTGCGCAGTGTGGCAACCGTCAAATAAAATATGTTTATTATTCAAGGAAGCTCTATAAAAGTTAAAGAGAAATTCAGATATCCTCCCTTTACAGTATTTAACGGGAACATTAAAAAGTTTTTGCTCTTTATCATTGGCGCCCTTAAAAACGATGATCTTGGCCAACAGATGTTCTTCAGCCAATGCCTTTGCTGCAAGTCTTGCTATTCCGGCAATCCCTCCCTTCCCCTGCTCCAACGTATAAGCAATTAATATGATTTGATTATCGGATATAGGAAGCATCGTGGCGATCAACGATTGTTTTATAATATTCAGTCATAACGCCTGCGGAAATATCTGCATCATAAAGTTCATTTACCAAGGAAAGACCTTTTTTTGACAACTCTCTCTTCAACGTTTCATCCTCTAACACTCTCTTCATGCTTCTACAAAGATTATCAATTGTATTTTCAATAACAATGCCGCCGTTATAACGCTCTACATCCCTGTGTATGCCGACATTATTCGATATTATGACAGGTGTTTTACAGGCCATTGCTTCAACAACGGACATACCGAAATTCTCTGAATAAGAGGGCAAGACAAAAATATCGCTGCCAGATAAAAAGGCATGTTTTTCCTTCCCTTCCAAATAACCGGTAAAAATAACATCTCCATTGGGTGCATCTTTTTTATTAAAGTCAGAGAGGGACTTTCTTAACCTATAATCGATATATTTCAATCCGGAGTTCTTGATTTTTCGCTTTACTTCAGCTCCATAACCTTCGTTGTCCGGACCGGCTATAATCAGGCATGCATTGGAATGAACTTTCACTACAAATGCAAAGGCGGAGATAAGCAGATTCAACCCTTTTTTCCAGTTTATCCTGCCTAAAAAAAGAATCAGCCTTTTATTCCTTAATTCCGGGTATTTTTTATATATATAATCCTTATGAGAAAGGCTGTTAAAATCTTTTAATTGTATCCCGTTCGGTACGACAAAAACATTTTTTACAGGGAACCTGAAACTTTCGATTTCATCTTTCTCAGTTACAGAAGTACAATGAACGCTGCTTGCATTTACCAGATTCTTTTTTTCGAACAAAAAAATATATCCCTTTTTTTTAACAGGGCTTTTCATCTCGATCATGGATCGAATCAACATTCCTCTGGGTGAAATAATATAAGGAATACCATATCTTCTCGCATAAAAAGAGAATATTAACGTAGGAAAAGAAAAGAGCGTATGAATATGTATCAGTTGAAAATTCTTTATACTTCGCCTTGCCGCCATCAACATAGGTATTGAGAAAGCATAACGGCTTTGTATCGTTAAGTTAAAATAATAAACCTTAACGCCTTCGACAATAACCTCCCGGTTCAGTGGAACAAATGCCTTTTTCTCTCCGTTAAAGTTGGTAGTATAAACTGTAACATCTTTCCCTTTTGTAGCTAGTGCTTTGCAAAGAGAATGTACAGATTGCACCGGCCCTCCGTAATTGTAAGAAGGGTAGTAAGCAGGGGTTACATGAAGCAGTTTCATTGAACTCGCTTATCTGTATTCAGATAAAAATATAGATATTCAAACAGTCATGTAGATTACAGCTTGCCGTTAAAGGATACATGACTGTTAAGTTTTTTGAGCCTGGGAAAACAGCTATTCAAAAATTCTTATGAACAAGACCGAATTGTTGTACGCATTAAATAATATAACTGTTATAACATATTTATGAGATAAAAGTATGTAGGTAAAACACCTAACATACTTTGTAGGTAAAACACCTACACGCTTTGTAGGTAAAACACCTACACGCTTTGTAGGTAAAATACCTACACGCTTTAAATACTATGAAGTTTATAGAGTTGAAAAAAAGATGTTTTACTGTAAGTGTTGAAGCACCTTCCGCCTTCACCGGCTAAACTCGAAGCCTGCGCCTTCTCAAACATAACACGCTTCCGTCGGAAGGTGCTTCACCCGGTTAATGGTTTTGAGTGTTGATTAACAACGAATTGTTAGGAAGCAATAATTAAACCGTAAAAAAATTATGTCAAAGCTGAACTCTCATAATTTCATTTGAATACCGGAGTACTTATAACAACATCCAACTCTTTATTTAAAAAATCCGCAAAAGCGTATGCGCCTTTTTCCGAAAAATGACAAAGGTCTGAAAAGTAGTCGGAATTTTTATTCATATCCGAGTCAGCGGCATCGATTAGCAGTATATTGTGCTCAACGGACAATTTTCTTAAAACAGAGTTATAGAGGTTGACTTTTTTTACAATATCCTCAAAATTCCGGTATGCATATCCGGCTCTTGACAGGTTGTTCCAAAAATCCAACTTCGGATCGTGGTTTAACGGCATAGTTACAAAGACAGTCTTAATTCCGTAAAATTTCGTAAGAGCAATAAAATGTTTCATATCCATCTTAAACACCTGAGTCGATGTTTTCCACTCCTCATCCTTCGTCGTAATCTCTCTTTTAGAGAAGCTTTCTATATCATAAACTCTGTTTACGACATCTCTCTGCCAAAGAGAAATCTTTATCTTATCCATCAGCACAATTACTTTATTTCTAATAAAACAGTAAAGCTGCGAATGGTTCCTTAAGAAACCGCCGTACTCTTCAAAATCGATTTCAGGCAGATGGTATAGCCAGTAAAAATCATCCATCTTATAATCATTAATCGAATGATAAACAATTATAATATCCGGTTTCAGATAAATGGCTCTTGTAATAAACTGTATTAAACTCTGCGTCGTATTCCATGTAGGAACCGCTGCATTGATGATCTCTATTTTGTCGTATTTCGATTTATGTTTTTTATTAAGCATGGCGGAAAGTTTTTCAGGATAATTACCGCTGTGTGATGTGGAACCGCCAAATGTGATGATACGGAGATGATTTTTCTTTTTATTTATTGTAAATTCATCTCCTCGAAACCCGAGACTATTGATCTTCATCTCTTGTATAGCCTGAAAAGTTCCACTCGAGTTTGGCTTAAATGAAGGCCCCAGGAAATAATAATGCCTGTAAACAGGAGAAAATATACTATCCGCAATTGTTCTCCCCCTATAGGACTGATATAACCTGGCAAGCACTTCCATAGAAATCAGGAACAGAGACAAAGTAATTAACGAAAATAAAATTATTTTTTTCATAAAAATTCTTATTTGCTACAGACTCCCACAAATGTCCAGCCTCCCAAAAGTCGCTCATGAAGGCGGGGAGACAGGAAATACACAGATTCAGACAAAAGTCCGTACATTTTTCCTCGTAATGATTGATAGGATGTAATATTTACCCTTTTCACATCGAATTTCACGAGATTCAGGTTACATCGTTTTATTATTTCAAGAATGTCCCTTCTCCTCCAACGATGGAGATGTCCGTATACTTCCCTGGTCGTCACTTTGCCAAAAAATCTTCTGTAATTATAAAGAAGATTCGAAATCAGTCCGGACTCCAACGGCACGAGCATAAAAAAAAGGCTGTGATCCTTGAAAAGGGAAAGAAATGCCTCAGGCTCCTCTAAATGTTCCAAGAGGTCAGCAAAATAGACAATATCTAACCGATCGATCTTAACAGGCAAACTTGCTGCATCTCCTTGTAACAAACATATGTTATGAAATTTTTTTCTTGCTTTTGTCAGGGTCGTGCAGGAGAGATCAATGCCAAAACCGGGGGCATGAAAGTATGAAGATATCATTTCCAGAAGTCTTCCGGAACCACATCCTATTTCAAGTATATTTTGAATCCTTAAACCATCTGCAACATACAGCAGCCCTTTAAAGAGTTCAAATTTCCACAGAGCATCCCCGGCATCGATATCAGGATGCATTGCCGGATAAGTTACTTCATAAAACTCTCTTAGATTATTCATCTAAAAACAGCCGTCAGCTATCAGCAATCAGCCATGGAAAGTCTTGATGTTATGCCAATAATAAGCTTCACCTTACGGGTGAATGTGTTTTGAATCATTAAGTATTGCAATTAAAAAGCTGACAGCTGATGACTGACAGCTAAATGCTTTTTTTAGATTCATCTGTCAGTAGCATGAGCAAAGACCTGTTCACTCTTACTGCCTTTAATAATAGAGAGCAGTTCGTAACACAGACTTTTCATCTCCTTGGAAAAACCCAGATACAATGCACTAAGAGATAAAAGAATGATTAAAGAAAAAAAGATATTTTTTACCAACCATGCTGTAAGCATAATTAAGTATGAAAAAAACAATAATTTAAAAATAATGCGATAAACGGGTGCTCCGTAATTTTTGACGAATGACTTGTGCATTATATAATAAGAAAAAGAAGAAGCCAATATAGCGACAGGGTAACCGAGATAACCTACGAAATAAACTGTAACCGGTGAGAGGAGCCATAAACATACGCCGTTTATCACAGTAAATTTCATCACATCCCAGTTTTTTCCGGCAACAATGAGACTGCTGGAATATAATCCGAAGATTGTGTTTATTCCATAAGTAAGGGACAGCAATAGTAATACGTTTGTGACTTCATGCCATTGATCTCCATAAAGAAGGGGGACGAGTTTATAACTGAGGGCCGAAAAAACGAACAGCGGTATACATGCCAACAGAAACTGATAGATCCTTCCCTTTTCCACAGCATTCCTGATACGCTCCTTTTGATCCCCATATTCGGCAAACAGAGGATATGATATTCTGTCTGTTATGGCAGTAAAGAAAGTAAGATGATTAACAATCCCCTCAGACAATCGTATAATACCGGCGGCTTCCATGCCTGCGATCTTCCCGACAACAACAGGGTTTAAGGCGTTATTTATTGTCCATGGAATCATTGCAGAGAGGTAGGAAAAACCGAAACGGAACATTTCAAGGTACGTTTTTTTACACAATACAATACGAAAAGTAAAAGGTCTTATTAAAAAAGCAATAATACTGCTTATGCCTCTAAACAACTCTCCAATGACAATAGAAAAAACACCGAAACCGAAAAAAGCCGAGACAACGGCGGGAATGTAAAAGGAAACGATTCCGGTTACCTCTATAATACCGACCTTTCCATAGGCCATCTCTTTTTCCAGTAAAGCCGTGGAAATCTTAAAGACAGAAGATAAAAAGACAGCAATAGAGCTAAAAAATACCAAGTCATATAAATATTCATTATCATACCAGGACGATATAATTGGAGCTAAAATATAATAGATAAAAAGCAGGAGGATAAATCCCTTTATCAAGACCATTGTAAAGGCAGTTCTTATGTAGACCTCTTCAGGTTCACCTTGAATGCGAATCAAAAAAGCACCGGTTCCAAAACTGATAAAGCTGCCGAAAAGATTTACAAAAAAGGATGAAACAGCATAGAGGCCGAAAATTTCAAGTCCCAATATCCTGGCCAACAATATGCTCCCAAAAGCAGAAACAATAAGACCGGCCAACTGCCTGAAAGAGAGGTTTACAAATGCTTTTTTAATCTTGTTGCGCACAATGTTCTGCTCTATCTGATTTTTTTTGCAATAACCAACAATGAACCTCCCGTTTTATCTCTGCATGTCAGAAAGTACCAGGGGTAAGTGATATATGCTATAAATGTAAAGAAAATTTTTTTTACTATCGTAAAAAACCGATAGAAAGTTTTTAATATAAATTGTAAAAACTCATGTTTCCTCGTTCTATAGACCCCCTTTTCTATTGTTCTGTTTAATCCGAATCCTGCTGTTCCCGGCAGAAGCACCGGAAGTTCCTTTAATAATCTTAATGGTTCATCTTTAAAACTTTCGATTTCAAAACCGCTTGATTCCAGCAACGTTTTTAGACTGTTTTTTGTCCATGAGGTCAAGTGGTGAGGCGGATAATCCCAGGATTCTTTTTTGAATATACGCCCGATTCTATTCTGATTAGGGACGGAAAAGAATATATATCCATTTTTTCTTAACAGAAAGTTTACTTTACACATGAAACGTCGAGGCTTGTCAACATGTTCCAGCACATGAAAAAAACAGACCATATCGTATACAATATGGTTATATTGTCTTGAATAATCATCTATCGTCATAGCATAAACGTCAAAACCTCTATTGGCGGCCCTATGTATTGCCTGTTTATTTATGTCTATCCCGACAATGGCGTAACCTCTGCTTTGAGCCATATCCAAAAAATAGCCCTCACCACAGCCTATTTCCATCAGTTTACCACTCTTTAAAGGACAGTTGTTGATGAATTCTTCATGCTCCCAGGTTGTTTGTCTGTCAGAATAGAGCGATGGTTGAAGTTCCCTTTCATTATATGTCGATTCATACCATTTCCTGTCTGCAGCTCTCATAGGGTTAGAGAAGGTCACACTGCATTCAGGGCAATAAAGGATATTGTAATTTTCCCATCTGTTCAGAAAAACAAACTCTCCTTTGCTCAAACAGACGGGGCATGATTTAACCATAAATCCTAACCATTCGTAATTTGTCTTTCAAAAAAACCGATTTTTTTCAGGAAAAACCTTACATTTTGCAGGAAACCGACTCTCTTCAACAACTGCTGAAACATATCGCTTGAAGCGATAAAGCTTACAGGATAGGCCAAAAAACCGGCTTTTCGAAAACTGTCCAAATAGTATTTATATCTGTACTTCTTTCTTAAACGATTACCCAATGTCAGACCTCTTTTGTAAATATCTTTTCTTTGGCTGAATGATAATTCCGGAGTCCGGAATATGGGTTCATTTACCCACATAAGATTTCCGTTCAGGTAGTCGTCCATATGGGGATTAAAATAATCATTGTTTTCTATCCAGTCATATAATTCAGTATTGGGAAAGGGGATCAGATTATAAAACCTGACATCCTTTAAAGGATACTTGAGGGCAAGTCGGAAGGAGTCCTCAATGTCTCTTTCCTCTTCTCCCGGTGAACCGATAAGAAAAAAAAGTTCCACATCATATTCTAATTCTACGGCATGTTTAATTCCATTTTCAATGTCTTGAATCGTTTCGCCCTTCTTTATATTCCTTAGCACCTTATTATTACCCGCTTCCACACCAAAGGCCAAATGACGAAACCCGGTTTCCCTCATTCTTTTTAAAAGAGGTTTGTCCACTCTGTCAGCTCGAATTCCGTTAGGACAATTCAGCTCAATCGTAAGGTTTCTTTTTTCAATCTCGTCACAAATGGCGTAGACTCTTTTTTTATCCAGATTAAAACAGTCATCATTAAAATTAAAGATACGATACCCTCTTTTATAGAAAAACTCTATTTCCTTAAGTAAACTTTGCGGAGATCTTGCACGCCATTTTTGGCCGGAAACCAATTTTACGCAACAATAAATACATTGATAAGGACATCCGCGAGATGAGACCAGATTGATTGATTTAGCGTCATATCTTTCAGCTTCGAAACCCCCATAAACAGGAAAATCGATGGAGTCGATATCTTTTATATATTGCCTGTCTCCGGTATAACGAACTTCCCCGTTTTCTCTGTAAATCAGACCTTCTGTTTTACTCTCTTCCCTTCCTTTACAAAGCTCCACTATCGTTTCCTCTCCTTCCAAAGTTATACCGAAATCAATTCGGAGACAATCATATAGAACTTTTTCTTTTAAAAGAGAGATATGAGGGCCCCCTGCTGTGATTTTAATTTCAGGGAAAGCCTCACCCAACTTATCGATAAGAGAGTAATGGTGTTTATACTTTGAAGTCATTAAACTAAGAGCAATCAGATCAGGAGCGAATATCGATATATCCTGTATTAGGGTTCTTCTCTTTTCAGGAAAGCGTAAATCGCTTACTCGATATTCAATGTCGTTGTTTTTAAGGGCCTCGGCAATATAACCTAATCCGATCGGCCAGTTTGGAGTGAAATAAAAACTGCCGGGATAGTCCGGATGTATGAGATAGACCTTGGAGTATTTCATTAAAAAAGAGAGTTTCAAAGAGAAATTTATTCAATTATAGTAGCATGTTTTAATAGGGAATTACAATTTTTGCAAGTCAATCTTTTGCATCGTTACCTTGATTTTTCTTTATCATTGTGTTAAATTTTATTTTTTGAATAAAAGTGGTGGAAAAATTAATCGCTTATGCCAGGTATTATTTTAACGCAGAGGGCGCAGAGACAGCGCAGAGGACACAGAGAGGATTGTTTTTTCATTAATTCGTTAGACTGTTTTTTTTAATTTTCCTCTGCGACCTCTGCGTATCTCTGAGACCTCTGCGTTAAAAACAGCTACACACCGGTTCCGGTTGATCCAAAAAAATGCCAAAGCATTGCCTGTCTTTCAGTTTTACCGGTCTGTGATTCAGCGTTATACATAAAGTATTTTACTGCCCTTATAAATAAAATTGTGCGCAAAAAGGCAACAATATTATATTTATGATTACCACTGTTTTAGCCTTTATTTATAAGGATTCAGGGAATATAGAAATGTGCTCCGACTTTTAAGCTAAAGCAGCAATTATTCACTTACTCCCTCTCCCCCTTTGAAGGGGGAGAGGGTTGGGGTGAGGGGGTGCGATACAGAACTCGACACGGTTACGCTTCTCCACCGTCACCCCTCACCTTAGTCCTCTCCCCTCAAGGGGATGAACATAATACACACTTGACTCCGCGATCGATAATCAGTATACTAAAGAGATGCGAGTATGCGGTCAAGAATTTACGAATAATATAATAGAGCAAATAAACAATAAAATAATAGAAAAACCGGATATATCGAGACGAGCGTTGTCGAGAGAAGTCTGTAAATGGCTTGATTGGCGAACAAGCAAAGGAGGTTTTCAGGAAGGCAGTTGCCGAAAAGCATTGGCTGAATTGAATCG
>JAREWP010000032.1 GCA_029001845.1 Candidatus Magnetocorallium paracelense | reverse complement strand
TGTCCGTGTTGCAGCAGAGTAGTCCGCCCGTCATTTCCTGATTCTGTTGTCGCCCCCGCACAATACGGCCCTCGTTTTCAATCTCTGCTTATATATCTCCATCACCAACAGCTTCTTCCTTCCAAGCGCATAAGTCAGCTATGTAATGATCTGTTCGGGCAACCTGTCAGTGAAGCCGTACTGTTTCAGGCTACCAAAAAATGTTATGATCACCTCCAACCCTTCCACACTGCCCTTATTGAGGAACTGTTGACTGCTCCTTTTCTTCATGTTGATGAAACAGGCATACGTATTATCAACAAACTTCATTGGCTGCATACCGCAAGTACGGATAAGCTGACCTTCTATGGTATTCACCAAAAAAGAGGCTGTGATGCAATGGATTCATTTAATATCCTGCCCCGTTTTACAGGCTGCCTGATTCACGATTTTTGGAAACCATATCTTAAGTACGATACTCTTCATGCACTGTGCAATGCTCATCTTTTAAGAGAACTTCAATCTCTCCATGAAAATCAAAATCAGCCATGGGCAGATGACATGAGTAATCTTTTGCTTAATATCCTTTCTTTTACACAAAAGTATAAAGAGACATACTCGAAATTGACTGAATATTTCAAAAAAACTTTCATTGATCGTTACCGCTGTATTATCTCTAAAGGGTATGAGGCTAATCCTGTTATTAATACTCCTGCCTCAAATCCTATAAAACGTGGTCGTCCAAAGAAAACCAAAGCTCAAAATCTTCTCCATCGCCTTGATACATATGAGCCTTATGTGCTTGCTTTTCTTCACGATTTCACTATTCCTTTTACCAATAATCAGGCAGAGCAGGATATTCGCATGATTAAAGTACGTCAAAAAATCTCAGGCTGCTTTCGTACTTACAATGGCGCCCTTCATTTTGCACGTATCCGCAGTTATATCTCTACTGTCAGAAAACAAGGTCCGGATATACTCTCTTCTGTCTTTAATGCTTTGAATGCTAATCCCTTTATCCCCGCCTCTTCTTAATTTCTTCTCTTTGACCTGAGTAGTTACCTTTTTTTTAACTATTCAATAATTCTATCAGTAAGTTCTAAGTCTTTAACATCTCTATAACTCAATTCCCATACCTTTTCTTCTCTATTCCACTTACCACCTGCAGATTTTATCTGCTTTCTTAATTCTGTCTCCCTATAATTAACTCTTACATGCATAATTTCAGACTCCGATATTTTCCCGGATGTTTTATGCCAAGGTCTTTTCTCTACAACCAACTCTATAGTTTTCGTTTTTGTTTGTTCCTCTTCGTCATAGATATATCGTACACATACTAATTTTTCGCCATATTCTTCTAAATATTTCTTCGTGCCTGCTTTGCCTGGTTGAATTCTTCTTAATACTTTCATTCAATATAACAGTTTACAGAGATCAGAGGTCTGTTTAAAAATTTTCTTCCATACTCCTGGTATGAACTTTGTTTAACCAGGCTTTTTATTTAAGTAATAGATGGTGATTAACAAATTAATATAAGCAGTAACCTCTTATACTATGATAAACATGACGTATCTGTCAATATAAATTTAACTATATAAGTGAAAAAGAAGGGAAAAAGCTGAGTAAGAACGAATAATGGAGCTCCAATTATTTTTTACCGCCCGGCCTCTCTCATACACTGTTTCAGCTTATCAGCCAATACCTTAACATTAGGGTTTTTCAACATGGTTTCGTGGGTTCCGGGAACGAAGTGTACGTCGACTCCTTCAACGGCAAATTCGCCCCAGCCCTGTGTTTTGCTCTGAGTGTATTGAAAAGCGGAGAGAGATTTTTTTACGGGACGAAATAGTGTTACCTTTCCTTGGTATGGACGGGGATTGTACTGATAAACCGCTTTTGAATTGCTTTTGTAAACTTTAAAGAGCCTGCAGGCCTGTTCATAATCAAAATCATCGGACACTAATCCCGCTTGTTTCAGTTCATTTACGATATAAAGATTTTGTTCCTCTTCATTCATTGTTCGCAGTTTGTCTACCGGTAACGTTAAAAATTCCGCATAGAGACCTGCCATAAATCCCGCATTGTCAGCTTTAGCGAGTTTGAAAAATTCATCGGGTTTTCTGGCGGAACTGTCAAACAGGGCCAGCAGCGCTATCTTGTGGCCCATTGCCAGCAATGTTTGGGCAGTTTCAAATGCAAGGAGTCCGCCTAATGACCAACCTGAAAGAAAGTAAGGGCCCTGAGGCTGGACGGACAGAATCCAGTCAAGCTGATAGTTCACGATGTCTTCTATTCTGTTAAAAGGGGTTTGGCCTTTTTCCAGTCCATAAGCCTGTAAAACATAAAAGGGTTGATCATGGTCCAATTGATCGCCCAATTGTTTATATGAATAGACATTGCCGCCGGCAGGATAAAAACAGAAAAGAGGTGTTTTGGATACGCCGGAACGTACCGGAACCAGAGGCGTCCATTTGCCCGGTTTTTGATTTTCCCCAAGCTGTTTTGTAAAATCCTCTATCGTGGGGCTTTTAAAAATGCCCGCCAGGGGCAGTTCGGTGTTAAACTCTTTGTTAATTCTCGCAATCAGGCTGACGGCAAGAAGGGAATGTCCGCCGGACTGAAAAAAGTTGTCTTTCACTCCTATTTTATTTATGCCCAATATTGAACGCCATATTTCAACCAGCCTTTTTTCAATGTTGTTTCGCGGTTCAATATGTTCCGTTCCACCTGAGATTCCTCTCTTTCCCGGGTCAGGTAATGCTTTTTTGTCTATTTTACCGTTGGGATTCAACGGTATGGAGTCAATCAATACAAAAGCCGACGGAATCATATAGTCAGGAAGTTTTTCGCTTAGACGTTTACGAAGCTTTGGTGCGATTTGTCTGATCAGTTTTGCGTGAACAGGGTTGTTTACTCTTGATTTTAATGGTTTATATCCCTCTGTAAAACAAGGGGTATATTTCACTTTCCCTTCCAGTGGCTTTGGTATAAAAACAACGTCAAAAGAGAAATCGTTGTTTAGCTGAAATTCAATGGACATTGAGAGCTCTTTACTTATTTGGCGCAAATCATCGGGTTCAATGCCTTTGTTCCGAACTCCCGTTGCTTTCCTCTTTAATTGTATAACGGTTTCATCTTCAAAAGCCTTTGCAAGTCCGTGCAGAATTCGATCGTCTTCTTCTGTGCGTGAATTGGTTATGGTTTTTAGGGCCACCGGTTTTTCCTTTTTTGATGTAAGCAAATCGTGAATCCGCGTTATATCCATGCCCTTCCAGTCGATCCATTCGGGGTGCTCTGTTTTTTTACTTACATCCATGTTTTTCCAGAGAAAAACGTCGTACCTGTACCGGCTTAACTCATTGTTGTAATTTCCGAATTTCGGCTCTATCCTGAGGTGATTCAGTTCAGGGATCTCTTTGATCAATTCATGGAAGAAATCCGGTTGTATCAGCAGTTCCTGTTCGTTTCGCATGTTTTCATGAATCCTATGGTTTAATTCCTTCAGCGGGGTTGATGGGCCGGCCTGAAACAACTGTAGGGATGCGTGAAATGCTTTTAACATGGCATAGTTGCGAAGGTCTCCTATAAACAGGCAGCCCCCGGGTTTCAGTTTCTTTACGGAGTCTGCCAATACCTTTAAAAGATAGTCTGCATCGGGAAAATACTGAACAACCGAGTTTAGTACGATAACGTCAAAGGATTCGTCTTCAATTCCTTCAAAGTTATGGGCCCCACGGTTTAAAAGCTTAACCTTTGATAAAGCGGTGTTCTTCTTAAGCATATTGCTTAGATAATCAATAACAGGTTTTGAAAAATCTGTTCCAACATAGGTTTGACACTTTGGGGCGATTTCTCTTAAAAGCAAGCCGAGACCGCATCCTATTTCAAGCAGATTCTTTGGTTTAAGGGAGAGTATTTGGGAGGTCGTGTTTTCAACCCACTGAAGCATATCTTTTTCATCTAACGGTTCGCCGGTATAACTGCTGTTCCAGCCGGTAAAAAGTGATTTTTCCATTTCAGCGGTTCGGCTGTAATTTTCGTCGTAAATGGTCCGCCACTCTGAAACCATATCGCTTCGGTGTTCCTCTTTTTCAGCCTGAGATTCCATACCTTTATAATCCGGTACAACATAGGCGGTCAGCTTTTTATTGCCCATGGAATCTTTGTGATCCACTACTACGCTTTTTTGTACTTCCGGCAGTCCGGACAACAGGGATTCGATCTCACCTAATTCAATGCGGAACCCCCGGATTTTTACCTGATTGTCCATGCGGCCGAGGAATTCGATGTTTCCATCGTCCAGATAGCGGGCCAGATCGCCTGTTTTATAAAGTCTGGCCCCGGGATTGTGGTTAAAAGGATTTGGAATAAATTTTTCGGCCGTCAGTCCGGGCCGGTTCATGTATCCGCGGGCCGTGCTTTCGCCCCCAATGTGCAGTTCGCCCGGTACGCCGATTGGGACGACATCGAGATTGCGGTCTAAAATATAGATTTGCGTGTTGGGTATGGGCTTGCCGATGGTCGGCGGCTTACCGTTATCTTCGCATTCGGTTAAAGCGGCGCAAACCGTAGATTCGGTGGGGCCGTAAGCGTTGATAAATGTACGACCTTTCGACCATTTTGCTGCCAACTCCCGGGTGCATGCTTCTCCGGCGACGATGATCTTTTTTAAAGAGGGCGTTTCTTTTTGAGGTAGAGCAGCCAGGAAAGAAGGGGTTAAACCTGCGTAGGTGATGGAACAATCATTTATTAGATCAATAAAATTCTCGTCAGGTACTAATTTCTCGGCGGATATTAATTGAAGCGAGGCCCCCTTTGTTAACGTAAATGCAATGTCGCAGACAGAAGCGTCAAAACTGAAAGAGGCAAACAGCAGTACGCGGTCGTCCGGCTCAAGATGATAGGCTTTCATATTCGACGTAAGCAGACTCATCAGACCACGGTGTCCCACCATAACACCTTTCGGCCTTCCAGTGGAACCGGATGTATAAATCACATAGGCCAGATTATCAAGTGCTGCATTGCGTACAAGATTTTGAGCGCTTCGTTTTTCCAACTCCACCCGTATTTTGTCTATATATACCTTTTTTGCCGATGCTGCGGGCAGTCTTCCGGCTAAACCCGAGTTTGTTAACAACACCCCGGCCCCGGAGTCATTCAGCATATATTCCAATCTCTGCTCAGGGTATTCAGGGTCAAGGGGAAGATATGCACCGCCGGCCCTAAGAACACCTAAAACTCCTATGATCATTTCAAAGGAACGTTCCATGCAAATGGCAACCACAACGTCCGGCCTTACGCCGATTTCCTGCAAGTACCCGGCAAGCTTAGACGATTCGGAGTCTAACTCTTTATACGTGAGCTGCTCCTTTTCATAGACAAGGGCAACGGCGTCAGGAGCACGTGCAGCTTGATCTTCAAATAAATCTGCAATGGTCTTATCTTTTTCATAATTTGTTTCTGTACGGTTCCAGTCAAAAAGCAGTTTGCCTTTCTCTAAACTATCGATGATTTCGTAAGCTGATATTTTTTTATGGGGATTATCCGCCGCTTCTTTGAGAATGTTTCGATAATGTGAGAGTATGCGTACAATGGTTGAAGCTTCAAAGAGATCGGTATTGTACAATAGATAACCTTTAACTGAATCGCCGGTTTCAAAGAGATGGAATTCCATATCGCATCGCACCATGTAGGTTTCATTCCTCAATGGTTCTATTTTTACATTGTCAAAATCGATCTCTTTCATAGGTGCGTTTTGCAGGGCAAAGATTACCTGTACCAATGGATTGCGGCTCATATCTCTTTCAGGTTGAAGTTCCTCAACGAGATGTTCAAAGGGCAAATCCTGATTTTCATAGGCCTCCAGCGCCGTTTTACGCACCCTGTTCATCAGTTCGCCAAATTTTGGATCGCCCGACAAATCGCACCGCATAACAAGGGTGTTTACAAAAAAGCCTATTAAGGGCTCAAGCTCCCTGCGAACCCTGTTTGCAATGGGTGATCCCAAAACGATGTCGTCCAGGCCGGTGTATCTGTTAAAAACTACCGTTAATCCGGCCATGAGCGTCATAAACAGGCTTGTCGAGGACTGCAGACTCAATTCCTTCAATGCCTTTGTTACATCAGAAGGTATCTCAATTTCTTTAATTGCGCCGTTATACGTTGCAACGGCGGGTCTGGGTTTATCGGTAATCAGATGTAAAAGGGGCAGGCCCTTTAACTGTTTTTTCCAATATTTCAGTTGTGCGTCATAAATACCTTTGCCAAGCCAACGGCGCTGCCAGGTGCTGAAGTCGGCGTATTGTATCTCAAGCCCGGACAGGGGGGATTCTTTTCCGGAACAATAGGCGTTGTAGAGGGCCGTGGCTTCTTTATTAAAAACGCCAATCGACCAACCGTCCGATATGATGTGGTGTATTGTTGTTAAAAGAAGGTGTTCGGTTTTCGACAGTTTTACAAGCGAAGCCCTTATCAAAGGCGCTTTTGTCAGATCAAATATCTTTTTTTCGTTTTCCTTTGCCAGTTTTTTTACTTCATCGTACTGTTGACTGCCGGAGAAACCCGTTAAGTCGATAATCGGTATTTCCAGCTTCAATTCCGGTTCTATAATTTGTAACGGGTTGCCTTTGGCGTCTAAGGCAAATGAGGTGCGAAGCGTCTCGTGGCGATTGACAAGGGCCTGTAACGTTTTCTCCAGGATATCTGCCTTTAGCTCTCCTTTCAGGACAAGGGAGCGTGAGATATTGTAGAAAGGGCTGTCCGGTACTAACCTGTCTAAAAACCACAGCCTCTCCTGGGCAAATGAAAGGGGAAATTCTCCGAGTCGCTCTAAAGGTTTCAGCTCTTCACTCTCGATCCGGGTCTCTCCGATTAAAATTCCACGGCAAAATTCCTCAAGTGTGGGGCTTTCAAAGAGACGTCTTAAGGGCAGTTCCATTTTAAATATGTTTCGCATTCTTGATATTGCCTGAGTTGCAAGCAATGAGTGGCCGCCCAGTTCAAAGAAGTTGTCGCGCCGTCCGACGCGTTGGACGTGCAGGATTTCAGCCCAGATTTGCGCGACGATTTCTTCTTCAGGGGTTGAGGGTTGTTCATAGTTTTCCCGGGGCAGTGAAAAATCGGGAAGAGTTTCCGAAAGCCTCCGGCGGTCCACCTTACCATTGGCCTTAAGGGGCAATTTCTCAATGGTTTTAAAAGCCGAGGGCATCATATAATCGGGCAGTTTGTTTTTTAGAAACGCTTTTAATTGAGTCACGTCAAAACCCTGTCCGGGAACAATATAAGCGGCCAATAGTTTTTCCCTTTGATTTCTTTTATGGATCACAACGGCGGTGTCGCGCACGGTTGGATGGAGTCTTATATTTGATTCCACCTCGTCAAGTTCGATACGGAAACCCCGAATCTTAACCTGGTTATCCCTTCGGCCTATAAATTCTATATTCCCGTTGGGCAGAAAACGGGCCAAATCACCGGTTTTATAAAGCCTTTCTCCAGGAACCGAAGCGAATGGATTGGGAATAAATTGTGCGGCCGTTAAATCGGGCCTCTTTAAATAGCCCCTGGCTAAGCCGGCGCCGCCGGTATAAAGCTCTCCCGTCATTCCAACGGGAACAGGTTGAAGTTCGGCGTCAAGAATGTATACCTTTGTACCGGTAACCGGTTTACCGATGGAAGCGGAACCGCGAATTTGAGTCCCCCTCAGTTCGCAATAAGTGGTAAATGTTGTGTTTTCAGTGGGTCCGTACACATGAATAAGGCGGCAATCCCCGAGCCGGTCCAATGCCTTTTGGGCGTGTCGGATCGACATGACTTCCCCGCCTGTCAGCAATTGGCCTATTGTGGTTAAATCTCCGATATTCTCTTCAATCATGAGGTTAAAAAGCCCTGAAGTTATAAAAATGATGGAAACCTTATTTTCTTTTATGAAACTTCCCAGTTCCCCCAGTGAATGTTTGTAGGGAGGTAAAATGACGAGTGCGGCCCCGTTTAAAAGGCTGCCCCATATTTCAAAGGTCGATGCATCAAAGGCAAAAGGGGACATTTGTATAAAAACATCATCAGGCTGTAATGAGGCATAGTTTGGATTGTTGATCAGTCGTACAACGCTGCGTTGTAAAACGCAGGTTCCTTTGGGCTCTCCAGTGGAACCTGAAGTATACATGACACAGGCAAGGTTTGACGGTTTTGTTTCACATACCGGGTTTTCAAGGTCTGGTTCTCCCGGCTTTTTTGCCAATATCTCTTTATCAATGTAAACCGTTTTTGCCTTTGTCTCCGGCAGATTCTCTTTTAATTTTGATACAGTCATGAGATGGGAAGCCCCGGCGTTGATTATCATAAAAGTAAGGCGTTCTTTAGGGAAATCAATATCCAGCGGCAGGTATGCGCCACCTGCTTTTAGAATACCTAAAACCGCTGTAACCATTTCCAAAGAACGTTCCATATAAACTCCCACGATCGTTTCGGGCCCGACGCCCATTCTCTTTAAATAACGGGCGGTTCGGTTGGCCAGGGAGTTCAGTTCGTGATACGTCATCTCGCTGTGGTTGAAAATAAGGGCCGCGGCATCCGGCCTCTTTTCAGCCTGCTCTTCAAAGAGTTCCTGTATGCATTTGTCTGTAGGAAGTTCTAAGGCGTTATGATTAAATCCTTGTAAGATTTCTTCTCGCTCTCCTTTCAGTAGAAAGTCAATACCGCCTATTGTCGCATCTTCCCTTACAGCGAGTTCTTCAAGGGTTCTTAAAAATCGGGAACCCAACAGTTCCATGGTTTCGGCGCTAAAAAGAGCCGAATAGTATTCAACTGCAAAAACAACGCTGTCGTCAAACTCTGTTGCGAATATAGAGATGTCAAATTTTGATGAATCTTTTACAATACCTTCATAAGGCCGCAGCCGGAGTCCTGTCATATCGGGCGCCGTCTTTTCAAAATTCATATATGAGAATGTTATGCCCGTTAACGGTTCGCGGCTCATATCCCTGGGCAGATTCAGCTTTTGAATTAACCGGTCAAAAGGGTAATCCTGGTGGGCGTAAGCGTTTACCGTAAGCTGCTTAACCTCTTCAAGAAACTCTTTTATACTTTTATCGGCTTCCGGATTGGCCCTTATGGCAAGGTGATTAATAAACATGCCGACCATATTTTGCACTTCGGGAATATTGCGGCCCAGTACGGCAATGGCTATTATGATGTCCCTTTGCCGACTGTATTTATGGAAGAGAATGAAAAAAGCGGTTAGAAAAACCATAAACGGAGTGGTTTCATTGCCGGCTGAAAATCGGCGTACTTTTAGAAAAAGTTCTTTATCAACGGTGAATTTGGTTACTGCTCCTTCATATGTTATCATCGAAGGCCGATGAAAATCATAAGGAAATTCAAGTGTTGGAATATCTTTTTCAAATTGATTGAGCCAATACGCTTCATGTGACTGAAACTCTTTTGACTCAAAAAACCTGTTTTGCCAATGGGCAAAATCTTTGTACTGTATTTTCAGTTCCGGCAGGTCTTCATTTTTATATAAGAGGTTCAATTCATTAAAAATAATCTGAAGCGACAATGCGTCGGCCGCAATATGGTGTACATCGATGAAAAGTAATTTCTCACCCGTTTCCAGGGTAACGAGTTCGGCCCTTATCAAAGGGGCTTTTACAAGATCAAAGGGTTTTATATATTTACGGGCGTATGCTTCAATTCCCGAGGTATGGATAATCGTTTCCGTTAAAACAAAATCAACATGGTCCGGCACAACCTGCACAAGCCGGTCTTCATCCATCTTAAAAGAGGTACGTAATGATTCGTGACGGGCGATAAGCTTCTCAAAGGCGGTTTTTAATTGTGCAGCGTCAACCCTATTTTTGATATAGAGAATGCACGGCAGATTGTATCCGGTGCTCTCTTTTGCAAGCTCCCATATGATGTACAATCGGCGCTGGGCCGCTGACGCCTCGTAAAAAGGGTGTTTGCCTATGGGATTAATTTGGGCCGGGGCTTGGTCGGGCCTGTGTTTTGTTTCAAGAAACGACGCATATGCTTCTAAGGTGGTGTAATTAAATATATCTTCAATTGACGCTTTTATGTTGAGCTTTTCGCCGATTTTATCCCGTATCTTATTTGCGTCAAGCGAGTCTCCGCCCAGTTCGTAATAATCATCTTTAATGCTTATTTCCCTGTGTCCCAATACTTCGCACCATACCTGAGCTATCGTCTTCTCAAGGTCGCTGTAAATACCGTTATCCCTGCCTGAAAGAGTTACGTCGTTGTTTTTTTCAACCGTTACAGATTCACTGCATGCGTTGGTGTCTGAATATTGTAATATCTCTTTTATATGCATACCCGGAGGAATCATTACAGCCCTGGGGCCGTCATAGGAAAGTAACTTGTTTAAGGCGCTGGTTGCGTCACGGGTTTTAACGGCATATCCGGTTTGATCAACTCCCCAGTCAAATGCCATTCCCGTTTCTTTCCACGGGGGCCAGTTAATAGACAATGTTTTTCCGCCTTCTTTGTTTCTAAAATCTGAAAATGCGTCTAAAAAGGAGTTCGCCGCTGTATAGTCCGACTGACCCGGCGCACCTGTTAAGGCCGTTAAGGACGAGGAGAGTATAAAAAAGTCCGGATCGTCCCGGCGGGTTATCTGGTCTAATATCCAGGCCCCCTGTACTTTAGGTTTGAGCACGTTTATAAAATCACCATCATTTTTTCTAAAGATAAACCCCTGACCGGCTATTCCGGCGCAATGTATAACCCCGTCTATGGACCCGAAGTTTTCACGCACTCCGCTTACGGCTTTTTCCATTTGATCCGGATTGGATACATCGGCTGAAAGAACAAGAACCTCCGAACCCTTTTGTTCTATTTCAAGGAGAGAGCGAATTTTACCGGCCTCTTTTGACTCCTCTTTTACTGTTTCAGACCATGTTTCACGGGTTGGCAAACCGGTGCGGCCGATTAGAGCCAGCTTTACCCGGTTTTGGCCGGACAGGTATTTTGCGATTTCAATGCCTATGCCGCCAAGTCCGCCGGTTATGAGATAAACGCCCTGGTCTTTTATTTTTATCTTAGGCTCAATCGCTTGAATCTGTTTATAGTCTTTTATATATCTGACTCCGTTACGAAAAGCCACCGAAGGGGCCGAATCGAATGCACCGGCAAACTCGCTTACAATATCCCGGAGTGTTGTTGATTCATCAATGTCAATGTATTTGCAGGCAATATTGTCGCACTCACGGTTTATTACTTTTGTAAGCCCCTCCAGGGCCGCGTTTTCCGGATGTAAAAAGGTTTCCTTACCCGTTACCGGATAGGTATTGTTCCCGACCGCCACTATTTGCAGCATATGTGGATATTTATGGTTGATCATGGATTTTACGAAACGAAACAAATTATAAATGCCTGATTCCAACCTTGCGTCAATATCTTCAAGTGAGGCGCACGGCCGGTCTTGTACCGGCGGCGCATATATTATCCCTGCCGGTTTCAGCTTTTCAAGTCTGTGAATAAGGGCCAGGCGTTCATCATCGGTGCGTGGAATTTCAAAAGTGTCGGGCGATTTCAATGATTCGTTTTCTCCTATAACACAAAGACCTTCCGGGGTGTGTGAAATCCGCGTTTTCTCCTGAATCCAGGTTACGTCAAACAACGGCCACTCTCTTTGAACGCGCTTAAATGTAAGATCATTGAATTCCGCAATAATTTTACCGTCCCCATTGGTGATAACGACATCGTAGGTCAGTATTTCAGATGATTTGATTTCGGGCGTTTTTATGTAACTGTAAATTTCATTTGTTACAGGTCCGTATAACCTTGCCCGGCCGCAGGACATTGGTATAAATCCGGGTTCCCGTAAACCGGAACTTAATGCGGCGTCGAGCATTGGGGGATGATAATCAAACCGGTCAAGATCGTTTTTAAAATCATCATGTAATCTTATAAGCTGGAGGCGTTCTTTTTCATTTTCCCAGATATCCTTTTTACAATTCCACCGCTCGCCGGTATTTACAAGTGTTTGTTCGGTGTTTGGGGATGTTTTCCCCTCCTTTGTCTTCTTTATACACCGATCTTTAATTTCGTCAATATCCAGAAGATTGGTTTTTTGCTGTGCTGCGGCTTTGATCCTTGCCGAGGCATATTGAGTCCAAACCCCGTTTGGTTGTTTACGCACAATTGAAAGGGAGAGGTTTTTATTCTTATCTTCCAATATTATCGTAGTCTTATTATTTGACGTCCTAAGCTCTTCAGGCGTTATGGTCAACAGGTTCTCCCACAATAGGTTTTCAGCTTCTATCACACCATTACGACCCTGCTTATTTGCGGCTTCCATGAACAACTGAAAGTAAGCGGCCCCTGGCATGCAGGGCTCGCCCCCTATTCTATGTTCATTTAACAGCCAATCCAGTTCATGATCAAGGCCGGCCCTGTAAACAATCCTGTCCGGCATTTCGGCAAGTTGTTGTCTGATAAATACGAAAGACCCCGGATCTTTTTCATAGGGGCGTGAGGGCAGTTTAAACCAGTGCCGTTTTCTTTCAAAGAGGTGAAACCTTTTGGGAGTGTTTATGGTTCTTTTTATTGACGGCGGTTCCTGCATCACCAGATGACAATTAATTCCGCTTAATCCAAAAGCGCTGACGCCACATCGAATCACCCCTTTTGCATCATACAATTCAACAAGTTCAGCAGCCGGAAATACGGGAGAGTCTTTAAAGGGGATGTTGCGGTTGGGTTTATTAAAATGAACCAGAGGCGGATATTTTCTTTTTTGAAGACTTAAAGCCGCTTTTACCAGACCGATTAGTCCGGCGGCGTTGTCGAGATGTCCAAAATTTGACTTCACCGACCCCACTGCGCAGAACTGCTTTTCATCCGTATATTTTACAAAGGCCTTTGTAATGCCTTCAATTTCAATAGTGTCGCCCAGCCTGGTGGCCGTGCCGTGGGCTTCAATGAACCGGACCGTTTGGGGATCAATGCGGGCTTCTTTCCATGCCAGGTCGATGAGCTCGGCTTGGGCTTCGGCGTTTGGCACGGTCATACCGGCGGAAGAACCGTCATGATTAACGGCGCTCCCTTTTATTACCGCATAAATCGGATCTTCATCATGTATGGCCCTCTCAAGGGGCTTCAAAAGTATTGCAAGTACTCCTTCTCCTGCTCCGGTACCGGCCGAGGCGTCGTCAAAGGTTCTGGTTCTGTTGTCCGGCGATTCGATCTCTATTTTCTCCCGTTCCCCCGGTAAAATAACTGTCTTTACCGTACCCGCCAAAGCAAGCTTGCACTCATTTGCCCTTAATGCGCGGCACGCTAAATGAACGGCGACAAGAGAGGACGAGCAGGCCGTGTCAACCATCAAAGCAGGCCCGCGCCAATTCAGGATGTATGAAAGACGGGCCGCCGTGTTGGAAGGTACGTTGCTAAGTAAAGCGCGAATCTCATCGTCCCGGCATATTTGGCGGGCCAGTTCCGCGTATTCGTTAGCCGATCCCATTCCCATGAAAACACCCACTTTAGCGCCTTTCAGTTTGGCGTCTCCATATCCGGCGTCCTCCAGGGCTTTCCATGCGGTTTGCATAAACAACCGCTGATCCGGCGACATTAGTTCGGCCTCTTTTGGGGAAATGTTAAAAAACCTGCAGTCAAACTCGTCTATCCTGTCCAGGTAAGCCATCTCCCTGTAGCGGATATTGCCCGGCATTCCTCCTTTAAACCTGATGATTGCATCCGCGTCTTTCCTTCTTTGCTCAGGTATGGTGCGTATCCGGTCGACTGCCAAGATTAAATCGGCCCAAAAATCATCATGGTTTTCATAATCAGCCAGTTTTAGACCGATCCCTATAATTGCAATGTCATTTGTAGAGGTCTCTTTTATTGTCAAACTTGTGGTTGGTTGTATATTTAGCAGTTTTTTCATATTTTTATTAACAGTTCAGCCACTACAGAGAGCGCAGAGAAAACTTGTTACTTGGGCTTTTATCTAAAAAAAGCTGTCAGCAGTCAGCTATCAGCAGTCAGCTAAGAAAAATCAAAGCGTTACGTTAAAAACAACACTCACCCAAAAGTGATATGCCGGTATTATGCAAAACTTTGAAAACAGAGGGCTGACAGCTGACAGCTGTTTTTTCACTATGAAATCTCTGTGTACTCTGTGGTGAAAAGTTCCCTGTGGGAGAATCACGGTATACACAGTAAAAGTATACCATAACCGCCGGCAGAAGGCAAAGGCGGGTTCGTGAGGCGTGAAGATTTTGATCCTAAAAACAGCAGTCAGCTATCAGCTGTCAGCCTTCAGCAAGGGAAAGTATTGATGTTATGCCAAAATAAGCTTCACCTTATGGGTGAAGGTGTTTTGAACTATAAAGTGTTGGAATTTAAAAGCTGATAGCTGATGGCTGACAGCTAAATGCTGTTTTTAGTTAAATTATTGAGCGCTCTATCTATATCCGGATAGAGAAAGGAAAAATTATGTTCCATCAGCTTTGAGGGTATTGCTTTTTGGCCTTCCAGTAATACAGCCCCCATTTCGCCTAAAATGGTTTTGACTATAAATCCGGGAACAGGAGGCATGAATGAAGGCTTTCCCAATGCCCTTTTAAGAGCTTTCGTAAATTCCGAATTTCTCACTGAATTGGGCGCCGTACAATTAACAGGTCCTTCAATGTCCTTATTCCTAATCTCAAAAAGATGAATGTTCATTAAGTCGCTTTCATGAATCCAGGGAAACCACTGTTCCCCCGAACCAAGAGGATTACCCATATGAAGTTTAAAGGCAGGGAGCATTTTTTTCAAGGCGCCGCCTGATGCACCCATCACAATACCGAAACGATTGATAACGACCCGAATTCCTGCATTTTTAGCTTTCCCGGCTTCCCATTCCCACTCCTTTGTCACTGAGGCAAGAAAATCGTCACCTGCCGGATGTTTTTCATCAATCGATTCATCACCATATGGTCCATAATACCCCACAGCAGATGTGCTTATTAGAAGAGAGGTCTTACTGCCCTGACTCGATATAGCCTTTACAAGATTTTTTGTTGTCATCATTCTGCTGTCACGAATCAGCTTTTTCGCCTTTTCCGTCCAAATTGTAAAGATCGAGGCACCCGCCAGATTTATCGCCACATCATGCTCTTTTGCAGATTCCCGCCACTCGCCATATTCCGTTGGCTCTCCTTCTACAATATTTACTTCCAAAGGCAGATGCTTTGCAGGCTTTCTTCCTCTTTTTAATACGGTAACATTGAAACCTTCCTCTAAAAGCTTTTTTATAAGCAGACTGCCGACAAATCCCGTACCTCCTGTCACAAAAACTTTCATTTTTCACACCCCCCTTTCCAGCTCTATCGTAAAACTTACGCCGCCATCAATATTTTTGGCACAAATCCTGCCTCCCATATTTTTCTCGATTATAATTTTTGTCATATATAATCTAAGGATTTCACAGCCTTTTTATTAATTAACCCCACGTTCTGATTCCCCATTATCATTACAAAGTTCACGCCTGCAATATCAATATACATTTGCGCTTTGTTCCTTTCGGCATGAAGAATATCCTCTTTAATTATATACTGGCAGAGGCAGAAAAATATGTAGGTCTTTTGCTGTTTTTTTGTAGGTAATCTACCTACAAAAAACATGAAACGAAAACATCGGGGTGTTATTGTATGGCTGATTGAGGGAAAGGGTAGGGAAAAATTTTTTTGTACCGCCCTTACTACTTTTTTAAAACCAAAACTGCGTTTACTCCGCCAAAACCGTAAGAGCAGGAGATGGCGGTTTCGATTTTGGTTTTCGATAATTCGGTGATCAGATTTATTCCGAGGCCCGGGTCTGTTTTTTTTGTGTTGATTGTTGGTGGAATTATGCCTTTATTAACAGTCATTGCTGCGGCCGCTGTCTCGAAGGCGCCTGATGCGGCAAGCATGTGGCCTGTCATGGATTTGTTGGCTGACAAAGGAATGTCTTTTAATCTGTCACCGAAAATAATCCCGAAAGCGGCAGCTTCGTTCCTGTCCCCCAAAATTGTCGATGTGGCATGGGCATTGATATGAGAGATATCCTTTGGAGAGAGGTCGGCTTCTTTCAGGGCGAACTCAATTGCTTTTGCCTCGCCGACCGGATCGGGTTTTACCTGATCGAAGGCGTCCGATGAATTGCCGTAACCGATGATTTCGGCATACGCCACGGCGCCTCGCTTTCGGGCGGCAGTCAATTCTTCGAGAACGACCAGGCATGCGCCTTCGGAAAGTACAAATCCGTCACGATCTGTGTCAAATGGTTTCGATGCGTTCGGTGTTTTTAACTTCGATAAGGCGCCTGCCGAGTTATAGCCCAGAATACATAACTCGCAAACAGGGGCCTCGGCCCCTCCTGCAAGAGCCATATTGCTATAGCCGTGTTTTATCAGACGATAAGCCTCTCCTATTGCGTTTGTTCCTGCGGCGCAGGCATTCGATATACCTAATGTATGGCCTTTCATACCAAAAGTTTGAGAAATATATGAAGCAGCCATGCTTATGGTTGAAGCCGGCATAAGATATGGAGAAATTATTCTTTTTGAGGTATTCCGAGAATGAGAGAGTTTATTCATTGCTCTTTGGAGGGAGGTTATTCCGCCTCTGCTCGACCCAACGATTACAGAACATTTATCGCCATGGATCGCAGTCAGACCTGAATCGTTCAGCGCCATTTGGGCCGATGCAAGAGCATATATTACAAATGGATCGAGTCTTTTAAGTTCCTTGGGGTTTAGGAATTTTTCGGCTTTGAAATCTTTTACAGTACCTGCAATAGTCGTTTTCCCACATAAATTCTCAATAGATATTGAAACGATTCCGGTATTGCCCTGAATAAGAGAATTCCATGATTGGGAAAAGCTGTTTCCCAAAGGAGTTACGGCCCCTATGCCTGTAATAACGACTCTGTTCAATAGTATATTTCCTGTAAGATATATATTCTAAAGCTTAAAAATGAGTATTCGCTAAAAAGTGTTTATCCTGTAAATAGACTAATGCGTACCGGAAGGAGCAGTGATGTCCAGCCAAAACAAGCTGAAACTCGTAAACTCAAACACCACCTTGTTTTGGCTGGACATCACTGCTCCTTCTAACGATTTTCATGCTTTGTGGTGGCCCGGAGGGCCATGGACGTTTGCTCCGAAAATAGACGCCCACAAAAACTGTAGGGGCGGACCTGCGTGTCTGACCCGGCGAAGGCAAACGATCAACGGCATCGGAGTACCGGTACGGGGCCGGACGAACAGACACAGGTTCGTCCCTGTCAATACGGACGAAAGTCTGCCTGCGCCTCCCCTGTTGTCAGTAATTGCCTTAGGTGGTGAAGATTGTTGCCAGCTCCTTTTTGTCATAGCCTACGATTACCTTTTCACCGCCGTTAATTACGATTGTGGGAAATGTCTCCTTGGGGTTATGCTTTTTAAGCTCAGCCAGCATCTTGTCTCTTGAATCGATGTCTATAAGATCCACCTCTACAAGGAGATGATCTATATTGTTATCAGTAAAAAAATCCTTTGTCTTTTTACATGCAGGGCATGTACTTAATGCAAATAATACAGTCTCTTTTTTTGCCATTATTTATCTCCTTTATATTTAGGGTCAGGTCAGAAATAAGTTGTGATTTAAAGGTCAATGTCATTAACTTAAGGAGTAAAGCACCATCCGCCTTCATCGGCTAAACTCGAAGGCTCCGCTTCGCTGCGCCTTCTCAGACATGACCCGCTTCCGTCGGAAGGTCCTTCACCCCTTAAGTTAATGGTATTGATTTAAAGGTTGCACATTGATATCATTACTGAATCAAGTTCAGCACTACTTGATTTTGCATACGCTCCTATTTACAAATCAGACGCCCTTTACTGAATTTGAAAAAGTACGGAACCCAAAAGATTCACATGTTCATTCCTTTAGGTGTTCAGACTTTCGCTACTAGGCGTTGCCCTGCCTCGAATACCTCTTTAAATGCATCGGGACGATTATCCACTTCACCCATTGCATCGATTCCGGTGTAGTATAATGTCTGATGCTCGGGAACGCTTATTGTTCTGAAAAACGCGGCTGCAGTGGTATTACCACATTTATACTGCATTTCTTTATCATGGGAGCCCACCATTATCAGAAGCCCCTTTCGCCCCTCAGGGCCGGAGGGAATATCTCTGTTCAAGAGAAATTTCTCGCACCAGACAGACTGACATCTGTCGATCATTGTCTTAATCTGGGCAGTTAGTCCGGCGAAGTATATAGGTGAAGCCATGATAAATCTATCGCATTTGCGTATGAGTTCATAAACTTCGTCCATTTCGTCATTAATAATGCATTCTCCCGATGCGTCACATGCGCCGCAGTTCAGACAGGGAGAGATATTCATCTGATCGGGCCTGATCAGAGTAGTCTCATGACCGGCCTCATTAATCGGCTTAAGCGCTTCTTTTAAAAGAATTTCCGTATTTCCCTGTACTCTGGGACTTCCCAAAAAGGCAACAACCTTCATAACGACTCCTTTACATCTCTTTTACTCCCTCTTCCCCTTTGAAGGGGGAGAGGGGTGGGGTGAGGGGGTGCGGCAAGGTACTCGACAGGTTAACGCTTCTCCACCGTCACCCCTCACCTTAATCCTCTCCCCTCAAGGGGAGAGGAGACTTAAAGGGAATTTCGAAGAAATTCCCCAAACCTCTTTGGTTCCGGCTATGCCGGGTTAGGTGTATAGACTGTAGGCTGAAGACTATTAGGTAAAACATGGGTTATTGATAAAACTTTACGTTTTTTATTGGCTGACACTCCCAAGCCATTAGATAATTTGCTTCAGTCTTCAGCCTTGTATACCTGAGTAGTTACAAAATAACTATGCAATTAAATAAAGGACTCAACGTATTATATCAAAGCAGGGATAAAAGAAGGGAAAAAAAGAGGGGGATCGATGCGAGTCAGTTATGATCCGGGTTTTCCTTGCATACAAGCTTCAGTCGTTGTTTGAAAGAGATAAGGGATTCTCGTAATTCACTGTCCGATGTATCATTGTCAGCAGCCATGTCGGTTATTTTTTTAGTCTCTGTCTGTAATGTTTCTGTTAAAGTTGTATTGCAACGATGCTTTTTTTCCAGCCTGTCCAGCAAAATATTAAGATTTTCAGTAAAAGACCTGATCAGGGCAACGTCATTCTCTCTCAGATAGAGACGCCTTCTGTATTCACCGGCCAATATAATGCCGATCTCTTCCATTAATCTGTTAAATGGTCCCATAACACGCAGTAAAAGAAAGATAATTAAGAAAAAGGCTGTTATTCCGAAGCTGACAATAAGAAGAATGAAAGGAATAAAACGATATCCCACAGGATTGCCGGTCTTATAACCAAGGAAAGCGATGAGAAGAATGACAGCAAACAGAACAGCCAGAATCGTACATATCGCTTTTCCGTATTTCGTGACCGATACCCTTCTGTCGTTCCCTTGGGGATTCATAAAACCATTGTATCATAAAAAGGCGACGAAATCAAATATATTTTTAAAATTGTTCAATGCTGAGTCTTTTAACGGGATTAACAGGATAAATGTCCATGAACCTCCGGTTCGCCACAAAGCATGCAATATGATAATTATGTCCTTCTATGACAAAAATCCTTATTTTCGGAACGTTTTAATGACAAATGACAAAATCAAAATATCGGGTTTGTCCCTGACCTGATCAGGGAACAAATCCAAATGACTAAATGTCAAAAAAACAAGAGGACAGAGGTCAGGGGTCAGGGGTCAGTTAAAACAACAGTTGTGAAAAACTGACCTCTGATCTCAGATCCCTGTGAACTTTTTTTGACATTTGAACTTTGGATTTTGATATTGAAAAAAATTGTTGCTTTTTTGCGCTCAATTTCATTTATAAACGACTAAATAGTTACAACATTTTTTACCTATGGAGAGTTTTTGGTATGGATCCCAAGACTATATTAATAACATTTTTTCAATCAAAAAGAACGTTGATAGTAGATCCGAACTCATTCTATCGCACCACATTGTCATCCCTCTTATGCGAATTAGGAATAGACAATAAAAAACCATTACCTATTCACAGGACATCGATGAAGCAGTTAAGGAATACTGCCATAGAGAGCATGATTTCATCTTATGTGAATTGGAATGTAGCGGAAAGAGCGGTATAGAGCTTTTGCAGAAGGTAAAGATGATAAGAGATCCCAATAATGGCGAAAAGATGTTTTTTTAAACTACCGAAAAGATGGAGAATACGACGATCGTTCAGGCACTTGAGGATTATATTGACGGTGTATTAATAAAGCCCTATATTAGAGAAAATGTCATTAAAAGCATCGTCGGGGCAATTATAAAGCGTACGAATCCCATATAAGTGCCTGACAGCAATCTATCCCATATTTATTGAACAAGGGAATGAGCAGGAAGCTTATAAGGTGCTGCTGAGAATATATAAAAATTTTCCTCTATTAGAGGATTTCGATTTTTATCCGGCTAAAACAGAAATGAATTACATATCAGGTCAATTTCTTGACAAAGAAGCCTTATTCCAACTATTATCACACAGATATTGTCCGGAAAAAAGACGATCAAGCTCGGTAGATTGACATCGTTGAGATATTTATCATATTTAAGGCGTGTCGTAAATTAGACTTTTGGGATTAAATTTGTAAAATAATCATCATGAGAATTTTAATTGTTGGATTAGGAAGTATTGGACGGCGGCATTTAAGAAATATTAAAGGCATTGATGCGAATATTGAGGTAGCTGCTCTCAGGGAACATACAAAGTCTTCTGACTTGGATGATGACACGGATTTGGTGAGTGAATTTTTTTTTGATGAGACGGAATCTTTAAACTGGAATGCGGATATTGTTGTCATCGCGAACCCCGCTCCTTTTCATATGCAAAAGGCCTTATTTTTTGCAAAAGCAGGCAAACATCTCTTTATCGAGAAACCTGTATCTTCAACTCTTGAAGGTGTTGACGCGGTGATTCAAGAATGTAAAGCAAGAAATTTAGTATTGATGGTCGGATATGTTTTGCGTTTTTTAGAACCCCTTAAGGTTGTAAAGAAAATGCTCGATGCAGGGAAGATTGGACGCATTTTGTCGATTAGGGCTGAGGTGGGACGCTTTTTACCCGACTGGAGACCTGGAAGTGATTATCGTAAAAATGTGAGCGCACGTTCAGATTTAGGAGGCGGAGTTATTTTTGAATTGAGCCATGAATTAGATTATGTGCGTTGGCTCGTCGGTGAGGTGGTTGAAGTAAGTGCGTGCGTTGATACCATAAGTGATCTTGAAATTGATGTCGAAGATGTGGCTGAGATTAATTTGCGCTTTGCAAATAAGGCGATTGGGAATGTTCATTTAGATATGTTCGATCATGGGGGGCGTCGTTCCTGCCGTATTGTTGGTACAGAAGGGACGATCGAGGTGAAGTTTGACCATGATCACTATGTTCGTTTGTTTAATAAGGGAAATAGTGAGCCGGTTAAAATATACGACAATAATAATGTGAATGCTTATAATCAAATGTTTACTCATCAAATGCAGCATTTCTTTGACTGCGTGGAGAATAAAAAACAACCGGATATTACAGGGCATGATGGAAAGCGTGTTGTGGAAATCGCTCTTTCTGCAAAGTGTTCGGCTAAGGAAGGAAGAGTGGTGAAATTTTGAAACCATTTGTTTTAGGATCTATTTTTGCCCGTGGGGGATCTAAGGGAGTTCCCGGAAAGAATGTTAAGCTTTTATGTGGAAAGCCGCTCATTGCTTATGCCATTGAAGCAGGTCTGGCTGTCTCAAAGATTGATAAACTTATTGTTTCTACTGATGATCAGGAAATTGCCTCTATTGCCAAAGAGTATGGGGCGGAAGTTCCTTTTATGAGGCCCTCTGAATTAGCACGAGATGATTCACCGGAGCTTTTATCTTGGAAGCATGCCATTTCCAAGGTCAGTAAAGTAGCCGGTCGAGAAGTGGATGTTTTGGTTTCAATACCACCGACGTCGCCATTAAGAGAAGCACGTGATGTGGATAGATGCCTTGATAAATTATTGGATACCGATGCCGATGTCGTTGTAACTGTGAGGGAGTGTGAAAGAAATCCTTATTATAATATGGTGGAACGTGATGCAGAGGGTAATTTAAGCGTGGTTAAAAAGGTGAAGGAAACTATTAGACAGAGACAAGAAGCCCCACATGTTTATGATGTGACAACAGTGGCTTATGCGGCGAAAGCAAAGTTTATTTTGGAAGGTAATGCTGTTTTTGATGGAAAAACAGAAATGGTAATCGTTCCCAAAGAGCGATCATTGGACATTGATACAGAATTAGATTTTGAATATGCAGAATTTATGATGAACCGAAAGTTTTCGATCACATGAAATCGATAAAACAATTAATGAATATAAAGGGGCGTGTGGCTGTCGTGACGGGCGGGGCCGGCTTTTTAGGTTTTGTTATGGCTGAGACTTTAGCCGAGATGGGAGCACACATTGTTCTGGTGGATGTCAATCGTTCTGCATGCAATGCAAAGGCTAAACGATTAGTCCGTAAATATAAGGCAGACGCCTTTCCGCTCGTTGTTGATTTGTCTGTCGAGGAAGAGGTACGTTCCATCAGCTCTGCGGTCGCCAAGAAATTTGGGAGGTTAGATATTCTTGTGACCACGGCCGCCTTGAGTGGAATATCAGATTTGGAAGGTTGGACTGTTGCTTTTGAAAAACAAAGTGCAGATACGTGGAGAAAAGCCTTAGAAATAAATCTTACTTCTATCTTTGTACTCATTCAGTCATGCTCCAAAATGCTCATTAAATCAAAGCATGGATCCATTATTAATGTCAGTTCCATTTATGGAACAGTTGGGCCCGACATGCAGCTTTATGAAGGCACGGATATGGGGAACCCGGCAGCCTACGGCGCGAGTAAAGGAGGGGTTTTGCAATTAACACGGTACCTTTCGACTGTTTTGGCCCCAAAGGTGAGAGTAAACGCAATTAGTCCCGGGGGGGTGAGCCGCTCTCAGGATAAGACATTTGTTTCTCGATATATAAAGAGAACGCCTTTGGGGCGTATGGCGAAACAAGAAGACTTAAAAGGAGCTGTTGCCTATCTTGCCAGTGATTTGTCAGCATATGTGACCGGTCAAAATATCATTGTCGACGGAGGCTGGACGGCATGGTAAGAAATATTTGGAGAGTTGTTCCCATTGTCTTACATAATGGTGATTTTACTCCGTAAATAAACGAATGCGCACCGGAAGAAGCAGTGATGTCCTGCCAGAACAAGCTGAAACTCGCAAACTCAAACACCACCTTGTTCTGGCAGGACATCACTGCTTCTTCTAACCATTTTCATGCTTTGTGGTGGCCCGGAGGGCCATGGACGTTTATCCCGAAAATAACCTGCATCGTGCCGGAAGCAGCAGCAATGTCCTGCCAAAACAAGCTGAAAGTCGCAAACTCAAACACCACCTTGTTTCATCAGGACATCACTGCTCATTCTAACTGTTTTCATGCTTTGTAGTGAACCGGAGGTTCATGGACGTTTGTTCCATAATTGGATGTTTTTTTAAAAGAATTTCAAAGAGATTCCTTCCGACGAATACGAATCCTGTTCAAACAGGCAAAACATTGCAAAGGTAAGGCAGATGGAATTGTTCCCTTTCTCTCCGCCTTCTCAGACATGACCTGCTTCCGTCGGAAGGTGCTTCACCCCTTAAGTTAATGGTATTGATAGGGAGGTCCTATATGAGATTATTTATTATTTCATTGTTATTGTCAGGTTTATTGATTTGGGGGGGCAGTGCCTGCGCCGAGGTCGATGAGCCGATCAGGTTTGGAGTTACCTTGGGATTAACAGGTAAGTACGCCAATATGTCGGACATGCAGAAGAAGGGGTACCTGTTGTGGGAGAGGGAAGTGAATAAAAGGGGAGGGATACTTGGCAGACAGGTAAAAATGATTATCCGGAATGATAAAAGCGACAAAGAGGAGGCGAAAAAACTATACAAGGATTTCATCATAAACAACCGGTGCGATCTTGCTTTTGCTCCCTATTCGAGCGGGATTACAGGGGCGATCGCCCCTATTACCGAGAAATACGGGTATCCGCTGCTTACAGCGGGTGCTTCCGCAGACTCGCTGTGGCGGCAGGGGTATCGTTATTTATTTGGTGTCTATAAACCTGCCGGCAAATATGCCGTTGGCTTTCTGGAACTCCTTGCCATGAGTGATATCGAGACATTGGCCATTGTTTATGCAGACGACTCCTTTTCCACAAGCATGGCCAAGGGCGCCGTTACATGGGCGAAAAGGTTTGGCAGGAAGGTCGTTTTTTATGAAGGTTTTAAAAAGGGTACCGCCAATCTCGACAAGATAGCCCGTATGGCGGAAAAGACAAATGCAGAGGCCCTGATGGTTTGCGGACATTTTGACGAAGCCCTGAATATGCGGCTTTCCCTTGACAGAATCGGATGGCGTCCTAAAGCGTATTTTGCTACGGTCGGTCCTGTTATGCAGGCATTTCATGACAAACTCAAAGACAAAGCAGACCACACTTTTTCCGCATCCCTCTGGGAGTACAATGACAAGACCTATATGCCGGGATCGAAAGTGTTTTATGACTCCTTTAAAGCTGCTTACAATCAGGAACCGGTCTATCAGGCAGCCACGGCGTACGCAGCCGGTAAGATATTTGAGGCGGCCATCAACAAGGCCGGTGCCATTGACAGGGAGAAAGTGAGAGATATGCTTTCCAAAATGGATACGATGACTATATTGGGAAGATACGGCGTTGACAAAACCGGCAAGCAGATCAGCCATTTTGTCGTTACTTTACAGTGGCAAAAGGGTAAAAAGGAGATTGTGTGGCCTGAGGGATTGATAACTTCGAAACCGGTGTTCGATCGATAAATAAGACAGGACGATTTCCACTTCTCGATGTACGCCTTCCCACTATCCAAGTTATGCAAAACGCCAGAAATGGTGAAGGAAAACGGTATGACAGCGTGAACTCTATGTTCGAGGATTTTGATTTCTAATGTTGCCCGTTCGACCCACTTCGCGTTTCAAAAAGGACTTGAAAAGGGCAGCCCGACAATGCTTTGATCTTAATATTCTCAGGGATGTTTTGGAAACATTATCGATCCCTCAGCCACTGTCGCCATCATTTAAAGATCACAAGCACAAAGGAGAGTGGAGGGATTTTAGAGAATGCCACATCCAATCGGATTGGTTACTCATTTATTCAATTACTGATTTTGAACTGCGACCAACACGCCTGGGAACACATGCTGAATTGTTTGACTAATTTTGAATGAAAATATCAATGTCATTGACTTTCCATGCCACAGGTATGACAGATGAAAAGAAAATTAAAAAAGCTGATTAACAGCCTTGCATTCAGAATCGTAACGCCTGTGTTGTTGTTGCAGATATTTACGGGTATAAGTCTTTATCTCTTCGTACTTAGTTCGGTATCGGATTTTGCCGAGAAAAATATCAGGGATGACATCGAGAGACTGTCCCATGATATATATAATATCTGCAATAATGCAGTGGACGAGCTAATGAGGAACAGTACTTTTAATAAGAAAGGGGCGACAATTGTTAAGAAGGGCCGGGTTCTCGGTAAGATCGAAGAGTTCGCAGGGAAGCACAACCTTCATGTCAGTATTGTCGATCGGGCCCGGGAGGTGCTGCTTCGTAATTATGATCCTGCCTTTTTTCCGGACTTGAAGGCAAGAGAGGAAATGCATGAAAACAGAATATATTTTTCTGATCATGAAAAAGGGGGGGTCTACTTTTACCATTTTCACTTCGATCCATGGGCCTGGGATCTGTTGTTGCTCAAGGATGTGTCCGAATACTCACAGATATTGAGCAGAGTAAAGTATTTATACGGTATAACGGCAGGTACTCTTTTAATTGCCATTTTACTGCTTTTTTATTATCTCAGAAGATATATTCAGATACCTTTAAAGCAGATCATCGATCCTATTAAGGAAAACAGAAAGCCTGAATATTCGGGTATTTACGAATTTGAATTTATCAGCGATAATGTGAGCCTCATGGTGGATTCTCTGGACCATTCAAGAGCTGTCGCCGAAGAGGCCAGTCAGGCAAAGAGCAATTTTATGGCAAATATGAGTCACGAGATCAGAACGCCCATGAACTCCATTATGGGAATCACCTTTCTTGCCCTGGAAGCCGACCCTTCACCAAAGATTCGGGAGTATCTGACAAAAATCAACGGTGCAGCCAAATCTTTGCTCCGAATTATTAACGATATTCTCGATTTTTCAAAAATAGATGCAGAAACATTTCGGATAGAGAATGTAGAGTTCCGTCTGGATGATGTATTGGACAAACTCTCTCCCCTAACGACGATAGCTGCGAAAGAAAAGGAGATGGATGTTGTTTTCGATATTGACTCCGAGATTCCTCCCCTGCTCATTGGAGACCCTGCCCGTCTGAACCAGGTGCTTATCAATCTGGTAAGCAATGCCGTGAAATTTTCGGAAAAGGGGGAGATCGTGGTTTCCGCCAGGCTTATCAATAAACTGGAGGGAGCTGTTTTGTTACGATTTTCGGTCACAGACACCGGTGCGGGAATCGCTGCCGATCAGATATCGAAACTGTTTCAACCCTTTTTCCAGGTCGATGCTTCCAATACCCGCAGTTTTGGAGGAACCGGGCTGGGACTGGCCATCAGTAAACGGATTGTCGAGAATATGGGTGGTAAGATATGGGTGGAAAGCGAGTACGGCAGGGGGAGCACTTTCTTTTTTACAATAGATTTGGGATTCCGTGACGAACAGGGGAGTGATTTTACAACAGCTGCTGCGGAACGGGACAATGTAGAAGCCTCCGGAAGAGACGATCATGATGTTTCACCGGGAAATCCGGTAGTACGTCCTGTGCTACAGGAGGGTATAGAAGAGTATAACGGTAAGAGGGGGCTTCCTGGAGAGGTCGCTGCAGAGTTGTCCTCAACATTAGAAGAACCGTTGAACTCTTCTTTTATGAAAATAGGGGACGCAGACAGAGAGAGCGTGAAGCCGCTCATACAAGAGCTCTCGATGCTTATACAATCGAGTAATACCGACTCTGAGCAGTATGTCGGAAAGTTGGAAGAGTTTTTAACTATGTGTAATAAAACCGATGAGTATAAGAAATTGGAGAAACAGATACTTACATATGATTATGAAAGCGCCCATGAGACTTTGGAGGGGATTAAAGGAGAGTTAATGGTGTAGGAATGAAAATACTGCAAATTATTTATGAGAGTTTTGGGAGTCCCTTCGGATTTGGGGGGGCAGGCGTAAGGGCATATGAAATATATAAGAGACTTGGGGAGAGACATAAGATAACACTGCTCTGCATGAAATATCCCGGCGCACGGGATGGAGAGATCAACGGGCTGAAGCACATCTTCCTTGGTATGGAAAGTAATAATCTGACGGCAAGCGTGCTTGCCTATACTTTAGCGGCATCGGTATATGTGGCCCGACATGGCGGGAAATATGATCTCATCGTGGAGAACTTTCTTCCTACAACCCCCTTTTTCTCCAGGCTGCTGATGAAAACGCCTGTTATCCTTCAGGTGCAGGGTGTTATGTATGAACACTCTTTCAGGAAATTCAGTCCTCTTTACTCGATTCCCATTTATATTGTCGAAAGAATATACCCATATATCTACGACACATTTATTTTTGTCTCAGAGGTGACCAGGGAAAAGGTATTGAGTGAAAGAACAAAACATTTGTCCTGCCCTGTTATACCGAACGGAATAGAAAAGTCGCTCCTCGATACAACGACGACGGATGGAGATTACATCCTCTTTTTCAGCAGAATCGATATCTATACAAAGGGACTGGACCTTTTGATCAAGGCATATGAGGAGCTGTGTATCCGTCATAGCGGGTTAAAACTCCTTTTGGCCGGATATGAGTTTGACAAATGGGAAACACTACTTGAAAACCTCTCGCCCGATGTCACACGAGGAGTCGAGTACAGGGGCTTTGTTTCAGGGGTGGAGAAAGAAAAACTCCTTTTAGGGGCAACGTTTTTTGTCCTCCCTTCTCGCCATGAATCGTCTCCCATCAGCATCATAGAGGCTGCTGCCTGCGGGAAAGCCGTTGTTACGGCCGATATTCGGGAACTCTCTTTTGTAAAACAGAATGAAATCGGTCTTACCTTCGAATCGGGAAACTATGGGGACCTTGCTTCTGCAATGGAGACTCTTTTGAGTGATGAGAGTCTTAGACTCTTTTTAGGGGAAAACGGCAGAGAATATGCCAGGAAGTTTCAATGGGACAATATAGCGTTGAAATTCGAAGAATTCATTATATCTCAGGCAGGATTGCCGAACAAACGTCTTTAGACAGGCCACCGATCCCCGTTCCCTGTGAACCGTTGCCTCTTTTTCATTCCACATCAATTGTGACAGAATCGGAATATAGAGATTCGTCTGCTTCACCATCCATTGTCAGGTCTACTGCAAAGTAAAACTCATAGGCGCCTTCTATCGGTTCGTCGATAACGTAAAAATCGAATTCAGGAAAAGAGAAGAGCGGGCCCTGGAAGGTAACGGGCGTATTGTCTGACTCATCACCGGAAGAAACCCAGGAAAGAGAAAGCAGATCGAAATAGTAGGGTTCTCCGGAAATAAACTCTTCCAGCCACCAGTCGGCTTCTGTATTTTCGTCGCAACCTGCTTCCAGAGCCAGGGAAATTGTAATGGAATCATTGACGGTCACTGCATCGGGAGTATCGGAACCGTTTACTTTTATATCGATTCCCAAAGGGTCACAGGCCTGGTCCGATCCTGATGCATATTCATAAGCGCCGATATCGCACTCAACTCCCTGAGGTCTCGCGCCACCAAGGATATCGGTTGTTACGGTGCTGTTGCAGGCAGCGGCGTCAATGGCCGGGGATGCTTCGGAAAGGCTCAGGTCAAATGCATTGGGATCTGTAAAGAGGGGATCTTCTCCGATATTCGCCGTGCCTGTATAATTGCCTTCGACTATGGAGTATGAAATAAGGGGAGTCGAGTCGTTGTCGTTGTTAAAGACCTCCTTTGTATTTGATACGTTGTCATCCTCTGACTCCTCCTCGTCGATGTTGAGATTCCCCCACAGTATCGTATTCGTAATGACAGGCGAAGAGGCCGACGTATTATACACCCCGCCTCCGAAGTCAGCCTCGTTTTTATATATAGTGGAGTGAATTATTTCTGGAGAAGAGGAGAAACTGTTGTACAGCGCGCCTCCGTAGAGAGCTGTATTATTATAAATAAGAGAGTTTTTAATAGTCGGAGAGGAGCCGTAATTTCTTATGCCGCCTCCATACAGCGCCGTGTTGTTATAGATGAGAGAGTCTTCGATTATCGGAAGGGAAGAAGGGCTGTTATATATCCCCCCTCCGTTGTTCTCACCTGTATTGTTAAAAATACTGCAATTCGATATTGTCGGTGAGGATGTTGAGTTGTATATGCCTCCCCCTTTAAGGGCCCGGCTGTTTGAGATAATACAATTACTTATTACAGGTGAAGAGAGATATACCCTGATCCCGCCGCCAAAGGATGTGGCGGAAACACAGTTCGTTATTGTAAAACCATCGACAACTGCGTCCTCCTTAATGTAAAGACATCTGCCGGTTCCGCCGCCATCTATAATTACGATGTTACTTTCATGGTCTCTCTCGGTCTCTACTGCTTCGGTTCCGTTAAATCCCCCTAATAGGGATACCTTCTTCTCGACTAGGATTTGAGAAGATAGAGTGTAGGAGCCCGCCTTTACCCAAATCTCGTCATTTTCGGCAGCCGAGTCCAAGGCCTCATCAATCGTTAAAAAAGGCGTTTCCCAAGTCAGACCGTCTCCGGGCTCCGTACCTGCACTGTCTACAAACCAGGTTGCTGCGTTTACGTACCTGAAAAAGATAAGGAGGCAAAACAGAGATTGAAGAAATACGACAAATGCGGTACTTTTCAAAACAAGCACGTTATGCCTCCTCACTGTGTCATCAGTCTGCAGACAGAGCGCTTAATGCTTTTTTAACGGCGCTGTCGGGATTGTCTGCGTCGATTACCCCGTCTATGCGCCAGGAACCTATGCCTATTACAGGTTTATTCATTTGCAGGCCAAAGGCGATCTCAGAAAGTGTTCCGTATTCACCGCCGACTGCTATGAGAGCGTCGGCGGTCCTTGCAATAATAATATTTCTCCCTATGCCCAATCCGGTTGCTATGGGAATATCTATGAAATCGTTGGCATACTCTTTTTCCTCTTGAGGCAATATTCCTACTGTCACCCCACCTGCCGTTTTCGCACCTCTTGCCGAAGCTTCCATTACCCCTCCAAGACCTCCGCAAATCAACATGACACTGTTTTCAGCCAACAGTCTTCCCACTTTCTCTGCAATCACGAGTTCTTTTATATCGGCCTTTCTGCCGCCAATTACTCCAATTATATAAGCTTTCTTTACCAACATCTCAATAATTTCAGTTTACCACGGGTAATATGAGAAACTCAAATTTGTCTCTTTTCGGGCCTTTTTCTTTTTCCGGGGCTGACCTTTAAAAAATCGACTTTCAAACGATTTTTTAGTGAATATACCCTTGACTTTACCTCACAGATAAATGTATAAAATATAACCTTGTTTTATATACAGGATTATTTACTTTCAAAAGGAGAACTTGTGTTAATGTCTTACGAAGGAACAGTCAAATGGTTTAACGAAAAAAAAGGTTATGGATTCATCACCAGAGATGATGATGGAGGAGACGTCTTTGTGCATCACACCGGGATTCAAGGCTCCGGATTTAAGACCCTGAGCGAAACACAGAGGGTGGAGTTCGATATAATTGAGGACAGAGGACGAACAAAGGCTGAAAACGTTAGAATTTTATGATGCAGAGATTAGTATCTGTTTATAAATGAAACATTAAGGGACAGGCTGACCGTCTGTCCCGGCTTTAACAAAACTCTGACTGTATATCATGACCCGGTCAACGAAAAAAATAATTTTTTCCCTTCTTATCTTTTTTTACCTCTCCTTGCCTTCCCATGCCTCGGAACTGAGAAAATTCGGATTATGTAAAGAGGCTGACTTTAATAAGAAAACCTACGAATGCTCCCGGCTTATAACAGCGGAAAAGGACACTGTCACCACCATAAAACTGTCGGACAGGGAAAAACTCTATTGCATAACGGAGTTACATGCATCGGTAGAGGAAGAGATACTCCATGTCTGGTTTCATCGGGGCGATGACAATGAGAATGACAAAGCGACTTTTTATGACGAGCGACAACGTTCCTATCTTGGTGATACCGAGCTTTTATGGTTGGCCTCTCAAGAGGGTTTTAATCTCGCGGAAGACGCCGTATCTGTCGTAAAGCTGTATATCGAGCCTTCGGAAAATTTTCGAACAAGGAGTTCGAAAAAGTTATGGCCCCATAGTATCGGGGCATGGAGAATCGAGGTGTACTCTCTGTCGCCAACACCGGATATTTTAGGAATTCTGCGGTTCAGAATCGAAAGATAACCGTAAACTATTCGTCTACCACTATTATCAGTTTGTCTTTTTTACTGCCGTTGTCTTTCATTTTATAGGGCCTGTAGAGTCTGTCCACTGCCTTTGTAACTGCTCTGACTATAAAGGGCGCAACGGCATTTCTGAAGTCAAAAAGAATTTTATCGAACTGAAGCTTGGGATTGCGATCGTTTTCCCGTAAGATGTAAATAATTTCTTTAAACAGAACGTCGCTGTCCTTAAAATTGAGAATTATCCTTTTAGGCACGGCAGTGAGATTGGCAAGGGGCGCCATGCTGCCCACTTCGAATTTGTCATTCACGGCAGAGGCGAAGCGTTTAATCGTCTCCTCTTTTACACCAAAGGCTTCTCCATAGGGTATGAGCATGGAAGAGTCAGGCTCTGCGAACGTTACAATATGAAATTCATCGTGAACTTCGGGATCGAGAGAAAAATCGTTTGCTACGATTTGTGTTTCAACAGCCATTTTATCTAAACCTTTTGTAACTGCTGAGCTGTATGGAATTCCGGCCGTCCCGGCAGTTACAACCTTTCTGTAATAAAGTCAATGTCATTAAAGCCTATACAACATCGGGCGGCTCCTTTGTTGTCATATCGCAGGGTAATCCGAGTTTATGCAGAAACATAACCATAGGGCAGAATCCTGTGGCGGCAAGCACTACAAGCATGATACCTATCATGCCGGGCAGGGCAAAAAAGTAGGGATGTACAAGGTATCCCAAGGCGACTCCCAGGCTTATAAAAAGACCGGCCAACAGAAGCACTGTCCTGCAGATACTCCATTTTTTCCATTTCACTAAAAACATAACGAATAGAAATATGTAACCTGATTAATGGGCGCCATGGATAAGGGGCGGCAGGCAACGAACGCATACAACCTTTTTATCGCCCTCATGGTAACATTCCATGTAGACCCTCTCTTTTTCCGTGGCTCCGCATACAAAACATTTTAATTCCATTTTATCCCTCCAATGAATTGATCTCGTCAACAATTTTTTTCGGATCTATATTATGCATCATAGAACCGAAAGATAATGATTCCATATTAATCCCCGGACATGTAAAACAGCCGTCTCCAAAATATTTTTTGATTACTTCCTTTGCGGCGGGACTTTTCTTGATTACATCGCCTATTATCGAGTCCTTTGTTACTGATGTTTTTTCATCGGCCATTTCATTCCTCCTTCTTAATCAAACCAAAATTGATGGTATGAAACTGTAATTAGCTGAGAAAACTCATAAAAAGCGAATGTCTGTTTCTCTTGCAGATATTTTAATTGAAATAGGAGTTTTTTAGTATGACATAAATCATAGAGTTAGTGAAAGAGGCTCAAAGGGATTTTGCATGGTTTTCTTTTCTTGTTCATGACCATGTTAATGAACATTTTTTTTTGATTAAAAGTGAGGCATATCCTGAAGCGTGTGGTATTTTTGATTTTTTTGCATGCAATGGGTTGTTTTTTGTGTATGTGGTTTTAGAAGTGATATTCACATATTTTGCAACTAATTTCTAAAATTTAAAGTTTTATTTATATTGACTTTTTTTATTTTATGTATTATAATGCTGAATGTATCATTTGAAGCCGTTTTTTTTTGTATGTATACCGTGCAAGTTTACTGTTTTGGTTAAAAGGGAAATTCAAAATAACCAATGAACCGTAGGGCAGGCGTCCTGCCTGTCCTTTCTGTAAGCGGAATCGCAAACTGCCTCGAATGAAGGCGGTTCGTTATACTGAAACGAACAGGCGGGACGTCTGTCTCGGGAAGCAAAGTTTTCAATGGTGCTCCTTAATAGAAAAGTCCCTCTGAAGGACGTTGACTTGATGGGATAGGAATTTTCATTTTTATGTGGCTTTGTGAGAGGTAGGTATTATAAACCAACTGATTCATCTGTCTTATAAACGTTCGAATTCATACAAAACAAAGCGTCATTCCCGCAGTCCCTTAAGCGGGAAACCGGCGGTTTAGAGCACCGTTCATTACACGATTTCTTTTGCAGAACTGGATTCCCGCTAATAGGGATTGCGGGAATGACGCTATCTTCTCTTATAACCATAGGTTATTTGGACTAATGGCTCTTTATACCCACGGTGTCCGGTAAAAAATGTGGGACACGATAAGCCCTTCAATGGGGGAGAGGGAGCAAAAAATGTAGCCGCATGCTTTAGCCTGCGCCCGTGTTCGGTGAACCGGCGGTGAAGCCCGCGGTTACATTTTGAAGTCCTCCCGGAGGCATTAACTTGCTGACAGGGTAAAATCGCCAATTTTCATGATGATTGCCAATTGCAATAATAACGTAATACATCTACAGACAGGGAGGTGATGAAGATGATTTAATTATTTGGCTTGGATTTATGTATGGAGAAGTTATGAATGCTTAACAACACTTATGAATGGATGAAGGAGTTAATTATGAGAGTAAAGGTTTTTTTATGTATTTTTGTTTTTATTTGTACGATAATGGTAACTGCGGACGGGTTTGCTGCGGCGCCTTCTACTGAGTGGGAGCGTACATATGCTGGTGCGAACAATGAAAGAGCCAACAGGTCGCTGATTGAAACAGATAACGGTTATGCGCTTATAGGGGGCACCTATTCCTTTGGAGCGGGGGATAGCGATGTCTATCTGATCCTGACCGATCGTGATGGCAATGACCTTGCTCAGTCTGGTGAAGAGAAAACCTTTGGAGATATTGGGTTCGATGTTGGTAATGCAATGCAAAGGACATCCGATGGCGGATTCATCATTCTTGGAAAGACCGAATCATTTGGATATCCCGGTGGTCGGATATATCTTATAAAGACAGATCAAAATGGCGTGATGGAATGGGAGAAATATGATATAGATGATGTCGATAGAATTCCAAGTTATATACAAGTCGTTTCAGACGGTTATATTATTACAGGAAGGGACCCCAATGCAAATAACGCTTTTCTGCTAAAAACACAAAATAATGGTACGCTGGACTGGACATATAATACGTATGGGAGGTCAAATTATGACAGCGGACAATGGGTAACAGAGACAGGGAATGGAGAATTTGTTATAGCAGGGAATTCCAGAGATCCTTCGGACAATCAATGGGATTCATTTATAAAAAAAATAACGAATAACGGAACATCCGAAGCGTGGACAAATTATGATTTTGGACATTCGGAAACAGAAGGATTTTCCTCTGGCGCCAAACTAAGCGATGGCTTTGTTTTTATAGGTGCAACATCCGACCATCCTCAACTCCTTGGAGTGACCGATATCCAACTGGTCAGGACAGACACAAATGGTAATTCCATGTGGAGCAAAGTATTTGGGGGCGAGTTCTACGACGGATCGGAAGCTTCTTCTGTTGCACAGACCAATGACGGCGGTTTTATTATTGCCAGTGCAAAAAAAAAAACTGATGGAGGCGACAACGATATCTATGTAGTAAGAACCGATAGCGAAGGAATTGAGATATGGTCTGAAACATACGGTGGGGATGGAGATGATTTTGCTACTGCTGTTATTCAGACCTCAGACGGTGGTTACGCCATTTTGGGTAATACCAATACAACTGCTCTTACAACAGGCGGTTATGACATGTACCTGATTAAGCTCGGACCGGATGTACAAGATATCTCGGTATCTCCTGAGGCACTGGATTTTGGAAGCATTACAGTAAACGAGCAGTCAACACTACTGGAAGTCACTGTAAGCAACTCAGGGATTAACGAGAATCTCGTTATTGGAACGATTGATATAACAGGAACCGATGCATCACAATTTGAGATTGTACCCGGTTCGGACAACTGTTCCGGTCAGTCCCTTGCACCAACAACCGGTGAATGTACAGTATCGGTTATTTTTGCTCCTACAGTTCAAGGAAACAGAACCGCTTCTCTTGTAATTCCTTCTAATGATCCGGAGACACCTGAAGAGAGCGTGTCGCTTACAGGCAACGGAGTTCCGCAGAGTTATGAGCTCACAGTTGTTGTTGATGGAACAGGCAGCGGGGTTGTAACCAGCTCACCGGCGGGAATCGATTGCGGTGCTGATTGTGCGGAGAATATTGAAGAAAGCGTGCAGGTTGAACTCACAGCTGTTGCCGATACAGGCAGCACATTTGACGGGTGGTCGGCCCCTTGCTCCGGTACAGGGAGTTGTATTGTTTCCATGAACGACAATGTGAGCGTTACAGCGACTTTTAATGCAGAAGTATCGGGCGGAATCGATCCTGAGCCCGATATCAAGATCAATGGCGTGGACAATAACATGCGTATCAAAAAGGGCAGGGATGTGATGATAACGATTTCGCTGGACCCCGGTGACAGGGCGGGCGAGTACGCGGACCTTTGGATCCTCGGAGAAGGGCCCAGGGGGTGGTTGTTTTTTGACGAGCTTACCATGTCATGGATTCATGACTACTATCCTTACAGCCAGGGGCCTCTCGAGGTTATTGATGAAGCAGTCATACTGGACACAACGGACCCCTCTCTCGGCGTGACCGAACTTCAGACAGGCGTATATCTGTTCTACTTCGGAGTGGATATGTTGATGGATGGTATGTTGGATCTAGATGACGGAGATTTGGAGATATTTGTCGATTCCGTAAGTTTCGATATTGTTCATTAAATCAAAGCCTGTGCTTCGTTTCCGGAAAGCCCCGCTTCATTGCGGGGCATAAGTATAAAATGTAGCCGCAGGCTTTAGACTGCGTGAACCGTTGGTAATCTGGATTTGTCACATATCCTCTGCGATGCTTAGTGTACGGTCCGCCAGGAGGTTGACATAGCTGCCCAACTCATTATCGTACCATCCGTATATCACGGCCTGTGTGATCGGTACTTTTATCGTTGTGTTGTGAGCTTCTTTTAGAATCTCCTTTCTGACGCCGGCGACTCTTTCCAGGTCTATTGTCAACTCGGCAGTGCGCGTATGGGTCTCGTGGCCTTCTATAATCACCGCCGCTCCGGGAATCCCTATGATGTCACAGGAGACGTTTTGTTCTTCACTGTATCTGAGGTATTTTCTTTTATCCAGAGCAGCGGATTTTTTATATGCTTCATTAATGATTTCTCTCCTGACGGATTCACCTGTATCGTCTTCCTGAAAATTTACCGCCAAGATGACGAGAGAGCCCGTAGTGGTTGGTATTCTCACTGACTCGGCGATAAAACCTATATGTTTCATCTCCGGTATAACGAGAGCCAGGGTGTCGGCGGCCCCGGTCGTGGTGAGTATAATGTTGTTTAGTATACTCCTGCTCTTTCTCAGATCCTTTGCGCCCCCCTTCGACAATCTGTCCAATACTTCCTGCGAGCCGGTGGCTGCATGGACTGTCGACATTGAGGCCGAAAGTATCCTTTTGGCGCCAAAAGTATCAAGAAGCGGTTTTACCATATGTGCAAGACATGTGGTCGTGCAGGAAGCGGCGGATACGATTTTATGCCTGATCGGATCGTAATCATTTTCGTTAATACCCATCACCGTTGTTACACAATCGGAGGGCATCTCTTTTGCTTTATCCTTAATCTTAAAGGGTGCAGAGAGGATTACTCTTTCTGCGCCGGCATCGAGATGCCCCCTTATTGACCCTTTCGGATTATCGGATTCGATTACAGGATCGAGAAAACTGCCGGTTGTATCGACAACCAGTCTGACTCCGTGTTGTTCCCATCCTATTTCAGCGGGATTACGTTTTTCTCTCAGGAGAGTTACTTTTATATCGTCTATATTCATTGCGCCGTTGGTGTCATCGATTTCTTTGATCAATTTTTCGCCGCGACAGCCGTAAATATATTTGTGCATTGCCCCGTATGTGGAGTCCCTCTCTATATAGTGAGCCACGTCATGTAATGATTTGCCTGCTTCACGTCCGATGTTGATTACAATTTCTTTGAAGGACTTTTCGGCGACATGGCGCCAGAGTGTGAGTTTACCTATACGGCCAAGGCCGTTAATTCCCAATTTAGAAATCCCGTTACCATTCATATTCACTCCTTTTACAAAAACACTGATTTGACCGCTTTGTTGTTTAGATTTCAAAGTTAAATACAGATATAAATTAAAAAAATATTACCACAAAGGGATAAGTTCCAAATCTGTGCTTTGATTTGTCAGGTATTTAAGAAGGATATAATATACCAAAAAGCATTAAAGTATGCATATGCTTCCGCCTGAATCGTCCAATTTGCATTGCCCCTTTTTTCTTAATAAAGTCCATAACTGTTGTGTTGACGGGTTTCGCGCTTACAAGCTTGAATCGTTACATAAGTCCTCTGCTTTGCCTGTTTCCGTTGATTCGTTGTGATTTTTCATTTTGTTTTTCAGCATCAATATTTTTTTAATCTTTTCTTTGGGTTTTGTCCAATCGGGGTTGATCTTTAATGCCTTACAATATTCCTCTATAGCTGCCATGTTGTCTCCAACCTTAAGTAAGAGGCTGCCTAAATTATAATGCGCCTCACGATCGTCCGGATGAATTCTGACAAAATCCGATAAATGAAGAATTGCTTCCTCATAATTTTCGGTCTCTGCAAGCGCAAGTGCTATATTTTTTTTGGCGTTGCCATTATCCCGATCCAGCCTTATAGCGGTTCTGAGATGGAAAATGGACTTTTCGAGTTCCCCTTTTAATCTAAGAATGCTGCCAATATTATTATGCAGCATTGACTTGTCAGACCTTAGTGTCAGAGCCTTCTCATAATATGAAAGGGCTTGATCCGCTTTCCCCTGTTTTTGCAGGACAACGCCGATGTTTACATTCATATCGAAGAGGTTCGGATTTATTTGAAGCGCTTCCCTATAGTGATATGCGGCATCTTCAAATCTTTCCAAATTATCGTAGCAATTACCGATATTTCTATGTATGTAAATCAAGTCTTCATCTTTATCTGTCTTATCGGCTAAAGACGAAGCTTTATTAAGAAGCGATTCCGCCATTTTTGTTTCACCAAGTTCGTTGAGGAGAATCGCCTTTTCCACCATTGCAGTAACAGGCTGAACGCCATTTTGTATTTGTTTGTCATAATATGTAAGAGCCAGAGCCGGCTTTCTTCTACTCTTGGCGATTTTCACAAGTTGTTTGTAGGGGGATGGTTGAAAAGGATCCATTGACATGGCATTCAGGTATTCTGTTTCTGCTTCAATGAGGTTTATCTTTCCTCCTGTTCCATAATAGTGATAAAGAGCATGGGCCCTGTTTAAAGTTCTTTGAAAACGTCCCTCCAGGCCTGTAGCAATAATCCAGACAATGGTTAAAACAAGCAAAGCAATCATGCTCATTGTCTCTTTTTTACCGATCTTTGTTGGTACGCTCTGGCAGGTTGTTTTTCGAATTACAATAATACAAACCGTCACGACAATGGGGAGGAAAAGGAAAGCAGGCCATTTTCCAAGACCTGCCATAACTCCCAGATTTTCCGAAGCAAATCCTTGAGAGAGAAGAAAAAAGTTAAAATAAAAGAGAGGATTTTGAATCCTATAATCAGTGCGAGGCTCTGTCGCACAAATTGTAAGCATAAAAACAAAAGAGATCAGTGAAAGTACAACTGCCTGGTCAGGCCATTTTTGAAATGTTCTGACTGACAATAAAACAAGGAATGGAAGAGCCGGAATCATGAACCTTGCGTTTACGCTCCCTACGCCGTTCCAGTAAGTAAAACCTGAGTTGAATGTTAAAAAAGCAATTACAATAAAGAGATACAGGAAAAATTCATTTTTATATTCTCTTTGTTTTCGAAAATAATAAACGCCTGGAATACTCAGGAGCAATAGAGGAGATTGATAGAATATGCCACGATAGGAGCTGAATGAAATTCCCCATAATGCTTCTGTTCTGGGCCATTTTATGCCCATAAATCCTTCCTGATGATTATATATCTCGTGATACTTATAGGCGTTTTGAAAGATACCTCCAAAGCAAGAGAAGTTATAATAAAAGAGGATGCCGATTGGTATTAATAAACCTGTGACCCACCAAAAAAACATGGGCTTTCTCCTTATTGAGATTATGCAGTAAACGGTGAGAAAGACCATAATAATGCCTGAAGGATAATCGCTGATGTAGGCCCAACCGGCCATCAGCCCGGAGAGCAAAAGTGAGAGCGTTATTTCCGATTCTTTACGTATTCGTATTTTAAAAAGAAAATAAAAAGCCGATATGCTGCATGCCGCAGCTAACTGATGGCCGTACAGAATCGTAGAGAAAGGAAAGGCCGGTGTGCATAAATAGTAGGACAGGGTAATGATAACTCTATGCCACTCATCGGATATCCCAAGGAGTTTCAGGATTTCAAGGAAAAAGAAGAGGGAAAGAGCAGAGGGCAAAGCGATTACAAAAAGAGTGAGGATGTATCTTGTATATTTCTCCGATTGAATTCCTGTCGACTTCAGAAGGTAATAAAAGGGTAACGCAAGAAAAGAGGCGCCCGGTGCTTTATCTGAATAGTAATGACCATTATAATATGCCTTGTCTCCTGTGTTCAGGTGATAGTCATCGATTCTGAATGTACCTTGATCCGCTATCGCATATGTCAGAGCGAGGCGACTGGTTACATTCCATGATTTCGTACCGATGAAGTGGATAAAATATGAATAGCAGATCAAAACGCATAAGAAAGTAATTAAAGGGACAATTGGCGGATTATTACCTGGGGTGAAATGTTTATTGCAGAAATCCTTTGAAAAAGCAAGAACAGACATTTACCTCTCCTTTTCGCCCAAGATCAATTCCTTGAGTATTTTTCTGTGGCAATGGTTATCGTCCCTTTCCCAGCATAGAAGTGTGATGACCTCTCCCTGATCGCTCCGCTTTTTCAATTCGTGTATAAGATGCCTCCGGTTTTCCATTTCCAATATATACATCTCCCTATACTCTTCCCAACTGATCTTCCCCTGAAGACTTTTATGCAATAATTTAGAAGAAGGCGCCAGGTCCACGATCCATTCGTCATAGTCGTGAAAAGGCTTTGTATACCTCATGACACAAATCCTTGTGCCGTCTTTGTCACTTCTTTTTTCTAAAATACTTTTTGTTTTGATCATTTTTATTAAAAACAGCCATCAGCTGTCAGCGATCAGCCTTCAGCTTTTTAAATTGCAACACTTACGGTTCTAAATACATTCACCTGTATAGTGAAGCTTATTATTGGCATAAGATCAACACGTTCTTTTGCTGAAGGCTGATAGCTGACTGCTTAATACTTTTTTAGATAATAGCAGACTTTTTCAGTGTCAGGTCAATGTCATTAACTTAAGGAGCAAAGCACCATCCGCCTTCAGCGGCTAAACTCGAAGGCTTCGCTTCGCTGCGCCTTCTCAAACATGACCCGCCTACGTCGGAAGGTGCTTCACCCCTTAAGTTAATGGTATTGAGTGTCAGGTTCATATCGTCTGCCTGTTGATGTTTTTACCTCGCTTGATAAATAATACAAAGAAATCGCCTATGGCATATGCTGAGATATTTGGAGGGCTTTCTTATGAGTATTATAGCATGGAAAGGACTTTATGAGACCGGAAACAGGGAGGTTGATCTTCAACATCAATACTTTTGCGAGCTGATTAACAGAATTGGCAACCGTTTATCGGGCGCTTCCGATTTGTTGTATAAGGAGAGGCTGCTTAAAGAACTTTCAAGATATGCTTCTTTTCATTTTATTTCCGAAGAGAATATTATTTATTACGCCCGACTTGAAGGGCTTGTGGAGCACCAGACAATGCATATGCAGTTACTCAACGATCTCAAAGTGAAAATCGAACTTTTAAAAAATGGAGAAACCGGTTCTTCCGATATCGTTCAATTCATAACGGACTGGTTTGTAGATCATACGACAAAGGAAGATTTAAAAATATTCGGCAAATTGTGAGATTCTCCAAAGTGTTGTTGAATTCCGAAAGCTTGAATCCATCATCCTAAAAACCAGCAGTCAGCTATCAGCTGTCAGCCTTCAGCCAGGGAAAGTATTGATATTCTGCCAATAATAAGCTTCACCTTATGGATGAATGTGTTTTGAACCATAAAGTATTGCAATTAAAAAGCTGACAGCTGATGGCTGACAGCTAAATGCTGTTTTTTAGGATCATTGACTGTATAGAGAATGGTTTAATATCATTGCCCATTAAGTAATTACTGATTTTTTTGTATAATTGCAATCCAAGAAACATTGGCCCGAGATGGAAGATATACTTAAAAAGACAGATGCGATAAAGGCGTTTATCGACAAGCACAGGCCGTTGCCGCAGGATGTTACAGGGCAGTTAAGAGCCTATTATCGCATTGGGCTGACATATTCCTCCAATGCATTGGAAGGTAATACTTTAACGGAATCGGAGACAAAAGTCATTATAGAAGAGGGGATAACGGTAGGCGGTAAGACATTGATCGAACATATAGAGGCAGTCGATCATGCACTGGCTTTCGATCGCATTTACACTCTTTTGAATAAAGAGATTACGGAATCGGACATTTTGGATTTGCATAGATTATTGTATTGTCGTTTAGATACCGAATCAGCCGGCAAATATAGAGAGAAAAATGTCTTAATAACAGGCACTGACTACATCCCTCCAGATTATTCAAAAGTTCCGGATCTTATGAGTGCGCATATATCCGATCTGTCTCCAAAAGTCGTTCAAAATATTCATCCCTTAATTAGGATAAGCGATATCCATGGAGAATTTGAGTCAATCCATCCCTTTATCGATGGAAACGGCAGAATCGGCAGATTGTTGTTAAGTGTAATGGCTATAAAATTTGGTTATTGTCCTGTAATCATACCTCCTGTCAGGAGAGCGGAATATATTGCTTCAATGAGAGGTGTGAACAAGGGCTCGAAGGAGGCTTTAAGGCAACTGATAATAGGCGTAGTTTATGAAGAGATGAAATCTCTTAAAAAGATACTCGAAAGATTATTGCCTGTCACTATTAGGTAATATATAACTACTTACAAGGAAAGGATTCAATGATGAAACACAAATTTTTTTTACTCAAGGCTTTACGGTTTGGGGGATTGTTTTTGCTGCTTGTTATGGCAGGCTGCGGAGATGACTCCTCCCCTGATAATTATAATTCCCTTTTAAAGGGACAATTCAGGTCTGTCTCTTTTTTTAACGATGATTTAACGGTTTATTCTACTCTCTCTTTTGACGGTAACGGAAATGCTGAATATGAAAATCTATCGACATCCAACAATAACCTGGTGTCAGAGTCATTTACATATGAAGTAGATGGAGACGGAAGTTTTAGCGTAACCTATAACAGTGGTGAAGTCAGCTACGGGATAGTCAGTTTTGACGGAAGTATATATACCTATTCAGACACAGACGGCAGCGACGGGTATGTCGGTTTTGGTGTTGGAGTCAGGGAATCCTCGGGGATGACGAATGCAGACTTGTACGGACAATTTAAAAGCGCCTCCTATTCCAATGATAACGTGACAGCTTATTCCTCTTTTTCTTTTGATGGAAAGGGAGAGGGGGAATACACAAATATATCCAACTCGGCAGGCGATTTGGAGAGCGAGACATTTACTTACGAGGTCGCCTCAGAGGGTAGTGTGACAATGAGAGTCGGCAGTGAAGAGAGAGTGAGTTACGGCGTGCTGAGTGCAGAGGGGAATCTTTTACTATTTACCGATACCGATTTAAGTAATGGCGACGCACTTATGGGATTCGCCATAAAAGAGTCTTCGGAAATGTCCGTTGCCTCTCTTAAGGGGCGGTTTATTTCCGCTTCTGTTTACAGTAATCCCGAAACCTTTTATTCCTCAGGTTATTACGATGGCGCAGGTAATGGCGAATACGCCAACCTCTATGCCTCTGATAATGAGCCTGCATACGGGGCCTTTACCTATGAAATCGAGCCGGACGGCGGCCTGACATTAGCAGGCGAAGGGGGATGGTCTAGTTACGGTATGGTCAACTCCGGGGGAGATTATTTTACCTTTGTAGATACAGATTCGAGCGATGGTGAAACAGGTCTGGGCTTTGCCATTAAAGAGCGATAGTCCGCTCCCGGTTCGATATTCGATTTGAAGGACGTTATCCGGCCGGCGCCGAATTACTGTTCGGTAATTCGTTCCTCGATACACCCAGTTTTTTCATAATGGCGTACAATCGTGGTCTGGAGAGATCGGATATTTTACATGCTTCTTTTATATTATTGTTCGTGATGAAAAGGAGCTGATTTACATATTGCTTTTCAAGTTTAGAAACGGCGTCGTTTTTAAAGCTCCTCCAGTCGGGTAGTTCGTCGCTGAGGTAATTGAATCGTTTGGAATCGCTGCTGTTATAATTTAACGATGCCTGGGCGATCTTGATGCGAAGGTATTTGGGGAGATGATGGAGGAAAATCGTTGTGTCCTGCTGAGCTGAAGTAACTGAATTTTCAAGCGCATTGCCGAGCTCGCGAACATTTCCCGGCCAATTGTATTTTGTTATCCCCTCAAAAAAATCGGGAGCAAAACTCTTTGCAGGATATCCGAACCTCTTGCAATGCTGTGACATAAGATGTGTTGCAATGTCTCGTATGTCATCGTTCCTCTCTCGTAATGGAGGGAGGTGGATCGTCAGTGATTTGAGTCTGAAATAGAGGTCTTCCCTAAACCTGCTTTCCTTTACCATCCCGGCGAGGTCTCTGTTTGTGGCGGCAACCAGTCTGAAATCGCTTTTCACTTCATAGCCTGCTCCAAGGGGAGTAAAACGTCGTTCCTGCAACACACGAAGGAAGGTCTTTTGAATTGCAAGGGGGAGCTCACCGACTTCATCGAGAAACAACGTTCCTCCGTCAGCTTGTTTTATAAGCCCTTCACGTCTCTTCTCAGCCCCTGTAAAAGCGCCTTTTTCATGTCCGAAGAGTATGCTTTCAATGAGATTTTCAGGCAGGGCCGTGCAATCCACGACGACAAAGTTGTTTTGACTCCGTTGGCTGTTGTTATGAATCGCCAGTGCAAAAAGCTCCTTTCCCGTTCCTGTTTCGCCGGTGACAAGGACGTTTACATTGCCGCCGGCAGCCTGAATCGTCAGATCGCAGCAGTCCTGCATGACTGAGCTGCTGCCAATGACACCGTCGAACAGCAAGGTACGGCTTTTCTTTCTATGGGATTTCTCTTTGTGGTACTTCAGCGCCCGTAGAAGCGTAAGGGAGAGGGTCTTTTTTTGCAGAGGTTTTTCAATATAGTCCCAGGCGCCGCTTCTAATGGCAATTTCAGCACCGTTGGGATCACCGTCTGCTGTAATAATAACGATTTCCGGAGAGGTCGGGGCTTCCCTGAAATGGGGAATAAGATCGAGTCCGTTGCCATCTGGCATTACGACGTCCAGTAAAACGACATCAAATGAATTGGTGTCGGAAATCGTAAGCGTATCCTTAATCGTATGGGTGCATGACACTTGATGCCCCATGCGCTCGACGATTCTTGCAAGCCTGTCGCAAAATGATTTGTCGTCATCCATTATCAGAATATCAGCCATAACTTCCTTCCACAGCTTTTATGATAAAACAAGTCTGTCTTGAAAGGCAAGACATGTCTTGAAAAAAAAGACACTTTTATTGAGAAAAGAATTACTCAGATAGGGAAAAACAATGCTTTTTATGTGGCATGATTCTTGATTTTAAATGTCTCAAATATCTTTTAACTCTACTCACACTGTCATTAACTTAAGGAGCAAAGCACCATCCGCTTTCATCGGCTAAACTCGAAGGCTCCGCTTCGCTGCGCCTTCTCAAACATGACCCGCTTCCGTCGGAAGGTGCTTCACCCCTTAAGTGAATGGTATTGACTCTACTCATACTCTTTATGATTTGAGATTCAGATTAGAGTAAGATTAAGAGTGTGAAAAATGACGCCCTGCTCTGATATGTTCGAGATCTCAAGGTTGAGAGGTGCTTTCATCACAATCGTCGCTTATACCGAAGGCAGGTTGAAATGACCCATCGTATCTATTCCCGACTCTATCGTTATTCGATTGCATTTACAGCCTTTTGGTCAGTAGTTATTGCTCTCTCTCTCTATCTGAACATCGCCAATGAGCGGCGTCACACGCGGGAACTCTCAAAAAACGAGGCTCGTATAAGCTTTAATAAAGATCAGGCTTTCAGGATGTGGGCCGCTTTCCATGGCGGCATATATGTTCCTCCTGATAACATGACGCCTCCAAACCCTTATCTCAAGCATATCGTTGACAGAGACCTTTTAACGAACAATGGAAAGAAACTCACCTTAATGAACCCTGCTTATATGCTTCGCCAGATCATGGGTTTTTACGCCGATCTGTACGGAACCAGAGGGCGTATTACAAGTTTAAAGGTGCTGAATCCGATTAACAGGCCCGATAAGTGGGAGACAGAGGCCCTGGAGGCGTTCGAAAGGGGGGAGAAAGAGGTTTTCGAATTTACGGATATTGACGGAGAAGCCTATTTACGTCTGATGCGACCAATGATAACAAAGCAGGCCTGCCTCAAGTGCCATTTCCATCAGGGATATAAAGTAAACGATATTCGTGGCGGAGTGAGTATTTCCGTGCCAATGAAAGCCTATTTATTTCTGGAAAGGGAAAAGATTGAAACTCTCTTTATTACTCATGTGATTTTATGGCTGATCGGTCTGGCTGCAATCTCTGTGATCGTTTTCAGAGAGAAAAAGCAGATCGGAAAGCACTCTATCAAAGAGGAGGAGGTTAAGAGACTTACTTCCATTATCGAGATAACGGACGATATTGTCGGAATTTCCGACAGAGAGGGAAATATTCTCTATCTGAATAATGCTGCATTAAAGGTCTTTGGAATTTCGGCAGAGGGCGTTGACAAGGGCCGGAATCTTTCACAAATGTACCCCGGAAAGGTAAGTGATTTGATCTCCAAAGAGAGTTTCACTGCTGCCATAGGCAGTGGCATATGGAAGGGGGAGACACGGTTGACCGACAGTGAAGGAAAAGAGCTCCCCCTGTCTCAGGTCGTTCTTTCACACAGGGGAACGGACGGCGGGACAGAGTTTTTTTCTACAATTGCAAGAGACATAACAGACAGGAAAAAGGCGGAAGAGGAGATCAGACGACGTCTGTCTGTAGAGGAGAATTTGCTGGTTCTATCGAAAATTTTTTCCTCACAGGAGAGTCCCGATTTCTATAAAGCCCTGTTTTTTCTTGACGAGATATTCTCCATTACCAGGGCCTGTATCTTTCTGTTTCATAAAGAGAGCAAAGAGATTCATAGATCCTATGTTATACATGGAGGTGTAAGAACAGAGAGCTTTGGAGACAACGATAGTAACGAATTGCCCTGGTTTTGCGAGAGAATAGAGTCAGGAGAGAATATTGTGATCTATGATACAGAGTCTATACCGGATCAGGGTCGTATTGAAAAGAAGCTGCTTATGTCAAATAATATAACCTCTTTTCTTGCCGTTCCAATCGAAATCGACGGCAATACATATGGTTTCACTGCCATTACCGGAGAAAATAACGGCCTGCTGTGGACGAAAGATCATATACGTATTATACGTATTATAAATGAAATGATCGCGAATTATTTGTCCAGACAGGAAGCAAAGAAGCAGATAACCGATTCACTCCATGAGAAAGAGCTCCTTTTGAAAGAGATCCATCACAGGGTTAAAAACAACCTTCAACTGATTTCTTCTCTTATATACCTGCAGTCGGAAAATGTGAAAGAAAAGAATTTTACGGATATCATGCGAGAGACAGGAAACAGAATACAGTCAATGGCCTTGATCCATGAAAAACTATACTTGTCGGAAAATCTGGCGAATATCAACTTTTCCGATTATGTCAGAGACTTTACGGCAGTACTTTTTAATTCCTATTCCCATGTCTCACGCAATGTTTCTTTGAAACTTAATCTCGAAAACTGCCTGCCTGACATAGACAGGGCCATTCCCTGCGGATTGATTCTTAATGAACTGGTCTCGAATTCTTTGGAACACGCCTTTCCGGACAATAAAGAGGGGGAAATATATATAGAGTTAAAATGTTCGCAAGGTGGTACGTTAACATTGACAGTAAAAGACAACGGAATCGGCCTCCCCGGGCATATCGATCCTGTGAACAGAGATTCATTGGGACTGAATCTGGTTTTTACCCTTGCAGAGAGGCAGCTAAAAGGTTCTGTAAATGTAAACAGAAACAGGGGGACAGAATTTATAATCGAATTTTAAAAGCAAAGTCGCTGTTTACGCAGCTTAACCGGACGATTAAGGAGAAAAAGTGAAAATAAGCACAAAACTGACTATTGTATTCATGGTAATCTCGCTGATTCCTATTGCAGTTTTTTCGACGATATCCATAAATACATCTAAAAAAGCGATAAAACATTCCATCGGAAAAAGCTTTGAAAATCTTGCCGCAGAAAAGGCCGGCGCTATAGCCAACATTATAGAAGAGAGAATATCGGAAACAATCACGTTGGCCCAAAAAAGCAAAGTGATCAACGCTGTCAGGGAGGCGAACAAGTTATATGTCAATAAGAGTGAAGAGGAAATATATGAGAGTATTCATAAAGCCGATGTACGCTGGATTGAGTCCAAGGGGAAAGATAACATGGCAAAACGACTATTAGACAACTCTCTTTCCATCTTTTTAAAAGAATATAAAAGAAGCGATCCTGCAAAGTATGGAGAGATATTTGTAACAGATGTAAAAGGCGCTGTCCTGGGAATGTCGAAAATTCTTTCCGATTACTATCAGGCTGACGAACAGTGGTGGCGTTATACATTCGATGAAAGGGGAAACACTCTTTTTATCGATGACAGAGGATATGACGAGAGCGTCAGGTCGTTTGTCGTGGGAGTCATCGTTCCTGTTAGATATAATGGAAAGGTCATTGGTATTCTAAAAATCAATTACAAGATAAACAAGATATTCGAGATAGTGACATCCGGTAATACAGGTAAGAGCGATTATACATTTTTAACTCGATCTCAAGGGAGTGTGATTATTCATTCAAAGGAAGGAAACAAAGTTCTCTCTGACCATGAAAAGAGATTATCAAGAAGTAAAAGCGTCGGCTATTCCGAAAATCTCCATAGGGGAATCAAGACGATAATGGGGTATTCGCCGGTGAGCACGAAGATTCACACCAGAGTATCTGTTCCGGGCGAGCGAAAAGGAATTTCCGGCGAAAAGTGGGAACCAACGACGTGGTGCATATTTATAGAGATGGATTTGGATGAAGCCTTTGCTCCGATAAGGGAATTAAAGCAGAGTCTTATTATCATTAGCTTTGTAATCGCCTTTTTTATCGGTATGCTTGTTGTTCTCTTTGTAAAGACCTTATCGACTCCAGTTAAGAGACTGACTGAGGGAGCCGTCAAAATTGCCGAGGGAGAGCTGAATTACAGGATTGAAGTACAGTCGAAAGACGAAATCGGTCTGTTGTCTCAGGCCTTTAATGAAATGGTGGTAAAACTAAGAAATTCTATTGAGTCCTTAAAACAAAACGAAGCCGATTTGGAGCTTCTTGTCCGCAAACGCACGTTGGAGCTTCAAAAGGCAAATGAACTTTTAAAAAAGGAAGTATCCGAACGGGAGCAAACTGAAATCTACCTGATGGAAAAGAAGTCTTTTATCGACAGTCTCTTATATTCCTCTACAGAGATAGCCATTGCCGCAACTGATATGAACTTCAGGATTATATACTACAATCCTCTGGCGGAAAAAATTTTTGGTTATACCGCCACGGAAGTGGCAGGCAAGAGCGTTATGGAGATGCACACAAAAGAGAATGTGGAGCACCGACGCTTCGAGCGTGCGATAGAAATTGTAAAAAAAGAAGGAGTCTATAAGTATACCGTTGAACAGGAAAGGGAGGGAGAGATACGTATAATCGATTCAAGAGTTTCGGGAATTTTGGACAAAACAGGTAATTTGACGGGATTTGTTTTAATGTCCATGGATGTGACGGACCGCAAAAGAATCGAAAATGAACTCATTAAAATGAATAAGGCCCTTGAAGAGAGTGTCAGTAAAGAGGTGGAGTCTCGAAAACAGAAGGAAGAGCTTCTGGTGCAGCAATCTAAAATGGCTGTCATGGGCGAGATGATCGGGGCTATTGCGCACCAATGGAGGCAGCCGTTAAATGCACTCTCCATAATGATTCAGGATATTGGTGACGCCTATGACTATGGAGAGCTCGACAGGAAGTATATCAATAATACGATTAGAGAATCGTTAAAGCAAATCGATTTCATGTCAGGGACAATAGACGATTTTCGGAATTTCCACAGACCTTCAAAAGATAAGGAAGTCTTTGACACTGTAAAGGCCGTAAAATCAGCCCTTTCACTTCAGGAGGCGCAGCTTAAACACAACGATATATACATTACGATGAATTCCGGGAAAGGTATAAACTCTCGGACAGAGGGCTACCCAAACGAATTTAAACAGGTTATTTTGAATTTAACGGGCAATGCAAAGAGCGCGATTTTGGAAGCCAGGGAGGAGGGGGTTCCTGGTATTGATAAAGGGGTTATTTTAATAAATATGTATAATCGTAAGAACAGTATAGTGATTGAAGTCAGCAACAGAGGAAAAAATATTCCTGAAAATTTAATGGAGAGAATATTCGAGCCCTATTTTACTACAAAAAACCGGGAAGAGGGAACGGGGATCGGTTTATATATGTCAAGAATCATTATTGAAAACAACATGTTCGGCAGACTGTATGCAGAAAATATCGAAGGCGGTGTTAAGTTTACCATTGAGTTGTCCCTGGTGTGATTATTAAGAATTACATTAAGACTTATGAAAGTGGTATTTGATAGGCCCTTAGGGCATCGGGATCGAAAAAAATTGTCGAAGTTGATATTAAAAAACATGAGTCAAAAGGATTTTTATCGAATTTTAAAAAGATTTTTCTTTCTCCTCCTTCCTTTGTCAGCTCTTGTGGGAGGTCTTGCTCTGATTCTCTATGACAGAGATATCAAAACCGAGAGGGTTGGCGTGGAAGTCCGGGAGACTCATAATATAGAGTTGTTGAAGCATATTATTGCCGGAGATTTCATATCCGTTGTTTCGGACCTCATGTTTCTTTCCGAGCAAAGTGATTTAATGGAGATGGTTGAGAAGAACGATTCAAAGGCGCTCGATAATTTATTGGAAAACTGGCTGGTTTTCTCTGAACGAAAAGGGCTTTATGATCAGGTGCGATTTCTTGACCATAGGGGGATGGAAGTCGTGAGAATCAATTACGACAACGGTAATCCCTATACAGTACCTGAAGGAAAGCTGCAACAAAAGGGGAGACGCTACTATTTTAGAGATACTTTTATTCTTAATAAAGATGAAGTCTATGTCTCTCCCTTTGATCTGAATATAGAAAAGGGTAAAATAGAAAAACCTCTCAAACCAATGATTCGATTCGCTACGCCTGTCTTTGACAGCAGCAATAGTAAAAAGGGTGTTTTGGTCCTTAATTACCTTGGTGCGAAACTTGTTAAGAATTTCAAGCAGGCCTCGACAAATTCGAACGGTTATATAATGCTTCTCAATTCTGAAGGATATTGGCTTCACGGGCCGAATCCTGAAGAGGAGTGGGGCTTTATGTTTAAAGAAAGAGCAGATAAAAGATTTAAAAATAAATATAAAGAGGCATGGTCGCGAATTTCCGGACAGGAGGCCGGGCAATTTCACAATGAAAGCGGTATGTTTACTTTTACAACGATCTATCCCCCTTTAGAGGTACGGAAATCGGCTTCAGATTCGATCAACGCCTTAGAATCAAGCGAAAAATCCATGAGTACCGGCTCTTATTATTGGAAAGTTGTTTCCTATGTTTCACGTAATACTCTTGATTCAAAGGCTAACAGGTTTTTCTACAGATTTCTCCAGCTTTATGCAATCATGTTTGTAATCCTTACTATTGGATCATGTTTGTATGCCTATGCCTATGTGGCGCGTAAAAGAGCGGAGCAATCGGAGCTGGAAACGGAGAGGGTCTTTCGAACAATCACGGCAACTGCTGCGGACGCCATTATTATTATGGATCACAATGGCAAAATAATATACTGGAACCAAGCTGCCGAAGAGATGTTCGGATACTCCTTTGTTGAGGTAAAGGATAAGGATTTGCATCCTCTTATTGCCCCTCCCCGATATCACGAGGCCTTTCATAAAAGGTTTCGAGTGTTCACGATGACAGGGCAGGGCCCGAGTGTCGGCAGGGTGCGCGAGCTGGCGGCTCTTAGAAAGGATGGATCGGAGTTCCCGGTGGAGATTTCTTTTTCTTCCATACCGGTTAATGCCAAGTGGCATGCACTGGGAATTGTTCGTGACATTACAGAGCGCAAGCTTACGGACGAAGCACTTAACAGAAGCAATAAACTTCTGGATACAATAATGAATATACAATCCAAATATATTTTATCTTCCGATCCTCACAGATTTTTTGAAGAACTGCTGAATTCTCTGGTTTCATTAACGGAAAGTGAGTTCGGCTTTATCGGAGAGGTGCTCCATGCTCGGACAGGGGAGCCCTATTTAAAGACATTCGCCATCACAAACATTGCGTGGAACGATGAGACTAAAGAGCTGTATGAGAATTATAAAGTCAAAGGCTTTGAGTTTACAAATCTGAAAACGCTGTATGGTCATGTCATAGCAACCGGCGAGCCCGTGATTTCCAATGATCCTGCCACAGATTTGCGAAAGGGAGGACTGCCGGAAGGTCATCCCCCGCTGCGATCGTTTCTTGGCCTGCCTTTTTATTATGGAGACAGATTGACAGGCATGGCAGGTGTGGCCAACAAGAGCGGCGGGTATGATGAAGGGACTTTACAGTTTTTACAGCCCCTCTGTATTACCTGTGGTAATATTATCGAGGCCCACAGAGCGAATCGATTGAGAATAGAGGCCGAGAAGGAGATTCAGAAACTCTCGATGGCAGTCGAGCAGAGTCCTGTGTCAATCGTCGTTACAGATCCAAATGGTGTTATCGAATATGTCAATCCTGTATTTAGTAAAGTATCGGGATATACTTTCGATGAGGCGACAGGGCAAACTCCGGCAGTACTCAAATCTGGCCTTCATTCAGATGCGTTTTATAAGGAGTTGTGGGAGACCATTACATCTGGCATGATTTGGCGAGGCGAGTTTTATAACAAGAAAAAAAGTGGTGACTTTTATTGGGAGTCAGCCACCATTTCTCCTGTGAAAGATAAAGACGGTGTTATAACCAATTATATTGCCGTAAAGGAAGATATTACGGAACGAATGAAAGCCGAACAGGATGCAAAAGATGAGTTCGAACGGTTTGCCACGATAGTAAACAGTCTTGAAGCCGCCGTTCATGTTGCTGATATTGAGAGCTATGAAGTTTTGTTTATCAATGAATTTTTACAAAGTCTGACAGGTGACATTGTAGGAAAAAAATGTTGGCAGACGATTCATACAAATCAGACGGGCCCTTGCGATTTTTGTACGAATGACAAGATCGTCGACCAGGCGGGACAGCCCGGTGAGGTTTATAAGTGGGAGTTTTTGAATCCCCTTACAAACAGATGGTATCTCAACACTGACCGGGCAATCAAATGGATAGACGGTCGAATTGTCCGTATGGGGATTTCTCTGGATATTACAGAACAGAAAAGGAACGAAGAAGAGATTAGAGAGATGAATGAGGAACTGCTGGATAAGAGTGAATTTCTGGAGAAATTTCATAAAGTCACGGTAGGAAGAGAGTTTCGAATGATCGAATTAAAAAAGGAAGTAAACAGCTTGCTTGAAAGATTGGGAGAACCGGCTAAATACAGCCTGTCGGAAGATGAGGAAGAGGTGAAAAATGCTTAATGTTATAGACAAGAGCAGTAAATTGAGAAAGCAGATCGAGGGGCTTGAGAAGCACAACCATCTATGCCTCATATATAACAGCAGGACAGAGCAGTTCAATACTGTTATTCACTTCATGAAAACAGGATTGAAAAGGGGAGAGAAGTGTATCTATATTGTCGATGAAAATACGGCTTCCGCAGTACTTGCCGCAATGAAGATAAACGGAGTCGATGTTGATTCGGTAATGAGATCGTCGGCATTGACAGTGATCAATAAACATGACGCCTATCTCAAAGGCGGATACTTTGATCCCGATGTGATGATAGAGTTCATCGATAAAACGATAGATGAGGCGAAAAGGGAGGGCTATTCCACAGTCAGGGTGACCGGGGAGATGAGTTGGGCCCTTGGCAATGACAAAGGGGTTGAGCGTCTTATAGAGTACGAAGCGAAGCTCAATTACTTTTTCCCGAAAAAAGATATACTTGCCATTTGCCAATATAATCGAAATCGTTTTTCCCCGGATATCATACGCGATGTTTTGCATACCCATCCTGTTGTTATTTATGACAATCTCATATGCAAAAATCACTACTATATACCTCCCGAGGAATTTTTAAAAAAGGAAAACCCCTCAAACAATATCGACTATCTGCTGAAAAACATAGTAGAAAGAGCGGTAGCTGAAGAGGCCCTTGTGAGCAGCGAAAAAAGGCTTCACCATATTACATTGGCATTGGGAGAGGGGCTCTATGTACTTGACAGATTCGGCAGACTGACATTTATGAACCCTGAGGCGGAACGTTTGATTGGTTGGAAGGAAAGAGAGCTTCTGAACAAAAAGATCCATGACATTATACAATGCCGCCATGGGGATAAAGCAGAGGGAGAGAGGTGGAATTGCCCATGTGAAGAGGTCTTTAAAACAGGCGGATCCGTAAGGAGCGATAGGGCTTACTTTACAAGAAAGAACGGTACTCTCCTGCCCATATCCTATGTCGCTACGCCTCTCTTTGAAAACGGCGCCCACTCTGCATCTGTCGTGGCCTTTCAGGATATAACAAAGCAGAGAAGAACCGGGGAGAGGCTTTCGAAATTAAATAACGTCTTTCTTCAACTCCGTACAGACTATGAAAAGAATATTGAACTCCTGACCAAAACATGCGGTGAACTGCTCGAGGCGACATGTGCTTTATACAACAGGCTGAGGAACGGACTTTTGTGCTCCATCGGTCGCTGGAACACCCCCGATAACTTTCGGGCTGAGGATAATCCGGACGGGCACATTTGTTATGATGTTATAAAGGAGGGCCGCGGTGAGATTTTTTTGGTAAGAGACCTGCCTGATACGGCCTATTTTCACAGCGATCCCAATGTTTCGCTCTATGGATTGAAAACCTATATGGGACATCCCGTGCGCTGTCATGAGGAGTTTGTCGGGAGCCTTTGCGTTGTATACAATACAGATTATGAGCCTGATGAGGAGGAGAGGAGATTAATTGGCATACTTGCTTCCGCCATAGGTAATGAAGAGGAGCGTAAAAGGGCGGGAGATACCTTACGTCAGGCCAATCGAGAGTTGAAGGCGTCACAAAGAGCGAGCATAAATATTATGGAGGATTTTTATAAGCAGCAGATCGAATTGAATAAGGCAAAGGACGATTTAGAGAGTTTGAATAAAGACCTTGAAGAACGAGTCAGGCAAGAAACAGAAATGATGAAGTTAAAGGATAAGCTTTTGATACAGCAGTCCAAAATGGCGTCAATGGGAGAGATGATAGGTGTGATTGCGCACCAGTGGAAGCAGCCTCTTAATGCAATAAGCATCATAGCCCAGGATTTACAGGACGCCTTTGAATATGGAGAGCTCGACGAGAGTTATCTAACGAAATCAATAGGGAACACAATGGATCAAATCAAATTTATGTCCCAGACTGTCGATGATTTTAGAAATTTCTTTTTGCCCGGCAAGGAAAAAGTTTTATTCAAAATTAATTCCGCCATTAGGGAGACTATTTCGCTGATTTTACATCAATTACAAAAGAAGGGGATATCGGTTTATCTTACATGCACCTATGAAGGCGCGGTAAAAAAAACTTCAGATCATGTTGTAGACAAAGTATGTTCCTGTGAACCGGAGCTTACATACAGAGGGTATTCCAATGAGTTCAAACAGGTTGTATTAAATATTATGGATAACGGGAAGGATGCGATTCTTAAAAAAAGAGAAAAAGGCGCAGGCGATGAGGAAGGTGTCATCTCAATAGAACTTACAAAGGAGGGGGACGAGATTGTTGTCAACATAGAGGACAATGGAGGCGGCATACCGGACGATCAATTGGAAAAGATTTTTGATCCCTATTTTACTACAAAGGAGGACAAAGGAACAGGTATTGGTCTCTATATGTCCAAGACGATTATTGAAGAGAAATTGGGCGGTGCTATCTCTGTTGTGAATAAGGGCAGGGGGGCGATGTTTTCTATTCGTTTGATAGGAGAGTAAGTATACATGAAAAGTCCGCACCTAGGGTGTTAATTCAACGTTTAGGAATTTTCATTTTTTTTATTCGGGTTTGCCGGGGTGGGGATTTTAGACAGAGGATTCATCAGTCTTAATAACATTCGAATTCATACAAAACAAAGCGTCATTCCCGCAGTCCCTTAGGCGGGAATCCGGAGTTCGGAAAAAAGAAAACGTGTTATGGAAGGTGTTCAGGAACGCCGGTTTCCCGCTAAAAAGACTGCGGGAATGACGGTATCATGTTTTTGAAACCATATATAATTGAGACAATTGAATCCCTGGCGTGAACAGCTGATCAGATGAATATAGACTCAGGCATTATTAAGTCTGTCCGAAGCATTTTAACTTAATATTATAGAGATGAGTAAAAGGTAAGAGGCGACGGAGGCATATTTATGGACAATATCGAAATTTTGAAGCAGCTCAGTGTCTTATATGTAGAAGATGACACCCTTATCAGAAAGGGTGTTGTCAGACTTTTGCGTCGCAGATGTAATGAGATATTTGAGGCCGAAAACGGTAAGGTAGGGCTTGAGATGTATATGAACTACAATCCTGACATAGTAATTACAGATATTGAAATGCCTGTTATGAATGGTCTTGAGATGTTGGAGCGAATCTTTGAGCACAATGAAACTCAGGCTGTTATTATAGTTACCGCTTATAATGACGAAGAATACAAACACAAAAAATCTTGTCGGGTTCTTATTAAACCTATTATAAATAAAGAGCTGACAGATGCGATTGTCAGCTGTTACAAAGGATCTCGATAATTATTAAACACGAAAATAGTAGATAAAATATTCGATCCTTCATGTAATACTTAATCTCAAGGGGTGAAGCACCTTCCGACGGAAGCGGGTCATGTTTAAGAAGGCGCAGCGAAGCGGAGCCTTCGAGTTTAGCCGCTGAAGGCTGAACGCTGGTAGCTGACTGCTGTTTTTAGATTATTTTGAGTACTATCGATTTTTGTTTTTTTTGATTTTAATCAGATTTACTCTGCTCTGACTTTATTTAATAAGATGAGGTGCCATAATGAAAAATGAGAACGGTTCATATGAAGAACTTGTTGCCGAGGTCTCGGAATTACGTAATCGAGTTGCGGAATTAGAGACAGCAAATCTTTTATTGCAGCAGTCCGGGAGAGAACATCAGAAAGATGTTGTACGTCTCAGGCAGCATGAAGCAGAAATAGAAGCCCTATTAAAGGGCTCGAGAACGGTTCTTGAGAATCAGGAGTTTAAAGTGGCTGCAAGAAAGATATTCGATTATTGCTGCAGTCTGCTCGGTGCAACAGCCGGTTATGTCGCTCTTCTCAGTAGTGACGGGACGGAAAATGAAGTGTTGTTCCTGGAGGCCGGCGGGCTGCCATGCACTGTGGATCCTTCCCTGCCTATGCCCATACGAGGACTAAGGGAAGTGTCCTACAGAACAAACAAAGCAGTATATGACAATGACTTTATAAAAAGCGAATGGATGAAATTCATGCCAGAAGGACATGCGGCGCTTGATAATGTCATGTTTTCACCGCTGATCATAGACAGTAAGACAGTGGGAATAATGGGACTTGCCAATAAAAAAGGCGGATTTAATGAAAATGACGCCAAAATGGCCGAGGTCTTTGGAGAGTATGCCGCCATCGCCTTACGAAACAGCAGAACACTGGAACTGCTGGAAAGCAGCGAAGAGATGTTTCGTTCAGTAGCCGAGACGGCCGTTGACGCAATCGTCTCTGTTAACTCGAAGGGAAATATTATTCTATGGAATCAGGGCGCCGGAAAGATGTTTGGCTATTCTTTGGAGGAAGCAGTCGGTAAACCGATAACAATAATCATACCCGATCGATATCTGGAGTCACATAGAAAATCTTTTTTAAAAGCCCTTTCCACCAACACATACAGACCGACCGGCGATATCGTCGAGCTCGAGGGCAGGAGAAAAGATGGCAGTGAGTTTCCCTTAGAGCTTTCTCTGGCTCTGTGGAAAGTAAAGGGCGAACAATACGTTACATCGATCATGAGAGATTCGACGCTTCGCAAAGAAAAGGATAAACTGGTTTTCGAGCAATCGCAGCAAATCTCGATGGGCGAACTGCTGATCAATATAGCCCACCACTGGCGGCAGCCTTTAAATTCGATAGGACTGATTATACAAAATATTGAAGATGACTATAAATTCCATGAGCTAAACGAGGAGAACCTGAACCTCTCTGTCTCGACGGCAATGGATGAACTGGACAGATTGTCCGAAACGATTGACAGTTTTAGCAGGCTCTATAACTCCGAAGGCTATGCAAAAAGCTTTCATGTATGGTCATCTGTTAAGAAATGTCTGGATATTATGGAAATTTATTTAAAAGGTAATGAGATTTTGGTAAATACGGAATTTACGGATAGGGAGATAACGATAAATGGTCGTGAGGCTAAGTTTTCTCAGGCGCTTATTAATATTCTTACAAATTCCGCAGATAATTTTAAAGCAACGGGGCAGAAGGAAAGAGAGATAATCATAAAGTCAGACAGGATAGGAGACTTCGGAAAAGCGACGATCACAATAGCAGACAACGGCGGAGGAATAGATGAGAAGATAATAGACCGCATCTTCGATCCTTACTTCACGACAAAGGGCAAGACCAGGGGGGCCGGATTGGGCCTGTATTTGGCGAAAACGATTATCGAAAGAGAAATGGGCGGCAAATTAACAGTAAAAAATGTGAATAGGGGCGTCGAATTTTCCATTGAGGTTATATCTACTTAGTCGCTTATAAATGAAATTGTGCGCAAAAAAGCACCAATATTTAAGAATGTCAAATTTCAAAGATCAAAGGCCAAATGAATGTCAAAGCTCAAATGTCAAAAAAGGGATATGAGCAGGTTTTGACATTTAGTCATTTGGATTTGATTTGTCATTTGAATTTTGTCATTAAAAGCCGAGCAAAAACCTTATTGGTTCCGGCTACGCCGGGTTAGGTATATAGACTGAAGACTATTAGGTAAAGCATGCGTTATCGATAAAAATCTAAGTTTTTTATTTGGTCGACACTCCCAAGCCATCAGATTTTTTGCTTTAGCCTTCAGTCTATTCACCTACATGTTATTTGAGGTATAAAGTATGGCCGAACTTACTGTTTTAAAGCAGAAAAGTGTTTTATATGTTGAAGATGACAACATGACCAGGTTGGAGTTGTCCAAGTATTTGAAGAGACGGTTTCGGGTCGTACATGAAGCCGAAAACGGGCTGAAGGGCCTGGAGCTGTACGGAAAGTACAATCCTGACATAGTAATTGCAGATATTGAAATGCCTGAAATGAGTGGTGTATTGATGGCGGAGAAAATTATGGAAATTAATAGAAATCAACCGATCATTATCACAACAGGATATAATGACGATGCACATAAGAGCCCCTATGCCTGTTTTACTATAATAAAGCCTATTGATTATAAAAAGTTGCTCGATGCGATAAATAAGTGCATTGTCAGATAGATTAGTGATAAACTTCTTTGTCCCGAAAACAGACCCTGTTATGTCTAATTTTAAATAGCCACGAAGATCACGAAGGCCATGAAGAAAGAGAATTTTTTTTAACTTCGTGCTTCTTGACCTTCGTGGTTAAAATATATCATCTTCTTCCATCACTATAAATTGTCATTCTTTGTGGTGAGCCGGAGGAGATTGGATGTTTATCCTTTTAGTCAGGCAACTGACATTTGAAAGTTATCGTAAGGCTTCTCTGATAAAGTCTCAAGAATCTCATCCCTAGTAATTACGGTTTAAAAAAGTAAAATGAAATTTTCTACAAAGCTGTCGATTTTGTTAACAGGAGTTATTCTGTTGATAACAATAACGATAACCTTGTCCGTTTATAGTTTGAATATAAGGCATATTGAAAAGCAGACAATAAAAAATATGGAATTCGAAGCAACTCATATTATGGGAGTGATAGATAAGATGCTGTTCGAGCGACTTAGCGATATTAAAATATTGGCGTCCGACTTTGTAATAAAATCGAGAGACTCATCGCCTGATCTGATTACAAAGAGGTTACTGGAATACAGAAATCAATATAAGTATTATGCTTCCCTCTCTTTTTTTAATTTAGACAGAATAAGAGTTGCAGATACGGCAGGCCTCCATCTAGGTAAAAAACATGATGTTGTCCGATGGTCGATTGACACGATTGAAAAGAACCGTGTCAGCGCCGCCGCCGATATAAGGATAGCTGAAGAGTTAAAAATTCCTGTTGCTTATTTTGCATCGCCTGTAAAAGATTTTAAGGGGGAACCCCTTGGAGTGGTTGTCGCCGGAATGTCTGTGGAGAAAATTTTTGATATTATCAGAACTTCCAGGCATACCTTTGGTAAAGACGTTGAAATCGACCTTGTAAACAGGGACGGATTGCTGCTTTTTTCAAATCATAACAGGGAAAATATGTATAAGTTAAAACTGGATTCCATAGAATCATATAAAAGATCGATGGCAGGAGAGACCTATGGCAGCGGCAGAGACTACCACAGACAACCTCGAAGGGAGTATTTATATGTATTTGCACGGGAGCAGGGCTACTTTGATTTTAAAGGAAATAATTGGACTCTTATTTTTCATATTCCCATAAAAGTCGCCTATCGTTTTGCCGCTGACCTCAGATCCAAGACAATAATATTTATGCTGCCTGTCGCTTTTTTTTCGCTGATTATCGGCTTGTTTTTTGCCCGTGCTTTTTCTAAGGCCCTTGTTTCCTTAAGAGACAAGAGCCTGGTAATCGGTTCCGGCAATTTCGATGCAAACATTGAAATCGACAGAAGAGACGAACTGGGAGACCTTGCCGGCGCCTTTAATGAAATGGTGAATAGTCTTAAGGAGACGACGGTGTCAAAAAAGGAGTTGGAGAAAATAGTAGAATTCCGGACATCTGAAATTGCGGTCATAAACGAGCGTCTCTCTCGTGAACTTAAGGAGCGGGAGCTCATTGAAAACGAACTGAGAAGCACCAACAAAGAGCTTAAAGATACTCACTTTGCATGTTTGAATATTATGAGCGATCTCGACGATTTGAATAAGACCCTTGAAAAAAGAGTGGAAAATGAAGTCGAACAACGAAGGATGAAAGAGCAGTTGCTCGTACAGCAGTCAAAGATGGCGGCAATGGGCGAGATGATAGGAGCTATTGCGCACCAGTGGAAACAACCCCTGAATGCAATTGGCATGATTATTCAGGATGTACAGGACGCATATGAATTTGGCGAATTCGACAAGGAGTATCTCGATAAGTCCGTTGACGATACCATGGAACAGATATCATTTATGTCAAATACAATTAATGATTTCAGAGATTTCTTTAAACCTGAAAAAGAGATCGCGCCATTTGAGATTAACTCTGCAATCAGGGATGTTATAAATCTTTTATACGCTCAAATTAAGAAATCAAATATTGACATCCTCTTTGATTGCGTTTATGACGGCGAGAAAAAACAACTTTTCAAAACCAATGGTATTGGCGGGATTTGTATTTGTAAACCGGAGCTTATAGTCAGGGGGTTTCCGAATGAATTTAAACAGGCAATCCTTAATATTATTACAAATGCCAGAGATGCGATTATTAAAAGACTGCATGAAGGTTTGATGAAAGATAACGAATCAGGTATAATCAGTATCGAGCTCTCTGCCAACGGAAAATCGGTTGTCCTTGCAATCAGGGATAACGGCGGGGGGATATCCAAAGAGATATCGGGCAAGATATTCGATCCCTATATAACATCTAAAGGAAAGGAAGGTACGGGAATCGGTTTGTATATGTCCAAATTAATTATAGAGAAGAATATGAAGGGCAGGTTGTATGCAGAAAACATCGATAACGGCGCTGTATTTATAATAGAGTTGCAACAATGCGATGAAGAGCCTGTTTTGATATAGATTTTTTATAGACAGGATTAACAGGATGTTAGGGATAAACGTCCATGACTCTGCGAGTCTCCACAAAACAGTGAAAGTTAAGCCCGGGCGCGGGTTCAAGTTTGCCATTTGATCGCATACAGGGAATTTTCATTTTTTAATGCAGGTTTGCAGGGGAGTTCCTGATAAAGCACCCCCGTAGGACAGGCGGGACGCCTGTTCTACGGACCGATTTAAAATGGTTTTTAAAAACGCTGTCAACAGATGCTCACTTAAAGATTAATGAGGGGACAGGGTAATGGATAAACATACAGTATTAATTGTAGAAGATGAAATCGTTATTGCCAGGGATATAAAAAGGACTTTGGAAAGATCGGGGTACAGTGTTTCAGGTTCTTCGGCGACAGGAGACGGGGCTATTAAAAAGGCGGAATTGTTAAAACCGGATATCGTACTTATGGATATAGTATTAAAAGGCAAAATGGACGGTATCGAAGCGGCAAAGGAGATAGGAATAAGATATGATATTCCTGTTGTTTTCCTGACTTCCCATGATGACGAGCATCTTTTGAACAGTGCTAAAACAGCGGAACCTTTCGGTTATCTGCTCAAACCCTTTAATGACAGGGAACTTCGCGCAACAATCGAAATCGCCCTTCATAAACATAAAAGCGAGAGGTTGTTAAAGGAAGAGAGAGATAATAACAGCGGATTAGTGAAAAAATTGCAGGACGCCCTGAATAAGATTAAATCGTTACAAAGCCGTACAGAAGACCAATTGAAATCTTCGATTATGGAAAAGGAGATGCTTATTCGCGAGATACATCACAGAGTCGGCAATAATCTGCAAATCATCACCGGCCTGTTAAGGCTTCAATATAAATGCCTGAAAGACAACGGATACATGGAGGCGTTCAGAACCACTCAGAACAGAATACGCGCTATTGCCTTGGCCTATGAGAAGTTATTTCGTTCCGACAAGCACGGTGTTATCGATTTTATCGATTATCTCGGAACGCTTGCAAAGGGGCTCTTCAGTTACTATGTGACAGACAGCAGCAGAATTATCCTGGAAATCGAAGGATCGAAAGCGCCCATGGGAATTGATAGTGTTATACCCTGCGGACTTATTGTTAACGAGATTATTACCAACTCATTGATCCATGCCTTTCCGGACGATCGTAAGGGAGAGGTGAGGCTCTCTGTTACATTAAGGGATGAAGATGTCTATGAATTAATAATAAGCGACAATGGTATTGGAATTCCCAAAGAGGCGGATATACATGAATGTGAATCCCTGGGACTGCAACTTATAACCGGTTTCGTGGAAGATCAATTGGAGGGGGAGTTGGAGATTATCCGAGAAGAAGGGACTAAATACAAAATCAGCTTTAAAGAGCTTACCTATGGAAAAAGGGTGTAGGATTGACGATTGACGATTGACGATTGACGATTGACGATTGACGATTGACGATTGACGATTGACGATTGACGATTGACGATTGACGATTGACGAT
>JAREWP010000076.1 GCA_029001845.1 Candidatus Magnetocorallium paracelense | reverse complement strand
GAGAATCGTTAGCTGATTTTGAAAAAGACCTGAAGAACAACCTTTATAAGTTATGGAACCGATTGTCATCTGGCAGTTATTTCCCTCCACCTGTGATGGGAGTTGCCATTGCCAAGAAATCCGGAGGAGAGCGACTGTTAGGCATCCCGACAGTGTCTGACCGTATAGCCCAAATGGTGGTTAAGCGGGAATTTGAACCCCAGGTAGAGCCATACTTTCTACCCGACTCCTATGGTTATCGACCAGGAAAATCTGTACTTGATGCGGTAGGAATCACCCGGAAACGTTGTTGGCATTATGACTGGGTGTTAGAGTTTGATATAAAAGGACTCTTTGATAATATCCCCCACGATTTGCTACGAAAGGCGGTGAACAAACATAATGAAAATCCTTGGGTCAGCTTGTATATAGAGCGATGGTTAGCGGCTCCCCTACGGCTGCCAAATGGAGAAGTTATGGAAAGGACACAAGGGGTCCCACAGGGTGGGGTGATTTAGCCGGTTTTTTATAATATTTGCCTTGTAAAAAAAACGCCCCACCTTTTCAGGTTAATTTCGATAGCCACCGAGAATCGCTGTTAAATGTAAACACTAGTTGACTTTTACTTCTCCTTTTGCTATTCTTTTTTAAGCTTTCTAAAAGCAAATTCCTATCAGTTATCCCTTTGGCGAGAGTAATAAAACCGCAAGCGGCGCAAAAATCGGCACCGGCCTAAACAATGTGTATACAAGTGAAGACCTGAGCTCAGGTATCGATGCCTGGAGTTTGACCTTAGGCTATACGCCGACGGTAGATGATTACAGAGGCTATGTGGGTTATATTTTTGGTCTTCCTAACTTAGAGTAAATTTTTTTCGAACAGAGAAAAAGCAAGCCTTTCTGCATTGGCGGAAGGCTTGCTTTTTTCAATTAAGGGAGGTTACATATGAGGTTACATATAATGAATTATATTCAAAGAGGCGCAATGAAAAAAATGTTTTTTACAGTCTTTCTGATTGTATTTATTGCTCTTAGTAATAATCTGCTTGTCAACAATGCTGTTTCCTCAACAGAAAAGGATATTACTGAACTCATTGAGTATCTTATTGAGCTTGAAGATGAAAACGGTATTGATTATATAAGTATTCAAAACACAACGGCTTACATTCCTTCGATGTGCTACACAAAAATAAAAGATGAGACCTATGACGAAACCCGCCTGGTCCATAATCCCTGCTACACCTGCCACAGTAAAGGCATAAAGCCCAATTATATAAATGACTTACGCTTACAGGCAGAATATGAATTTCCCATTCACGGATTTGAGAACAGGTGGAAAAACCTTTTTACCGATAAAACAGATAGAGTACGCAATATCTCAGACGATTCGATTCTCGAGTATATAAGAGAGGATAACTATTTCACGAAAACCGGTGAGATATACCTCTCCAATATTTTAAATTCCGCCTGGACCGGATATACTCCGGACTGTTATTTTAATTTTGATGAGGAAGGGTTCGATAAAAATCCGAAAACAGGTGAATATACAGGATGGAGAGCGTTCAGATATTACCCCTTTGTCGGTACTTTTTGGCCTGTAAACGGATCAACGGATGATGTGATGATAAGATTACCGGCAGAATTCATGGAAGACGAAAATGGCGCCTTTAATATCGATATTTATAAAATAAACCTTGCCATCATCGAATCCCTCATAAAACAGAGGGACATTTATACGGAATCTTTAAATGAGAGTATCGTCAACAGGGACCTCGACGGAGACGGAAAAATCGGTACAGCCACATTGATGAAATATGTTTGGACCGATGAGAATATGTATTATGCGGGAAATGCCCGTAAGCCGGTGGAGAATGAAAAAAACTATCTCGCCGGAGGTCTATATCCAGTGGGGACGGAGTTCCTCCATACAGTAAGGTATGTCGATATTGACGACAAAGACAATGTTCAACTTTCTCCGAGAATGAAAGAAGTAAGATATAGTAAAAAAACAGAATGGCTTACCTACAGCGACTTGCGAGATTTGGCTTACGCAGAGGCCAAGGAAATTGCAGAGGATGAGGATATTTACCTGGAGAGCTTTTATGGTAATTTTGTTTCAGGCATGCAAACCGGTCTTGGATGGTCCTTTCAGGGCTTTATTGAAGGCAAGAACGGCAAACTCCGCCCGCAAACCAATGAGGAAACTCTTTTTTGTATGGGATGCCACAGCGGTATGGGCGCCATGGTGGATTCAACCCTCTCTTTTCAAAGAAAAATGGAAGGTAGTAATAAAGAAGATTTGGATTACGGATGGGGACACTGGTCGCAGAAAGGTCTTGACAATGTAAACGAACCGAGAGTGGAATTTAAAGAGGCCGGTGTTCAGTATGAGTATTCATTTTATTTAATGTATAACAAGGCAGGCGACGAGCTTAGAGAAAACAAGGAGGTCTTAAATAAATTTTTTGACAGTGAGGGGAATGTCAAACCCGATATGCTTGAAAAGCTGCATAAAGACATAACCGAATTAATCTATCCTTCCAGAGAGCGAGCTTTGATGCTGAATAAAGCATATAAAGTGATTGTCGAGGATCAGAGTTATATTAACGGAAGAGACGCGACTGTAGAAAGAGCAAAAAATGTTCATGATAAACTCAAGAAAGATGAAAAGACAGGTGTCACTTCTTATCTGACAACCCTAAGATATGCTTCCATTCCGGGTTCTGATGGTAAAGAGATGACTGACAACGATTTAGTAGATCCTTTAGACAATCAGCTAAAGTCCGATATTTCAGACTAAGGAATGGATGGACCGAAGGGAAAACAACTTCTTTTCAATCCGCCAGAACGGGGAACATGGATATTTGGACAGTTTCAGTCGATTGATGCCGTAGCGAACATACAGGTTTGCCCAGAGGAATCATCATGAATTTTCATTGAAAATCCAAGGTTCAGGAGCCTTGTGTTTCGGATAAAAGAGTATTTATAATAAATACATGGCAGTAATCACCATCCCAAAACCACTAAGAGACAAGCTTGGCGAAGATGCTACAGATGCCTTAGTGGAAGTCGTTAAAGAGGTAGACCTTTCCGCAAGGCAGGAAGCGATACTGATAGCTGAGGAACGCCTTGAAAGGCGACTCACAGAGGAAACCGGCAAGCTGAGAGAAGAGACAGCTCAATTAAGGCATGAAATTGTACGACTTGAAGGTAAAATAGATAACGTCAAGACCGAGCTTGAAGGTAAAATTGGAATTGAGATACAAAAATCCAAAGCTGACATCCTCAAATGGATGTTCATCTTCTGGGCTTCACAAATAGGCGCTGTCTTTGCTCTTTTAAAATTTTTTGTTTGATCATTTCCGGCGCTTAAACCACTGCGATAATATATTGCTTCTCTCTTTTGGCATTGCTTATTTTATTGCCCGAATTAGATATCTATTGCACTCAATCCACTTCTTTTGATTTATCCCGAAAATAGACGAATGCGAACCGGAAGCAGCAGCAATGTCCTGCCAAAACAAACTGAAACTCGTAAACTCAGACACCACTTTGTTTTGACAGGACATCACTGCTCCTTCTAACGATTTTCATGTTTTGTGGTGAACCGGAGGTTCATGGGAGTTTGTCCCGATAATAAACACCACAAAGAAAGAATGTAGGGCCAGACCTGTGTGTCTGCCCCGGTGGCGGCGAATGAGCAAACGCACCGGAGTAACAGCACGCGGCCGGGATGAAAACACAGGCTGAAAGTCTCTGCCTTTTGTCTGATTGCCAGAGCAGTTACTAAAAATGTTGAAATTTATATTACTTTAATTTATAATTAAACCATGCCAAATATAAATGAAATGAAATCGCTTTTACCTCTTCCCCTCTTTCCCCTCGCCATTTTAGCCCAGGAAGCAATAACGTATGCAACAACTGGAAACGATTAAAGAAAATACATTAAGAGAACTCACGGTTCTATATGTGGAAGACGACCCTCTTTTAAGGGAAGAGTTGGCTAAATTTTTGCTGAGAAGAGTAAAAAAGCTCTATTTGGCGGAAAACGGTGAAGCAGGGCTCGAATTATTCGAAAAGAATAAACCCGATATGGTGCTGTCCGATGTAAGAATGCCTGTCATGGACGGTCTGAAGATGTCCGAGATTATCAAAAAGAAAAGTCATAATACGCCGGTCATACTTGCTACTGCTTATGATGACAGTGATCTCCTGATCAAGGCAATAGATATTGGCGTAGATAAGTTTATTAAAAAGCCTATTAAAATCGACATTCTTTTGGAGGACATGTACAGAAATGCAAAGATCTATTTTCTCGAAAAGAAAAAACATCAAACCGATCTCTTTCTACAGGCGATTCTCGATGGTATTACCTATCCAAATCTAAATAATATAATCAACTTCATCCCTTATCCTTTCTATATTATTAATGCCTCTGATTACTCAATCGTTTATGCAAACTCGTCGGCTTCAAAGGACAACCGGTGGATGAACATGACCTGTCACAAACTGACTCATAAAAGCGATACTCCCTGTGACAGTGAAGAACATACCTGCCCTCTTATAGAGGTCAAAAAAACCAAATCTCCTGTCGTTGTGGAACATATTCATTACGATAAAGACAATATTCCAAAGAATTATGAGGTTCACGGCTATCCGATCCTTGATGACGAAGAGAACGTAGTTCAAATGATAGAGTTTTCCATAGACATTACACAGCGAAAAATTGCGGAAGAGAAGTTTATGAGACTGACCATCTCCGCTCAGGACGCGATCGTTATGATTGACGACAAAGGCAATATCTCCTTCTGGAATAACGCCGCCGAAAGAATATTCGGATATGAACAACAGGAGGTCATAGGTAAAAATATGCACTCTCTTATTGCCCCGGAGAAGTATTACCGAAAATTCCTACAGGGCTTTGACAAGTTTAAGGCAACCGGGCAGGGGAATGTTGTGGGAAGGACGATCGAGCTTACTGCAATCCGTAAAAACGGCGAAGAATTCCCTGTTGAACTCTCTGTCTCTTCTATTCAATTGGAGGGTCTATGGCATTCCGTGGGAATTGTCAGAGATGTCACACAGAGGAAGGAGCTTGAAAAAAAGGTTGAAGAGGAGATGGAGAAACGTCTGCAATCAGAGAAGAAAATTGTTGAAAACGAATGTCAGGCAACGATCGGCCTGGCGATAACCCAGATTATTCACGGAGCGAAAAATATTTTAAACTCTCTTAAAGGGGGTAAACATATTGTAGATATCGCATTGAATAATAATAATATTGACTTAATCAGGGAAGGCTGGGATGTTACTCAAACCGGAATCTCCCGTATGGAGCAATTGACTCACGGCCTGCTCGATTTATCGCGTTTTAATAAACTCAATTTGCAGCCTGCTTCTTTAAATACGCTTGCTGATGAGATAATCCATGCATTTCATGATATGGAAGAAGATACCGAGGCGAAAGTCGTAGCGGAGACAGCGGTCAACTTACCTGAAATATCCTTTGATTACAAGGCGATTCATACAGCCGTAATGAATCTCGTGTCGAATGCGATCGCAGCTTGTCAGGAAAAGGAGTATAAAGGCGGAGAAAAAGGCAGAGTTCTTATACGGACTTTTCATGACGAAAATTATGCCGTCATGGACATTGAGGATAATGGTTGCGGAATCAGTGAAGACGAGATCGATAAGATTTTCGCTCTTTTCTATTCGACCAAGTTTTCAAAGGGGAATGGGTTGGGGCTGCCTATTACAAAAAAAATTATAGAAGAACATAATGGAAAACTTGAGGTTTTATCGGAAGTAAACAGAGGTACGACTTTTCGGCTGAAGTTTCCGGTACGTATTTAGAAACAGACAAGGCCCTTGGCTTTAATTTTTACGGGAAAGGAGTATAACTTATGAGTAAACGTGTTTTAATCGTAGATGATGAAGAATCTTCGAGAAAATATCTCTCTTTTGTTTTGACGGAAAACGGATATGAGGTGCTTTTTGCGGAAAATGGACTGGAAGGGATCGATAAGGCTGTTAAAGAAAAACCGGACCTTATTGTACTCGATGTTATGATGCCTAAAAAGAGCGGAATAGGCGCATTGCAGGAGTTAAAAAGAACGGACGGTCTGGAGGATACGCCGGTTATTATGTTAAGTGAAATACAGGCCTTCATAAAAAAAGCACGAGAAGAGATAGACAGCGATGAAACAATGGATAAAATTACCGGTTTACTGCAAAATGTGGATAGTAGGGCAGAAAAATTTTTACTCCGTTTTCGCCAGTATCGTAAGGCCCTGCTCAACGAAAGAGAGGGTTTGATAGATAAATTCAGAAGGGGAGAAAAAGTTGGAGTCCCTGTTTTACCGGATTTATTTATGGACAAGCCCATAGATGCGGAAGATTTTATTCAAGCCGTTAAAGAATTAATCGGAACTGACTAAATAAGATAATAGGATCTCTTTAGGGGCTTTTGTAAGTTCTCTGTGAGCTGAGGAAATATTATCTCTCCAATGGCCGGACTTTATGGTGTATAAAAATTTTTAGAAGACCTCAACTTATTGAGAACTTACGGACTTTTTTCTGTCTCTTAGCCTCAAGACGTAAGTCGGTAAGAGGAGGAAAATGTTTGAACTATAAACCCTTTGTCAGGTGGTTTGAGTGATTATAAGAACTTTAGAAAAGCAAACATCGCGCCTAACTGTGAGGCCCAAAAGATGAACATCCACTTTATGATTTCTCCCTTTGATTGGAGGATATTTTCATTCACTTTTCCGATTTCGGCAGTCATTCGCTCTTTCACTTTACCGATTTCTACATTAACCTTTCCAATCTCGGAAGCAATCCGTTCATTAACCTTTCTGATCTCGGAAGTAATCCGTTCGTTAACCTTTCCTGGCTCGGAGGTAATCCGTTCGTTTACTTTACCTATCTCTTCGGTGAGTCGTCTTTCAAGACGTTCCTCTGCAATAAGAATTGCATCCTGCCTGGCGTTAAGGTCTATATCTTTAACAATATGAACAAAGGCGTCTGTGGCCTCTTCGCCTAATTTCTCTCTTAGTGGTTTTGGAATATCAAGGACAGCCATCTCTTATTATATCCCCCAAGAGTTCTAAAGCACAAGGATGTTCATGCTTTAGGAAAAAGCGGTGCAAAGGCGAGATGTTACTCAACACTCGATTCTATTTTTACCGAGACGGCACACTTTATCTACGGAATCCTTTAGAAAATCGTGATCGTGAGTTATAACGATACAAGTACTGACGTTTCCCTTCAGATATTCGAGAAACCTTTCCTCAGAAGCTTTATCCAGGCCGGAAACAGGCTCGTCAAAGAGAAAACACTCCGGTTTCATTGCCGCTACTGTGGCAAGGGCGACAAGCCTCTTTTCTCCTCCGGAAAGTCTGTGAGTTACCTTTTTCTCAAAACCTTTTAAACCCAGCTTTTCGCATATATCGTTTACAATAGAGTGGGTCTCATCGTGAGATTTGCCGAGATTGAGGGGGCCAAAGGCGATATCCTCCTCTACTGTCGGGCAGAAGAGTTGATCTTCGGAGTCTTGAAACAATAAACCTATTCTCTGCCTGACATCAAAGAAATCTTTGTCGCTTTCTCTTACTTTACCGTTAATACGGATTTCCCCTGACCAGGGTTTCAATAATCCCATTATCAGGTAAAAAAGGGTGGTCTTACCTGAACCGTTGGGGCCTGTCAAAGCGTTTTTTTCTCCCCTTTGAAGTGAGTAATTCAAGCCCTCAAAGACAGGGCTGTCCTTAGAAAAGCCGAAGGATATATTTTTTAGCTCTATCAATTCATTCCTTTATAATTGTTCGTGTTTTCGGTATTCAGAGTAAAGGACCATGACCCTCCTGATTACCACAGAGCATGAAAATCATTAGGAAGCAGCAGTGATGTCCCGCTAAAACAAGGTGGTGTTTGAGTTTATGAGTTTCAGCTTGTTTTGGCGGGACATTGCTGTTGCTTCCGGCACGATGCCGGTTATTTTCGGGATAAAAGATACTTGGTTAAAGGCTATAGGGATCATAGATATCAGATTACTATATAGAGATAAAGAAACAGCAGTGTAATCATGGTCATTATAAATCCGAACATGATGTCCGTTTTTTTCAAACGAAAGTGGTCTATCACAGGGAACTCTCCTCTAAAGCCTCTGCAAAGCATGGCGTTATAAATCCTTTGAGATCTGTCATAACTGTTGACAATCAACATTCCGACCAGATAGGCATATGCTTTGTATGTATGGAGATTTGTTCCTGCCTTAAATGAGCGAATAAGCATCGATCTTTTGAGCCTTATATACTCTTCATGGAGAACGCTTATATATCTGTAAAAGAAAAAAAAGAGATAGACCGGCTTCCTGGGAGCTTTCAGGTGAATAAAGGCGTGAGTAAGAGAAAAAATTGGAGATGTTCCGAGAAGGGTAATCGTTGCAAGTACGATGGCGTTACTTTTTGCCGCAATGGAAAGTACATAAAGAACGCCTTCCTTTGTAGCGATGAAAGGCCCTATGGCGAACAATTCTTTTCCTGGATAGCTGAAGGGTATAAAAAGCCACAACATGAAAATAAAAAAGTTTATTACAGCCAGTCTGTTTAAAAGTTTTTTTTTGTCCAATTCGGCTACAAGGGACATAATCAGAGAGCATGTGAATGCAGCAAAAGGAATGGTTAAATTTTTAGAGACTGCGATGATAAAGATGTATGGACCCAATGTCAGACATTTCACTCTGGGATCGAGTCTGTGGAAAAAAGATTTACCTTCTGCAAAATCTTCGAGGTGCATTATAATTGCTCACTTGATACAGGCAGCCATGTGGAAAAAAGAAATAACTCACACAATGGCGCGGAGACGCAAAGTTTTTGAATTTTAATAGTTCAACGATTTATGCTTTGTCACATAAAAAAGGAGTAATTTTTATCACCCTCTTCCCCTTCAAAGAGGGAGAGGGAGTAGAAAAAAATCGCTGCTTTAGCAGCTCAACTTCAAACCCTTATTTCCTGCTTTTGTAATATGCGAAAATTCCAAGTAATCCTAAAATATATCCTATTCCTCCTACAATTTCAGTGACACCGGGCTCGGATTGTTTTTTTTCGATTTTAAGAAGAATGTTTTTAATTGGTTGAAGTTTTTTGTCAGTTACTTTTTCCATTATAGATTCCAACTCGGAATGGGATATTCCGGGAACAGGAGCTGTTTTGGAAAGAGGTTCATCTTTCTGAATATCGTGGTCATGATGTCTCCCATGATTATGCAGCTCAGCCTTGGTCCTATCCATGGCCGATTTTATCTCCTCCTCGCTTATTGTGTATTCGCTCCTGTGTCCGGTGGTTGTGCTAATTACAAGTTTAAGCGATGTTATTTCAGGAATTTTAAAAGAAGCTTTGCCATTAGAGTCTGTACTTCTTTTAAGGAGCCATTGTTCCGTATTCGCATTAAACACATCGATAAAAGAGTCTCCTGCGCCGTGGCCGTCGGCAAAATACCCCTCTGCGAAAATTTGACCTTCCCGGGCGTAGGCGAAAATATTGACCTTGTGGGAGAAAGCGGTTGCCGGGTATAAAGAAATAGTGACAATTATGAGAATTATGGAGTTGATGGTTTTCATTTTTGGTGTTACTTTTTCCAATAAAGTAACACATATTAGCATAATTGCGATTTCTTGTCAACTGGCATATCGTATATAAACCTAAAAAAAACATTTAGCAGTCAGCCATCAGCTATCAGCTTTTTATTTGCAACACTTTACAGTTCAAAACACATTCACCCATAAGGTGAAGCTTATTATTGGCAGAATATCAATACTCTCCTTGGCTGAAGGCTGACCGTTGATAGCTGACTGATTTTTTTAGATAAATCGGATACAGGCTTGCAACTTTGTAGACTATAACAGGTCCAAAAGATAATAGTGATTCACCGGGTGTAGGTTGAAGTCTGCGGCAGGTTAAAAGGATGACAAGGTCTCGCTTGAAAAGGCTTCGGAAATTGCGGAGCTTTCTTTTTTTGAATTTGAAAAATTTTGGGAAATTAAGGGTGTCAGTAAAAGAACATATTTAGGAAGCTGAATATTGCTTTATAAGCACGGACAAACAAGTTTGTCCATGCCGCCACCATTATGTTACTACTTCTCTTTCGAAAATCTCCCACAGGTTCATGGAAATCTCTAAGGTTTTTAAATCGAAAGGTTCATCATGGTTAAAAATTTCGGCTCTTCCGTATCGGCCATCCTGTAGTATATAACGCTCCAGGTTTTCCAAATCGGGGTACACAAGAATGTACTCCCTGACTCCGAATTGTTCATAGAGTCGCCATTTTTCCCTTCTGTCTTTAACGCCCGTAGCAGGCGAAAGGATTTCAAAAATAACGTCCGGGGCGCCCTGAATGTTTTGCTTTGTCAACTTGTTTTTATCACAAACAATGAGGATGTCAGGCTGAACAATGTTATGATCGTCCAATACCACATCAGTAGGCGCCTGAAATAGAGAGCAATTTCCGAGTTTTTCTCTTTGAGTAAAAATTGTACCATGAAGATTTGAAGAAATTCTTTGATGAGCAAGTGAAGGTGCAGGGCTCATATTATAGGCGAAACCATCAATTATTTCCCAACGTTCCTCGTCAGGCCAGTCTTTATAGTCCTGCCAGGTATATTTTGATTCATCCTTTTTTAATGCAAAAGCCATTGTAATAACTTAATTCGATCGTATAGGAATTTTCATTTTTTTATGAGGGTTTGCGGGCTACATTTTAAGAGTAACACTTTTACGCACGATTTTACTTTTAGGTATTATACTATTTGCTGAATAAGTTTGTGAATTTGAGAAATTCGATTTCCTGCAACGATCCTAAAAACAGCTGTCAGCGGTCAGCCTCCAGCAAAGGAGATTACTGACTTTATACCGGTAATAATCATCACCTTATGGATGGATGTGTTTTAAGCGGTAAAGTGTTGTAATTAAAACGCTGACATTTGATAGTTAAATGCCAATGTCATTAACTTAAGGAGCAAAGCACCTTCCACCTTCACCGGCTAAACTCGAAGGCTCCGCTTTGCTGCGCCTTCTCAAACATGACCCGCTTCCGTCGGAAGGTGCTTCACCCCTTAAGTTAATGGTATTGAGTTAAATGCTTTTTAAAGGGTTTTCTCTCTTGCGACTTCAAGTATCTCCGGTCTTACTTTTTTTAAAAAGAGAATGCAAAAGGATGTGATAATGCCTTCTATTATCATGACAGGGACGTGGGCGATGAGCTGTATGCCGGCAATATTGAAAAACTCCTCACCTGTGTTGATAAGACTGAGTGCAATCAGGAGCGACCCCCCTGTCACACCGACAGAGCCTGCCAGAAATCCGGCCAGAGCAGAGATGAATTTACTTTTTGCTCTGATAAGAGATTTAAAGAGATAGTATGTAAGTATGGCAGGAGCCCCCATATTGAATGTGTTTACTCCGAGAACCGTGAATCCCCCGTATTGAAAAACCAGTGCCTGAAGTGTGAGAGCAACCAAAATGGACGGAAAGGCCATCCACCCGAGAAGTATCCCTGCGAGGCCGTTAAACACAAGATGCACGCTGGAGGGGCCAAAAGGGATTCTGATAAGAGAGGCCACGAAAAGAGCCGATGACAGTACGGCAACTTCGGGAATCCTTTTGTTATCCATCTTTTTCAGCCCCAGTGATACGCATCCCGCCGTTAATGCGGCTCCTGCCAGAAGCACCGGCGCCGACAGGACACCTTCCGATATATGCACTCTGTTTTGTTACCTTTCCTTTAGATTCCTGAATTGTTACAGATTTTTTCCTGTCGTTGTCATGGAAAGTTTTCCATGTTTAACGCCCTTTGTGCCGATCAGTCTGTCTGCAATCTTTTTTATCTCTTTGCCCTTTCCTTTAATAATAATCACTTCAAGGCAGTTGTGGTGATCCAGATGGACGTGTAAGGAAGAAATAATAGAGGTATGGAATCGGTGTTGAAGCTCTGTAAGTGTGTCGGTCAGCTCTCTTGTATCGTGGGAATAAACGATTGTAATGGAACCGACTGTGTCGTTGTCACCATATTCGAGATCGTCTTTTACAAGGGTGTCTCTTATGAGATCCCTGATTGCTTCGCTTCTGTTGTTATATCCCTTTTTTTCTAAAAGAGTGTCGAATCTTTTCAACAGAGTAGAGTTCAGTGAGATTCCAAAACGTTTTATGGCCATAGTGTTACTATTCTAAATAAAGTAACACATGTTAGCATAAAGGAGGTTTCCTGTCAAGTTAACGCCTTAGGCGTTAACTTGATCGCGGAATTTTAAAAAATAACGAACCCTTGAAATTCATTATGACCTGTTCGATATTCGATATTTTCTCTTAAGTTAACGCTTATGCCCTTTCAAATGGGAGAGGGAGTAGGAGAAATGTCGCTGCCTGTGTCAGCTTATTTACCTTCACATAACCGAAAAGAGGTAAAATAAGGGTGCTTTTGGAGAATGGTGAGTAATGGCGATTGTATGGTATATAGACGAGATTTCTGTATATTTCTCATTTTTTACAAGCGTCTTGAGTATAAAGAGAAATAATGTTATTAAAAAGGAGATCGTTGAGTTTAAGTAATTCCTACGGTATGTAGCGTCGTTTCCTTGTTTTTGAACTGTTTATCCCCTTATAGCACCTCTTACTTTGTACAGCTATCTTATATGATTTTACTCATTATTTTTAATAACCATTAGGGTTAATTATGATATAATGACGTTTGTATACAAGGAAAAGCTGACAATAAGTTAATTTAACATCAACAATATTCCGCACAAATCTGCGGCCAAAAAATCAGTCCATGAGACGATATGACTGATGCTATTCCGTTATGAGCAGAGAATTTTTTTTAAAAATCGCCAAAGAGCTGAATATCTCCGGAAGTCAGGTAGATGCTACAGCATCCCTTTTGAGAGAGGGCGCCGGCGTGCCGTTTATCGCCCGTTACAGAAAAGAAAAAACAGGCGCTCTGGATGAGGTGGCTATTACATCAATTCGCAACAGACTTATCCAACTGGAAGAGTTGAATAAAAGAAGAGAGGCAATCCTGAAATCACTTACTGAGAGAGGACAACTCACAGAAGAATTAAAAGAGAGTATTTTAAGAGTGGAAACTATGTCCGGTCTTGAGGATATCTATCTTCCTTTTCGTCCTAAAAAGCGGACAAGAGCGATCATTGCCAGGGAAAGGGGTTTGGAGCTTTTGGCGAAACTTATCTTCACTCAAAAAGGCGTTGATCCTGCTGTGGAAGCCATGCCTTTTATAAATCCCGAAAAAAACGTAGAAACAAGAGAAGACGCCTTGCAGGGTGCGCGAGACATCATCGCCGAATGGGTAAGCGAAAATGAAACCGCTCGTTACAGGATGCGAAAGCTTTTTCATTCAAGGAGTACGATCCGCTCTAAAGTCCTGTCCGGTAAAGAGGAGGAAGGTATCAAGTACAAAGATTATTTCGATTATGAGGAGCCTGCAAGACAAGCGCCTTCCCACAGAGTGCTGGCCATGATGCGTGGGGAAAAAGAGAAGTTTTTGAGACTCCATATATTGCCTTCCGAGGAGGAAGCCATATCGTTACTTGAGTCGCTGTTTATTGAGGATGTAATCGATTTTAGAGGAGAAGACAGTTTGCAGGTAAAAACAGCGATACGCGACAGTTATAAGAGACTTCTAAGTTCTTCTATGGAGACGGAGATAAGGTCGGATATTAAAAAACGCGCAGATCAGGAGGCAATAAGGGTTTTTACAAAAAATCTTCGTCAACTCCTTCTTGCCCCTCCTCTTAGTCGGAAGAACGTGCTTGCCGTAGACCCCGGACTGCGCACAGGTTGTAAAGTGGTTTGCCTAGATAAACAGGGAAAGCTGCTTTATAATGACACTGTTTTTCTTAATCGATCGTCAGAAGAAGGTCGGACAAAGAACAGCGAGAAAATTAAACACCTTTGTAATAAATTTGAGATAGAGGCGATTGCAATCGGAAACGGTACAGGGGGAAGGGAGGCGGAAGCATTTATTAAGAAGCTGGATTTGCCTCGAAGTCCTCAAACCGTAATGGTGAATGAGGCCGGAGCGTCCGTATACTCAGCTTCAAATATCGCCAGGGAAGAGTTTCCCGATTACGATGTAACTGTCAGGGGCGCTGTATCTATAGGGAGACGTTTAATGGACCCTCTTTCCGAGCTGGTCAAGATCGATCCCCGATCCATCGGTGTTGGCCAGTATCAGCATGATGTAGACCAGGGGGAACTGAAACGGAGCCTGGACGATGTCGTGATAAGTTGCACAAATGCAGTGGGAGTGGAAGTCAACACAGCCGGAAAGGAGTTGCTCACATATGTATCTGGACTCGGTCCTCAGCTTGCCGGTAATATTGTTAAGTATAGAAACGAACACGGACCCTTCAGAAGCAGGAAAGACCTTAAGAAGGTGCCTAAATTAGGCCCAAAGGCATTTGAGCAATCGGCAGGGTTTTTACGTATTCGCGACGGAGACAATCCCCTTGACAGAAGCGCGGTCCATCCTGAAAGTTACTCTGTTGTAGATAAAATGGCCGGGGATTGTAATTGCTCAGTCTATGACTTAATGAAGAACAGAGATGCAAGAGAGTCCATAGTAATTGAAAAATATATTACCCAAACCATTGGGTTACCGACTCTAAAGGATATTTTATATGAATTGGCGAAACCCGGCAGAGACCCTCGTGAAGAGTTCGAACCCTTTCGTTTTAAGGAGGGAGTAGAAAAGATAGAAGATGTAAAACCGGGGATGAGTTTGCCGGGGATTATAACGAATGTAACATCCTTTGGCGCATTCGTCGATATCGGAGTTCATCAGGACGGTCTGGTCCATATAAGCCGGCTGTCCGACGGTTATGTGAAAAATCCTGACGATGTAGTAAAAGTTCATGAAAAAGTGACTGTTACGGTCATTGATGTCGATCCGGGAAGGAAGAGGATATCCCTGTCTCTTCGGAAATCTCAAAATATATCTTAAAAGATGAACGATCTCCTGTGGCATGAAAATCTGAGAAAGGGATTCGGAATATTCGATGAATCCGTTTTTCTTAATTTCGCCGGCGTTGCTCCTGTGTGCGAGCCGGTTCGGAATGCTGTATCGAGGTGGGCGGATATGGGTAGCAAAGGCGACTTCGATTATAACGACATCATTGAAAGCGCCGGAGAGCTCTACGAAAGGCTTACAGGAGGCCACAGAGGAGGCTTCTTTTTTACGAGAAACACTACTCACGGAATTCATACTTTTATTCTTGGTTATCCCTGGCGTACAGGGGACAGCGTTGTTATTGCAGATTGCGAGTTTCCCGCCAACCGTCTGCCCTGGTTAGGTCTCGATAAAAAGGGCGTTAATGTAAAAGTATTAAAGAGCTGGGATTATAAAATCGACCCGGATGAATTCATCGGGTTGTGCGACAGGACAACGAAAGTAATTTCCATTAGCCATGTGCAGTATCTGTCAGGCCAACGTATCGATATATCCAGGCTTGGCGAATTCTGCAAAGAGAGAGGAATTCTGCTTGTTGTCGATGCGATACAGGGGCTCGGAGTTATTCCAATGAATGTGATTGACTATGGTATCGACTGGCTCAGCGCAGATGGTCACAAGTGGCTGTGCGGACCTGAGGGGGCCGGTATCGGTTGGGCCTCGGAAAGGGCGCTCCATATTGTTCAATCGTCGTGCAAAGGGTGGCTGGCAGTGAAAGAGCCCTTCCAATTTGAACTCTTTGATCAGGAGTATGCAGAGGACGGGAGAAAATACCACGACGGCAGTCTGAATATAGTAGGAATTATGGCCCTCAACGCCTCTGTTAAAATGCTCCTTGACGCCGGCATAGAGAATATCTCGGAAAGAGTGAATCTTTTATCAGGCTATGCGATCGATCATGTAAAAAAGAGAGATTGGTCTTTGTTGACACCTGAGCGCGACAGTGATCGCGCGGGAATCGTTACATTTAAGCCTGATAGCGATCCGACAGACTATTTTTTACATTTGAAACAGCACAATATAACCTGCGCCCTGCGCGGAGGTTTCCTGAGAATTTCCCCCCATGCATTCAATTCCTATAGTGATCTCGATTACGCCTTTGAAATAATGGACGGTTTCGAATAGAGAGGGAGAGGGGTGTTAAAAAGTGATCGTCTTTTTTACCTTTTAATCGATGAGATTCAGTACCTTGACAATCCCTCTTCATTTATAAAAATTACCTGTGATCACTTTGACCGTATAAAAAAGCAAATCCTTATCCTTTGTAATCAATAAAATTACCTGCTCTTTTGTGTCGATTGTGCATTTATAAATATTAAGACTGTTCTGCAATGCAAACCCGATTTCTGCCGCTGTTTTTCGCGCGATAGAGTTCCCTGTCGGCGCGTTGTATGAAGTTGCTCAGTGATTCGCCCTGAGTTCGGAGAGCCACTCCGGAGCTTATCGTCACTTTGTAATCTGCCATGTTGCCTGTCAGTCTCATATTCTCCACATCTTCTCTGATACGTTCGGCAGTGTCCGGGGCATAGGCGGACGATTGCCCTATGATAAAGAGGGCGAACTCTTCTCCGCCGTACCTGACAGGAAGATCGCTTTTTCTGCTCTTTGATTTGAGTATATCTGCCATCTTTTTAAGTACTTCGTCACCTGACGTATGTCCAAAGGAGTCGTTTACCTGTTTAAAGTGGTCGACGTCTATAATAATCACAGCCACCCCGGCTTGCTCGTCACGGTCATGAATATTCATCACTCTGTCTATCATATCGTGCATATATATCCTGTTAAACAGGCCCGTTAAGGGATCTCTGATCGATTGTTCGTATACGGCCTGACGTTCGAGATCGAGCTTTCTGTGAATCAGCTCTCTTTCTACGGCAACTTCCAGGGGGGTGTTAATGTGTTTTAAGAGATGCACGATTTCTTCTCCCGATGGAATTTCTTTGTGAAGCCTGAACAGGGCCACGGATCGCACTCTGTTACTTTCAGGTGAAAACAGAGGAATCAGAATTCCGGGGGCGTCGGAATTCAGCTTAATCTTAAGAAATAATTCATTATTGAGGTTTAGCCATGCGTCTCTGTCCATTCCCATAAAATCTTCGTACTCCTTGGGGAGTACGGCGTTTATGGCGCGATACCGATTCTCGGGAGAGATATGCAATATATTTCCGTCATCACCAAGTGCGTAAAATTCCAGGGAATTAACAGGGAGCACCCTTCCGGCGATATCGAGGAGTTTTCCGGCAATATCGTGGAAGTCCCGATATATGATCATGGTTTCCATTATATCTCTGAGCATTTTGTTCATCCTCGACAAACGATGGATTTCGGTTTCGTTCTCTGAAAGGAGGTATAATCCGCAGTCAATCCCTTTAAGCTTATTTATGATAAATCCGATTAAATGTTCCGGTATTATAGAGCCATGTTGGGGAGCTATCATTTTTAGGGGCAATTCTTCAATGGTTCTGAGGCTGTGAGTCAGTATCTCCCTGGCCGGCATATAGTGTTCGTGGAATATTCTTATTCCTTCGAATATATTTTCGTTTTTGGCGATAAGTGACCACTCTTCAGAAAAGCCTCCAAATAAGTCGCTTGAAAAAAGAACTCCCTCGGCCGTATCGAATGTTACAAAGGCGCCGGGAAAGTGCAGATAGGGGGTATAGACAAAACGGAGAGTTCTGTCTGAAAGGTCCAACTGCCAGTCGTGCTCCTCGATACGATAAAATGGAATCTTCAGTGCATAGTGCTTTAGCAGAGCTTCTGCACGCCAATGCGTGACAATGCAGGCGTCGTTTCGTACATTTAATGTATCAACGATATGTAAGGCCCCTGTTATATCGGGGTCCTGATGATGGCATATAAAATAACGTATCTTTGTAAAAGGTATTATTTCTTCGATTTTTTTCAGAGTTTGTTTGAAAGTAAGTACGGAACCGGGGTCCAGGAGCACCGATTGATCGCCGTTTTCAATCAGATAGGGATGGCACTGAAAAGAGTCTCCTTCCAGGTAATGTCCGACCCACCATATGCGGTCGCCAAGTTGTATGGGATGGGAGGCGGATTGAGAATTAATCTCGTTACTATTGAAATTATTCATATGTTGACGTGAATTCGTTGTTCAAGGTTGATTATTGGAAGATTACTAAAGAGTTGCGCCTTGTTATCGTTACTCCGAAAAATTGAGTTAAGAGACGTACATTTATTGCGCGGGCTCTTATTTCGTTACCACTTCATCAATGCCGAAGCCCAGGTGATTCCGCCGCCAAAGGCTTCAAGAAGTACATAGTCGTTATCTTTGATCCTGCCTTCCATCAGTGCCTCGTCCAGGGCTATGGGGACTGATGCGGCAGAGGTGTTTCCGTATTTTGTGAGGTTAACCATTACCTTACTCATATCGAGACCGAGCCTGGAGGCTGTTGCGGAAATTATCCTCATGTTGGCCTGGTGAGGTATGAGTAACGATAATTCGGAAGAATCTATTCCTGCTTTGTCCAAAGCGTCTACAACCAGTTTTTCAAGGGTCCGTACTGCGAATCTGAATGTCTCGTTGCCTTTCATTTTTATATAATGCATACTATTGTCGTTCGTTTCACGGGATGGCGGGTTTTTCGAGCCTCCTCCGGGCATATAAAGCAGAGAGGCCATATCTCCGTTAGAGTGTATATCTACAGAGAGAAGACCGTTATCGCCGTCAGATGCCTCTATGATGGCCGCGCCTGCGCCGTCACCGAATAATACGCAGGTGTTTCTGTCCCGCCAGTCAGTGAATTTTGACAGCACCTCGGCCCCTACAAGGAGAATTCTCTTAAACGTTCCGGCTCTTATGTAGGCGTCCGCTATGGACAGGCCGTAAAGAAAGCCTGAACATGCTGCGCTTATATCAAAGGCAGCCGCAGATTTCGCCTTTAACATGCTCTGCAATAAACAGGCTGTGGCGGGCATTGGCATATCTCCGGTAAATGTGGCAAGCAAAATCAAGTCAATGGATTCTGCATTTATACCGGCCCTTTCAATGGCTGTCACAGAGGCTTTGTAGGCCAGGTCCGATGTGGTTTCGCCTTCCGTTGCAATTCTTCTTTCGTTTATACCGGTTCTTTCGATAATCCATTTATCGGTTGTATCGACTATCTTTTCTAAATCGTGATTGGTAACGACCTTTTCCGGGGCATAGGAGCCGGTTGAGATAATTTTAGCTATTGGCAATGTTTAATCCTTTCAATTTTTTAATAATGATTCGGAAATGATATTGTTTATTCTGTTTTTAGCTAATCGGTTACTTACCTTTAAGGCGTTTTTTATTGCTTTTGAAGATGAACGGCCGTGGCAGATGATGCAGTTGCCGTTAATGCCCAGTAAAGGCGCTCCACCGTATTCAGCGTAGTCAGTCTTTGTTTTAAAGTTTTTAAAGGCGGGTTTTAAGAAAAAATAGCCTATTTTACCGGAGGTCAGGCCCGATATCTCACGTTTCAACATACTTAAAATCATCTCAGCCAGTCCTTCACTGACCTTTAGTACCGTATTACCTATAAAACCGTCGCAAACGACAACATGGGCCGTACCGCCGAATATATCTTTTCCTTCTATATTTCCAGTGAAATTCAGTCCGCTCTCGTTTAGAAGCCGGAATGTCTCCTTTGTCAGCTCGTTTCCCTTGCTGTCTTCTTCTCCTATGCTCAGGAGACCGATTTTAGGAGATTGTAAATTAAAAAGAGTTTTGTAATATGCATTCCCCATAAAGGCGAACTGAAGTAGATTTATGGGCTTACAATCGACATTGGCGCCTGCATCGAGAAGCACAAAAGGTTCGTTCAGCGTAGGCATGGTTGTAGCGATTGCAGGTCTGTCGACTCCTTTGGCTTTTCCGAATACAATAAAGGCCGTAGCCATGGCGACCCCAGTATGACCGGCGCTTAAAACAGCATCCGCTTCACCGGACTTTACGGTATCTACGGCGATCCTGATCGAGGAATTTCGCTTTTTTCTGACAGCCGACGTGGTGGCTTCATCCATTTCCACGACCTCTGAGGCATGTTTTATACTGATTCTGCTGCTGTCAAAGGATTTGTCTTTTAACTCTTTTTCGATTCGGTCCGTATCGCCTACAAGATAAATCTCAATATCTTCAAGCTCGTTCAGGCTTTCAACAGCGCCTTTGACCGTAACTTCAGGGCCGTTGTCTCCCCCCATGGCGTCAAGAGCTATCTTCATATTACTCTTTTTCTACTATATTCAGGATTTCTTTGCCCTTATAGGAGCCACAGGAAGGGCACACCCGGTGCGGCAAGCGCATCTCACCACAGTCCGGACATTTTGCAATGTTAGGTACAGAGCCTTTCCAGTTCGCTCTCCTCTTATTTTTTCTTGATTTTGAATGTCTTGATGTCGGATTTGCCATTATCTTTACTCCTTTACTCCTTTTTACACAAATTCATGCAACTGCCAGCTATTTTTCGTTTTAAATCAGGGGCAGCCGTTATTTTATTAATTTTTCCAGTATTTTAAACCTGTTGTCAGAAACCTCGCTTTCACATCTGCATGTGGTGATATTCAGATTTTGGCCGCATTGTATACAGAGTCCCTTACAATCGTCGCTGCAAAGTAACTTCATAGGAAGATTTAAAAATATCTGATCTCCTATGATCTGATGTATATCCAGCTCGGAATCGGAATAAAAGCAGATTTCCAGCTCGTCTCCAAGTAATTGCCTGCTATCCTCATCCTCCAACGCCTTTATCGGAAGGATGGTGAGATCGGGTTTTACTGTTATATTCTTTCTCGTCGTGTTCAGGCATCTGTTACATGAGAGAATAACGTTAAGAGAGACAGTGCCGCTTAAAAAGATATCTTCCCGTATTTTCTTAAGAAAGAGGGAGGCTGAAACTGGGCCGTCGATTTCCAATCCATTGAGATGTAATTTATCATATAACTCAATGCTTTTTCCTTCGTCCAGAATGTCGTCTACTTTGATTTTCATGGGTTTTTTGTTTATTGTCAGGATTTAATGGTATTGTGTCCGGATTACAAAAGAACTGGTAATTATAGATTTAATCACAGAAACTTGTCAAGAAAGAGTATGAATGGTTATAATCGTGACTTTAACAGGAGCCCCTCTGTGAGACAATTATATCCTTTTATAATAGCCTTTCGTTATCTGAAGTCAAGAAAACGTCATAAAAGCGTTTCATTCAATACCATTACTTCTATAGGGGGCGTTGCCCTGGGTGTAATGGCTTTGATCATCGTGCTTTCGGTGATGAGCGGTTTTCATGAGGATTTACATAAAAAAATTCTTGGCGCCAACTCCCATATCATAGCCCTTAGTTTTAACGGGACGATTTCCGATTATATGAATCTGACAGAAAAGATTGGTAATGTTCCCGACGTCGACGCTGCTTCACCCTTTGTTTTGGGCCAGGTAATGATATCGAATAAAAGAAACGCCAGGGGTGTGCTTTTGAGAGGTGTTATACCTGAGATGGAAATGAGGACTACCGATTTTACGAAATATATAAAACATGGAGATATGAGCTCTTTATCGGAAGCCGCCAACGGTATAATTATCGGAAAGGAGCTGGCAGGAAATATCGGGATAGGACTAAATTCCACGGTCAATATAATTTCGCCTGTCGGTGAGATCGGACCGTTGGGAATGATACCGAAGACAAAGGTATTTCATGTTGTAGCCATTTTTGAGATAGGTATGTATGAATACGACTCGAGCCTTGTCATTACTTCAATGAAATCGGCTCAGGAATTTTTCGATCTCGGTGACAGAGCCACGGGCATTGAAGTGAAGGTCAGAGATGTCTACAGAGCCGCGGATTTGAAAAACAAAATCCACGAGGAGTTGAGTTACCCCTATTATCTTAAGGACTGGATGGAGATGAACAAAAATCTTTTTTCAGCGTTAAAGCTCGAGAAATTGACAATGTTCGTTATTCTAACGTTAATAATACTTGTAGCCGCTTTTAATATTGTAAGCACACTTATTATGAATGTTATGGAAAAGGAGCGAGAGATCGCCATTCTTAAAACAATGGGCGCCGGGAATCGGGGTATTATGCTGATTTTTATGGTGCAGGGACTCATGGCGGGATTGATTGGAACGATTATCGGGCTTACATGCGGTATTGCGGCCTGTTATATATTAGAGACCTATCAATTTATCAGCCTTCCCGGAGATGTCTATTATTTAAGTCATCTCCCTGTTAAGATGAACCTGCCGGATATCGCGCTTGTTTCGTTTTCCGCCATCGTCATAAGCCTGCTTTCCACGATTTATCCTTCCTATAGAGCTGCAAAGCTGAATCCGATAGAGCCCCTGAGATTCTAGCCTTAACTTTACTTCGCCGGCCTTATTCCCGTTGATTGGAGCCTTTGAATTGCATTATCTCAGGAATCCAGGATCGTCACGCCTATTTCGTTTTGTAATGCTTTTTGCGCCTCTTTAACGGACATGCCGGCTTCGATGTTCTTGATGGCCATTCCGGAGATAATCGCCCTGAGCATATCGATATTATCGAGGTTTTGATCCTCTATGTCTTTTAAAAACATAACGTCCTTCAATGGCGCCGTTTCTTCCGTTGTCTCGGGGTTGAGTTTCGTGATGTAGTCCACCATATCTTCCAGGCTTTTATTGGTGCTGACAAAATAACATAGATAAAAGACAATATCGAAAAATCCTTTAATATTGTCGGCGCTCATCTCATCGGGGGAAATATTGGCCTGAATCTCTTTTAGAAGATCGCTTTTAAAATCATGAATACTGTATTCCACCTCTCCGGCCAGTACCTGAGGCGGTGAAAAATCCCATTGCATAAACAGACTCCTTTCTGTGATATAAACAATTATGGTTGTAGTAATAGCGTATTAACTATGGATTTAGCCCCTTTTCCTTTAATATTCCGAGAGTCCTTTCAAAATAGACGTCAGTAATCACTCCGTTTATTACGTCATCAGGGGCGGCTGTGTGAAACATTCAAATCTCCTTGGAGGCTCCTGCTTTTATGATAGCTGTCTTTTCAAAATGATTGGTATTGAATTGACTTTGATTCGGATTTAATCGCCGCCGGGGAAGTCCCCGGACAGCGATTTATTTAACAGGAGAGTTTGCGGTTTGCATCGATTTTAGAAGCACATATATTCCAGTCTGAAGGTGGCGCCTTTGTCTGTGTTCGAATCCCCGTGTATTATCATTATCTGGTACGTATAGCCGGCAGTGGAGTTCGAGATGTTGATAATTTCGCTCTCATAAGATGCAGAGAGGTCGTACCAGTACGTCGAACCGTTGGCTTTGGAGCCGTATGAACTTGCAGACATAATGCTGTCATAGTCTGAACATGACAGGTCTCCGCCTTTACTCGGGTCTTTTACGATCATGTCCGGGTTTATACCGTTTGTGCCGGCCAGGGTCAACTGTATTGTAGAGCAGCCTTCTATTGTGGTGAACTGATAATATTTCGGTGTCCCGTAGTAAGCAGTGGAAGATGTTTTGCACCCGCCGGAACATTCACTTGCGTTTTGCACTGTTACGTTTTTGTAAGAAGGCGTTCCGCTGTCCTGACAAAATGGCACGAAGATTTCGTCGGAAGAGTCATCGTCGTCGGTATCGTCGGCATCGGAGTCATCATCGTCATCTTTATCGGAATCATCGGAGTCATCATCGTCGCTGTCATCTGCATCACCGTCATCGCTGTCGCTGTCGTCGGTGTCACTGTCGTCCTCCTCCTCTTCGTCATACGTACCGGAACCGCCTTTAAGTTTAATCACATAGAGATCAGACATGCCTGCTCCAGATGAGTTTGTATATCCTGTTAGAATGTATCCCCCATCAGAGGTTTGCTTTATGGCGGTTCCTCCGTCATCGGCCGAGCCTCCGAATGTTTTGCTCCATTGTTCCGTTCCTTTACTGCTTGTCTTTATGACATATACATCCGATCCTCCCGCTCCAAAGGATTTGGTGTTTCCGGTAATTATAAAACCGCCGTCGTCAGTGGTATCTACGGAATATCCGTGGTCATCTCCTGCGCCGCCGTATGTTTTTGTCCACTCCTCATTTCCTTCGCTGTCAGTTTTGATAAGATAGACATCGTTGCCTCCGGCGCCTTCGGAATTGGTATCTCCGACTATGATCAAACCTCTGTCTCTTGTCATTTTCACTTCTCTTCCCAAATCGTTATCTCCGTCGCCAAAAAAGACTCGAGCCCAATTTTCTTCGCCATTTTCATCGGTTTCCACTAAATATAAATCCCTTTCTCCCGTTGATGAGGAAGTAAATCCTGTAAGAGCATAATAGATGTATGTAAAAAATGGATCGGAATCGATAACTTCGTAGACGGAAGTTGTTAATTCGTTGGTTGCGTTATATCCCATCGAAGATGTCCATTCCATGATTCCGTCGCTGTCGGTTTTTACGAGATAGCCTTCATAACCGCCTCCATAGGATGCTGTCCAGCCTCCGAGTATAAATCCTCCGTCAAAGGTTTGCTGACCGGATTTCGCGGTATCTTCACCGGTATCGCCGTAAGTAACGAACAACAGTTCATCGCCATTACTGTCCGTCTCAATAAGGCAGGCGTCCGAATCGCCGGCGCCAAAAGATTCCGTACCGCATATGATTATAAAGTTACCGTCCTCTGCCTGAAATCCCGCATTCCCCTCGTCATCGTCCGTACCTCCGTAGGGTTTGGCCCATATTTCGTTGCCGTCGCTGTCCAGCCTGACATGATATATGTCGCGGCCTCCTGCTCCCATGGAATCGGTCCAACCGGTTATTATAAATCCCTTGTCCGTTGTTTCATCTACGGAATTGCCCTGATCGTCCAAAGCGCCGCCTATTATTTTAGACCATTCCTCCTCTCCGTCAACATTCTCTTCACCATTATCGGAGGTGTCGTCATCGGTGTCTCCGTCAGTGGTGTCTCCGTCATCGGTGTCTCCTTCGTCCGTGTCTCCTTCGTCCGTATCTCCGTCGTCTGTATCTTCTTCGTCGGAAGTACCGGGATTTACCGTTATACCGACACCATCGCTGCCGCTTGTACCGCCATACAGATCGGTTACTGTGAGAGCCACTGTATATTGACCTTCCACATCAGGCGTAAAATACGGGTTTACAGTGTCCATGTCGTTGAGTTGAGTATTGCTGTTTATAGGGGCCGTTAAAGACCAGGAGTAGGTTGTAATAGTATCTCCGTCAGGATCGGTTCCGCTGCCTGCTAATGTTACCTTATCGCCGACCGTTACGATCTGATCGATTCCGGCGTCGGAAACAGGGTTGTTATTACATATCGGCAAGGCAGGAAATATTTCGATACCTGACTGATCCAACAGATTGTACACAATATTTGCGCAACTGTCTCCTGTATCGCCGGCGCTCTTTATACATGTGGACCATATAGAACAGGGGTTTTCGTCAGTACAGACAAAGCCTTCGCCTGCTTTGTTGGCCAGTAAAAAAAAACCTGTCGATGTGTCGCCTGCTGTTTCCTCAAAGGCCTCTTCGTCTACACCTTCGGAGACAGTTGATTTCCAGGGAGAAAGATTTGTATTATCAAGGTTATCCAGCCTGAAAGAGGTCCAGACACTGTTTTCTTCGCCGTTTTCAGTGAGAAAAGACATCTCTCTGACGCATTGTATTGTGGGGTCAACATTGGGGGCCGACATTTTTAACAGATACAAATCAACGGCAATATCAAAGGGATAAAGACCGACTGTTCCTTCAATCGTATCCGATTCTCCATTCAAAACCGCTTCGCCCGGGGAGAGCGGCTTTGCTGTTTCCGGGGTCGTCGACAACAGGGGGGCTGCTTCGGGTTCATAGAGACCGAAGTAACCTCCTTCAGGTATTGTCATTGTATTGTCAGTATCCTCTCCTATAGCAACTCCGCTCAAGAATACCAGCATTGCCAGAATTGTAATTATTGTGCTTTTCATAGAAGAACCTCCTTAGAATGTAAATTTATAACCTGATTTATCAGGGGCCGGATATGGAATTGATTCTATGATAACAAAGATTGTATAAATCAATAAAGATGTTTTTTGAATCACTGTGATAACTCACGCTTTCCAGCTGTAGAAGATAGTTGTTTATTAAGTAAAATCGCGCAAAAACAGTCCCAATATTTTTAAACTTATGCCTTATGCCTGTTGCCTTATGCCTAAAGCCGCGTTTGGTTTCGGCTTGCCGGGTTAGATTAAAGCAAGTTGCTAAGATGTAAAGGCGCTGACTATTTGATCGGGGTTATGGGTTCTTATATATCCCGGTTCTCCGAATTTTCTCCATGAGTGAGCCAGAGTGTGGGGCCAATGTTCATTTTCATGGCAGTGGTGTATTAAAAGAGGTTTGCCCAGGCCGATAAGCTCATTCATATGTTCAATGACAAGATTACATTTTTGCTTCATTATCTTTTTGGATTCAAGGGGGTGATGTATACCGAGGTTGGGATCTATAATTGTATTATAGAATCCGCTTTCCTTCATGAGGGCTGTTTTACCTTTGAAAAATTTTTCCATATTCTCAAAAGTATATGCTACCGGATTTTGAGACCTCATAGTGACAGGATTTCCATAGGGCATATAGGTCATAACGAGGAAGGCGTTCTTTTGGGCCAACTTGTAAAGAAGAGCTTGCGGATATTCGCCTGAGGTGTAGTTAATCATCTCTACGCCGGCATCCAGGCAGGCAATGGCCGTGCTGTGGCTCCATGTATCTACAGATATTTTATAACCTCTGTTTTTTAGTAGTTTTATTGCCGGCAGTAGTTTTGAAAGCTCTTCTTCATCAGAGACGCCGGCAATGGCTTGAGAAGTAGAACGAGCGCCTATATCGATAAAGGATACGCCGTTGGACACCAGAAAAGAAGCTCTTGTAAGTATTTCCTCATTCGTCTTGGCAATGGAATGACGCACCGGAGATTCTTCGGATATATTTAAGACACCCATCAGCACAGGCAACTTCATCTGCTTTGCCGCCTTGTTATGTCGACGGCCGCACAATGGGCGTTTGGGATAGCGGCGGGTTTCTCGATTCTGATTCTGACTTTAAATGCCTTCGTATATTTCAGGATTAAAGCCGCCATGTCCTCGGCCATTGTCTCGATAAGAAAATAGTTGTTCGTTTTTGCAAGTTCAATAAGGCTTTCAGAGAGATCATAATAATCGATTGTGTCGTCCAACTGACCGGAAGCTGCGGCTTTTCGGGTGTTTGCGGAGATTTCGGCTGTTACTCCGATTTTCTGTGTTCTTTCACGCTCATCTTTGTTTACGCCTACTATACATTCAATGGTCAGGTCTTTTATCATTATCCGATCGCCGCTGTCCAGCCACTTGCTTATAAGCTCTCTTGTAGGATCATTAAGATCGAATTCAAGCGCTTTCCACGGGGAGGTCCAAATAAAATCCTGAGATTCCTCGTTTAATTTGACGTTCTTTGTTAATGCACGACATGTAAAATTCACAGATACAAAATGTGCTTTTTTGAAAAACCGTTCATCTTCAATAATCTCCTGATTCATAAAAAAACGGATATTATCGATAGAGAGGTTCGTCTCCTCCATAACCTCCCTTATTAAAGCGTTTTCAAGAGTCTCTCTGTATTCAACTTTGCCTGCCGGAATGGAATATCTCCCCCCCCACTTGTGCGTTTTAAGCAGCAGTATGTCCCCGTTGCAGTTAAATACAAGACCTCCCACAGCAATGACCGGAGCTTGAGAATTGTTTTTGTTCATTGTCTTTCCTAACCCGGCATAGCCGGAACCAAAAAGGTTTGATTGAACGCTTAGGAATTTCGAAGAAATTCCCTTTTTGGTATTGTTTATTCGTGAAGCTGAATTTTCACTTCCGCCTTTGTTTTCAATTCTTCTATAAGACGTTCGAGCCTTTTGTTTACTTCCAGTTCTGTAAGGTATCTCTTGATTTCCTTGTGTACTGTATTAAAGGCTTCACCGCGAAAATCATTACGATTTTCATTAAAGAACCTTTCTATATCAACTTCATTAATTCTGACCGAGTACCTGACTTTAAGATTGATGTACCTTCTTATGATCTCGTCCTCGTTTTTTCCCGATATCCTCCTTTTTAAAGCATCTCTTTTTAAAAGAGTTCTGTTTACCATCGTTTGAAGTACCTGTTCCTTTGTGATTTCAGGCATAACTACTCTCGATTCTTCAAATCTGTCGTTCAGTTCATTCAGGGTTATCGCTTCATCATCTACCAGGGCGACAACTCTGTCTATCAGTTCCGCAGATTCGCAAAGCCAAGGGCAGAAAAGAAAGATGCTTGATGTGATAAAAAGATGTAAAGAGAAAAGAAGGAATTTTAAGATCATGTAAAACGGAGTGCTTTTCGGCAAAGGTTTTCTCCTTTACTGCCAGAAAATAAAAGGGCCAAATTACTAATGACTTTAAGTGAACTCTAATAACTTGAGATATCTTTTGTCTGTATCACAGGATACAAGAATAGGTGTAAATTATATTGATTCTATCGTGTAATGCATTTATGATAAATCGTTATATGTGTCATGAATGCACGCGCTGTGTTAAAAACAACACAAGTTTTTTTATTTAACAGCGCTTTTTAGCAGATAATTGAAAGGATAACTTGAAGTTTATGTGCTTCAATCGTTATTACTTTATATCCCTGTCACTAATATACCGGTCTCAGATAACATTGAACCGGAACGATACCTGTTTGTCTGATAAAAATATCGTATGGCATGTTTATTGCAAGTTTTCGTCTGTAGAAGTATTACTCATGATGGATGAATCCATATTTGTCAATACTATATAAATGTTTCGTATTAATTATGCTGCCCCTTTCAGGCTAAGGAGAGTGAAAGTCAATGTCAGGAATTATTTTATCGGGTTTTTTACTGGGAGTCGTGTCAATGGCATTCATAATGAAGTGTATTGACTATATTGAGAAAAATTAAACTGTCTAAGGGAGACTGAAAATGAGCGGAATTATTTTATCGGGAGTTATTTTTACAATAGTTGGTGTCGCATGCGTTATAAAAGGTATAGAAGACCTTAAATCGCCGGATAATTCTTTGTAACACCTGAAAAGGGGCTGTGATTTTCATACTCTGTAGTTGACCCGAAGGGTCATGAGTATTTACTCCGAAAATAAACTGATGCGTACCGGAAGGAGCAGCAATGTCCTGCTGAAACAAGCTGAAACTCGCAGACTCAAACACCACCTTGTTTCATCAGGACATCACTGCTCCTTCTTAACTATTTTCATGCTTTGTGGTGACCCGGAGGGCCATGGATGTTTATCTCGAAAATAGACCTACGAGGCTTTATTTAAATAACCACGAAGCTCACGAAGGCCACGAAGAAAAAAGAATTTTTTTATAAACTTCATGCACTTCGTGAGATTCATGGTTAAAATATCCCATGTTCCTCTTTTACTATCATATTTTATGTTTTGTGGCGATCTTGCGGATCATGGGCGTTAACCCGGGTATATTATGAAAAGGAATTCTTCCGTAAAAACAAATACGACCGATGACAAAGACCTGATTTATATGCATTTGTCATGTGCATCGACTTTTGGCGGAGATGTGTATATAAATGAAGGCGATAATCATTCACTCTTAAAAAAAGCGTGTATATCCGAGGTGAGCAGGGAGGGTGAGGGCTCGTTTATTTTGAAAGATGCGAGTCGTTTTGAGCCGGTTGTCAATGAAACCACCTTATTCAGGCTTAAGAAAGATTTTAGTCGCATGGACTTTTCATCCCCTTGCACAACAGTCAACTCCATAAAAAGCAACGACAGTAAATTTGCCTTTCCGAAGTTTGTAACTCTTTTGTTTATACGGGAGTATATAAGAATTAAGCCCATGAAGAATAAGCCGATTTTGGTAAATTTTGGTTCTAATGGTGCTGAGGATAAGCTTTCATTTGCAAGGGCAAGAGATATCAGCATAGGCGGAATCGGAATCGAGTATCCCGGCGTCGAGCTCATATTTAAACTTGGTCAGTTTATCGATCCGATGTATGTTATACTGCCGGAGCGAATATCACTGATACTTTGCGGACAGATTAAGTCTCTTTGCCGTAACAGGTGCGGCATCGAATTTATGGATAATGACAGCAGAACGACAGGACTCATTTTTAAATATATTTTACAGCACGAGACTGAATCGGGAAGGTTGAGTCCTGATATTGAAACGGATTTAAATCTTTATAAGAGTGTTTTCCCTAATAAAGTCAGTAACGAATCTCATAAATTTGGAATGGCGGTTTCACGTCGAAGTATTTGATCAGAGGCCGGAAAGGTCTTGTATCCGTTTGCAGCGATCTGAGGTCAGTTTAAGATAAAGTACTTTTTTGTTTCTTTTCCAACCAAAACAGACAGGACCGGGGACAAAAGAAAGTTCATGCCTGAGCCTTTGAGGAGATTTTTATAACAGACCGTTAATTACCGATCCCCGTAAAGGGCCACAAGTTCTTCTTTCCTCCTGTTTAAACGGTTCTTAATGCCAAAACCTTTCTGTTTCCTGACATGGCCTGTTTAAAGATATGATATCTCTAAACATAACGGATATAGTAACATTATACATACTCTCTTCATTAATTTTAATTTTTCTACTTTATCGTATCTACTATGGCGCCTGGTTTTTTAAATATCGCTCTAATCCGATTTTTTTTCTCCCGCCCCTTACAATTACTATATTTGTTTTGTTTACAATTGTGTCTATTTCCTTGGAGTTGGTTGATCCGGCACGGCCGGATTTGTTAATACTTTCTGTGATTTTTCTGGTTTCTTCTTTCATTAGTTATTGGATTTTTAAGATAGCCAGAGTTGTTTGCACATCCTGCCTGAGTTCGTTTGATATAAAAAGAACCTGGCAATGCCCTTATTGTGGTTTTGTAAACAAACAAAAGAGTATATTCGGCAGATGCAGTAGTTGTAAAGGCAGACTTTCAAAATATAAGTGCCCCTGCTGTAAGCATCCGATAGATTTCGATTCTCTTCGTACTTTTATTAAAAATACAGGATAAGGGCCGAGTTAAATAAGTTGGTATTAAAGGTTACACGCTATAACAGATCAGGCTTGATACGACCCTAACAACATTACATAGAAAGAAGCTGTTTTCTGCTATCCTCTGTTATTGTGTTTTTTCGCCTTAAAGTATTACTATTAACAATTCCTGATTGATTTCGTTAGGGGGAATCTGCGCCGAGGCATTTTGCAAGTGGAAGAATTTTTTTAATTTATCAAAAAAACAGCATCTGGCAGTCAGCCACCAGCTGACAGCTTTTAAATTGCAACACGTTATGGCTCAAAACAGGTTCACCCATAAGGTGAAGCTTATTTTGGCATAACATCAATTCTTTCCTTACCTGAAGGCTGACCGCTGATAGCTGACTGCTGTTTTTAGTTATTACACCCCGGAGGTAGAGATATGGCGAAATATATATTAAAGGCAACGAGCGATACATGGGATAATATCGTTCTTAAGGCTGAAGGTCTTGTTATGGTCGAGTTTTGGACAATGTGGTGCACCCCTTGCAGAGAGATGAGTCCTATGATCAAGGAAGTGGCTGATGAATTCGCCGATAATGTAACAGTGGTGAAATTAGAGAGAGATCAGAATGAGGATATAGCTGAAAAATATAAAGTAGTTAATGTGCCTTCTTTTCTCTTTTTTAGAGAAGGAGAACGTATCGACAGAGTCGGCGGAGTATTGACCAAAGCGGAACTGAAAGAGAGAATAGAGGCCAATCTGTAGGAAACATAGAATATTCACAACTGCGGCCTAAAATCTGACAGCGAATTGCTGTATTGTAAGGAAGAGGGCGCGGGCAAAGCCATGCGCCCCCTTTAAGGAGGATTAGGATATATCTATACTCTAACATGCTTAATGGATTAACGCTGTATTCGGGATTACATTTGACAATATTATTGTGAGTATTCATTATTTGCTTCAGCCTAAACACCGAAGTAGTTACCAAATATTAAAGAAAAATTACAGGATGACCGATTTAATATATAACATCACGAAGAAAACGTTCTGCTCATTAAAACCGCCTTTCTAAAGAGATGCAGGCGATCGCAATCCGCCTGCATCTCTTTGTCTTAAAAACAACTGACAGTCTGTTTTTGTTCGAATGAGAGGTTAACTTACTTTTCTTTCCTTTTCGAAAATTTCCCATAAGTTGATTTCAACATTAAAAGAGCGAAGCTTCAATATTTCATCCCAACTTATATATTCAGGTTTTCCATACTCTCTTCCTTCCAGGAGGTAATGCTCTGCGTATTCGTTTAAGGGATCAATTATTATATACTCTTTAACGCTAAAGCGTTCATAGACACTCTTTTTTTCTCTCTTATCCTTGATACTTGTCGATGCAGAGAGTATCTCGAAGATTAAATCCGGCCCCCCGACAACACTCTTTTCACTTATTTTTTTTTTGTCACATACAATAAAGAGATCAGGTTGCACAATATTCTCAGCATAATCTCCCTTCTCTTCAAAATCGAATATAACATCCATAGGAGCACTGAACAGCGTACATCCCTTAAATTTTTCTTTTTGCATATATATCCGGCCAAACAATTCTCCGGATATTTTTTGATGTTTTGTTGTTGGAGACGGACTCATAGAATATGTCTTACCATTAATGATTTCCCATCGTTCGTCATCAGGCCAGCTTGCATAGTCTTTATAAGTGTAAACGATATCGGGTTTCACAGCAGAATACGACATTTTCCCTCCTTAAAAAAGCAGTTGTTGTCAGGATGTGGTTGTTGAAAGTATTTGTTCGAATAATGCGGCTGCATCTTTAAATTTGTATTTTCTTATCAGATGGTCAAGTTTGTTAATATTGTCCATGGCAGTGTCGGACCAGTCGTACTCTCCAATTTCTTCGAGAACAGCTGTACAGGCTTTTGGTTTTCTGGCTTTCAGACCGGGTTCCAGTTTTCTTAGCAGCCCGGCAAGCGTTACATTGTCTCCTGACTTTTTACTGCCGGCTGTCACAACGGTTTCGGCAATGTCCGGATTCAAAATTTGGAGCGACTTTGTAACGGCGTCGAGTTCTGTTGTGAAATCTTTCAGAAGAGCTTTTACCTCACTCTCTTTAAACTCTCGCAGAGCCTTTTCCAAATTTCCGGCGATTGCCCGGAGTTCCGTTGCGCCAATATTACCGGCTAAACCTTTTATTGTATGAGCATATCGTTCGGCATCGCCCTGTGAGTCCTTTTCAAGAAGATTTTCCAACTCTTTGGCGCCATTACAGTAATCATTATAAAACTTAATTAACAGCTTTCTGTATAGTTTATTATTGTTGCCCATCCTTTTAAGGGCTGTTGCCGTATCGATACGATTAAGATCAGGCAGAGGCGATTCATCGGTGGTAGTCGAGCCCTGATCAACAGGTGCCTCCATTTGCAGGCGACTCGGGGTTATCCACTTCGCCATTACAGAGTACATCTCTTTTACGTTTATTGGTTTCGATATATGATCGTCCATGCCTGCTTCAATACATTTTTCGCGATCTCCCGCCATGGCGTTGGCAGTCATTGCAATAATCGGCAAGTCTTTGAAACGATCGATTTTACGTATTTCACGAGATGACGTATAACCATCCATCACCGGCATCTGGCAATCCATCAGAATTCCGTCAAAAGTTGTGTTACTTTCAAGGATTTTTAGCGCCTCCAGGCCGTTAACGGCAATTTCCACGACAACTCCGGCATTTGTTAAAAGCTCAGTCGCCAGTTCCTGGTTTATCTCGTTATCTTCAACAAGGAGAATGCGTGCGCCTTTAATTTGTCTGACAGATATGTTTTCTTCTTCCTGTCCGGCGCTGACACAGGCTTCATCGGAGATATCTCTCCCAAAAACTCCCATAATTGCATTGAAAAGGGTGGATTGACTGACAGGTTTGTTTAAAAAAAGGTTAGCTCCGATTTCCATGGCTCTTTCGGCTATTGCCTCTTGCCCAAAGGCCGTAATCATAATAATAGGGGGGGCGGTGTCTGCGTCGCTTTTTCCCTTTATATGTCGTGCAGTCTCAATACCATCCATAACGAGCATTTGCCAATCCATAAGAATCAGGTCGTATGGCTCCCCCAGATTGGAAGCGCTTTCTGCCTTCCTTATCCCCTCAATACCGGATGAGGCTGTAATGCAGGAGAAGCCAAAAGAGGTAAGCATATTGCCAAGTATTTTGCGAGAGGCGCCGTTATCGTCAACGACAAGGGCTCGCTTCCCCCGGAATTCTTCTTGTGATCGACCGGTAAGGCGCGGTTTGGCGTTGCTTCTGTCAAAGGGAATGATACAATGAAATGTGCTGCCTTTATTCGGTTCGCTTTCCACCCAAATTCTGCCCCCCATCATTTCTGCAAGGCCTTTGGATATTGTGAGCCCGAGGCCCGTGCCGCCGTATTTGCGAGATGTCGAGGTATCTGCCTGTGTAAAGGAGTGAAAGAGGTTGGCCTGCTGTTCGGGTGTCATCCCGATCCCTGTGTCGCGGACCGAAAAATCTATAATAATTCTTTGCTCCGTGGATTCCTCAAGTTTTGCAGAAATAACGATTTCACCTCTTTCCGTAAACTTTACGGCATTGTTACCAAAATTAATCAAAATTTGTCCCAGACGCAAAGGATCTCCGACCAAGCCTGTCGAGACGGCAGGATCTATGTCGAAAAGCAGTTCAAGTCCCTGCTCTTCAGCCCTGAGACCTACAAGGTTAGAGAGGTTGTCGAATACGTCCTCTATATGGAAATCAATGGACTCTATATCGAGCTTTTCCGCCTCTATTTTAGAGAAATCGAGAATATCGTTAATAATACCAAGGAGGGATTCGGCGGAACGATGAACTTTACTGATATAATTATGCTGCTTTGGCGTTAAATCGGTTTTAAGGGCCAAGTGAGACATTCCGATAATTGCGTTCATCGGAGTTCTGATTTCATGACTCATATTCGCCAAAAAGTCGCTTTTAGCCTTATTGGCCGCCTCGGCCTGCTTTTGGGCGATACTCAGTTCCTTTGTCTGTCTTTCTGCTTCCTCTTTTGCTCTGGCAAGCGCATATTCGGATTTTTTACGTTCCGTAATATCCCTGATCATTCCGATAAAAGTACGTTTATCGCCCGACATCATTTCGCTCACTTTTAAATCTATGGGAAAAGCGGACCCGTCACTTCGCAGGGCTGTTGCTTCCTGTATATTTCCAATAACTTTTTTCACTCCTTCTCGAATATAATTTTGTAAATATAAATCATGTTTTCCATGAAAAGGTTCCGGCATAAGTATATTGACATTTTTACCAATGACATCTGCTCTGTTATATCCGAACAACTGTTCCGCCGAGGAATTAAAGGACTCTACAATGCCATTTTCTCCGATTGTAAGAATGGCGTCAGGAGCGGTTTCGAACAAGGTGCGAATTTGCTGCTCGCTTTCTGCGAGCATTTCAGAATTGCGTCTCAGCTCCGATGCATCGAGATTTGTCCTAAGAACAATGGCAACAGACTTTGATGCTGCCTTGATCCACTCCTCCTGCATTGAAGTGAATGCTTCAAAACTACCCAGTTCCAAAACGCCTATTGATATGTCGTTGTAAATTAAGGGGATAAAAAGGATCTGTTCCGGAGCTATATCACCAAATCCGAAACCCACTTTGATGTATTCGGGAATATCCCGAATAAGGATCGTTTTTCGAGTCTCGGCAGCCTGTCCCACATATCCCGAGCCCTGTTCAAATGATAGGGGCAGACCTTCCCTTTGAGGATAACCAAAATCGGCAATTCGCACTAAATCATTGTCCTCATTTAACACAAAGAAAGCAGCAACAGGCAAATTCAGAAAGTCAGCTATTTTTCCGATTACTTTTTTCGCGAATTCGATAGGGTCGTTATCACCTTGCATAATAGTGGAAAGTTCGTTTAAAGCCGCCTCTTTTTTCGTTTTGACTTCTGCCTTATCCCTGGCTTTTTTAATCTCTTCTTCTGCTTTTTTGTGTTCCCAAATATTGGTTATCATGGCAAATGCGCCAATTTTATACCCCCTTTCGTCATAATAGGGGGTAGCGTTAAAGAGACAGGGAACTTTTGCGCCGTCAGGTCGTGATAATGCTATCTCATATGCTCCGGTCTCGCCCTGTTCGCGTCGTTTTATTTGCTCATCGAAAATAACTTTGTTCTCTTTGTCTACAAAATCGAAAATACTTTTGCCAATGATCTGATCTCGTTGTAGTCCAAGGATTTTGCACATCATCTCATTAAGGCTGAGTGTTATTTTTTCATTATCGATCAACCAGAATCCTTCATTTGCAGTCTCTATTATTCTTTTTAAGTGGTTTTCGCTCTTATGCAGAGCTTTTACACTCTCCCTTCTCTCTGCGATTTCCTTTGAAAGTCGATTTTGGTCTCTGATCGTCTTGTAATAGAAAGCTGTAAATAAAAAAACGATTAATGAAAGTACGGTGAGGATAATTTTACGAATAAAGTAATATGAATTATAAGCCTCCTGTAAATCTATTTCATTTGCAATTCCGAAATTCAGATCATTGTCCCAAAGCCACGCTCCGACTACAGGGACTCCCCTGTAGTCGCGATAACCTTTGAGATTTACACCTGATTTTCCCTGTATTGCATTCATTGTCATAAACGTCAAAGACCGGTTTGCAGGATCGGTTATCGGTTTATAGCCTTTAAGCAGATTACCTCCGGGGTCGCTCAATCTCAATTTGGCAATGGCGCGTTCATTTTGTTTAATCAGTTCCAGATCGCGCAGTTGTTCGTCAAAACGGCTCCCGGTTATCAATAACCCTTTTTTGTTAAAGGCGTATGTATCACCCGTTTCTCCTGTTCTTGCAATTTGTGCAATTTTTGTAAATGTTTCAGAGGGATCAATTTGAAATGTCAGGGCTGCTATGATACTTCCATCTGTGTCATGCACCGGAGTCCCGGCGAACATCGCTGCTGTGTTGCGAATAGTATTTTTGTCCGATGAAGGTGAGAGGTTGGTGAAAAGCAGAGGCAGAGTCAACAGGCTTTCGCCTCGAAAAATTCTTTTGAGATATTGCTCTTTGTTAAACAGCAGGTTCAGTTCACCGATAGCATTGTCAACACCGGACACCAGATTAATGTAATCCGGCGAAATTATAAAAAAACCTTTAAATTCGTGCTCCTCTATAAATTGGTTCATTACTTTCCTTAATTCGGTAAGTTCGAAGCTTGTTATGAGACGTTCCCTCTCGCTGATCATCGTAAGAAGTTTTTTTATAGCTTCAACGGCATCGGGTCTGCCGGCAAAAAGTCGGACATCCTCTATTTTATCGTTTGCCCATAACTGCATTCCCTTGTGAGTTGTCGTAAGAACAGCCAATAATGTACTTTTCAGGTCTCTTTTTGTCTGGTCCTCTATTTCTTTCAAGCTGATCCATGCGAGGATTGCAACAAACAATACAAAAACAGTGAGAAAAAGTAATGTCTTTTTAAAATAACCCAAACACATAAATCCTGCTTTGAAATAGTTTTTGATGCCGCGCAAAGGCGCAAAGAAAAATAAATATAATGACAGATAGGTTAGATTATTTATCTAAAGATTGTAAATATGGTTGAGCATTAACCGGTCTCCATAAAACCACCCGATTTCTCCCCTCCCTTTTTGCTTTATAAAGGGCGTCGTCAGCTCTTTTAATAATCTCCTCGGAGTCCGTGTTGATGTCTCCGCTTAATACTGTTAATCCGATGGAAAGTGTAATGACATTGCTTACATGGCTTTTGGAATGCTCTATATGGAGGTTTTCGATGTTGTTTTTTATGAGATTTGCATAATCTGTGGATCGGGCTTCATTTAGACCGGTAAAAAAGGCGACGAATTCCTCACCGCCGAATCTGGCTGCGAAGTCGCCTTGTCTTTTAAAGCTTTTTTTCATTACTTGAGCTACCTTTTTTAAAACTTCGTCGCCTGCCTGATGGCCGTAGTTGTCATTATATTGTTTAAAGAAATCAATGTCTGCAAGTATCAGAGATAGATGGTCTTTTTCTCTCTTTGTCCTCAGCAACTCCTTTTCAAGAACGATATCCATATAGCGGCGGTTAAAGAGGCCTGTCAGAGGATCCGTTATTGACGCTTCGGTAAGCTCGTTCTCTCTGGATTTCCTGTAATCAAGGTCTTGTTTACTTATTAAAGCGGATTTTACTCTGACTATAAGCTCTGTCTCATTTACAGGCTTTCTGATATAGTCGGTAGCCTTACAGTCAAAACTCATTTTCAGTGTCTCGTTATCGGATTTTGCCGTTACTATAATCAGGGGGATATCTTTCCACTCTTCTCTCTCTTTTATCACTTTACACCCGGAAAGCCCGTCCGTTTCCGGCATCATGACATCCATTAGTATAAGATCTATCGGAGTGGATTCGAGAATGTCATAACAATCAGCAACAGTAGAAGATGTATGCAGGTTGCTGTAGCCCTCGTCTTGAAGAATAATTTTTATTAGCTCCAGGTTATCTTCTCTGTCGTCTACTATCAGTATTGACATTTGTTTCGTCTCGCTCATAAGTCCTCCCCGGTTAATGAACAGGTTTTTAATATTTTGACAGGATTATTAAATATTGTTCAATGTCATTAACTTAAAGAGCAAAGCGACTTCCGCCTTCATCGGCTAAACTCGAAGGTTCCGCTTTGCTACACCTTCTCAAACATGACCCGCTTCAGTCGGAAGCCGCTTCACCTTTAAGTTAATGGTATTGAAATATTGCTTATCGAGTTTAGAAACTCTTCCTTTGATAAGGGTTTTGACAGATAAGCCATTGCACCGGATGCATCATCTTTTCTTTCGTCAGCCACAATACTTACTATAATAACAGATATGTTCGATGTATCTGTATCGGATTTAAGAATTTTCAGAACTTCCCAACCGTTTATGTCAGGCAGTATAACATCCAGGATGATAGCGTCCGGTTTGTGTTGTTTCGCCTTGGCGATTCCGGATTCTCCGGTTTTTGTATGAATTACTTTGTGTCCGTGATCCCTGACGTACTCTCTTATCAGGTTCAGACTGTCTTCATCGTCATCTATATGAAGAATTGTCAGCTCCCTTGGGTGCGCCATTGCGAGAGGTTGAGTTTTCCCGAAGTCGGAATTAACGGCAGCGCGATTGTTTTTGTCTTTAAAGGGGAGGGTGACAATAAAGAGTGAACCCTCTCCGGGTGTTGACTCCAGATCGATTGCACCACCAAGCAGATGTATCAGATTCTTTGATATGGTAAGTCCAAGCCCTGTACCTCCATATCTTTTTGCCGACCCTGCATCGGCCTGACTAAAGGCGTCAAATATAGTTTCCTGCTTTTCCTGCTCTATGCCGATACCATTGTCTTTTACTGCTATAACAATGTTTGTTTCTCTTTGAGAAAGCATTACTTCCACTTTACCTTTACCGGGATCGACAAATTTTATTGCATTACCAACGATATTTATAATTACCTGCCTCAGCTTTTGCTCGTCGCTCTCCATATCTATATCTTTTTCCAGAAGATTGATAAGTTCGAGGGATACGTTTTTGTCCAGGGTCTGGGTTTTTAACATCGAAAGAATTTCAGTCATCAGCGTCGAGATTTTAAAACTTGTAATCTCGATGTCGGTCCTTCCGGCTTCTACCTTTGACAGGTCGAGGATGTCATTGATTATTTTTAAAAGATATATGCCGTTCCTGTTTACCTTTTCTATATGGCTCAACTCCTTTTCGTCGAGATGATTTTTTTTGTTTTTCATCAGAATAGCGGAAAAGCCTATTATAGAATTAAGTGGCGTGCGAAGTTCGTGGGAAACATTGGCCAGGAATTCGTTTTTCATTTTATTGGCCCTTTCCAGCTCCATATTCGCCTGAGACAGATGTGAGGATTGTCGTTCTATTGTTGCATATGATGAGGCGTTACTCAGGGAGTTCGCAAGGCTGTTTATGTATCCTCTGATGTATGGGGTTTCTTTTTCCCTGTCCGAGACGGAAGCAAGAAGGAGAACGCCCAGTTTGATATTTTTAAAAACAACCGGTATGGCATGAATCCTCTTTATCGATGCTTTGAATAACCCGGTGTCTATTTGTGGTATCGTACTCTCTTCCAAATCTTTTATAGTGAGCCACTTGTTGGATTCGATCGCTTTTTTAGGGAGACCTTCATTGGAAAGGGAGAAGCTTTCCGATTCAAAAACAGTGTCGTCAACGCTTTTGCTTGATAACAGACGTAATTGGCCGTTTTGATAATGGTAAAATACACCGATCTGTGAGTCTGTTGCTATGAGAAGTTGTGAGAGTGCATTTTCAGCCAGATATCCCGTGTCTACCGAATTAATGGAAGAGAGATATTCGGTAAAATCGGCAAGTCTGTCTTTTTCGTCTTCCAGGTTTTCATTCAGTTCTTTCAGTTTTATGGTTTTTGTGAGTAGTTCCTTTTGATTGGACCGGATGTTTGTAAGTACAGGTGTTGTAATAATAATTACCATAACGGCAATTATTATGAATGCTGTGAGCATGCTCTTTTTGGTCTTCCTGTATGTAATCCAGGCGTTGTCTTTCTCCGCTTCGGCAGCTTTGTATTCATGATCGATAACTGTATAAACGGCCTTTCTTGTTGACGAAACAGCGTTGTACAGCTCATTATGATAAACATCGGCTATTTCTTTTAAATCGTTTTTACTGTAATGGGAGAGGACTTTGTCTATAAGGATATCCGTCTTTTCCATCTCAGTGTCTGCAAGCTCCAACAGCTTCATCTCTTCCGGTTTATGGTAGCTGTTAAAATATTGCGTCCTGTTTTTGTCTATTTTCTCTCTTGCCTTAGTGATCTCCTCTATGGCCTGATCAATGGTGAACGATTCTGATAGGGTTTTTTCTATGGTTTCGGCAATTTCGATTGTATACATATCCGTGATTGTTTTCAGTTGTTTCGTAGGCAGCATACTGCCGAAATATACAGTATCCAGACCCCTCTTTATCTCACCCAGGCTGCTGAGGGAGATATATCCTACCGTAAGAAGACCGCAAATCATCAGAATAAGGAGGAGTGTCAGTTTGAGTGTGAGAGGTATTTTATTGAGGATGTTCATTGCTTGCTGCTCTAAGCATTAATCGACAATTTTTACATCTACATATTCGGGGAAGTCCTGTACCGTTGTTAAGTCGTTTTCGAAAAGGACTAAGGAGTCGGATTCTTCAATCTCGGTGAAGTGGGAAAATTTGTAGGTTACATACATCATTCTGTTAACTTCGCTGGGGACCATTATCGCTCTTAATACAGCGCCTTCCTTTCTGGCCATATTTCTTATATGATTTATCATAATAGAACCCACTCCCCTTGACATCACACGACAGGACATGAGAAGGAGTTTAATTGTATAGAGATTTTCGACGCACTCTAATAAAACCAATCCGATTTTGCCATAGCTGCCGTACTTGTCCGTAAGGCTTGCTATCAACAGTTTGTGATTGTCCGATTTTCTGAATCGATCGAGCTCCTCATAGGAATAGGTGTAACCGGTCGTATTCAGTTGATGGGTTCGCACAGTAAGTTCCTCGGCTCGCTTCAGATCTTCCTCTTTTGCTTTTGATATTGTAAATACCATATTCAACCCGGCAAGGAACTCTTCCTGGGGGCCTTTGAACTCGTTCTCTATTTTATTGCGACAGATATCGGCCATATACATATGTCTTCTGTTTTTGGAATCTTCGGTGATAAAGCGGGGCATCATCTCGGGCAGGCGGGGTACTTTGGAAATATCCAGGGAGTCTATGCAGAGAACATCGGGAAGTGCATAGCTGACTTCATCCCTTTCAAAGGGTTGATCGTCTATAAAGGCTATTGTATCGATGCCGATATTTATCAGTTTTGTGATTTCCAAAACAGAATCGGACTTGGGATTCCAGTTTATTTTAGGATAGAGGAAATACTCTTTCAGTCCAAATTCTTCGATCTTGGACATGGCGGTATCAAAGTCGTTTTTACTTGCAACGGAGTGCAAAATTCCCCTGCTGTCCAGGGTCTTGATGGTTTCCAGCGCCTCCTGTCGAAGGGTAACGTTTTTGTCTTCAAGCAGAACGCCGTCCCAAAGGGTGTTATCCAGATCCCAGACGACACATTTAATCTTTCTTTCCTCAATCGGCTTCATTGGTAAATTGCTCTGTTCTTCCAACTTATGTCGAATGCCTATATAAAATGCTGATACCCATATCTGGAAATAATCATCTGTTGCATCTGTGTGCTTCCTTCTATTATTTCCATGATTTTTGCGTCTCTAAAGTATCGCTGCACAGGATATTCGCTGCTTGTTCCGTTCGCGCCGTGAATCTGTAGCGCGTTGCCCGACGCTTTTACGGCTGCCCGAGAGGCGAAGTATTTGGCTATCGATGTTTCCATAATCGTTCTGGGGTCCCCCGAGTCTTTCAGATAACCGGCCTGATAAGAGAGCATCCTGGCAGCGGTCAGATCCGTAATCATATCGGTGATCATTTGTTGAATAAGCTGGTGTTTTCTCAATAATGCCCCAAATTGCTTTCGAGACTGTGTATATAAAAGGCTTGCCTCAAGAGCCGCCCTTATGAGGCCGACACATCCCCATCCGACATTATATCTACCAAAATCGAGAGCATAATTAACGACATATGAAAAACCAAACCCTATTTTACCTAACAGATTTTCTTCAGGTATGGCGCACTCATTTAGATGGAGTTCCGCTATCATGGCGGATCTGAAACCCATCAGCCCGGAAAGGGGATGAACGGAAAATCCGGGTGTATTTTTTTCGACAATAAAGGTTGTCGGTTTTCCGTTACACTGTGCAAGAATTAAGAAAATGTCGGCTATCTGTCCAAAGGATATCCACTTTTTCCTGCCATTTAGAATATACTTCCCGTTTCTGAGCTCCGCAACTGTCTCGACATTGTTGGCGTCGCTGCCAATATTAGGTTCCGTGAGACCAAAGGCGCCGATCATTTCACCTTTGGCAAGCCCTGAAAGATACTTTTCTATTTGGTGGTCGTCTCCCCATCTGAGAATACTCAGGGAAGTCATTCCTTGTACGGTAAGAAGGCTCAGGATTGATGAACTTCCTCTTCCTATTTCTTCACAAAGCAGGCCGTAGGTTATCATATCCCCACCTGAACCGCCATGCTCTTCAGGAATTACAAATCCAAGATACCCCTTGTTTGCCAGCTTTTCAATCGTCTCGGGAGGAGTCCTCTCCTCATTGTCGTTTCGATCGGCATATGGTGCTATTTCATTATCTGTAAATTCTTTGAATATCTTCTGATCCTCAAGTTGTTTGTCTGTAAGTTCTATCTCCATAATACTCCCCGGTGTAATACAAGTATATATTGTTTCTCACAATGTCATTAATGTTTCACACACAAAGGCGCAAAGAAAGATAAAATTGGTAACTACTCAGGTATACTAAGCTGAAGATTGAAGCAGGAAATCAAATGAATTTGGCGCGTTGATCAATAAAAAGCTTAAAGTTTTATCGACAGCGTATGTTTTACCTGACAGTCTTCAGCCTTCAGTCTATACAACTAAGCAGTTGCTAAAATAGTTTAAATATCTTCCTAAACATTGAAATAAAAAATTTTGTATCTCTGTGTCTTTGTGTAAGGCATTCATTAGAGGGTGTCTATCGTTTATCGTTACAATTTACCTGAAACAAAACTCTTTAATGCGTTTATGGATTTGAAGTTGTCGATCTTAAGGTCTTTATTCTCTACCTTTATTTTAAATTCCTTTTCAACGAACATAACCATTTGCATTGCAAACATTGAGTTTAACAGTTTGGAGCCAAAAAGGTCGAAGTCGTCGTCTATTTCCTTGTTTTTTATAAATTTAGAGAGAAAAGTGCGAATTTTATCTCTGATTTCTTCAATAGTCATAATTATCGTTCACCTTATCTTTTCCACTCAACAAAGTGGGGCTGGGGGTTATTTATATATTATAATCGTAAAATCCTTTGCCGCTCTTTCTGCCGTATAATCCTGCGTCCACCATCTTCTTCAGTAAAGGGCAGGGTCTGTATTTACTGTCATTAAAACTCTCATATAAGACTTCAATAGAATAAAGAATCGTATCGAGTCCGATAAGGTCGGCTGTTTCCAGCGGCCCCATTGGGTGTCCGAAGCATGATTTGAATACACCGTCCACATCTTCAACGGAAGAGACATTTTCATGGACCAGGTATACAGCTTCGTTTATGGTAAGCATCAAAACCCTGTTGGATACGAAACCGGGGGAATCGTTGACGATAATAGACTCTTTACCCATATTCGAGAGTAATTCTTTTGTTATATCGATTGTTTTATCTGATGTATGAAAGCCTTTGATTACTTCTACCGTTGTTTTCAGCGGGACGGGATTCATGAAGTGTATGCCTATGACTTGCTGGGGTCTTTTTGTAGCAGAGGCGATTTGTGTAATCGGAATAGCCGAGGTGTTGCAGGCGAAAATAGTATCGTCCCTGCATATTTTGTCTATTTTTTTGTAGACCTCTCTTTTGACATTTTGTTTCTCGATTACATTCTCCACAAGATACTCGGCATCTCCAATAAGTTCATAGTCGGTTGTAAATTTTATTCTACCCAGTATTTCGTCCGGATCGCTTACGGTCTCGCTTTTTGTAAAGAAACTCTGAAATCTAATATTATTGATTATCTCGGTCTTGGATTTTTCCAGGATTTCATCGGTTAAATCCACTAAAACCACATCGTAACCCTTTTGTGCGAGGTTTTGAGCGACACCGCCTCCCATGACGCCTGCGCCCAAAACGGCAACTTTCTTAATACTCACAATCCCTCCATCATTTATAAAATTGATTCGTGATAAAAGCACATCCCATTAATTCTTTAGGAACATTGTCATTAATTTAAAGAACAAAGCACCTTCCGCCTTCAGCGGCTAAACTCGAAGGCTTCGCTGCGCTTCGCCTTCTCAAACATGACCCGATTCCATCGGAAGGTGCTTCACCCCTTAAGTTATTGGTATTGTCTTTAGACAGGTATTCGGATAAGCAGGGTTAAGAATATTATCTTGTTTTATATTGTCTAAATCTCCTTTACATGAGAACTATGATTATTCTCCGGATTATACCACATCCAAGTTAGATGTTGCAGGAGTTTTTTTATTTTTTTTGTTTATTTGTAGATTCATTTCAGTAAAGTTTTGATTTTAATTAGATTAATATATTTAAGATATCATGACTGCTCATTAGAACAGAAACTCTCTCAACGATGTCTTCCTTCCTAAAAACTCTTATATACTGTTAAAATAGATTGATTTGAAGCTTAAGTGCATGGTTTTATAGTGGAGGTCAATGTCATTCACTTAAGGAGCAAAGCACCTTTGGATCTCCGGTGAAAGATGAAAAATAAGGAAGAATTAAGGCGTATATTAAAAAGGATCAACGGTAAAGGCTATAAGGCGTATAAGGATACAACCGGAAGTTATGATTTTAGCGATTATGTGTTTATTATAGATCATGTCCAGGGAGATCCCTTTGCACTGCCCAGCAGAGTAAGGGTGAGAGTATCTTTGAAAAGATCGGCAATCCCTCTCGAAATTTTTCACACAAAATCCCGTGAAATTGCGCTGCGAGATTATCTTGCGAGACAATTCTCAAAGTCCGTTGGAAAATACTCAAAGGGTGTCAGAGGCGTCGGTAAAAGTGGTCTTCTGTCAATCGACACGCCCGGGCAGGAGGTATTGGAAATATCGGCTGTGAGCGTTGACAATGAGTCGATAGAGGTGCGTTTTACTCTCGGTCTGCCGGCTTTTGGCAGGTCCGTGGCCGGCAAAGAGGCTGAAACTATTATATTCGCCGAGATTCCGAGAATTGTTCTTGATTCGTTATTTTACGAAAATATTGATAATGACTCCATGTCCAAACATGTTAAAACCGTTGAAGATGCAGATTTCATAAGAAGTGAGTTAAAAACGCTTGGCCTTAAAGCTTTTGTACCTGACGGCGCCATCCTGCCTCGCGCAAGCGGTGCGGATAACTGCCCTTTGTTGTCAAAGCATGTCGTACAATTTACCTCACCTGACAGTCTGAGAGTGGAAATCAATTTACCTAATGCCGGTAAAATTACAGGTATGGGAATTCCGGCCGGTATTACATTAATTGCAGGAGGCGGCTATCACGGTAAGTCGACTCTTTTAAAAGCTCTTGAGCTTGGTGTGTACAACCATATACCGGGGGACGGAAGGGAATTTACCGTAACTGTGGCCAATGCCGTTAAAATAAGGTCAGAAGATGGCCGACGGGTTAGTAATGTAGATGTCTCGCCTTTTATAAATAATCTGCCCCTTGGTTTGGACACAACCTCTTTTTCTACTGAAGATGCAAGCGGCAGCACGTCTCAGGCAGCTAATATTCTCGAAGCCGTAGAAATTGGAACCGATTTGTTACTGATCGATGAGGATACATCGGCAACCAATTTTATGATCAGAGACAGGAGAATGCAGGAGCTGGTTTCGAAGGATAAGGAGCCTGTCACGCCTTTTATCGATAAAATGCGTCAACTTAGAGATGAGTTTGGAGTTTCGGTAGTACTTGTTATGGGTGGTTCAGGAGACTATTTTGATGTAGCGGATATCGTTATTTGTATGGACGAATATCTTTCTGTAGATGTAACGGAAAAGGCAAAGGAGATAGCCGGCAAGTATAAAAACGGCCGGAAAGCGGAGGGTGGTCCTGATTTTGGTGCTTTAAAAAAGAGATTCCCTGTAAAGAGCGGATTCGATCCGTCAAGGGGAAAGAGTGATGCAAAAATTGTTGCAAGAGGATTGAAATCGATAGATTTCGGTAATTATAATATTGATCTTGGCGCAGTCGAGCAGATCGTAGACAGCAGTCAGACAAGAGCGATAGGAATGGCTATATATTATGCCCTTAATAAATATATTAACGGCGCCAGGAGTCTGGGTGAAATAATACAACTGGTTATGAGGGATATCTCTGATCATGGTCTCGATATTTTGACAAAGTTTCCGACCGGAGATATGGCAACATTCAGAGGGCAGGAACTGGCCTGTGCAATAAACAGGTTAAGAACATTAAAAATAAGTTGATAATTCATCGATCTCTTTTTTTTCTCGCACAAAAGTGATCAATACCATTGCAAATGCCATAATACACAGAAAGCGAAGAGCATGAATGATTATCTTTTGAAAAGTTTTCAGGAACTCATATCCGAACAGACGGGATTGCATATACGTGTGCAGGATTATAGAAATTTTAAAAAAGCGGTAGCCGGAAGAGTGCGTTCTCTGAAACTGCGGGATACTGAAAGCTATTACCGTCTTCTGAGTACTGAATCGCCGAATAGTTTTCAGGAGTGGAGAGAGTTCACTCGATCTTTAACTACGGGGGAGAGTTATTTTTTTAGAGACAGAGGGCAGTTTACTATTTTAAGAGGCAGTATAATCCCTGATATCATAAGAAGGAACAGAAACAGTGGTTCCATAAGGATATGGAGCGCCGGATGTTCCACAGGCGAGGAACCATATTCTGTCGCTGTTTTGCTAAAAGAATTAATTCCTCTTAAGGAACACTGGAATATAACGATAATCGGTACTGATATTAACGAAGAATCCATCATCAAAGCAAAGGAAGGTCATTATGGCGAGTGGTCATTCAGGCATGTCGATGATAGTGTGAGATCGAGTTATTTTATAAAACAAGGCAAAGGGTGGAGAATAGACAAAGAGATTAGAGAGATGGTCATTTTTAAAGTCGGCAACCTGTTAAAAGACACTTTCCCCGATGCTGCAACAGGTATGTATGAGATGGATTTAATTCTTTGTAGAAATGTGTTTATCTATTTCGATAATAATACTATATCATCTGTAGTCAAAAAGTTTACAGAGACGTTGAGGAAAGATGGTGTTCTTATAACAGGTCATGCGGAACTTTATGCCAAAAGACCTGAGGGACTTTTACCAAAGATGTACCCTGAGTCAGTTATTTATCAAAAAACCGACTCTCTCTCTTCTTCTATACGTAAAGACACGAATTCGGTGAATATAGCACCTGTTGTCGGTCTGTCAAATAAATTTCAGACACTTTCTAAAAGTAAGATTACTCCGAACACAGCGGGAAACGATAACAGGGCAGTAAAAAGTTTACAAAGAGAGGGGAAAAAGGATGGTTTCACTACAAACAAGGATGCATCCGCCGAAGTAATCGAAAAAAACGAACTTAAAGCCGGGCTTGTCGACATAGAGGCTTCTTATTCCGAAGGAAAATATGAGGAAGTTTTAAGTAAAGCAGAGGCGCTGATTAACAAGCATTCGGATTTTTACGCGGCTTACTTGTTCGTTGCAAAAGCCGGCGCCAATCTGGGAGAGTATGAAAAGGCGGCGACTTGGTGTAACAAGGCAATAGAAGCCGATTATGCATCTGATAAAGCTTATTATCTGTTAGCCCATATAGCGGAAGTACAGGGGGATGTGGAAGAAGCAAAGGCTTTGTTTAAGAAGGTGATATATCTGGCGCCTTCCGATATAGCAGCCTATATTGAACTGGGAGCTTTATATGAAAGAGAAAATGACATGACAAGAGCGAATAAGATGCGCTCTACTGCTCTGGAATTACTTGATCATCTGCCACCTGAGACTTCCATAGAGCCTTACAGAGAATATACGGCAAAGGAACTTGCACAATATATAAGAAATATGTTAACTACATAAACAGATAATTATTTAGGTGTTCAAACTGAAGGCTGAAGACTATCAGGTAAAACAAGTGTCATTGATAAGTTTTTGAGTTTTTATTGGCCGGTGCTCACAAGTCATTTGATTTTTTGCTTCAGTCTAAATACCCGAGTAGTTATATAAACAGGCAGATTAGGGCAATATTAATATTATAACGGTAGGAATAAACTTGTTTTGCTCCGTAAATAGACGAATGCGAACCGGAAGCAGCAGCAATGTCCTGCCAAAACAAGCTGAAACTCGTAAACTCAAACACCACCTTGTTTTGGCAGGACATTACTGCTGCTTCTAACGATTTTCATGCTTTGTTATGATCCTTAGTCGCTTATAAGTAAAATCGTGCGCAAAAAGGCAACAATATTTATGAATGTCAAATTCCAAAGCTCAAAAGCCAAATCAATGTCAAAGCTCAAATGTCAAAAAAAGAGAAGTGAGCAGGCTTTGACATTTAGTCATTTGGATTTGATTTGACATTTGGTTTTTGTCATTTGTCATTAATAGGTAGCAGGAAACCTTTTTGGTACTGGCTTTGCCAGGTTAGGATTATGGACGTGTTTTTCCTTCATACTCTTATTTTTATCTATACGGTTGTAATTAAGAGTATGAGTGAGAGTAAATTATGGAAGTGACTCATTATTTATTATTTACTTTAAATGAACGAAACTATGGTATAGAGGCTCATATTGTTCGTGAGATTGTTTGGCTGCCTGAGATAACGGGCATCGAAGAGGCGCCCGATTATATTATCGGCGTTATTAATCTTAGAGAAAGAGTTGTCCCTGTCATGAGTCTTGGACGTCGTATTGGTGCAGAGGCCGAAAATTTCAAAATAACGGATCGTGTTTTGGTCGTAGAGTCAGACAATAGTATAACGGGTATCGTAATTAACGATATTTACGATGTTTGTCCAATACCTGCAAAAGATATCGAGAATGCTCCTGATTACGGCAGACAAAAAGGTTTGGACAATGCCTTCATAACAAACATGGCGAGATCCGATGAAGGAATCATTATGCTTTTAGATCATACCAGGGTCTTTGACGCAGACTTTAACATCTCCTTTGGAGATATAAAAGCCGGTGCTTCCGATGTTGAAAAATCTTTCACCGATCATTTTCCTGATGCAACATCGGATGAGAGAGATATACTTTCGACTCGGGCCCGGACTCTTAAGCTCCCTGTAAGCTCTAGAGAGGCAGCGACATTAAATGCTATGGCAGTTGTAAACATTGCCGATGAATACTACGGGATCGAGCTGAAAGATATACGGGAGTTTTCAAAAGTTCGCTCCTATACCCCTGTACCATGTTGTCCTTCCCATATAGTAGGTAATATTAATCTAAGGGGCGATATACTGACTCTGATCGATATCAGACAAACACTGAATTTATCGACGACAGATTCCTATACAGGAGCAGATATTGTTGTTGTAGCAGTTGACGACTTTATAACCGGCATAACAGTCGACAATATCCATGATGTCGCCTTTATCGATCCCAGGGAGATTAACCTTGTACCTGTAGCAGTACAGTCAGATGGAATAGAGTTTTTAAAAGGCACGGTCCGATACGAAAATAAAATTCTCGCAATTCTCGATATTAAACGTATTCTCAGAGATGGCAATCTGGTTGTTGACGAAAATGTGTGATTGTATGAAAATAAATTAATTAACCGATTCAGGGATTTAGGGATTCAGGAATTTAGGGATTCAGGAATTTAGGGATTTAGGAATGTGCTTTGACTTTTCAGCGAAAGCTGCTAAAGCAGCAATTATTCTTTTACTCCCTCTCCCCCTTCGAAGGGGGAGAGGGTTGGGGTGAGGGGGTTCGGTACGGTTCTCGATTTGTTAACGCTTCTCCACCGTCACCTCTCACCTTAGTCCTCTCCCCTCAAGGGGAGAGAAGACCGGCGGGAATTTCTACGAAATTCCTTAATCGTTACACCAAACCTGTTTAGTTCCGGCTAGGCCGGGTTAGGAATTTGGGAATAAAAATTATTAATTCCTGAATTGTGAATTCTTTAATTTTTTATTAATTACATTACCAGGAGGTAATAATGAAACTTGGAACGAAACTAAAGGTGCTATTTATATTGCTCGGACTGATTCCCTTTCTTATTATAGGGATTTTCTCTTATGTCAAATCGGAGAAGGCGTTGAAAGAGAGCGCCTTTGATGAACTGATATCCATGAGGGAGACGAAAAAACATCAGATAGAGGAGTATTTTAGAATAGTCAGGAGTCAGATCATTACTTATTCCGAAAACATTATGATCTCAGACGCTATGCGGGAATTCAGGAAAGCTTTTTTAAAGATTGAAGATGAGCTCGGAAGCAGTATCGATCTCTCAGGCTCTGAAAGTGAAAAAATGCTTAGAGCGAGGTACAGATACCAGAAAGAGAATACTCCCGGCGTGACAGATGGGGATATGATGAAGTGGTGGCCTGCAGAAAAGACGACGCTGCTCCTGCAGCATCTCTATATTTCATCCAATCCCTATCCTATTGATGAAAAAGAAAAACTTGATTTCCAGAGTGACGGAAGCACTTACAGTAAGGTTCATGCAAAATACCATCCCGTGATAAGGAACTTTCTAAACCGCTTTAAGTATTACGACATCTTTTTAGTAGAAGCCGATACGGGCCGTATTGTCTACTCCGTAGCAAAGGAACTCGATATAGGTACAAGTCTGCTTAACGGTCCTTACAGCGATTCCGGTATTGGTGAAGCCTTTAAAGCGGCCCTTGGCTCCGGTAAGGCGGATTATACAAAACTCGTTGATTTTAAACCCTACGTTCCATCATATAATACAATGGCTTCTTTTATCTCCTCTCCTGTCTTTGATGGCGACAAACTACTGGGGATCCTTGTTTTTCAAATGCCCATAAATAAAGTCAATATGATTATGACCTATGGCGGCAAGTGGGAGAACGTTGGTCTCGGTAAGACCGGGGAATCCTTTTTGATAGGCGAAGATTATAAGATGAGAAACGATTCCAGAATGTTTATAGAAGATCGATCCGGTTTTCTGGATATCCTAAAAGCCAAGGGAGTTTCGGAAGGTGTTATAGAGAAAATAAAAAGGAACGACTCAACTGTGGGACTTGTCGAGATTAAGCATCGAGACGCCGAGGAGGCTTTGGCAGGCGAGACTCATCATTCCGAGACTACTGTCAGCTACTTAAATCAACCGGTATTCATCGCCCATGCCCCGGTCGATATCGAGGGTGTAAAATGGGCTATTCTAACGGAAATGAACGAAGAGGAAGCGCTTTTGGCTACTATACTTTTACGAAAGGCGATGTGGATCTTCGGGATTATTATCATGGTTGTCGTATTCGCAATAGCTCTTTATTTCGCCAGATCCGTCAGTGTTCCTATTAATGCCATTGTCAACGAACTTTCGTCCACATCAAATGAAATCGCTTCGACCATTAACCAACACGAAAGGATTGCCAATCAGCAGTCTTCTTCCGTTAACGAGACAACTACCACGATGGACGAGTTAAGCGCCTCTTCAAGACAATCCGCCGAACAGGCCGAAGCCGCAGCTTCTGATTCACACAATGCAATGACATCTGCTGAAATGGGAAATGAAAAAGTTCGACAAATGTTAAAGGGAATGGAAGACCTTAGAGGAAAGGTCACTGCCTTTGCGGAGCAGATTTTAAAGTTGAGTGAACAAACCGGCCAGATTGGAAATATAACAAACATGGTTACCGATTTCGCAAGTGAAACCAAGATGCTCGCCATGAACGCAGCGGTAGAGGCCGTGAGAGCAGGGGAGCATGGAAAGGGTTTTTCCGTTGTGGCCATGGAGATTCGTAAACTTGCCGATGAGAGTAAGAAATCGGCTGAAAAGATCAACAGCCTGATAGATGATATTCGTAAGGTGACAAACGCCACTGTCATGGTAGCGGAAGATGGCACAAAAACGGTTGACGAAGGAATGATGCTTGCCACTGAAACAGCCGATTCTTTTAACGGTGTCGCACTTTCCATCACTGGGACATCAGAGAATACACAGCAGATTTCTCTCAATATAAAACAGCAGGCAGTCGCCATCAAGCAGATTGTAGAGGCAATGAACTCACTAAACACAGGCGCCAAGGAAACGGCTGCCGGAATCAGTCAGACAAAAACGGCAATAGAGAAACTCAACGAAGCAGCGCAAAAATTAAAGGCTATGGTATAGGACGGTTATTAATTATCGGTTTACGGTTAATGTCATTCACTTAAGGAGCAAAGCACCATCCGCCTTCATCGGCTAAACTCGAAGGCTCCGCTTCGCTGCGCCTTCTCAAACATGACCCGCTTCTGTCGGAAGGTGCTTTACCCCTTAAGTGAATGGTATTGAGTTTACAGTTGAAAAATTATGATAGAAGATAAGGAACTAAGAGATCTTTTTAACGCCGAAAGCGAGGAGCATCTTGAACAGCTCTATAACGGCCTTCTTAGTATAGAGAAAAAACCGGACGACCCCGACATCCTTGAAGAACTTTTTCGGGAGTCTCACAGTCTGAAAGGTTCTGCCCGTATGCTGGGAATCAGCGATATAGAGACAATTTCTCACAGAATAGAGGATATTCTTGGAGATGCCTTTAAAGGAAAAAGCGCCCTTACTTCAGAGGTAATAGACAGGGTTTATTTCGCCCTTGATGCAGTAAAGCTGTTGGTTAAGGAAGAGGTTGCAGGAGAGCCTGCCAATGTAAATGTTCTGGAAACCCTTTCCGTTCTAAGCGGTGAATCTCCTGTAGAAAAAAAGAGCAGACTTACAAAAGCTCTGGACCAGGAAAAAAAGGAGCCGCCTTCACCAGATACTCCAAGGGAGACAGAAATTGTCGATAATAGTAAGCCTGATGCCGGTGAAAGGGCAGGAAAGGCGGAACCAAAAGTCATTGCCGCGGAAGAAGCTAATGCAACTTCTTCCAGGCAAACGGAGATTGTTGCTCTGTCAAAACCGGACGACAGCGGAAGTGCTGATATTCCATCTTACAAAATCGATACAATAAGAGTAGAACCTCAAAAGCTCGATTCTCTCTTGACACATGCCGGTGAGTTAATCGTTGCCAAGACAAGACTGTCGAGGCGGTTAAATGAAATAGATCAAATTATTTCTGTATATGAGGAATTATGGGGAGATTTTTTCGATAAAAGAGATGTTCGCAATGATTATAGCTCCTCTCTGTCCAAGGAGCTTTTAGACGATCTGGGAAAGATGCTTGGAGAGATGAAAAGTGATTTATACGAGGATAATTCGCGGCTCGGCTTTATTTCGAACGAACTTGAAGAGGGTATCAGGAAAATCAGACTCCTTCCCTTATCGACTCTTTTTAATCTCTTTCCCAGGATGGTTCGAGATATGGCCAGAGAGAGGTCAAAGGATATAGAAATTAAAATAGAGGGCGGAGAAACGACAGCCGATAAACTGATTATCGAGGAATTGAAGGACCCTTTGATGCACATGATCAGAAACGCCGTGGATCATGGCATCGAGACTTCCGATGAGAGAAAAAAAGCGGGGAAAGAAGGGGGCGGTGTTATTACTTTGCGCGCTTTAAAAACTTCGACCAATATTGTTATAGAGGTAGAAGACAACGGGAAAGGTCTTGACAGCAATGAGATTGCTCTTCTCGCCCTGCAAAGAGGTATTGTAAGGCAGGATGAGGTCGACTCTATGACAAAAGAGCAAATTTACTCTATGATATTTTCTCCCGGATTTTCAACGAGCGAGATTATTACGGATCTGTCAGGCAGAGGGGTAGGGCTGGATGTCGTCAGGACTAATGTGGAAAGACTAAAGGGCAGCATCGGCGTGGAGTCGGAAAGAGGTAAGGGCTGTACAATAAGAATTAAACTACCGCTGACTCTCTCCACTACTCGAGTTTTTCTTGTAAAAACCAGAGAGAGACTATTTGCATTGTCTGTGGAATTTGTAAAAACAACAAAAAATGTATCTAAAAAGGATATTTTCAGCATTGAAGGTAAGGGGACACTGATTATAGACGAGCGGCCTGTCTCTGTTGTATGGCTCTCCGATCTGCTGGAATTAAAAGGAGGCGTCACCGAGAGTTCCTTATCGAATGAGGAGAAAAGTACGAATAAGGCGGATGTCGTTCCCTGTATCGTTTTGTCTCACGGCAGCGAGCAGGTCGGTATTCTTGTCGATGAACTTCTCGATGAACTGGAGATAGTAATTAAGCCCCATAATTCGATTTTAAAGAGAGTGAGAAATATTTCCGGTTCCACTATTCTGGGCACCGGAGAGATTTGCATGATCCTCAATCCCCCGGATCTGTTGAAAAGTGTTAAAAAGCATGAAATCCCTATATCTCCTCTTGAGGATGTGGAGATATCCAAAAAGAGGCAGCTTATATTACTTGTTGAGGATTCTATTACAACAAGAACTCAGGAAAAGAGGATTCTCGAAGGAGCGGGATTTGAAGTCGTAGCGGCAGTGGATGGTGAAGATGCATATGGTAAGCTTGGCTCTCGCCCGTTCGATGCTGTTGTCTCCGATATCCAGATGCCCAGAATGGACGGTCTCAGTCTCACCGAGAAGATAAGGCAGGAGGCTAAATACAAAGAACTTCCAATCATCCTTGTAACGGCTCTCGCCTCTGACGAGGACAGAAAGAGGGGGATAGAAGTAGGGGCGAACGCTTATATAACGAAACCCTCCTTCGATCAGAAGATTTTTGTGGAGACTATAAAAAGATTGGTTTGAAAAAGGGATCACAGATATCATATCGATGTTAAACAAGAATTCAGGAAATGATAAAATCATAAGACTTCTTCTTGTCGAAGACTCACCGGTCGCCCTTGCCGTACTGAAGCGGATGCTCTCTTCGGCGACTGATATTGAAGTCGTTGGTACGGCGCATAACGGGAAAGAGGCTTTGAGGTTGATTCCCGAGGTGAATCCTCATGTTATTTGTACTGATATCCATATGCCTAAAATGAACGGCGTCGATTTCACCAGGGAGGTTATGAGCAGGTTCCCATTGCCCATACTCGTGATCAGCGTATCGGTTCATAATGATGACAGTAAGAATATTTTCGATGTACTCAAAGCAGGGGCGATCGATGTATTTCCTAAGCCAAGGGCAGGGTTGAAGTCCGACAGCAGCCATCTGACTGATGAGCTTATAAAGAAGATCCGGATCCTGTCAGGCGTAATGCCTATTAGAAAGCATAAGAAAAAGCCGGCAGCGAGTGTGTCGAACAGGGAAAAGACAGCAGAAAAGTCCGTAAAATCGGTAAGCTCTTTTATTTGTCAGGAAACCCCTTCTATTATAGCTGTAGGCGCCTCTACCGGCGGACCTCAGACCATTCATACGATTTTGAAGGATCTGCCGTTAAATTATAAGATTCCTCTTATCTGTGTACAACATATTAGCGAAGGATTTTTACAGGGTCTTATTGACTGGTTGTCGCTTCAATGTAAATTAAAGGTAGTGATCGCCTCTGAGGGTGAAAAACCGATGCCGGGAAAAGTATATTTCCCCCCGGAGAGGCTTCATCTGAAAGTAGACGACAGAGGGAGATTCCGGATGTCTTCGGAGCCCGCATTTGACGGCCACAGACCGTCTATAAGCGTAACTTTCAAATCACTGGCACGATATTACGGCGCCTCTTCTATGGGGATCCTCCTGAGCGGAATGGGTAAAGACGGGGCCGACGGTTTAAAAGATATCTTCCTTGCCAAAGGCATTACGATCGCTCAGGATGAAGAGACCAGTATTGTATTCGGCATGCCCAAACAGGCGATAGAGACAGGAGCGGCCGGATGTGTGTTATCGACTTCCGCCATAGCAGAGGCTTTGTTGGAACTGAATTTTTCAGGTTGTAAAAGGAAAAGAGTTTTGTGATGATTCGGAATTCCGGTGTCAAAATAGAGAATAAAAGATATGTAAGGGCGAATCTTTTGTCGTCTTTGCTCAATTCTTCTTTGTCACATTATGATTGGGAAGCAAGCGACCATGGACAGGCGAGACGCCTGTCTTACAGACAATTTTAGCAATTACAGACCGGAGGACAGGCGTCCCGCCTGTCCTTATATTGATAAACGTTGCTTTTTGAGTAATGTGACAAAGTAGAATTTATCGAAGTCATTATTAAGCTGTGAAAAAAAAAATTTATAATGCCTTGAAAATGCAGCAGTCCGGGACTCAATGTCATTAACTTAAGGAGCAAAGCACCATCCGCCTTCATCGGCTAAACTCGAAGGCTCCGCTTCCGTCGGAAGGTGCTTCACCCCTTAAGTTAATGGTGTTGGTCCGGGGATGCCAATTGTGTCTTTGACACGGATATAATGTTTAGTAAGGAGACAGGATGACAGCAAAAAGATTATTTGCTCTTCTATTATTTCTTGTTTTGTTTGGATGTGCTTCATCAAATTCCAGAGAAGCTATTCCATCTAATAGTTTATTTGCAAAAGTTAAGGTCGAGATGGCTGAAACGCAAGTGCAGGATTTAATTGGAAATCCTACCGATACTGTCGACAGGATCACAGGTAATATGCTTAACCCTTTTTATATGGGACCTGATATTGGCAGAATTGTATGGTTTTACAAGGGAGAGGGGCGACTTGAGTTCGATGGTGACGGAAGACTTGTAGAAATCATTTACGATCCGTCAGAGGATGGTTATAAGTAAGAATTTTAATCAAAAAAACAGCATTCAGCTATCAGCATTCAGCTGTCAGCCCTCTGTTTTTTTCAACTTTCCTGCCCGGTCTTGGCGACCGGGCAGAACTGCATAGGTTTAATACATAATATCGAGTTCAAGGGAGTCTATGAAAAGGCTGCCTTCATTGTTGTCGAATACGCCGTTCATTGTATCGTCTATGGCGAAATAGAATGTATATATACCTACATCGGGAGGGGTTGCCATTGCAGCTGTGTCGTATATGGTAATTGAGTCGGCAATGCCCGGTGTGCCGGCGGAATCGAGTTCACCCTGCCAAAAGGGATAGTAGTCGTTAATCCATTCACCGGTGCCTGCGATTTCATCGTATTCATAGAAATGCCATCCGCCCGGTGTCTCGCTGAGGAGCCACATATCGGCAAAGCTGCCTTCCCAATCTCCGGGGTCCAGGGATACGGTAATCAGGATATCCATATCTCTCTTTATCACCATATCGTTATCTACGCCGTTGACTTTGATGTCAGGTGCGGGGGGGACACCTGTCGGTTCATCCGTAAAGGTGGCTGTTACGGTGGTGTCGCCTGTAATTGTGACGATACAATCGCCGTTACCTGAACATCCTCCGCCTGACCATTCGGATAAAACACTGCCGGGGTCCGCTTCGGCGGACAAGGTTACCGTTGTGCCTGAATTATATATTTCTTCACAATCTGTACCGCCTGTACCACAGTTAATTAAACCACCTGTATCGGTTATTGTTCCGCTTCCGTTGACTTGTGCAGTAAGTGTAAAAGGCTGAGTAGTTGCATTGCCTGTTAACTCAATAGTCATTTCATCCGTCTCTGTATCGGGATCATCGGAAGGAATTACTAAGGTGGTGTTTTTGTTGGGGGTGGGAAGGGTGGAAGCAGGGGTAAATATCACATCAACTTCGCATTTTGCACCATCTTTCGTCAGCGTGTTTGTACAGGTGTTTCTGCTAATCTCAAATTCAGTAGAATCGTTTCCTTCAATGCTTATTTGTCCGAGAGTAAGGTCTGTAGAGCCATTATTTTCTACTGTAAAGGTAAAAGAGTCTGAAGATTCATTTACCATGACATCGCCAAAGTCATGGGCTTCGAAATCAACTCTGATATTCCGGGCTTCAGGTCTTATCTTGAAAAGATAGCCGTCTGTGTCTGAGTCCTGTGCGCCAAATGTGCCTATTACGACATACCCGCCGTCAGGTGCCTGCACAACATCGTATGCATATTGAAGGTTCGTATCATCATCTTCAATATCAAGATGTTTCCTCCATTGTTCGGTTCCTTCATTATCGGTCTTAACAATAAATATATCTCGTTCTAAGGTATTATTGTCCGATTGTGACTGTCCGACTATAATAAATCCTCCATCAGAAGCTGAAGGCTGATAGCTGATAGCTGACTGCTGTTTTTAGCTTGACTCCTTTTACACCCGTGTCGGTAAAAGATGTGGGACATGGTAAGTTTTGAAGGGGAAGAGGGTTGGGGTGAGGGGGATGAGGAAAGTAAGAGAAAAATATTTAACAGAATATAAAATTTCTTTTATCCTGTCATCCTGTCAAATATTTTTTTACTTTGAATCGTTACGTTTTTATTGGCAGGTATTGTCAAATTATGAGTGAAGAACTTTAGAAGCGGTTTGATTGGAAGGAATCAGTTTTTCGATAAGAGTTTTCAGGAATGCTGTTTCTTCCCTTTGCGCCGCCAGGTTTGCCTCTATCTCTACCTGTTTACTCTGCATTTTCCATAAAAGCCTTAAAATAAATCCCAATATTACCAGAGACAGGGTTATAAATATACCAAACATCCATTGCATGGCATGAAAAAGACTTCTCATTTCCGAGCGTAAATCATCAATACGATTATTGATTTCAGTTTTTAAATCATCAATACGACTATTAAACTCAGTTTTTAAGTTATCAATACGACTATTAAACTCAATTCTTAAGTCATCCATACGACTGTTAAGCTCTCCTTTAACATCATCAATGCGTCCGTTTAAGTCATCAATGCGCCCGTTTAGGTCATCTATACGTCCGTTTATATCATCGATACGTTTGTTCGTGTCATCTATGCGGATAATCAGAGCAGCCTGCCCTTCCTTTAATGATACAAGAGACTCGATGATTTCTCTGTCTGATATCTTGTCCGCCTTTTCAACGGCGCCGGTGTATCCGGGGAGAAAGAAAAGGCAGGAGAAAATTATTGTAATTATAATGCTTTTCATGTATTAATTCTAACAACCATGAATACTTAAAGTCAAATAAAACGGGTAACAGCAGTCAGCTATCAGCGGTCAGCAAAGGAAACTTTGGTAAGAAAATTATAAAGGTAGCGTCAAAGAAATAAGACTACATCAACAAGAGTATTGAGGATTGCATAATTTATTTGGGTTCGTTAAGAGTGTTGTATTCGCCCGGCTTACCTGCTTTCGTAAAATGTATAAATTTCATCAATTAACTCTCCCTCTGTCGGATCGAGGATTCTTGCAACGATTAAATGATTCCCCTTAGGAAGGCTCAAAGGAGGTGTTATTGATTTTTCGACTGTATCGTTTGGCTCTACTGTCACTTTGTCTCTTATCAGTGAAAGAGCCTCTCTATTGCCTGTTCTGACAAAGACTCTTAAATCAACGCTTCGTTTTCTAAGGGAGTTGTTTATTACTTTCACCTTAAATCGTCTCTCTCCCTCTGATTCCAGCTCTATCTCGGGATCGGGTTCGCCAATTGCGAGTAAATGATGCTCCCTGCAAATATATAAAGTATTGTCATAATCGATTGCAGAAGAGGTATTCAGCATTCCTCCTCTTATCTTCCATCTTACATTGCCTGAACGATCAAAAGAATAAATGCCGTCGCTTATGGCGCCCGCATAGATGTTACCTGCCGAATCGACGACAGGGGACGCTTCCACAGGCCCGTCGGTCTTATATTTCCATAAAGATTTGCCGCTGCTGTTAAAGGCGTAAATATAGTGATTCCACGATCCGACATAAATCGATCCCTCTTTGCTTACAGCTACGGAAGCTCTTATGTCATCTCCTGTTTCGAATTTCCATATAACCTTTCCTTCAGGTGAAATTGCATACAATGTTCCTTTTCTCGATCCCACATACACATTCCCTTCGGGGCCAATGGCAGGGGTCGTTCTGACACCGCTGTCCGCTTTGAACCTCCATGCCTGTTTTCCCTCTCTGGTTACTGCATAGAGATACGTGTCATAGGAGCCAATATAAATGTTTCCATTTTGGGAAATTGCAGGAGAGGATGCACTGATCGTACCAAGGCGTATTTTCCATTTAAGCGTTCCAGAAGGTGTCAGTGCGTATAAGTGCTTGTCGTGGGAACCGAAATATATTGTTCCGTCTTTGTCTAAGGCAGGCGACGAGTTCACTCTGCCTTCCGTTCGGAAAATCCATTTAATCCTGCCTTTGGAAGTGAGCGCGTAAAGGCTGTGATCGGCTGAAGGGAGATATATGGCGCCGTCGGAAGCGATGGCTGCGGAATTTCTGTTTATATCCCTTGTGTCAAAAGACCAAAGAAACTTTCCATATTTAGAAACGGCATAAAACTTCGAGTTGTCTCCGCCAAAATAAATCGTTCCCTCCGGTCCTATGACAGGAGACGCCTCTATGAGCCCCTTAATCGGAAATTTCCATTTCACCACTCCCCTTGCCGGCCCCTCGAAAGGACTTGCACCACCTCTCTTTGCAGCTCCCATATACATTGGCCATGGAGAGGTGGCGACGCCGTCGGGTATAGGGGTGGGGGTCTTTTCGACAACTCTGACTTTTGTGTCGCTTTTTTGCAGTTGATAAAGATAGGTGAGGTACCCTTTTTTATAAAAGTAAAAGACTGCCAGAGCAATGGTGATAAGGAAGAAAAGAATTAATGTAAAATATTTAAATTTTTTCATAAATTTGCGGATTTAGGGGAGCAGTGGAAAGCGGGGTATTAATAGCGGATCGAAAACGTATCATAGGAGGCTGTAAACTCCTCCCACTTTATATCGATATTTGTTACTCTGCTTGCCGGCGGGCCCTTGTAACATTTGGCAATGGCTTTGCCAATACTTTTTTTATCTCCCTCCAGTACAGCCTCTACATTGCCGTCAGGAAGATTTCTCACCCAGCCTCTAAGTCCAAGAAAAGCAGCGGTTTCTCTGGTAAAGGCTCTGTAAAACACACCCTGAACCCTGCCTTCGATAATTAATCTTGCTCTTGCGTTGTTTTCGGACATGGCGTTATTATATCAAAAAGTTTACAGAGGTGTATAGATATTTTTCCTACTTATAAAAATGGGCTCAACCGGAACCGGTGTGGTGCTGTTTTAACGCAGAGGTCGCGGAGGATAAACTTTAAAAAAAGCAGTCAATGAATTAATGAAAAAATAGTCCTCTCTGCGTCCTCTGCGTTAAAAAATACTCTGTTCCGGTGGATAGACCTGAGTCACCACCTAAACGATGGAAAACCGACAAAGACGCCGGAGTAATCGCACACAGGTTGGGGTATGGGCGTTTACTCCGATCTTCCCTCTCCTGTCCGTTTATTTGTCCTCCATGGGCGGGAGGAAAGGATAAATGCAACAATCAGGGTGATCACTATCCAGGTCCATCCTATAAAAAAGAGGGAAGACCAGGTATACCCTTCATAGGGTTCTTTTAATTCACTGTATAAGTTTCCAATCAAAATTACTAAAAGTATACAGGGGATAAAGAATTTTATGAGAAAGTTCCACCACGGTCCAATATGGACACTTGAAATTCTGTTTATATATTGCCTCATACTGTCGAGTCTGAAAAGCCAACCTACGAGAATGCACTCCAAAATGCCTACTGCTACCAGACAGTAGTGCGTGAGAAAGTGATCGACGATATCCAGCCATAACAGACCTGCTTCCGTTGTGAAGATAATGGACCCAAGGAGCCCCAGTATGGAAAAAACCGTAATCAGAAAAGTTCTGTTCATATCGAATTTATCGATCATTGCGCTGACAAAAGCCTCAATTATCGATATGGCCGATGAAAGGCCCGCTACAACAAGACAAAAGAAAAATATGACACCGAAAATATTTCCGCCCGGTATGAGGCTGAGAGCTTTGGGATATGCGACAAAGGCAAGTCCTATGCTCTGAGAAACAACTTCCGATATCTCTTTGCCCTGCTGAGTCGCCATGTATCCGAGAATGGAAAATGTCGCAATGCCTGCAAAGAGAGAATATCCGCTGTTCAGGAATGCGATTAGAAGCGAGCTTTTCGAGAGATTGGTTTTTTCGGGAAGATAACTGGCATAGACGATCATAATGCCGAAGCCGAGAGTGAGTGTATAAAATATTTGACTGTAGGCGTCTATCCAGACTTTTGGTTTGGCTAATTTTGAAAAATCGGGAGTTATGTAGGCTTTAAGTCCGATTCCGATACCCTCCAGGGTCGATGACCACACAACAAGTACAACGGTGAGAAGGAAGAGAAGGGGCATGAATATCTTGTTCGCTACCTCTATCCCCCTGTCTACTCCTCTGTAGACGATGAGCCAGTTTAAAAACCATATAAACACAGTTGCAAGGAGGATACGTTCCCGAATTCCGCCTATCTCCGACGGAGCCCCCGATACCTTGAGAAAATCCTTAAAAAAGAAACTGTTCGGATCGGCCCCCCATCCAAGGTTAAAGGAGAGGAAGAAAAAGTTAAGGCACCATGCAATCACCACAACATAGTAGAGTATTATCCCGAACATAACGAAAGTGACAGCCCACCACCCGAGCCATTCCCACCTCTCTTTAATCTTCGCGTAGGCTAAGGGAGCACTTCCGACTCTTTCATGTCCGATTACGAACTCAAGCAACAGCAAGGGCAAGCCGGCTGTGAAAAGCGCCACTAAGTAGGGTATCAAAAAAGCGCCTCCGCCGTTTTCATAGGCCATGTAGCTGAAGCGCCAAATATTACCAAGACCGATTGCGGAACCTACGGCAGCTACGATAAAACCCCATTGGTTATTCCATTGACTTCTGCCGTCTCCTCTGATTTTCATACATAGCACCTCCTGTAAGATAAAGAAGCAAAATTATAACATATTGAGCAATGGGGTAAACAATAGTTCTGTACAGATTGATGGCTGCTGCTGTTTTTTTATATTTTTTGTATAAAGAAACACTCAAAAATGATATAATTTCTATTCGCCTGTAATATATCCGTGAATATCTGTCTGTATACGCGGCATCATGATATCTCCCTCAGGCGTGTCAGTGATTATTGTGGAAGAGAGACTGCAAAAAATAATATCGAACCTTGGAATCACCTCCAGGCGAAACGCCGAGTTATGGATAAAGGAGGGCAAGGTGACAGTCAACGGCAGAGTAGCGGAAATAGGAACGAAAGCCATTGTTGACAGGGATCATATAAAAATAAGCGGCAAGCTGGTAAATGTCGGTCCAAAAGAGCAAAAAAGAGTATATATAAAGTTTTATAAACCCAGAGGGGTGATCACATCTCTTTCCGACAATGAAGGCAGGACGACGGTAATCGATTTTTTAAAGGAATTCAAGGAAAGAATCTATCCTGTCGGTCGATTGGATTATCATTCCGAGGGTCTCCTTATTTTAACGAACGACGGCGAGTTTGCCAACAGGGTGCTCCATCCCTCTAAAAAGATTCCCAAAACCTACTTTGTGAAACTGAAAGGTGCGGTTGATGAGGAAGATATAAAGAAATTGAGAAGGGGCGTGATGCTGGAAGACGGAATAACCGCTCCTGCCGAGGTAAAAAGGTTAAAAAAGACCAAAACCGATGTAAACAGTTGGATTGAAATGACACTCCATGAAGGCAGAAAGAGACAGATCAGGAGAATGGCTCAAAAAGTAGGATATCAGGTAACTAAAATAATGAGGGTATCCATCGGCGGCGTATCTTTGGAACCACTAAAGCCGGGACAATGGCTTCCGCTTACAGAGTGGGAATTAAGAAAAATAAAACATTTTCACAGTTTTAAGGGGTCTTGACAGTTATTTATAAATGCAGGAGCAATACCATTCACTTAAGGGGTGAAGCACCTTCCGACGTAAGCGGGTCATGTTTGAGAAGGCGCAGCGAAGCGGAGCCTTCGAGTTTAGCCGATGAAGGCGGATGGTGCTTTGCTCCTTAAGTGAATGACATTGAATGCAGGAGGAAAGATGTATAGAGACAAAAATTGCGGCCAATTGACGGAAGACGATATCGGTAAAGAGATTACTCTGGCCGGCTGGGTATTCAGAAGGCGGGACCACGGGGGGCTGATTTTTATCGATCTCAGAGACAGAAGCGGTGTGTCGCAAATCGTTTTCAGCCCCGATGTGTCTAAGGGGAATCACGAAACAGCCCATACGTTGCGGTCAGAATATGTGATCTCGATTACCGGTAAGGTCAGCAAGAGACCGGATGGCACTGAAAATCCAAATATTCCGACAGGGATGGTTGAAATATATGCGGAAAAACTTGAAATTCTTAATAAATCGGAAGTTCTTCCCTTTGTACTGGAAGAGGATCAAGAGGTTTCGGAAAATCTCAGGTTCAAATACAGATACCTTGACATGAGAAGACCGGAGATGACCGCCAATCTGATTAAAAGACATAAGGTTTATAAAGGTGTCAGGAATTACCTTGATGCAAGGGGGTTTATCGAAGTCGAAACGCCTGTACTTACAAAATCCACTCCCGAGGGGGCGAGGGACTTTCTCGTGCCAAGCAGGCTGAATCCGGGACATTTTTTCGCTTTGCCACAGTCTCCGCAGTTATTTAAACAAATATTGATGGTTGCCGGACTGGACAAGTATTTTCAAATAGTCAAATGCTTCAGGGACGAAGACCTGAGAGCGGATCGTCAACCCGAATTTACGCAGGTAGACCTGGAGATGTCATTTGTAACCGTTGACAATGTCATAGAGTTGGTGACAGGTCTTATATCGGGGCTCTTTAAAGACATTAATGGCGAGGAGATAGATACTCCCATAGAGAGGCTTTGTTATGACGAGTCCATGGAGAGATTCGGTAATGATAAACCGGACATGAGATTCGGTCTGGAACTGAAAGATATGGCGGACCTTGTGCCTGATTGTAAATTCAGGGTTTTTCTCGATGCAATCGAAAAGGGTGGCAAGGTGAAAGCCCTGTTGGGAAAGAATATGAACGAACTCTCTCGCAGGGAAGTTGATCTGCTTACAGAAGAGGTACAGTCATACGGAGCTAAGGGGCTTGCCTGGATAAAGGTCACGGACGGCTTCGAATCGCCAATTAAAAAATTCTTTCCAAATGAGATTCTCCAACGTATGGCTGACAGATTGGAAGCCGCGCCGGGCGACATGATGCTCTTTGTTGCTGACAGGGAATCAGTGACAAATGACGTTTTAAGCAGATTACGTCTCGACATCGCCAAACGAAACAATTTGTTAAAGGGACCCAATAAATTCGTATGGATTGTGGATTACCCTCTGCTTGAATGGAATGACGATGAGGCGCGGTTCCAGGCCATGCACCACCCCTTTACTTCTCCCTCTGACAAAGATATAGAGCTTATGCTCAGGGAGGATATTACGGATAGAGACAGAATTTCGTCCATAAAAGCAAAGTCATACGATATTGTATTGAATGGTAATGAAATAGGCGGCGGAAGTATCCGTATTCATTCCGGCGATGTTCAGAAAAAGATGTTTCGAATACTGGGCATATCCGATGAAGAGGCGAAAAGTAAGTTCGGTTTTCTTCTGGATGCCCTTAAATACGGAGCTCCTCCTCACGGCGGACTTGCTCTTGGCCTGGATCGGATGATCATGTTAATGACGGGGGCCGAGTCTATAAGAGATGTGATTGCCTTTCCAAAAACTCAAAAGGGATATTGCATGTTGAGCAACGCTCCTTCCCAGGTGGACGAAAAGCAGTTACGAGAGCTTTATATTAAATCCAAAGTAGCCGAATAGATGCCCTTTTTTGTAAATGCAAAACTACTGAGCCGTACGGTTTCTAAAATTCCTGACGATAAATCGAGGATTCTCTGTGATTTTTGCAAGACCTTTATTACAGAGAAACGTTTCCTGCTGGTTGTTCAGGGAGATGATTATTATCACACTTTTTTTAATCCAAGCGGTTTTGGATTTAATGTAATAACTTTTTCCCACTGTGAGTCTCTGCTGGACGCCTCTTTGCCGTCAGGAGAGTTTTCGTGGTTTAACGGGTATGTATGGATTATAATTTGTTGCGCCTCCTGTAATGAGCATCTTGGTTGGCGTTTTACATCTGTCGAAAAAAGCCCGTCCCTTTTTTATGCGCTTATTAGAGAGAAACTCGATTTTGCCGAGTAAAAAGGACTTTATTGTACTTAATTTCATAAATATAACTCACACTAAAGATACTAAGACACAAACAGGTAATTTGAAGTTCTGTTATAAAGATAATTTCGGGATATACCGTACACAGCCCAAAGATATCCGTCTTTTGTGTCTTAGTAAAGGGAGGATCATATGTCTAAGCAATACGATATAGCTGTCATACCAGGTGACGGAACTGGGCCTGAGGTGGTAAGAGAGGGCCTGAAAGTGCTTGATGCGACCTCGTCTAGGTTTGGATTTAATTTGAAATTTAATGAATTCGATCTTGGCGGAGAGAGATATTTGAAAACCGGAGAGGCGATGCCTGACACAATTGTCGGCGAATTGGGTGGACATAACGCCATATTTCTTGGCGCTATCGGCCATCCCGATGTGAAACCGGGTATTTTGGAAAAGGGAATCCTTTTAAGGCTTAGATTCGAAATGGACCAATATATCAATCTAAGACCTGTAAAACTCTATCCCGGTGTCGAGTGTCCGCTTAAGGATAAAGAGCCCGAACATATCGATTTTGTTGTCGTAAGAGAGAATACTGAAGGTCTCTATACAGGCGCAGGCGGTTTTTTAAAAAAGGGAACCCCAGACGAGATAGCCGTTCAGGAGTCTGTAAACACTCGTAAAGGCGTTGAAAGATGTATCCGATTCGCATTCGAGTATTGCAGGAGCAGAAATAAAGAGAAGAAACTCACGTTGTGCGGAAAAACAAATGTCCTTACTTTTGCCTTTGACCTGTGGGAGAGAACGTTTTATGAAGTTGCCGGGGAGTATCCTGACATAAAAGCGGATTACGCTCATGTTGACGCCATCACCATGTGGTTTGTAAAAAATCCGGAGTGGTTCGACGTGATTGTTACGGATAATATGTTTGGAGATATTATTACTGACCTTGGAGCTATGATACAGGGCGGAATGGGGATTGCCGCCGGAGGTAATCTGAATCCTGAAAAAGTTTCCATGTTCGAGCCAATCGGCGGTTCCGCACCTAAATATACAGGACAGAACAAGATCAACCCCCTTGCCGCAATATGCGCAGCAGGAATGATGCTCGAACATATTGGGGAGAAAGAGGGCGGCAAAACGATAGAAAAGGCGGTTATGGAAGTTACAAAGAATCACTTGAAAAGCCTCGGCGCAGGGCATATGGGACACAGTACAAGCGAGATAGGCGATCTGGTCGTCGATTATGTAAATAAACTCTGATGTCGCCTGAACAAACAGCTTAACTTGACAATTAACTCCTTTAAGCATTATATTTGTTTGTAAAAATACGGAATCGATAATTCATCAATTCCTTAATTTTTTGAATTCATTCATATGGATATCGTAGCACTTGTCAAAGGGCTTACAACAGCCGTTATTCCGATTATTGTAGCCATCACGTTTCATGAGGCTGCGCACGGGTGGGTTGCGAATAAATGCGGTGACTCCACGGCAAAGGATATGGGAAGGCTCACATTAAACCCTGTTCCCCATATCGATTTGGTTTGGACGCTTATTGTTCCGGTACTGCTTTTTATCGTCAATAAAGGCGCTTTTACATTCGGCATGGCCAAGCCCGTGCCTGTAAATTTCGGCAACCTCAGACACCCGAGAAGAGATTCCGCCCTTGTTGCGGCTGCCGGCCCTGTAATGAATATTCTTTTGGCGGCAATCAGCTTTATCGTTTATTTGCTCCTTTTTGATTCTCCGAAACCCCATTCGGCGCAGATGTCATTTGTTGCCGTACCATTGTCGAAGATGCTGGAATATAGTATTTTATTTAATATATTTCTTGCATCCTTTAATCTGCTCCCCTTTCCTCCTCTTGACGGAGGAAGGATCGTTGTCAGTATGCTGCCTGCCAGACAGGCCTATCAGTTCAGCAAAATCGAACCCTATGGTATAATAATCGTACTGGTCCTATGGTTTACCGGGGTTGCGCACTACATCATTAACCCCATTGAGAGACTTGTTAAATTGATTATCGGTTTAATTCTATTGCCCTTTGGAGGTTTGATGTGAAAGGAAGGGTACTCAGCGGAATGCAGCCAAGCGGCCGCCTTCATATCGGAAATTTACTGGGCGCTCTCCAAAATTGGGTTGAACTCCAGGAGCGTTACGAGTGTTATTATTGTATAGTTGACTGGCATGCATTGACAACCGGCTATGCCAATCCCGAGGTGATAGGTGAGTACTCGAAGGACCTGCTTTTAAATTACCTGGCCGCGGGAATAGACCCGGATAAGTGTACGGTTTTTCTGCAATCAAAAGTTTACCAGCATGCGGAGCTTCATCTGCTCCTTGGTATGATAACTCCCTTGAGCAGGCTTGAAAGAGTTCCCACTTATAAAGAAAAACAGACCGAATTAAAGGAGAAAGATTTGAATACCTACGGTTTTTTGGGATATCCTCTGCTACAGACTGCCGACATACTTCTCTACAGGGCGGGATATGTTCCCGTTGGCGTGGATCAGGAGCCTCATATAGAAATTACCAGGGAGATCGCCAGACGTTTCCACCATCTTTATGAAGTCGATGTCTTTGTTGAACCGGAGACACTCCTGACCAAATTTCCCAAAGTCGTGGGTACGGACGGAAGAAAGATGTCCAAGAGTTATGAAAATGCCATTTATCTCTCCGATTCTCCCGATGTTGTTGAAAAAAAGATAAAGACCATGATGACCGATCCCGCCAGAGAGAGAAGACGTGATCCCGGAACGCCGGAGCTCTCTCCTGTGTATCATCTTCATAAGATTTTTTCCTCTGAACAAGAGCTTGCCCATGTAGCCAACGGATGCCGTACCGCTGAAATCGGATGTATCGACTGTAAGAAGATTCTTGTTAAAAATGTTCTTCACGTTCTTGATCCTATATGGAAGAGGAGAGAGGAGCTTAACCATAACCCTTCATACCTGGCCGATGTCATAGAGGAGGGGAATAAAAAAGCCTCTGTCACTGCAGAGGAGACAATGTCTCTCGTCAGAGGGGCCATGAAATTTCAGTGAGGTGCGGATATGCCTATATATGAGTTTGCCTGTAATAAATGCGCCAACGAATTCGAGCTTCTGGTTTTCGGTAAAAAAGACATCAAATGCCCTGAGTGCGAAACCGGCGATGTCCGCAGAAAAATGTCTCTCTTTGGAGTAAGCGGAGCAGAGAAACAGGTAAGCTCCGGCGGAAACTGCGGCGGTTGCAGCAAGAGCTCCTGTAGTACGTGTTGATTTTGATCCGGCAGGCGGTTACAAAGCGACTGTTTTAATTGACGATTTTCGATTGACGATTGACGATTTAAGGATTGTCAATTATTAATTTTTTAATGCCGGCTTTTTTCTATGCGATACTGCGTTCTAAGAGCCGTTGCTATATGTAGGATAGATAAAAAATTGTCGATATAGAGTCCCTAAGGCCTAAAAACGGTGTATAATACAGATTGACTTTCGGGCAGGTTTATGAAATCGATTACCCTAAATAAAGCTCGGACACTTTGCTGATATATCCTTTTAGTTTAGAACCCTCAAATATCCTGACCTGCTCCTTCATTCCAAGTCTTGTTTCACGATAAAAGAATAATCCCCCATATCCCTGCTTCATAAGAGAGTGGTCTTGAGGTAATTTTGTTTCATTTATGTCGGAACAATCATAAATTCTGAATCCGTTAATCATAATATATATAAATTCATCTACATCGACAGAGTCGAGAGGCGGTGGCATAAGATCGAATACAACCGCTTTTGAGCCTGTACTTCCGTCTCCCAGTATTGTTGTAAATCCCTTTTGTTGAAGCTTGGAAAAGGTCTCATCTTCTTCCGTTTTTCGATAAAGTCTGACGATATCACCTTTAAGAAGTTTTGCTTTAACTTCCTCCACATCGGAAGGATGGATGTACTCATCCTGATGGGGAGTATTTTCATCGAACCCTGAGTAGACAGGTTTCTCTATCCCTGCAATATCTTCCAAATCAATAAAATCAGGTTCATTATCCAAATATTGTAAAGCAAGATGAAAACTCTTTTTGCCTTCCTTCGCAACCTTAGCTAAACCCAAATAAGTAAACTCTTGAGGCTCCCTCTCTTTCAGTTGCACGATGACTTTGTCTTTGTTCCGCAAGTTATGTTCAACGTCGATTAACTCTTGTACATATACTGTATAGTAGGGCGCCGCGCCTCCTTCTTCTACCATGTCAATGAGCACGTCCCTGTTTTTACTAAAAAAACTTTTCACCTGTTCCTTGAATTTCCCGGCAAGTTGCGCCGGTTGAATATCTGACTTTTTATCAGGGAGGTCCATCGATTTCAGTCCGGCAAGCACATAATATCCCATATCGCCGGCTTTTGTCTTCACCCATATCTTATCTGTTTCGGTCCTTTCATATTTTGCATCAAGCGTTCTATACCTCTCGTTTGTTAACGTGACGGCAGTTCCTCTGTCTATATCAAAGGCCTTGTTAAAAGCATAATTGGCGAGAATGCTCTTTTCGCCTCTTTTGGTTTTAATAAACAACTCCTGTAAAAGCTTTTCAGGAGTTGTTCGAGTATATTCTTTTAAACTGTGAATAATCGTATCGGAAAGAGTTCTGTTTTTGTCCGGCCTTGGAGTTGTCTCATCACTATAGAATAGATGTTCGATTATATTATCGTCCAGGTTGTCGTTAAGCTCAATTTCTTTATCTGGCTTGCTTGTATCGTCAAAAAGGAGGCTCTTTCGATTGATCTCTTCATGGTTAAGAATCTCATTTAGTCCCTCATGTGTTAACTGCTGCTCCTCTGACATAAGCTCTTCCGTTTTTTTCCAAATCGATTCAAGTTCAGTCCCGGGTAATTCTGTTAAAGGAGATTTTGCAAAATCACCTCTTTTGCTTATGATTTCGTCTATAAGATGAATAATGTCTTTCGGGTAATAGTTCTTCGATTCTGCCTGAATAATCCCCATGTTTCTTACATACTCAAAGAGCATTTCCCAAGTGATTACTTCATTGAGACGAATATGGGGCATGCATATCTTTCTTGCATCTGAAATGACGTCTGTTAGAAAGGGATAATAGAGTAATGTTTTCCCGGCTTTCTCAATAATATGATTATCGGGCCACTTAACATGAACGAAAAAGCCTTGTCTCTCATTGTTATTACCTGCAATAACTCCTTTGGTTTTATAAAAGTCGAGCTCCTTACTAATGTTGTTTTTTTTATCAAGGGTGGAAGCCTGAATTTTTTCATCTATAAAGAGACCGGATTTGCTCATATCTTCTATTTTTTTCGACTGAGTATCTGTAAGGTGTTTGCCAAGTTTGACAAATTTACTGCTCTTTAATATCCTGTAAAGATCGGCGGGGAGATAGTTTAAAATATCGGCAAGCTTTCTGATTGCCTTTTCATCATTTTTTATGGACAGAGTATGAACCGTTAAAAAACGAATAACAGGCATTGCAAACTCGTCGAGCATAAGTTCCTTCTTTTTTACGGAATCTGCAACACTGTCTTTATAAAAAAAGTAAGCATACCTGCTTTCGCTGACTTTCCTGAGCTTTCTTTTTAAGTAGTTGTCCGCCTCTTTATATAAGGTCTGGTGGGCCAATTCGGGAATTTTTCTAACGTTGTAATACTTCTCCCATTCCGAAATGTAATTTGTCAGTAATTTGTTGGTGGGTTTTGTTGGTATTTTTGATTGATCTGTCAATATGCTCAATGCATCTTTTAAAATCTCTTTTTTCTTTTTTTCCGCTTTTGACATCAAACCCATCATGCCCATTGCCCTGGCGATTATAAGACGCAGTTGATCGAGCGTTAATGTATGTCTTGAAGGGGTGAATCTTCTATTGACGATTGTTTTCTTATTTTTTACCGGGGTGATCATATATGTTTTTTTCGATACGTTGAATTGTTATTATCTTAATTCTATTATGTGACATGTTGCACTGTGTGGTAAGCACAATGTAACATGTCACGTTTGTTGTCAACTGAATTGGAGTTTATGGCATCAAATTTTTTCCCATACTCTTTGTTGTGAATTTCAAGAGTATTGTCCGTTCATCTTTAAAGGCGCTTTTTTCTTTTGGCATATATTTTGTAGGTGTCACCTTTTACGCATTAAATCGGCAACTGCCGGTTTTATATAATTATATCAAGTTGGCGTCCTTCTGACTGACTCTTAAAATGTAGCCGCAGGCTGAAGCCTGCGGCTACATTTTTTTACCTCCTCTCCCTCTTTGAAGGGGAGAGGAGACAGGAAAGGAAATTCTTATACAATAAGTTGCCGCTTACAGTGTATAATTACAGGAATCGGATTTTTTCGGGCATTGAATTTGCCAAATTAACTGCAAGCTCTTTGTCTCATTCCGTTTTTTGCGGAAATGACGACAGTGGATTATATGCATGGTAAGTAATCAAATTTTATGCCTGAAAAATGAAATAATAGCAGTTAATATCATTTTATTTTTCGTGAGTATTCAGTTAAAGGCGTTGTTTTCTTAAATCTTCGTATCAAGAGGGTGGCATGGACAAACTTGTTTGTCCGTGCAGTGATCACAACGCATCAAAAGCGAGACAGTCACGGATAAACAAGTTTATCCATGCCACCCATACTTAAATGTCGAATTGAAACGTCATACTGAATAGTTACACAATAGGAACAAAAAATGTAAGAAAAGGGATATGACTATGAATCGGAAAAAACCAAAGATTCTTATCGTAGATGACGAAAATCTTATAATAGATCTTCTTGTTAACCTTCTTAAAGATGATTACAAAACAGTTATCGCCAAAAGCGGAGAGCAGGCATTGAAACGTCTGAATTCCGGCGCCATACTTCCTGATCTTGTATTGCTCGATATCGTGATGCCTGAGATGAACGGGTTTGAGGTGTGCAGGCATCTAAAGGGCAATGACAGAACCTGTGACATTCCCGTCATATTTCTAACGGCAAAAAACGATCAGAAAACAATTGTAAGGGTATTCGAAAAAGGAGCCGCTGATTATGTAAGCAAACCTTTTAATCCCTATGAGTTGTTGGCAAGGGTGAAAACGCATTTGGAAAGAAAAAAGCTCCTTAAAGAAATTAAGAGAGAAAAAGAGTACACTGACAATATTCTCAAAAGCATGGGAGAATCGCTTATTGTCATAACCCTTGAGGGTATGATTGAATTCGCCAACGAGAAAACACTGAAACTCCTGGGATATCAACTCAATGAACTATTGGGAAAAGAGTACACTATCGTTATTCCCGAAGCTTTACAGGGAGAGCGTAACTGGGTGGAGGAAGCAATTAATAAGGGGGATATCAACAGTATCGAGAAGACTTTTTTGACGAAAAACGGACAGGAGATCCCTGTGCTTCTTACCGGATCACTAATGAACGATTATACAGAGGAGAGCAAGTTGATTGTTTGTGTGGCTCAAAACATAAGCGAACGAAAAGCATCTGAAAAGCTGGAAAAAGAGATGATGCTCAAGATGCTGTCAGTATCCAAGCTGGCCACTTTGGGTGAAGTTTCGACAGGTGTGGCCCACGAGATAAATCAGCCGCTTACCTATATCAACAGTCTTATTCAATCCATGAAAATAGATATAAAGGACAAAAAAGAATCCTCCCTGATGGACCATGAAGAGGATCTGGATATTGCCTATGCACAGATAAAGCGTATTACCAGAATTATAAATCACTTGAAAATGTTTGGCAGAAAAGATGATTCGATATTCACTACAATCCGAATAGAGGATGTATTAAGCAATACCCTTCTTCTGATGGAAAAGAGAGTGGCTTTGAAGAACATCAAACTGGTTAGAAGAGTCGGTCATGACCTCCCTGAGCTGTATGGTAATGAACAACAGTTGGAACAGGTTCTTATTAATCTTTTGCAAAATGCGATGGACTCTTTTGAAGAAAGTACTAACAACGCTATAATAGAAATTGTTATAAAGCAGGACGGCAGCGGAAATTTTGTAGAGATTTCGTTTTCAGATAACGGGTCTGGAATGGATAATGAAATAGTGGACAGGATTTATGAACCCTTTTTTACTACTAAAGAAGTAGGGAAAGGGACGGGAGTCGGTCTGTCAATTGTATATGGAATTATAAGAGACCATAGGGGTGATATAAAATGCGAATCCCGGCTCGGGAAGGGAACGACGTTTTTAATAACATTGCCTGCGAAAAATTAAAAACAGCTACGTGACGAGGTTATTTTGCTCATATGTTCCTGAAAGATGTTGTGGGATGCTGCCGATATAAAGTAAATTGGTGTAGTCAAACAAAGTCTTTACATTATCAATTCCATTGTCGTTCAAAATGGTGTGAACGGTTTTTATACTAAAAGGTCTCAGATGGATAATTCTTTCACTTCCGCCAAATAAAGGCTCTTTTGAATCCTTAAATATCTTGTGTATAAGGGAGTAGACGGAGCCAATGAATATTACATTCAAATGACAGGCTCCTTTATTCAGATCCCAAAGATGTTGAATGTCGGAATATACAGAAGAATTGATATGATAAAACTGTAGAATTTCATATGATTAACAGAGTGGGAACATTAAGTAACATGTGTTACTGTAATCTGGGTTACGTAACGAGTATTTCAATTGTAGGAAAATAATAGCACACCGGCTAAAAAAAACAACTGTATATCTCCAACATGTCACATAAGATTTTCCATTAAAATGGGAAGCTCTGAAGGTATCCTTACGAGGTTTTCTTTTTTTATTGCATTAGGTTAAAATACAAATTGTTTTATGATACAGGAAAATAGTTTGTAAACAGGCCCCTTACACTCATAATTGCAGTACGGCACTAAAGAAAGTAAAAAAGACATCTTGCTATGGGAACAATACAACCGAAAGGCGAAGACTTACGAAAGGCTGTCCAGTGGATTTCCGAGAAGCGGAGAGATGACGCCTCCCAGAAAGATTCGAAGCTGATTGAAGAGGCTTGTTTTCGATTTAATTTATCCCCCATGGATGCAGAGCACCTCACCGGGTTTATTCTACAGGAAAAAGGTTCGGACTAATGCAAATCAGGTACTTTTTTTAAAAGTCTTTTTCTTCATCGTATTTGACTATATATGTCCTTACCGTGACACCCTCTATATCCTCGACTTCCTCTGTTACCTTCTCTACATCGTGGGGCACAAACACCAGATAAATCCCCTCCCTTATGTTTACGCTTTTACAGTAATGGGTCAACTGTTTCTTCCCCTTCTTAAACTGAAAGGTATCCCTGAATATCTTTGCCTCTATTACATACTCATCATTTCCATAATTTACAATCAGATCACTCCTGCCCAAACCGGCATGAGCTTCCAGGTAGCTCTTTCCCTCAATAATGCTCAAAAAGTACTGAATATAGGTCTCAAAGGCATAAACCAGAGCAGCCTCCTTTATTTGCAGGTACTCTCCCGTCTCCTTATCCCTCTCCCTGAAATAGCGGAAACTCCTGCGTTTTGCATACTCCTTAAAGTTTGTTATCAATCTGTCAAAGTTTATCCTTCCATCTCCTGTGAAGAGATCGTCAAAATCTATTCTTTTGAAGAATATAGACCCCTCTCCATTTAAGTGGGGATAAAAAGCCTTAAACAGTTTCTTTTTGTACAAAGGCACCCAAAACTCTATATACCCCTTTTCATCCATCCTTATGACACCATTAAGATGCAATAATTTTATGGATTCTCTCTCTATATCGAACTCAATTTTTTCCTCTTTGAACAGGAGTCGTTCCACAAAGCGCCTGTACATTTTTGCCTTATTTATCACATTAGAGATGTTCTTATCTATTGCCGCTTTTATGTACCAATCCTCAACTTTCAGATAATCGCCATATGTTATAACCTCTTTACCTTCACATCTTTCCGTCAGTTTATGGGCAAATCCGTTTACCAATCCCGGCTGGCCCGATGTAATGTTATAAACCTTTTCTTTTACCCTGTCCTCAAAACTCTGACATGTCTCATCCTCATGCTGTCTAAGCAGTTCCATTACCTCTTTCTCTGTAAAATAGGGAACCTCAAGTGTATCGGCTATGTTAAAAGGCGAGGCATTGTCTCGGATAATTCCAGTGATATTACTTACTCCCACCAGAATGACACTCTTCAGGCAGTGGGTTTCTCTCGAATGGTAGAGGTTTCTTATGGTATGGAGGAATTGATTGAATATTTCAGGATTTAAGCCCTCTATCTCGTCTATGATTAATGTAAGCCCATATGCATCATTTGAGGATATAAATCTCTCAAAATCTTTAAATGTCTTAATTGTGCTCTTTATACCGCACTGTTGATCAAGTGATCTGCAAAAGGTGTCAAATACGTCTTCCGTTGTATAATCATCAAAACCTTCTGCTGAAAAAAATACCGTCTTGCAGCCTTCACATTTCAGTTTTTTGGCTACCAGCCTGAAGTATGTGCTCTTTCCCGTTTGTCTGGGCGCCCATATGGTGAAGTATCTCTTTTTTTTTACCAGATTTACTCCCTTTTGCACTAATTCATCGCGAAGTAAAGTATAGTGTTCATCAGGAATGTTCGGCCCGGAAGTGTTAAAGTATCGTTTTGACATTTGTAACATCTCTGTTATGATTTTAAAAAGTGAATATTCAGTAAACAGTGTTAAGGGTCGAGTCAGAAATAAGTTGGTATTTAAAGGTGACACCTGACATTGTCTTCGATCGAATCTCAATCGTAAAATCCTCAACGTAGCTCAGCTACGCCTGCGGTTTTACTCAATCGGTTCAATCAAATCCAATGCCAATTTGTCTTTTTTTAAATATACAACTTATTTCTGACTCGACCCTAAGCTTTCGGTTTTTTGAGTTTAATAAGTTGAGATCAGTATACCATAATCATTGGAATGTATTGAAGCATGTAGAGCGGTTGCCCCAACATCGCCGCCTCGGCCTCTATCCCTCCTACACCCCAACCAAGAACACCGATACCGTCACTTCCCCCTCTTTTTTCCGTCTCTTTCAAGGAAATATATTTAAACCTTTCTGAAGCGGTTTTCAGCTCTTTGATTATTGGCTTTTTTATCATGACAGAAAAACCTCACCCTGTTATAGAAGATATCCACTCTCCAACGTAGTGTGTAATGCAAACTACTATTATGGCAATGAACAGGTGTTCGCAAATTACCGGGAAGGGCTGTTTTTGCTGGTCTCTTGCTATAAGGTAACTCAAGGTGGCAAGCATGGACAGGCCCCAGATCAGACTTATGATAATGGCGACGGACAAATCGAAGAGAAGAATGGGAATTAAAAAAGTCAGGGCAAATAAGAATTTCGAAAGAAATGTCGCGATTGTGGCGGTCCAGATTTCTCTTAAAGAGTGGATATTCTCCGATTCCTCGGAGATATGAATGCCAAGAGCATCGGAAAAGGAGTCGGCAATGGCTATCGTCAGCACACCGCCTATCAGTACAGCACGGGAATGAGTGCCGGCGTGCAACCCTGTCATCAGTCCGAGAGTGGTTATAATGCCCGATGTAATGCCGAAGCTGATGCCTGTACGTAGAGATTGCTGCATAAATATTCCTTATACCGGTACTCCGGCGCGTTTGTTTGTTTGCCAACGCCGGGGCAGACACACAGGTCTGCTCCTACATTTTTTACAGGTGTCTATTTTCGGGATAAACGTCCATGATCCTCAGGATCACCACAAAGCATGAAAAACGTAAGAAGCAGCAGTGATGTCCTGCCAAAACAAGGTGGTGTTTGAGTTTACGAGTTTCAGCTTGTTTTGGCAGGACATTACTGCAGCTTCCGGTACGCATTAGTCTATTTTCGAGATATATGTGTGAAAATTAGACACATTTATCCTGAATGCTCATCTTTTTCCTATCAGAACACAGTTCCTCCTATTAGGACTGTTTAATAACGGCCACTGACAAATAGGCTGCCTCGGGAGGAGGCGCGCAGTTCAGCATATTGTATATCACTTCATTTTCAAGACCGATTTTCCCGACAAGAAAGGCTTGAACAGGCTTGGCGGAGTTTACTGCCTCCATAAGGGGGGGCAACTTTTTGTTCACCTTTAAAAAAACGGTGGTGGGATGGCGCTTTATATATGTTACTGCTGTTTCGACATCGCCGGGCATCTCGTATACTCCGAAGTTTTCTCCCTTTACGCACAGCGGCAGACCAAGCAGAGAAGAGACGGCATTGATGGAGCTGATTCCCGGTATATGAGACACAAGCACGCCAAGGTGATTCAACCTTTCTGTAAGGTAATTAGAAGTGCTGAAAATCGTGGGATCGCCCATCGTCACATATACGACCTTTCGTTTTTCATCGATTAGAATCTTTATTCTCTCCGCCAGTTCGGTGTATCTCCTTTGTAACTCCTCTCTGTCATTGTTCATGGGAAAGTAATACATATCGATTTTTTCCCGGTCAATATAATGCAGTACAATATCTCTGGCAACGCTTCTGCCGGTTGCGTCGGATTGAGGCACCATAACAATATCCGCCTGTTCAAGGATTTTTGCGGCCTTAACAGTAATCAGTTCAGGATCGCCCGGGCCGAGCCCTATTGAATAAATCATTTTGTCCATATTCTATTTAAAACCCTTTCCATCCTCCATTTCAAGAAAAATTTCGTTTAATTTTATTGCTGCATCAAATGCATTTATGCCCGGCCTCGCAAAGGAGAGTTGATCCACTTTTGTAAAATTTGCATGTAAAGAGCGAAACTGAGGGCGCTCGCCCGGGGGCACGGGTTTTTTGTTCATAGGCCCGATTTGATAAATGTATATATCGGGATTTATTCGGATTATCTCCTCTATAGAGACGACGGCATGTTTTTTATTCACTTCAATGAGATTCCTTCCGCCGGCAGTATCGATTATGGAAGTGATTATGCTCTTTTCACCTGCAACTCTCAAAGGATCCGCCATGACTTCATAGACAACAGTCGGTTTCCATGAGAGTGCTTTAATTCCTTTGAGGTTCGCCCTAAGATTGTCGATTAATCGGTTGGCCTCAGCGTCTCTGTTAAACATATTACCAAGCTTTTTTATTTCCTCAATTATGTTGTTCAGTGTAGGGGGATTGTAGTAGTATACTTCCGCATTCACTCTCTCTTTCATCTCAACGGGAAAGGCTCTTTTCGAACCTGCCAGAATTATGTCCGGCTGCAGGGCGTTTAAGAGCTCTATGTTGGGACGAAGATGGGAGCCCACTTTTACGGCATCGATCGCAGCTTTGTCGCTCCGTGTCGTGCCAACAACCTTTTCGGCTATTCCAAGTTTCATGAGTATGGGAGTCACTGCCGGATAGAGTACAATGATCCGTTCGTAAGCGTAAGAATTACAAGTAAGAACGAATACAAACAGTATTGAGAATAAAACTTTGGCAATAAAACTGATTTTTTGCATATATCTCAAACCTCCTCTGTATAAAGGAATCGTTTTTCTCCTTGTTCTATAAAACTCATCTTTACCCCGAAAATCTCCGAGAGCTTATGGGGAAGAATTTCGTCCTTTCCCATATTGTAGCAAAGTTTTCCTCCTTTAAATAACAAAAGTCTGTCAAAATGTTGTACAGCAACGGAAATATCGTGAATAACCACAAGAATCAGGCCTGATTCCTTCTTTTTTTGCAGTAAATTTAAAATTCTAATCCTGTGGAATATATCCACTCCGCTAAAAGGCTCGTCAAGGAGCAGGACTTCCGTACTCATGTTGAGTATTCTTGCAAAGAGGACTCTTTGCTTTTCGCCTCCTGAAAGTTCGTTAAAGGGTCTGTTTTTGAGGTGATATACATCGAGAGTCCTCATTGTTTGTTCTGTAAGCGCCAAATCGCTCTCTCTGTAACTCATTCCGTCGGAGTGAGAGAATCTTCCTGTAAGAACGACATAGGATACATCAAAAGGCATATTGAGAGACGCCTCTTGAGGAAGGTAACCTATTTGTCTGGAGAGCGAGGTTCTGTCGGATTTATTAAAGTCTCTGTTATTGATTGTGTACTCTCCCTCAAAGGGCTTTAATCCGGATAACATGGAGAGAAATGTGGATTTGCCGCTCCCGTTGTTTCCCAGGACAGCGGTTAACTCACCTCTGTGGAGTGTTGCGTTTTCCACGTGCAAATTAAAATCGCCTTGGTTCATTCTTATATTCTTCAATTCAATCAAAATAAAATAGCTCCTTTCTCCGTTTTATAAGGAGATAGAGAAAAAAGAGTCCTCCCGTAGAGGATGTGATAACTCCCACAGGAAGCTCCTGCCCCTGCGTAAGCATGGTCCTTGCCGCAGTGTCCGTGGCTATCATGAATGCAGCTCCGCCCGTTACAGTGGCCGGAATAAGCAGTGAGGCTCTCACAAGCTTGGCAAGCCTGAGTATATGGGGAATAATTAAACCGACAAACCCTATTATTCCGGAATATCCGACACTAAATGATGTAAGAAGAGCGGCAAGGAAGAAAATCTTTTTTCTCAGTGCGCTGACATCTACACCTGATGAGAGGGCCGTTGTATCGTCAAAACAGAGTATATCCAGTTTAAGGTAATCCTTTCCGATAATTATATATGAAAAAGAGAGTATCAAAAGGAGTACAAGATTTTTTGTGAACGTTGCAGACTGAAATCCTCCCATCAGCCAGAATACGATAGAGCTAACGGCATCGTCGCTTAAAAATTTCATAAAGCTGATGGCCGATGAGGCGAATGTGCTGATTACGATCCCGGCAAGAAGCATGGTAATCGGCTGTACTCTGCCCCTGTAAGAGGCTATGCGGTACACAATGTACAATCCCGTAATTCCGCTGATAAGCGAAAATAGCGGTATGAATGGGGAAAGTCCCAAAAGAATCGCTACAACCGCACCCATTGCCGATGAAGCGGAAACGCCGGTCGTAAAAGAGTCGGCAAGGGGGTTTTTCATAACGTATTGAAAAAGCGCGCCGCTCATGGCAAGGGAGGCGCCAACGAGACCGGCGAGCATAACTCTTGGAAGTCTCACATCTATTAAAATATTTTTCTCAATTTCACTCATTGATCTAAAGTTAATATCCACGGCGCCTGCGAATAAGGCCATGCAGAAGGTTATACAAAGGATAAGCAGGAGAATATACTTCATCCCTCGACCCTTCTCAGCGCCAGAAGGGCTGTGCTAAAAAAAATTATCCCGAAACCGACCATTGCTAAAAGGTAAAGGACGCTTACATCCCCTCCGGTAAGAGAGGCGCGTATTACCTTTGTGGAATAGGTGAGCGGAAAAAAAAATATAATTCCTTTTACCAGAGCCGGAAGTTTGTCAACAGGAAAAAATGTCCCGCAAAGAAAAATCATCGGAGTTATCACAAAGGTATTGACTGTGGCCTGATCGCCGTGGTCCCTCACTATCATGGCGATTGTAACGCCTAAAGAGGCGAACATGAATGTATGCACAAGTATGGCAGGAATGAATATGGGATTAAAAACCAGATTCACTCCAAAGAGGAGGGAAAACAGGAAAATCAGTATTGTGCTCAACAATCCTCTGAAAATTCCGTATACCGCCTCTCCCAAGGCAATCTCAGCGTGAGACACAGGGGCGATGAGGTATTCGTCAAAGACATGAAAATAGAACCTTGTAATATTGATCTCCTGTGCGATGGAATAGCTCTGGTTCAGACTGCTCATAGTAACCAGACCGGGAATCAGAAAGGTGATGTAACTGAGACCCTCTACAGTCACTTTGTCGCCGAATCCCCAGCCGAAGGCCACAAGAAAGAGTAATGGAGACAGTGAAGAAGCCAGTATCTGTTTTTTGGCCTTTCTTCTGAAAACGTTCAACTCTCTGTAAAGTACGCCTGTAAAACCTTTAAACATTTATTCTTTTTCCAGTAATCTTAATAAATATATCCTCAAGGGTCACTTCCCTTACTTTGCAGGGATATTTGCACTCCTGAATGGAGGCGAGTGCTTCCTCCCTTGTATCGAAGAATTGTTCGTCTATCGTTGTTTCCATAAATGTCTCGAGCACAAAAGCGCCGACCTCTTTTTTCAGCTTATCGGGCTTTCCTTTTGCTATTATTTTACCTGCATTGATAATCATCACTTTGTTACAGAGCTTTTCGGCCTCTTCAATATAATGGGTAGTCAGGAGTATGGCCGTTTTTCTCGTCTGATTCACCTTTACGATAAGCTCCCAAATACTGCGCCTTATCTGTGGATCCAGACCGACGGTAGGTTCGTCGAGAAAGAGTATCTTTGGATCATGTAAAAGGGCTCTTACAATCACCAGTCTCCTTTTCATACCGCCGGAGAAAGTCTTGACCTGCTTGTCTCTGTAATCAGATAATCCTGCAAATGTAAGCGACTCTTCGATTCTGTCTCTTCTTTCCTTTGACGGCACCCCGAAGAGTATGGAATGAAAATAGAGGTTTTCATAGGCAGTAAGGTCTCTATCCAGGTTACTTTGTTGAGGAACAACACCGATAAACTTTTTCGATTCCTTTGATGATCCGAGAAAGTCTTTTCCATAGTAGCCGATACTTCCTTCGCCGGGTTTTATAAGCCCTGTAAGCATCTTAATAGTCGTTGTCTTGCCGGCGCCGTTTGGTCCAAGGAGACCTGTGAAATCTCCTTCATCCATATCGAGATCGATGTTGTCTACAACTTTTTTCCCGCTATATGTTTTTGACAGACCTCGTATGGTTACTATCGGATTATTGGTTTGCATTGTCTATCGCAACTGTAATTATTAACCTAAAAGAGCATTTAGCTGTCAGCCATCAGCTATCAGCTTTTAGGGACTCGCAAATTACTAATATACCATAACGCACCCGGATTCAGGCCATCTTTGGGTGCGCCTCAATCGCAAAATCCTCAACATAGCACTGCTATGCCTGTGGTTTTGCTCAATCATTGCACCCAAATCTGACCTAAATCCGGGCGCGATCCAGGTATATTAGTAATTTCCGAGTCCCTAACTGGATAAAGCAGGATTTTTCCTGTTAATTTGATCAGTTTAACAAATCGGCGACAGCAGAAAAAATCGGAGTTGATTAAATTGAAGAAAACCTTGTAAAATCAACCATGCCGGTGTGGTGGAATTGGCAGACGCGACGGACTCAAAATCCGTTGGGGGTAACCCCGTGGGGGTTCGACTCCCCCCACCGGCACCAACTATAAAGCCTTTAAATTCAAGGAGTTACTGTCACTTTCTATAACTCCTTGAATTGCTGTCAACGGATATTTGCCCAAACATTGCCCAAATATTGCCCAAATTGTAAGTTACCTGTCTTTACTTCTATCTCCCTGATACAACTTGTTCAAGCTTAAACCATCCTCTGAGCCTTTGAAATTCTCAATATACTTAGCATAAACTCTACTTACCATATCAGTGTCCCGGTGTCCCATCACTTTAGCAACCCATAATGGGTTTTCACCACAACTCAGTGCAATTGTGGCAAAAGTATGACGAGTTTGTTTCACCTCTCGTATTTTAAGCCCTGCTTTTTTTAGTGCCGGTAACCAGGCATTTCGTCTAAGAGTACTTGAGTCGATCCTTGCCCCGGCTGTATTACAGAAAAAATACTTTCCTTTGTACTTCTCATAGATCATTTTTTGCTCCAATAAAGCTTCCTTCATTGTAGGTATAAGCTTGATAGATCTTCTGCTGTATTTGTTCTTTGTCGGTCCTTCTACTATCTTCCCCTCTTCGTTTTTCGTTATCGCTCTTCTAACATGCAATAACTCAGACTCCCAGTCAATATCTTTCGGATACAACCCAATTTGCTCACCCTGCCTTAAACCGGAACAAAACGCAAATTTGAAATATGGCTTCCAATGCTCAGAGAGTTGATTATTTAACTGATCCTGCTCATCAACAGTAAATGGAAAAATCTTTTCATAAGGATCACTCTCTGGCAGCTTCTTATAGCCAAAGAAAGGCGTTTGAAGATCTCTCCACCTATAATTAATTACAGCATCATCGTAAATCCTTTTAAACAATGTCAGACACTTGTTTATTGTTTGGTTGCCAACCTCTCTGCCTTTAATCTTCTTACCTCTTGACCACAAGGTAAACTTTTCAAGAACATTCAGACTAAGTTCTACAAAAGTCATTTGACCAAAAAAATCCATTAGATAAAGGTTAATATGACTTTTATAACCCAGCATTGTCCGCTCTGAAACTCTGCCAATACCTCTAAGCTTCTCGTACCATTCCTGAATATACTGCCCGCAGGTAACATCACCTGGTTCTTTAACGGGCACTTCTATCCCATTAATAGCACACTCTTTAGCCGTGAAGTATTCCTTTCTTGGACTGTCAGGGAAAACTTCTGAAAAATTGAACGTACCGATTTGTATTGATGCCACGATTTTGTCTAACTGCTTCCTGACTATCCTGACATTTTCTTCCGACCAGACTAATCCTGAAGCTTCCCTCACTCTTTCCCCTAAATATCTAAAGTCAATATAAACTCTTCCATTTATTTTTCTCACTGACCCTTCTTTGTTTCTGTTAACACCCCCTTTTCGTACTTTTTTTCTGTTCTTTGTTGTAGGAAAATTAAGAACATTTGGCTGTAAAGTTGGTCTGGCAGACATTTAAAACTCCTTCCTACCACCTCCTTCCATTGGTCTTCACTATAAAATTATAATAAAAAGAATATGATCAATGAAAGGAGAGTTTTTATTCAGGTTGGCTTTTGATATTAAATTTACTCAAAACATTATTAATCCCGTTATCATCAGAATTAAGAGACATCCATTTTTCTATCTCTGTCCACTTAAAGAGTATTTTTTTAGGAGTCGGCTTTATATAGTGTTTTCCAGGAACAAATCTTTTTGTATGAATCAGGTTATACAGAGTTTGTTTAGAGAACTTTATCTTTTCACTTAATTCCTTAACCGTCAAATACTCCTCCATTATGACCTCCTGAGAATTTAAAGAGTCAGGGTCTGAGTCAAAATAAGTTCTCCATTTCGCATCTCATCTTCAGGTCATCTTTGAACGCTCTTCAATCACAAAAGCGTCATAGTAGAGACACAAAATTTTACGTCTCTGCAATTCCTACGTTTTTGTTCAATCAGATCGTCTAAATCCAAGCTAAACCTGAGGGCTAAAGAATACTACCTATTTTGACTCAGACCCTTAGTAATGTATTAATTATCATTTATTACCGGAAGCTGATTCAGTTGGGTGATTGTGTCTTTAGTCTCATCAAGAATCTCCTGTATTTCATCCAGAGCTTCCGTTATTGTTTGTTTATTTGAATCAGTTGTTCCACCGGCTTTAAGAAGCTGTTTATTAAATATACGCATTTCATCTCGTATCAGATGGATGAGTACGGGCAGATTTTCTCTGTTGGTGGCTTCATCATGCAGCTTCATCCAGTAGTCTTTGTCATTTTTGAATTTCACAGCCGTATTGTTGCTTTCCTTAATCTTCTCTTTTAGCGCTTTTATTTCATCTTTATATTGTTCGGTATGGTCAGCTACTTTTTTTCTGGCCAGAGACATGTTTCTCAGTTCCTTACTCAGCGTTTCAATCTCATCTTTATACTCAGCCTGGATTTTGGCTCGTTCTTCTTCAATGACTTTTGTAATGTTTTTGGATGTCTCTTTATACTGCACTTTGATTTCAGTTTCTCGTTCCTCAAGTTTCTCCTGAACCTTTTTCTTCATGCCCGTTAAAAGCAGATTGCGCTCTCGTTCAAGTTTTTTGTATTCCTTTTCAATGTTCTGAAGCCTTTTCACCTCCTGTTCAAGAGTTTTTTTCTCCTCTGTCAGTTTTTCATCTTCATTTTCAGAATCGATAATAAATTCGATTTCTTTGATCATGACCTTTTGTTTTTCAGGGGATAAGGAGGCGATTTTGCGAACCACTTGTATATCTTTTACATCGTCAAAAATTCTTTTGACCGATTCCTGAAGCTCTGGTGTTATCTGTTTTAACTCTTCCTGTAAGGGGAAACTATAATTAAGGTCTCTTTTTATCGCATAACCTTTTAGCCAATAGTCATTAATAACACCAAAAGTCTCTTCCTGAAAAGTTAAAAGGATCTCTTTTGAATCATTATTGATTTTATTTGGATTGATTGAATAAAGAAATGCCGGGAGATGGCTGTATGGGATACAAATCATCTCCTGAGAGCCTCTGTTGGTTGAAAAGTGAATTAGCATATGTTTAAACCTCTTGTCATTTTTAATTTTTACTATTTGATCTTTCCAGTTCAGGCCAATTCCTTCAATTATAGGTTTAAGTGCAACATATATTTCTTTTGACTCTTCGTTTTTTGCGGTAAGAAGCTCAGTATTTCGAAATGGAATGATACCCTTCTCCATATATAACCTCCCGATTAAGTATAAAAAGGTATGGGTGATAGTCCCCATACCTTTTGTTGATTTTTAATGTTTTAAGGTGAAATTAATTTTTATACACATCATAAACCCTTGATAAGTATGGCTTAGGAACAATTCCTGAATTTATACGTAGTAAAAAGAGATGAACTCCGATTCATAGATATTTATGCATAATGCAAAATTTTGAATGATTCTCAGTTCGCTGATTTCATTGCATTTTTTCTTTTTTCCTTAACTGCCCAAATAAGTGAACTGATACGCTCTTCTTCAACTTTTATTTGATCCCGTCTTTTCTTCAAGTATTTCTCAAAGGAGATTAAGGATAAATAACCTTTAATGTTGTCTATATTTTCTCTATCTATGATTTTGTACATCTGTCTTGTTGTTATATTTAGGAGTTTTGCAGCATGATTTATCGAAATCATAGATTTAGTAATATTATTTCTTGTTTTCCTGTCACTATCCAATCTTCTCCATTGAATGAAAATTTTATATTGCTCTAAAGGTTCATTAAGTTTTTCAAATATTGTTAAAGGGTTCAACAATATTTTTTGACTTTTTCTACTATTATCATCATTGTAAAGAAGATTGTTGATCTTTTGATTCTTTGTTGCCTTTTTATAATATCGCCTGTAAGCAGTAGACTTGTTTATCTTGAAAAAATTGGCTATTTCAGCCAGGCTGATCCTGTCATTCATAAACAGATATTGACAGCAATCCTCAAATTCCAATCCATGCTTCTCCAGATCACTAAAGCAAAGACCTTTTTCAATCAAAGTATCCAGAAGTTTTTCTTTATCTGATTTGTCCATCACTACCTAAAGTTCGCTGTTTTCCTCATATAACTCTTGTATTAGAGAAATAGCATTGAAAGTGTAATTTTTTAACTCAAGAGATTTTTTACGTCTTCTAAACTCCTTATTGGAGATCGTTTCAACATACTCACCGTTTTCGTCCATTACATCCCAGACAACCTCCCCAGTGTCTGCAAGTTTATAAATAGCTTTAAAAACATGCCACATAGCGTAAGTGCGTAAACTCATTTTGTTAGAACCAGCACCATTTCCATTATTGCTCTTATGAATTCTGTTAAACTTTTCAACAGCAGAGAGACAGGCAATAAAAGACTCCTGATGATAGTCCTCAAAAGTATAAACCCTGTTAAAGGGAAGCACTTTTAAAATAGTTTTTCTAACCATTTTCTGAAATTCCATGGTTTGAAACAACTCAAAAGCTTCAACATTTATCTCCTCTCTGACGGAAATATACAGTTCGCTATCTTCCACAAAAAACTCCAACCTTCTTATAGCAGGTAACCATTTATATTGATAAAGAGAGAGTTCAGATAAGCAGATCTGTAGAAAATAAACAAAAAACTTACCTCTTGATTTAATAAATATGTAAAAGTTAATATGGAAACATAAGGCATTCAATCAAAACATCTAATTTAAAAAAGTTTACAAAAGCAGTACTTTTTGACAATTTATTTATATTTTTCCGGGAATTCCCTGCTGAATAACTACATCTCAACTGTCTAAAAATTACTGCAACACAGCACAGAAGGAAATAAAACATGACTTTCGGCGATTCATAATTCTCTGGCCATTTAAGTTGAACAAGGCTGACTTTATGAATAGAGCAGGCACACCTATAGTTGTTTACTTGTTTGATTTAATTGGCCAAGATAAACAGGATCGCAGAAACTCATGTAAAAGAGAAAGCTACCCTTTTATAGAAGTATTACTTTTAACCTTGTGCAGAAATAAAAAAACCTGGTAACAGAAACCGCTACCAGGTTTTTTAATAAACAAACAGACATCAAAGACTTTTCTTAACTCAGATTAACAGCATCTTTGTGCATCAGCTTTTGCAAACAGAGTTCCCTGAAAAGGTCTTTCTCTTTTATTTCAATCACCTCGACATTCACACCAAACTCATTAAGAATCATAACAACCCTATTCTGAGCTTCCCTGCCTGAGCAGTCATTGTCTAAAGCCAAAAAAACTTTATCAGGCCGTACAGATTTCAACAGTAAAGGCAACTGATTAACCTGGCTCACACCATTTAAAGCAACAAGAGTAGCCTCATTCAAACCGAGTAAAACATCACCTGCAAGAGAGTCAGTGACAGACTCGGTAATAATCATCTGAGACAGGTTTCTCTTTAACACCCACAATGTTTTAATACCATAGCACTTTCTCTTTCTCTCACAATAACCAGTCAGTTCCTGTGAGAGATTGACAATCTCCCTAAGCTCCAGACCTCTCAGGTTTTTAGTGTTTGGAAGCGGAACTGCGAGGTATCTTGTTTTGTCCTTAAAATGGTTAAGTATCTTACAGCCCATTTCAGGATAAAAGGGCAAACCTCTCTCAGTAAAATATTTGTTCAACAGAGAGGTATTATTGTCAGGCAGCTTGTTATAAATACTTTTTGCATAAAGAATACTGTCCAGCTTTTCACCTTTAGCATCAGAACGATGATAGTCACCGGTTTCGGATAAAGCTACATCACAGCCATTAAAACTGATTAAAGACTCAACTGCCTCCTTAAAAGAGCACCTCTTTAACTGCATGACAAATTTGATGGCATCACCCCCGTTTTGTTCAGAAACACCGAAATCAAACCATACCCAGATACCATTTTTAAAAGAGACAAAAAGAGAGCCCTCCTTTTCATCTCTAAAAGGAGAATAGTAACGCCTCTTTTCCGGCCTGCTGCCTCTTAAGGCTGACTGACCGGTTACAGTTTCTATAAAGTCGGGAAGATTTACGGTTTTTGCTTTTTCAATCAACTCTTTAGCCAGCATATATCCTCCTTCTAACAGGAAAACCACAGAGAGCGCAGAGCTGAAAAAAATGAGCACACAGAGCAACTTCTTTTTGTCTCAGTGTTTTTTCCCATATTCCCTCTGTAACCTCTGTGGCTGTACATTAAGCAACTATAAAAACATTAAATTCGCTCTAAAACTCTTCTAACACAGCGTCAGTGAGTTTGGAGATCGCTTCCTTAGCCATCTTTTCCGTTACCTTCATAAATGAATCCACACCGGTCAGCTTTTTAAGCTCACTTATCACCTCTTCATCACCATCACAAATGGAAGTAAGTGTGTCAAAGAGCTTTTTTACTTCACCTGTAAGTTTAAAAGGGGCGCTACTACAGTTATTTGTAGAGTCAAGCTCCGAATGGTCACCATTTTTCTTACGGATCAGATTTACAACCTTTTCCGCCTGTTCTTCAGTAACCTTATAAAAGGAGTCGATTCCTGTGTACTTGTTTAGCTCCTGTTTCATTAATTCTCTCTCCCCATTACACTGAAGGTTTAAAACCTTAAAAAGTAATTCAGCATTTTCACTGAGTTGTTTGTTGGAAGTGGTTGCAGATTGAATTACTCCATCACTCCTGTTATCACCTGTAGATTGGATGACTGAAGGTGACAGTTCAATATCATGGTCATCAGCCTCTACTGATTCACTTTGAAAAGTATCCAAATTATCAGGAGCCTGGGAATCATCACTATTTACAAGCGGAGGCGCCTGTGGGGTCAGTAACTGAGCCGCATTCATGGCCCGATAAAATATCTGACTCTTTTCATAATAAGCAGCTAACTCCGTCATATCTATATCTACATCCAGATGGATCAGAAACTGCTCTACTTTTTGTACAGTCCCTGTTTCGGCATTTGTTTTGTGAATCATTTCCCTGACCTTTCTCAACTGAAAAAAGGCTCTGTTGTTGACAAGACCGGATATTTTACCTCCTGTAATTCCTGAAACAGTCTCCAAAGTACTCTTTATGTTCACCATAGAGTGCCAGGAGGTTGTGGGTATGCACCACACTCCGATTCCTTTAATACCGGGGATATAACAGTTAATCACACCGCCAAAATTACACTCCCCCTGCTGATACTCAGGACAGTTCTCAGGATCACATGGCCTTTCTCCCCATTTTCTTTTACCATAACTCCTCTTTCTTTCCTCTAATGACAAAGGAAACTTACAGATTCTTTCACTACCAATCACCTTACCTGTGGGGGTTTTTATCTCTCTGAAACAACTATAAAACCTCAACCCTGAACGAGCGCCAAAGCATCTCAGGTTGTGGGGGATAATGTTATACCACTCATTCGAGGCAAACCAGACGGGAATAGTTCTGATCTTACCGTCAGAGTCAGCGTAGAGATCATAAAGCAGCCTCACATCATCCGGATTTTTACAATCAGAAGGGCGCACTGTAAAGTAGTCAGCGTTTTTAGGGATGAGTTTGCTTTTGCCCTTTCTGTCCTTCCCGATTCTTTTATCTATCTCATCCCAGGAAGAACCCTCATCTGTCATTCTGTTGTACACAGAGCTGTCACTGTCACTGCACCCTTTTTTCAGTACTTTAATACCGGGACGTATAACCCCGGCTTTGGGTAGTTTATAAGCAGGGCCAAGAATGGTCTGTATCATTTCCTCATTGCCAAACTCTAACTCCCTTACAACACCTGAAGTGTTATTTGTTGTATTCTCTATATTGTTCAACATATTAAAAACCTCCTTTTATATCGATAGATACACTTCCGGAATGTCGTTTATTCCGGTTTTATTAAGTAAAATCTCTATCCTGCAGCACATATCCTTCTCAACAGTTATGGATAACTCTCCCCTGCCCTTTTCAACAGCGTCCGTTAATGCAGTAAGTAAAGATTGAAGAGCCGATTTATTTCCTACTAATGAAATCTCATTATGAAATCCTTCCTGATAGAGATGACATACAATCGGTGAAATACAATTGTTGCCCGATGATTTGCTCATATACAGTCCCCCCTGGTTAAAAAACATGCAGGGAAAAGCATATTTTCCCTGCACTAAGCTTATGAACCTCTTGATTTTCTTTACCTTACGTAAACACTCACCTTTTCAAGGTTACCCTGAGGATCATGGAGCCAGCCAATATTGACATTAAAACCTTCAACCACCTTATAAACCTCATCCTTTTCAAAAATTCGAAGAGCCTCTTCAGGTGACAGGTCTACAGAACCTCTGGAATTCCCTTGTTGCATACTTTTTAAAAGATCGGAGAAATTTCTCATTCTTACAGTAGTTGCCATTTTATAAACCCTCTTATCAAAACAGACTCCCAGCCTCTCCTGTAAGGTTGGGGTTACATGTCTAAGACATGTTGGTCGACCATGAACCCCACAGGAGCAGGACCGGGGTATAAACAAAAAAACCCTTAAACAAACAGCTCTCAAAGAGCAATTCGATAAGGGTTATCTTTTCGCAAAAGCTACATAAATTAGTTAATGCTTATGTATTACTGTAGGAGGGGTTACGGCTTACCTGACAGCTCATCTTCTTATATTGTTTCTCACACAAAGACACAAAGGCACAAAGAAAAAGAAGGGCATAAAGTGCATCCTTCATTTCCCGGTTTACAAATAAGAAGATAGCAGAGCAAATAAATTAAAAAATGTTTCCCGCAAAGACGCTAAGAACGCAAAGAAAAATATATCTGTGAGAGAATATTCATGACCATACCATAAAACTTTGAGCTCTTTGCGCCTTTGCGAGATAAAACAAAGTGTAAAGTACTTTTTGGGCTTTATGAAAGATGTTAAATAAAGCTTAAAAAAAATCCCCCTGTCCTGGATTTTACTCCTGGCAGGGGGATTTCTGATTGTGTATGATTTTAATAGCTATGAGATCGTTACTGTTTGGCCAATCTCTATTTTATGATCAGCCAGCTCATGGAGTTCCGGTGATTGGGATATAAAGAACTCCACATCGTACTTACCGATATCAAGCACCTTTTTCTTCATGGCGATGAACTCTTTCTTTCGATTTGCGTCCAGAGCCCCGTCTTTTTCATCGGTAAAGAGCGCTTCATAGCTGATACCGCTTTTACTTGCGTTAAAAAGGCTGATCGCCTTTGTAATCGCATCTTCAATCCAGGTCTTCTCTCCGCCGGACATTTTTTTCAGTGATTTGGATTCATCTCTTTCACTGTCAAGTACCACAATATCAAAGGTCTCCTTAAGTCCCTTGTTGTTGGCCTTTACTGCCTGCGTATCTATGCGCACGGAAAAACGTGATCCAAAACAACTGTTGAGCAGCTCATTGGTAATGACGCTGATAGCAGGCCCGGCGTCATCAATCTCAAGAGCTGTGATTCCGTCGTTTCCAAGAGCTTTTTCCAGTATGGACCATTCGGAAATCTCTCTTTTGAGAGTTTCAACTTTTTCAGTAACAGTAACCATCTCAGCAGATGCTGTTACTCCCTGCTTCATCAAAGCCTCTTTAGCGCCAAGATGTTTTCTCAATTCTGATTCTTCCTGAACAATGCTTTTTTGCCTGCTTTTCAAAGTGGCAATCTCCTTTGAGGCAGACTGAATCCTCTGGTTAAGGTCTCCATTGGTTTTAATTTTAGCCAGCCTGCCGTTGATTTCAGCAAGCTCCTTTTCGCATTCCGGAAGGGTTTTTTCAGCCAGTTCCAGTTCAGGGAGTCTTTTACTCAGCTCTCTCTGCCTGAGTAACACCTTTTCACACTCTGCTATCAGATTTGACAGCTCCTGTTTATGCTTTAAGGTGTTTTCCAACTGTTGTCTGATGTCAGTGTTGGATCGTCCTTTCATCAACTCCGTTATCTCTTTGGCAAGACCCTTTTCAGCTTCCGTCACTTTGCCAGACAGATGCACCTCTTTGATCAGCTTTGGAATTGACTCTCCGGCAGTTACTGCGTTTTTAAGAAGTTCACATTTACCGTGTAACTCATCTCCACAGGGAACCTTATGGAGCAGTTCTGAGGTATGCTTTGCTTTTCTGAGATCATTTTTAAGAGCTTTCTGCTGGCTTTCTCTTTTGACTCTGATTTCGGAAAGCATCCTCTCTTTAGTCGCCAATTGAGTCTCAACTTCCCTGAGGGTATTTAATTCTCTTTGCAGTGTATTAACCGCTTTGTCTGTTTCCGTGTAACTCAACTTCAATTTTTCACATTCAGTAAGATAACTCTTTTCACTCTCCACGGCAGTTCGAATCTCCTTTGCTTTGACAATCACCTCTTTAAGCCTTACACATCTCATTTGAATCTCAGATGCTTTCAGTTGAAGTGATTTTTTCTCCTTAACTGCCGCTTCATAAACGGCCAGTTCCGACTTAAGAGTCTGTAAAGCCGTACTTTTACGATCCAGCGCTTTTTCTATCTCCTCAGTTTGTGACTTTATCGCTGAGAGCTTTAACTCTGTTTCACCGGCTTCTGTTTTGGCTTTTTCAGATTCGACAATGATTGCTTTCAGATTCTCTACCTGCCTTTGTATCATCTCAAGCTGTTGCAGTAAAAAAGCTCTGATTTCCTTAGCCCTTTGTCCTTTCAGCTTAAATGAATCAATCCCCAAAAGCTCGATAAAGATATCCTTTATATCTCCTTTGGTATAATCACTGAGCTTTACAGCGTCCTGACATCTGAACACGGTTGTAAAAAACAGTTGAGACGCGCCGACTAATGAGCAGACTGTTTTGTCGTAATTATCCACCTTACCGTCACAGAGCGGCAGCCAGTTTTCTTCGTTTTTTTCATATAAGTAAGCCTCCTGTTTTTTTCTCCTGCCATCAATCATAATCAGGCTTTTATAAATCGTATGCCCGATTTGAAAGATAAACTCCTTTACACTATTTTCATAACACTCACTATAGTAGCTAAAGGCTTTTGATGAATAGCCTCCGGCTCTGTATGGCATGATTCTAAAGGGATGCATATTATCCAGAATAGTGGTTTTCCCTGCTCCGTTAGGCCCTGTTACAGCTACCAGGCCATGGAGATCAGAAAGGTTGATTTCTATCTCCTCTTTCCCTATGCCGGAACTGATCCCTTTAAAACCCTGTAATTTTATTGATAACGGTCTCATTATCTCTCTCCTCCATAGAAACAAAAAAGGCATACGCAGAGATTACCTCTGTCGTATGCCTTTTTACGTTAATATCGCCACTTAATGTTTGAAATTACGGGATCTTTTCCATACAATTCCGTGGCTTAATTTATGTTGTATAAATCAGAGTATTGATTTGTCAGAATAACATCTGTCTCATCCACCAGCAGATCGAGCTTCCTGGTTATTGAGTCTGTGATCAGGGTGTTTGTTATCTCACCCCATTGTTTGAGCTTTTCAGCAGGTGAAAGCAATGTGATTCCTTCGGCCCTTACTCTCTGTTTCGGTATAACCCTTTTTTCAATCTTTACCTCTGAAGCGCCGGATTTAAGCAGCTTGCTTTTTAAAACACTTTCGTCTATACTGTGTACGTTTTCTTCACTCACTTCATATCTGATTTTAACAACCGCACCATCTTGTACGTCTGTCGCTTTATCAGACAAAGCGGTTATGTTTTCACTATCTGCCAGTATTCCAATGTCGATTGTCTTTAAACTTCTTGAAGGGGTGTTTATGAATTGCGAGTTGACTTTCTTACCGTGAAACTCATGTATCCAAAAACCCTTCTCTTCCTCTTCGCCAAAGTTCAGCCTGGTTATTGATCCTGAGTAATATATTTCTCCCCAGCTTTGAGCTTTATGAATGTGACCCAGACATACCAGATCGGCGCCTGCCATTCTTAAGTCTCCTGCTCCTAATTCAATCTCTCTTCCCATAAGCTGTTGGCCTGTTGATAAGCTTGCTCCTGTAAGGGAGATGTGTCCTGCTAAAATGGTCGGAACTTCAACATTTTGATTAACTTCAGCCCAGCTTCTCAGTACTTCTCGAATCAGATCAACAGTGGTTTGGTTTGATTCATTCAGATCGTTTAAGTTTAATGCGATTTGCGCTTTGCTGACAGAGGGTAGAGAGGATATGATGAGATCTGCGGAATCTGTGTTGGCCGAACTTTTTTCAAACCTTCCGTTTCCAAATACCACCTGCTCTATGCTTTCCGATACACAAATCCTTTCCGGTGACAAACTCTCCAGGAATTTCAAACTGTTGCCGTCATGTGAATTGGTTCCTTTAAGTATAAACAGCGGTGCTATCTTACAAAGCTTTAGAATAAATTCAACAGCTTTTAAAAATACCGGTGAATCGTAGGACTGCCGTTCATCAAAAAGATCACCTGCTGTGATTACCAGGTCAATTTTATGTTCAGATGCTTTATCAATCATATAATCGGTACACTTACATATCTCCTCAAGCAGATCGTGCCTGAAATGTATATCTGCAAAGTGTAATATCTTCATTTGATATACCTCCTAATCTGTGTGGTTGGCTGTATTTATCCTAAAAAACAGCAGTTAGCAGTTAGTCGCTTATAAATAAAATTGTGCGCAAAAAAACACTAATATTTTTCTTACTTATGCCTTATGCCTGTTGCCTTATGCCTTGAATCGTGTTTGGTGACCGCTACGCCTGGTTAGGTATTAGGTGTTAGCGAAGAAAATTCAAAGCTTCGCATTGAATATAAGCGAAAGAACAATTCACTCAAATGTGAGTAACAAATTCCAGGAATCTTTAAGCTAATAGCTAACAGCTCTTATACCTGACTGCTTTTTTTAAATTTATAGATATGACAGGTTTTCATAGAAACATGTCATCTGCTTCATTCAGGTAGGCTTTCTTAACGACATCACCTGCGGGTACTGCTGTTTCAATACTGGTAGTTACCTTTGCTAATATCTTTCCCATTGTGGGTTCATCAACCTTATATGAATCGTCTTCTTTCATGCAGTCAGCCAGAACTTTTATAATGTCATTTATTGTGACAGAATAGATAAGCTGCTTTGGATCATAGCCATTTGCTATTGCCTTTTGGGTCAATTCCTCTTCAATGCTGGTAGTCATCATAAAAAACTCCTAATTGTTAATCTCATAAAATAAAAAAGGGCATGCCGAGGGGAACCCTCTGATACATGCCCTTTATTCGTTACCTACTGAAATTTACATTTAGTGATGTATTACCGCATCCTGTTTTGTTTGCCCTATTGAAGTCATAGCGCTTTAAAACAGAGCAAACTGTACGGTTTTGTTTGTAAATATCCTATCCAGATCACCGTATCGTACGGAGAGAGAGGCAGCTCTCTTTTTCCTGCCCTCTACCACTGTAACGCTTACCATTGTGTTTTCAGTAAGTGTGGTTTTGGTTATGGGCATAGTACAGGACACTGATTTGTTGCTTTTTTCCGTAAAGATTGTCTCTTTTTTCCCAATTCCAAGTGAGGTCTCAACCTCCTTCTTTCTGAAATTAGCCCATGCGGTTTCAGCGCCCGTATATTTTCGTTCTTCTACCAGAGCCTTTGTCATCTCTTCAAAGAGAGAGCCGCTCTCGATATGATACTTTGCCAGTCCTTCCGGCAGGTCTCCTTCCACCAGGAGTGATGTTTCCAGCTTTTTGGCTATTAAAGAGATCGCAAGTTCCTGCATGGTATCTTTATAGGTAAGAAAGATAACTTTTACAGCATCTTTTTGTCCCAGACGCCAGCTTCTTCTTGCCGCCTGTCTTAAGGTGAAGATATTGTATCCTGCCTGGAAGAACACTATTGTGGGAAACTGAATTAAATCAAGGCCCACTTTCACCAGTTCCGGATTGGTAATCAATACCTCAAAATGATCGGCATTCTCTTTGATCCACTTTTCTCTCTTTTTAGGTTCTATCGTTTCAGGGAGTATTCCTGCCTGAATACCACTCTCTTCCAGCACGTTTTTAATCCGACTCCTCATATCTCTTGTGCCTGTAAATGTGAGGTAGAGTAAGACCTTTCGGTTTTCGCTTTTCTCACTCTTTACAATCGCAAGCAACTCCTTTTCCTTAGGAAGCAGTGTGTTGGTCTCAATTTTGGGAGCCTCTATTCGAGCCAGTACTCTGTAGGTTTTGTCCTCTTCACTCTTTGCTTTGATCTCTGTCTCTTCAGGAAAAACAACACAGGAGTCAGGATAACTCAGTAGAGATTGCAGCATTGACGAGCTTGCCTTCATTCTGTATTTTCTGACTGCCTCTCTGAATTTTTCATTCAGTTTTTTGTACTCCCTTTTCTGAGTACCGATCATACTGATGGTCACGACCGTTTCGTCATAAGGGGGCAGGCCGTCTATTACGTCTGATAAGCGGATAAAGCAGCTCTTGTCTAAAAAGTACTTGCCGATAACTTCCGGTGATACGCCCGGTCTCTTTTTGACAATCACATTTTTACGCTTTACTCTTCCGTATTTGTGATCTTCGTCTTCCAAATTCTGGATCTCTTCAATAGTTCCATAGGTTCGCTGCCACTGAAGCACTCCTGTGTAGCCAAACTCTTTGAGACGTTGAGGTTCCAGGCGATAGAGGAGATAAAATAAATTGTCAGCAAAGCCACCATTTAATGTTCCGGTCAGTCCCATAAAGTACTGACTGCTTGCGGCAAGCTGTCCCATTGCGTGACCCTGAAGGGAGTCTCCCGCTTTATACTCATGAATTTCATCAAGTATCACCATTTGGAATCTGTTCCTGAGATACTTTTTGATATATTCGGCAGGGGAGTAACGTCTCAGTTTCTGTGAGGACTGCCATAGTGAGCTTCCACAGTGGCAGTGTGAGCGCTTCTTTGTGATTGTATTTTTTGTAAGCACTTCACCATCTTTCCCTGTGGGCTTTTCTCCGCAGTCAGGACATATGGGCAGCTTACTTTTAACGGTCTCACAGAAAGCCGCTCGCCAGGAGTAGCTCAGTTTGATTCGCTCTTTGGATACCACCCAGATTTCGTGTGTCGCGGGCTCTTTTGGTTCAGACCTCAGTGCGTCAAGTATGGTAATCACATTCTTAACGGCCAAATCGTACACTTTTACGTCGGGCAGTGTAAGTGTAGCTTCTCTCATCCACTTTTGCACCAGATGTCCAGGGCACACGATCAGACTCCTCAGGGGTTTGGGCGACATGGCAATAACACTGAGTCCTAAAGAAGTCTTGCCTGTTCCCATCTCGCCGCACAAAAATAGCCTCTCTCTTCTTTCATGATAAATCGCCTTTGCAAGGCCCTTAATTATCTCTTCCTGAACGGGATAGGGTTTTCTTTGGAGAGTTTTGATCTTATGAGTGTATGTTTCCACAACCGAGTCAGTTTTAAGGGGATTATACACCGGTGTGAGTACTTTTTCGATCTTATCTCCAAGAGCCTTTCCGTTTTTCTCTATAAATTCTCTAAGGGTAATTCCCATTTGATACCTCCTTTTTAACCAAGAGAGCACAGAGTTAAAAAAATGAAAACACAGAGTTTTATAAGTTTTTCTCTCTCTCCTCTATGGTTCACAAATACGGGTACAAAAAAAGGCATGCCGAAGGGGTAATCCTCATGCATGCCTTTTAAAAAGTTTTGAAATTCTCTTTTTTTAATCTGTTGAAATCTGTGTAATCTGTGGTTGCTTTTTTAAATTAACGCCTCTTTGACGATCAAATCACACACCTCATCATCTGAGGCTCTCCAGCGCCAGCCGTTGATTCCGTGTCCTTTGAGTTCTGTGATCAAGCCATTATTAGCTAAGATAGATACGATCCTGGTGATCCACTCTGCAAGAAGCGGAATTCTTCTTGTTTTCAGGAATCGCCGCCATGCTTCCAACTCCTTTTCCGGCTGGTTGTATATGATACAGTCCGTAATCAGCTCTTCATCCCAGATCAGGGCATGGTACTTACCGTAGCCAAAACGCCATGTTTTTATTCTGATATGGTTTTGGTATGTTTTGTAGAGCCTGACTCTCTCTTTGTCTTTTTTTATAATGATTTCGTCTCCTGTGGCTGCTGCCGCTGAAATCGCTTTTACCTGACTTTCCGAACCATAAAGGCTGATTAGAGTGATGTTTGCGGATTTGTCATCATTTGAGTTACCTGCCCAAAGCGACATATCGCATATGCCTGTTACGCCTCTGTATATCACTTGAACCAGGGACTTATTGTTTTTATAAAACGTCATACCATTTGCTCCTTTCGATCACTCTGATTCCTGATATGTACGTATCCAGTGTGATCTCTTTGGTTGTTTGTCCGGCTTTTTCTGTTCTCGTTGACCGGCTTCTTTCGGTAAAGCATTTAAATACCAGATGATTTCCTTTTGTCTTTAAATCTCCGTTTAGTACGCCACTCATCAGAAGGGATACAAGATGTCCTTTTCTGAGGGGAAATATGGGGGAAAGCAGATTGACTCCGCTTTTCTCTGAACCTCTATGAATCGCTTCAAAGAGATTTTGAAGTGCTGCTGGTTTATATGAGTGAATATCTTTTTCACTGATTCCTTTTAACTCAAAGACGGCAGGCTCTTTGCCCGGCGGGATGGTGTAGATAAGATCATCACCTGAGTCCTCTATATGTGGATATGAGCCTTTCGGAAACTCTCCTTCATCAGCTTCAACTGCTCTTTTGATTCCAAAAAGTGCTACCTGTTTGAACAAGGGATAATCCTCTTTTGTAAAGCGGTAAACTCTGATATGCTCATACCTTCTTCCGATCCAGTGAGTGATTTTATTGATTGATAAACAGTGCTCCGGTACGAGGTAAACAAGTACTCCGCCCTTTTGTAGCCATTTATGACTCTGTTTTAAAAAGAGAAACTCCATTCTCTCTCCTTTTTCCCAGTCATAGGGTGGATTAAGGTAAAGAAGTGAAAAGCTTTCAAGTGGTCTTATAATGGCGTCATAAATACTTCCGCTCAACAGGTTGTCAATACGACAGGTGGCTTCTGTCACTCTTTGCGTATCAGGTTCAATGCCGTAACTCTCTGCTCTTTCCGGTTCATCTTTATAAGCCATATGACTCAGTGCGTGGCCTTCTCCACAGCAGGGATCAATGAGAGTTGCTGATGCCTGTAGTTTGATTTTACTCTTTATGCATCTCATCGTACTTACAGGGGTGGGATAATAGCCCATTTTTTTTCTTGCTTCCGGTCTTGCCATAGTACTCCTCCGTTTGAATTGATTGATTTGATTTTCG
>JAREWP010000068.1 GCA_029001845.1 Candidatus Magnetocorallium paracelense | reverse complement strand
TAGAATTATTCTATCTTCCGTCCTATTCTCCGGAGCTTAATCCCGATGAGTATTTGAATTGTGATCTCAAGGCGGGAGTACATTCCAAAGTTCCTGCAATTACAAAATCCGAATTAAAAGAGAAAGCGATTTCCCATCTGAGAATGCTACAGAAAAAACCGAATAGAGTAGCTAAATATTTTGAACATCACAAAATTGCTTATGCGGCATAATCAACAAAACATTCGATCTTTTTAATCGCCGGGTTAATAAATACCTTAATTAGAGCAGATAATTTAATTGGATAGGAATTTCAAAGTAATTCCTTTTAAAAGTCCGTCTGAAGGACGCTGATTTATGAGCAAATTTTATAATGCCTTTGGCCCTTATATTCGAAAAAAATTCGGCGATAATATATATAAGGTAAATATAGACGCCGGATTTACTTGTCCCAACAGGGACGGCACCGTGGCGTACGGGGGCTGCATCTACTGTAATAATGACAGTTTCAGACCCTCTTCCTGTTCGCCTTCCCTGAGTATTGAGGATCAGGTTTCAAACGGTATTGCCTATCTTTCCAAACGTTACGGCGCCAGGCGTTTTATTGCATATTTTCAACCCTATACGAACACCTACGCCTCTGTTGAGGAGTTGGCCCGGATATATTCCAGAGCCATGAAAAGACCTGAGGTGATCGGAATAGCCATAGGGACGAGACCTGATGCAATCGATAACGAGAAACTCACTCTCCTGGAAGCTCTTGCAAAGGACTATTTTGTACTTATTGAGTACGGGATCCAGTCTCTCTATGAAAAAAGCCTCGAATTTATCAACAGGGGGCACGGCTATGACTGCTTTGCCGAGGCCGTGAAAATGACAGGAGGGAGGGGAATTTATACGGGAGCGCACATTATCGCCGGTTTTCCTACGGAAACAAGAGAGGAAATGCTTTCCATGGCTGAAGATATCTCCTCCCTGTCTATTGATTTCCTTAAAATTCATCAGTTACAGGTAGTAAGAGATACGAGGCTGGCCAGGATTTACGGGGAATCTCCTTTTTTTGTTTTTAATTATCGGGAGTATCTCGATTTCCTCGTGGAATTTATTGAGAGACTCTCTCCCGATATCGTACTGCAAAGGCTTTTCGCCACAGCTCCCGACGATATCCTGATCGCACCAAAGTGGTTTAAATCCAGACAGGAGATTACCAGGGACATAGACAGGAGCTTTCAAGACAGGGGCGCCATGCAGGGGAGACTTTTTGGCTCTTTTGCCGGTGTATAAGTGTTGGCGCCGTTTTTTTCACACAAAGAAAGTAAGGTGTAAAGAAAAACAGAGGCATCAAAAATTAGTAATTGACCAATGACATTAACTTAAGGAGCAAAGCACCATCCGCCTTCAGCGGCTAAACTCGAAGGCTCCGCTTCGCTGCGCCTTCTCAAACATGACCCGCTTCTGTCGGAAGGTGCTTCACCCCTTAAGTTAATGGTATTGAGTAATTGACAATCGTCAATCGACAATCGTCAATTAAAAACAGTTATCGTAACTGTTCACAGAGTTCAGAGATCAGTGGTCTGTTTTAAAGAGGTTTGCCTTATTTTTCACATAAAAACTCCGAAAAGGGTGGAAATGCCTGTTATGCTCATGAAATACAATATAAAAAAGTCCCTTTTACCTTCGACTGACCTCTGACCTCGGATCACAGTGAACAGTTACCGGTTATCTTTATAAAACGGAGGCGTTTGGTTATGAAAAGAATTAGACTACCGGGTACAGACACACTTTTTTTTCTGTTAATATTTTTATTGTCATTCGTTTTTTACTCTCCACTCAATGGATTCGATGCTTCATCCGGGGCTTTGGGGGGGGCGCCTTTTACGGACACCTCGGATTTGATGGAGATGCCGGGAGAGTGGGTAAATCGACCTCTTGCGTATGACTCCTGGGCAAAGGGGGCCGATCTGGCGCTGGCTCTCGATCAGCATCTCTATCCCGCACTCCTGCCCCATATTAAGAATTTTGAAAAGGAAAAGGGGCTGGTTATAAAAGTAAAGGAGGGAACATGCGGCATCTCACAGGGAATGCTCATGAAAAAAATGGTGGATATGGCAGGTTTTTGCTGCCCGCCGGGAAAGACTGACAGACTTCCCAATCTCAAATTTCATACGTTGGGAATTGCCTCTCTCGCTCTTTTTGTCCATCCCGATAATTCCATCACCAATATGACTCTCAAAGAGGCGAGAGACATATACAGAGGACGGATATATCACTGGTCGGAGCTCAATGAAGGAAACAAAAGCTTCAAGGACGGGGGTATTAATATTCTTCCCGTAGGCAGGTTGCACTGTAAATCCCGCCCGGGACACTGGTGTCTCCTTTTAAAAGAGGAGAGTCTTTTTTCTCCTGCGCTCCAGGAGGTGGGTTCTATTCAGGATATGATAAGCCTTGTGGCCTCGAGTCGCAAATCCATCGGTTATGAAACTCTGTGGATGGCGGAGAGATATAAAAGCGAAGGAGAAGTGAAGGCCCTCCAGATAGACGGATTCAGTCCTTATGAGACGACTCCTCTTATTGAGAATAAATATCCGCTCTATCGTACTTATAACATCACCACATGGGACAGGGGAAATCCCAATGCGTTGGCGCTGAAAGATTATTTGTTGAATTCTGTCGACAAAATCGATAAGAGATACGGCATCATACCCGTAAATCTTCTTAAAGGGAAGGGTTGGAAGTTTCAGGGAGAAGAGCTTACCGGAGAGCCTGAATAATGGGTAACTCCTTTTTCAGCTTATTAAAGAGAGTTCCATACACTTTGAAAGTGTTGTTCCTTTCTGTCGCTTTCGGAGCGTTGCTGTGGAATCTCATGCAATATATTCACAATGAGAATACCAGGCAGATATGGTTCGATAATCAGATCAAAAGGTTGAATCAGGAGGCTCAGAAGGGGAGGTTGAATTTGGAACGTTTTATCGCCTCCTTTCATCAGGGCGCTAAATTAATTATTTCTCAGAATGCTTTTGTCTCTTACATAGGGGATAGGGAAAAATCGGGATGGCCCGAGAAAAGGCTGTTCCATAAAACCTTCCCTGACTGGCTTCCCGGTCATGCAATACCAAGAAACTTTGTCCAGGCCAGATATGTTTTTTTAATGGACAGCAATAGTCATATTTTCGAGGTCTGGGAACGGGTAAACAAACCTCCTCCCGATACTCTTCTTACTTCTGCTGAACTGTACAGACAGCTGAGCGACAAACAGAGCTATATGACAACCGTTAACGGAACACCATACCTCCTTGCCTCGTATTCCCTTACAGACGAAATCGGTAAAACCAGGGCTTCTATCATGTTCGCCACCCCTATTGACGACGAATTTCTCACTTTGTCTCAGGGACCCCATGCCATGCAGCATACAATAGCGCTTTTAAAGGGCGACGATCCTGAAGTAATAGCCAGCAGCAGGTCCGCTCTGATAAAGGTGGGAATGAAGAGGTCGGAACTCGATAAAGATCATCTTATTTCAGGCAAGTCTTTTTTCGATTACGGAGCTTCCGATCTTGTGATCGATTACGATACCTTTTTACCGAAATCAGAGGCAGAGGAGTTTATTAATGCGACTATTTTGTCATACAAACGGCACAGTTTCATAGAGGCAGTCGTATTGATTGTCTCCTTATTCATTCTCTTTATGTCTCTTAAGTGGGTAAGAGGCATGAGAAGTTCCCTTGATGAACTTGTTTCGTCAAGGGATTATATGGATAGTGTGATAAATTCCATGAGCGATATGCTCGTCGTTATTTCTCACAAAGGAGACATTATCAGTCTGAATGCATCGGCCTGTTCGATATTGGATTACAAAGAGGAGGATTTAATCGGCCACCCCTTTTCCGTTATTTGCCCGGGCGAGAGCTGCAGCAATTTATCGGATAATTTTATAGAGACGAATGTTGAAAAGAATCGGGAAAAAATGTATCTGAAAAGGGACGGCAGCGACATTTCGGTGCTTCTTTCCTTTTCTACCTTGAAGTCCAAAAATAATAAGGTCTTGGGAATTGTGTGCGTCGCCCAGGATATTACGGACAGAAAACAGAAGGAGAACGAGATAAAGCACAATTATTACGTTCAAAGGGTATTGAACAGCCTGCTCAGCCTCTCCCTGGAGCCTGTCGATTTAAAAGAGCAACTGAAACAGTCTCTCTCTTTGATATTATCCGTTCCATGGCTGTCGATCGAGTCAAAAGGTTCCATTCATATTGTGGACGACAATAAAAGAGTTCTTAAACTGCAAGCCAATATCGGATTTAACAATGTTTTGCTCTCCGAGTGCGCTGAAGTACCCTTTGGCAGGTGTATTTGCGGGCGAGCTGCAGAATCGCGTGAGATAACATTTGTAAACGAGATTAACGATTTGCACGATATTACTTTTGACGGGATGTCTCCACACGGTCATTACTGTATCCCTATACTTTCCGGTGATACTTTGCTCGGTGTTCTGAATCTCTATGTAAAGGCAGGACACAACAGAGATAAACCGGAAGAGGACTTTCTCTCTTCTATAGCCAATACACTGGCGGGAATCATCGAGCGCAAACAGGCCGAGGAGAGGCTGAAAGAGACAAAAGATGCTCTTCACGATCAGACTCTTGCTCTTGAAAAAGCGAATGCCGAACTCAAGGATACAACGGTTCATCTGATTCAATCAGAGAAACTCTCGGCCCTTGGAGAACTCACCGCCGGCGTGGCTCATGAGTTGAATCAGCCTTTAAACGGTATTAAAATAATCAGCCAGTCCATTTTGCGTGACATTGAAAGGGGAGAGCACGACGAGAGCGAGCTCCGGGAAGATCTTACCGATGTCGTGGATCAGGTAAATAAGATGGCCGAAATAATAGATCATATGCGTATTTTTACACGCCGTTCCGATGAAATGCGTATGGAGGAAGTTGATGTAAATGGTGTTTTGCAGGGGCCTTTTAAGTTGATGGGCCAGCAGTTCAAAAATCGTAACATCGACATCGTTATGAATCTCTTACCTGACCTGACGAAGGTTTACGGCGATGCGATCAGACTCGAGCAGGTCTTTATGAATCTTATTACTAACGCCAGAAATGCGGTTGATGAAAATGGAAGGGATGAAAAGAGGATAGAGCTTCATACGTATAACGGTGACGGTGAATCTGGCGGGAAATTTATCGTAGCCGAGGTAAGAGATAATGGTACAGGCATTCCCGAAAACATCAGAGATAAGATATTTCAACCTTTTTATACTACAAACGAGCCCGGAAAGGGTACGGGGCTCGGTCTTTCTTTGTCGAATAAGATAATAGAAGAGCATAACGGCATGATCGAGGTTGAAAGCGAAGTGGGTGCAGGGACTGTTTTCAAGGTGATGCTGCCTGTGCCCGATTGAAAATTTATTTTACAGCTATTCAGGTATATAGGCTGAAGGCTAAAGACTGTTAGGTAAAGCATGGGTTATCGATAAAACTAATGTTTTTTATTGCCCGACACTCACAAATCATTTGATTTTTTACTTCAGCCTTCAGCTTAAATACCTGAGTTATTACCTTTTTTTGTAATTATAAATTCTATGACATTAACTTAAGGAGCAAAGCACCATCCGCCTTCAGCGGCTAAACTCGAAGGCTCCGCTTCGCTGCGCCTTCTCAAACATGACCCGCTTACGTCGGAAGGTGCTTCACCCCTTAAGTTAATGGTATTGATTATAAATAGGAGGAGCTATGTATCGTGTATTACTGGTCGAAGATGACGAAACTGCCAGAAAGCAACTTGCCAGAGTTGTAAAAAAGGAAGGCTTCGAGGTAATGACCGCAGAAAACGGTCGAATCGGTCTTGAGGTTTTTAATAAAGAGCTCCCTGAAATCGTTATTACAGATCTAAAAATGCCTGATATTGACGGAATGGAGGTTGTTCATACAGTTAAACGAATTTCGCCAAATGTTCAGGTAATTCTGGTAACCGCTTTTGGAGAGGTTGAAAATGCAATCGCCGCAATACGCGAAGGAGTACTGGATTATGTGAAAAAACCTGTGGACCTGAATCAGATAACTCTCTCCCTCGGAAGAGCGAGGGAGAAGATCAATCTTTTTAAAAAGGTCTCGCAGTTTCCATATGTTCTGCTTGCAGACGATGAGGATATGATTCGTAAAAGGCTTTCCCGCGTGCTGGAAAAGGAGGGCTGGGAGGTTTTGGCCGCGTCGGACGGCAGAGAAGCTGTGGAACTATTCTCACAAACAAAGATAGATGTTGTCCTGTTGGACATAAAGATGCCGAAAATGGACGGACTTGCCGCGCTTCATGAGATGAGAAATATTAACAACGATTTCGAGGCCATCATTCTTACCGGTTATGGAGACGAGAGCAGCGCTATTCAGGCAATGCGCGACGGCGCCATGAATTTCCTGAAAAAACCGATAGATCTTGACCAAATGATTCTTGCCGTGGAAAAGGCTTTGGAGAAGCTGAACTCCGAAAGATCGCTCAAATACCGTCTTCGAGAGCTCGAACTGGCAAGAGAGGTGATTGCCAAGATCACGGAGGAGCAGGAGGTTATCATCAGTATCAATGAAAACGTAAAGGATCAATCAAAAGATTTCGCTCAAAAACTTTTGGACTCCATGCCTTTAGGTCTTCTTGTTATAGACGACAGTTATAAGATTCGCTACGTCAATCGCTCACTTCAAAATGTAATCGGTTATTCACCTGAAAAATTTGACGAAGAATTGATTGAAAAGATGAAGAAAATGGGCGTTAACAAGCTGGATAGGGAGACTTTTTTTACTGTTTGCAGCAGATTATTTGAAACTACGGGGAATATCGAGATTATTTCGACAGGTACATATTCCTTTTTGACTCTTACAATGATTACCATTGTAGGTAAAGATAAGGAGAAGCTGGTAATGATTGTGGTCAGGGGCGAGAGACCTCAACGATAAAATTGACGATTTTCGATTAACGATTTTCGATTGACGATTTTCGATTGATGATTGATGATTAATTATTATAATTATAGATTTTTAAATTCAAGATCGATAAAAATTGTCGATATAGGTTCCTTAACCCGATATTTGAGATAAATTGCAAAGAGTGGTTGTATTGTGAGAAAAAATAAAGTGCTCATAGTGGACGATGACACTCTCATAAAAGAGTGGCTCTCAAAGGAACTCCAAAGAAATTTCCTGGACACAATTACTGCCTTGAACGCTGAAAAAGCATTGCAAGTCGTTGAAGTCGAAGATATCGACATCGCTTTGATCGATGTAGAACTTCCGGACATGAGCGGTCTGGAACTGATCAGCAAAATAAAATCAAAAAGACCTCTCTGTGAAATAATCGTCATTACAGGATTCGGAACCCAGGAGATTGCCATACAGTCTTTACGAAGAGGCGCTATCGATTATATAGAAAAACCCATTATCATGGAACAGTTGTATGCAGCCATCGGGCGAGCCGGTGAAAGGCTTGTGGAAAAGGAGAATATGTCCTATTCCAATACCCTATTGATAATAGATGATGAAGATGTGATTGTCAACAGGCTGAGACGTTTTTTCGAAAAGGAAGGGTACGAGGTGTTCACGGCATTGAGCGGCGCAGAGGGACTCAGCGTCATAGAAGAAAACAAGATCGATGTGATTATCACCGATATAAAGATGGGTGACATGGATGGTGTCAATGTTCTGAAAACGGCTAAAAAGCTTTATAAAGATATTGAGGGAATCATGATTACAGGTTACAGGGATCATGAGCATGCCATCAATTCGCTTCGCGCCGGAGCGATAGATTATATAACCAAACCGGTAGATCTCGATGAATTGCTTTTTTCCGTGAATAAGGCTATCGAAAGAATAACTCTCAACAGAACAAGGTTGTACAGAAACAGAGAACTCAAGATTTCATCAGAGATTATCACGAAAATGAACGAAGAGCTTGAAAAGAGGATCATCGAACGATCCACTGAATTTGATAAAATACAGGCTCAACTCTTCCAGACCTCAAAGCTCGCCACTCTTGGGGAGATGTCCGCGGGACTGGCTCATGAGATGAATCAGCCTTTGGGGGGCATCGCTCTTGTGGCGAAACATATGAGAAGACTTCTCGATATGGAGAGGCTGACCCACGATGAGATTCTGTCCGGGCTTAACGATATCGAAGCATCTATAAAAAGGATAACCAAGATCATACAGCATATCAGGACATTTGCACGTCAGGATATGTTGAAGTTTAGTTCCGTAGACGTGCCTGAGACGATCGATTCTGCATTCAGTCTGCTTGGCGAGCAATTAAGACTTCATGAAATAGAGTTTATATGCGATTACACTCCTTCTTTGCCGAAAATAACAGGGGAACCCTATCAGTTGGAGCAGGTCTGGATAAATTTAATAACAAATGCCAGAGACGCTATGGATGAAAAGGCCAGGGTGTTATCTAAAAAAGCTGTCAGATCGGAGGAATATAAAAAAGAGTTGAGAATAAAGGCTTTTTATTTGCCTGATAACGGTTCTGTTGTGGTCTCCGTTTCTGACAACGGAATCGGGATGAGCGATGCCGTTAAACAGAGAGTATTTGATCCCTTTTACACAACAAAAGAGGTCGGGAAGGCGACAGGGCTCGGACTTTCGATTAGTTACGGGATAATAGAAAGCCATAAAGGCAATATCGAAATAGAGAGTTCAGAAGAGAGAGGGACTACTATCAAAGTGACGGTTCCCGAAATGGAGAAAACTTCCGGTGGCTAAGATACTAATCATAGATGACGAACAAATAATCAGAGACAGGCTCAAGAGTCTTCTTGAACTGGACAAATACAATACTTTTACTGCAGAAGACGGTATCAGAGGACTTGTGTTGTTCGATAAAGAGAGGCCGGACGTTGTGCTTGTAGATATAAAAATGCCAAAAATGGATGGAATAGAAGTATTAAAGAGGATAAAAGAGAAATCGACTGACAGTGAGGTTATCGTTATTACAGGGCATGGCGGAGTAGATACGGCCATAGAGGCTTTGAAAGAGGGCGCCTTCGGTTATATTCAGAAACCCGTGGAATTCGATGAGCTCGAGATTGATATAAAAAAGGCCCTTGAAAGGCAGGAGATGAAAAGAAGTCTTGACACTTATGTCAACAGGCTCGAGAGAATGGTCAAGGAGTGGGAAACAACTTTCAACTCTGTGAGAGATATGATTTCCATACACGACGACAATTTTATGATTGTAAAAGTCAATTCTGCTTTTGCCGAAAAATACAAATCAAAGCCTGCCGATTTTGTGGGAAAGTCATGTCATGAAGTTCTTCATCACTCCGATAAGCCTATCCAACAATGTCTGTATAATCGGATCAAAGAGAACAAAGAACCCTGTGTGGCGGATTTTTTTGAGGATTCTCTCGGTATTTATCTGGAGGCTTCTGTATCTCCGATTTTAAACGATAAGGGTGAAATTACAGGGTCCGTTCATGTTACAAAGGACATAACAAAGCGTAAGAAGATGGAAGAGGAGATCATGAAGTCTCTCAGGGAAAAGGAGGTGCTTTTGCGAGAGATTCACCACAGGGTAAAAAATAATCTGCAAATCATCTCTTCACTTCTCGATCTTCAGTTGAACAGAACCGATGACAATAAGACCCGTGAAATTCTCATAAAGAGCCGTAACCGTGTTAAATCGATGTCTCTCATCCATGAGCAACTTTATGGTTCGGAAAATCTGTCATCTATCGATTTTTCGGAATATATACGAAGCCTCACCAATGATCTGCTTTACTCTTACAAAGATGACAGCCTGGATATTTCCCTTGTCATGGATATAGATAATATCGTTTTCAATATAGAGACCGCTATCCCATGCGGTCTGATTATAAACGAACTCCTTTCAAACGCCCTAAAACACGCCTTTCCCAATCTTAACAGCGGTGAAATTCAAATTACGCTTCACTCCCTGGATGACAATTGGTATAAACTGCTCTTCAGCGATAACGGCGTCGGCCTTACTGTAGATGTGGAAAACCCGAATCGAACGTCGCTTGGTCTGAGATTGGTAAAAAGTCTCTCAATGCAACTCGATGGAGAAATGAAAGTGGATGTAAATAATGGAACTACATTTTCCATTGAATTTAAAGACCAGGTTGACAGCGATACGTCATCACTTTAGGAGTCGGTCGGAGATAAATTTCTCAAGTTGACGTTTGAATGTCGTGCAGTTTTACGTGGTTAATAAAAAAGCCTTATATTCATGACTTTCATGGTTGTTCAAATTAAGCTCTTTTGAGTTTATTTTCGGAGTAGTAATTATGGATGAAAAATCATTTTTAGTCGAAAAAATTATGAGACCTCTATTAGATGACATGATTGTTGATGAGAAAAGGAGCGTCTCTTCTCCAAGGAATCAAGGTGTCAGATGTTGGGAGTTTATGAATTGTCCTGAATCGGAGATGCGTAAGTGTATGGCAGTACTGCAAAATATGGAAAGACGCTGTTGGCTGGTGGTCGGGACGTCCAGCGGCATAAACGATATGGCGACCTGTGCTGTCTCTGTGGGCGATTGTAAAAGTTGCGGATACTACGGTTACATGAAAGATAAGTCATACGATAAGGAAAAACAGGTCAATATACTTCTGGTGGAAGACGAGACAGTTATTGCCATGGAAATAGAGGAGAGACTGATTAAGCTCGGTTACAATGTATGCGGTTCTGCTTCAACAGGAGAAAAGGCGATTCGTCTCGCTGAGGAGATGCGGCCCGATTTGGTTTTAATGGACATCAGGCTTAAAGGTGATATGGACGGCATAGAGGCTGCGGAAGAGATATCCGAGGAGTTCGACATCCCGGTGATTTTTTTAACTGCTCACTCGGACAATGATACATTTTCAAGGGCGAAGTTAACCGGACCTTCCGCATTTATAATAAAACCCTATCGTGAAAAAGATATCTACTCCAATATAGAGATAACTCTTCACAACCATAAAATCAGAAAGTACTCTTTAAAGAGGATAGAAGGGGAAAGGGAGTTTCACCACACAAAGAACGAAGCTGTATCGGACAGAGGACAAGAAATGATTTCCACGATAGAGGAGATCATAAATGAAACGGAAAATGCAATGGCATTCAGTTCCGACAACAGATATCTCAATTCCATAAAGGAAAAGGCGGAAACTCTTGGAAAACAGCTAAAAGAGATCATTCGAATCAACCGTCTCGATCCGGAAGAACTGAGAGACGAGTTTGAGCAATATATAACGGACAATGACGAATAATATGAAAGTTCTGGTTGCATATAAAGACAGCAAAGAAAGGGTTGAACTTCTTCATTCTGAACTTAGAAGAATGTTTGATAAGGTTTTATTTTCTTCCGGGGGCATGAACACGCTCGATATTGTATCCGGTGACGATATCGATATTGTTATCGTAGATGCGGAAATTTCAGATATTTCCGTAGGGGAAGTCGTTTTTGAGATAAAGAAAAGAAGACCTTCATGCGAGGTTATTGTTTTATCGTCTTTGGAGATAGATGAGAATGTAATAAAATCTCTGAGATACGGCGCTGTGGATTATATAGAGACGCCTGTCGTGACAGAACAACTCTATACCGCATTGGGAAGAGCAGTCGAACGTATCAGAGAGAAAGGAAAGGCAGCTCAGTCAGATGTTATTTTGATTATAGATGACGAGAAATTAACGCTCAAAAAATTGAGCAGGCTTTTTAACAGAGAGGACTATGAGGTCTTTACTGCCGAGAGCGGAGCCGAGGGCTTACGAATAATTAAAGAAAAAAAGGTCGATGTCATAATTACGGATATAAAAATGGACGACATGGACGGAATCGAGGTTTTAAAACGGGCGAAAGAGCTTTATGACGATATCGCCGGTATTATGGTGACAGGTTTCAGAGATGATGAACTTGCCGTACAATCGCTCAGGGCCGGCGCCGCGGATTATATAACCAAGCCGATCAATCTGGATCAACTGCTTCTGTCAGTAAAAAAAGCTTTAGATGGTTTACAACTCAACAGAAACCGGCTTTTCAGAGCAAGGGAGCTGAAAATATCGTCAGAGATTATCAGCGCGATGAATGAAGAACTGGAGGAGAGGATTAAAGAGAGATCCGTAGAAATCAGCAAGGTTCAGGCGCTGAACAATATCTTGAAAATTTCCATGGAGCCGATTTCTCTTTCCGCTCAACTACAGCGTATACTTGATGTGATTTTTTCCGTTTCCTGGCTTTCTTTGGAGTCGAAGGGATCGATTTTTCTTGTAGACGACGAACCTGACGTTTTAGTGATGAAGTCCCACAGAGGTCTTTCCGATCAGGTTCTCTCATTATGCAACAGAGTGAAATTCGGTGTATGTCTCTGTGGAAAGGCCGCCGAGAAATCGGATATCCTCTTTGCCGAATGTATCGACAATAGGCACGATATCGTTTTTGAGGGCATGCAACCGCACGGTCACTACTGTGTTCCTATCATATCTAAAAGTACTTTGCTGGGAGTTATTAACTTATATGTAAAAGAGGGGCATAAAAGAGACCCCGGAGAGGAGGCGTTTCTTTCTTCCGTATCGAGTACTCTGGCCGGTATTATCGAGAGAAGGAAAATGGAGGAGACCCTTAAAGACCTGGAGCAAAAGAACGAGCTTATTTTAAACACAGCCGGAGAAGGAATATATGGTATCGATCTCAATGGTTTTACTACATTTGTCAATACAACGGCAGCCGACATGATGGGCTGGAAAGTCGAAGAGCTTGTCGGTATGCACAGGCATGACGTTTTTCATCACACAGCTCAGGACAGTGAGTTTTGCTCAGCGGATGAGTGTCCCATATGCAGGTCATTTACATATGATGAAATGTTTCAACAGGATAATGAGGTTTTTTTTAAAAAAGACGGAACCGGCTTTCCTGCAGAATATATAAGTACTCCAATGAGGGACGGGAAAGGTTCTCTCATCGGTTCTGTTGTGGTTTTTAAAGATATTACCGAACGTAAGCAGATGGAGCAGCGTCTTAAAGAGCTTGCCCACTTCGATACGCTTACAGGTCTTGCCAACCGCATGTTGATGTATGATCGTTTAAAACAGGCCCTCGCCACTGCCATGCGCAGTAAAGCCAAACTGGCGCTTCTCTTTATTGATCTGGATCGTTTCAAGAATGTAAACGACACGCTTGGACACAATATCGGAGATTTGCTTTTAAAAGAGGTGGCTCTGAGGTTTGAAAAGATCGTCCGCAAATCGGATACAGTCGCCCGTATGGGCGGTGATGAGTTCACGATTATTCTTACAACCATAGACAGCGGAGAAGACGCCGCCATTGTTGCTCAAAAGGTCATCTCCTCTTTGACACTGCCATTTAATCTCAACAGTAAGGAGTGTTCCGTCGGGGCCAGCATCGGTATCAGTATATTCCCCTCTGACGGAGATAACGCAGACAGACTTATCAAGAATGCAGACACTGCCATGTATCAGGCCAAATATGCAACCGGCAATACGTACAAGTTCTATTCTCCCGATATGGATACTTTGGTATTTAAACGCCTCACGATGGAAAACGAGCTGAGAAACTCGATCGAACATGAAGACTTCCTGTTGTATTTTCAACCGATCGTTGATCTTGCTTCCGGCAGGGTTGTCAGTGTGGAGTCTCTTTTGCGTTGGAAACGCCGGGGCGTCGAATTGGTCCCTCCCGATGAATTTATCCCTATTGCCGAAGAGACCGGTCTGATATTGCAGATAGGACAATGGGTGCTTCAGAATGCCTGCAAACAGAATAAATTATGGCAAAAGGAGGGGATTCCTCCATTGGTTGTGACAATTAATATGTCTATGTGTCAGTTTCTCAGACAGGATAATCTTATGGAAATTGTAGCGCAAACTCTCTTTGAAACTGAGCTGGCGCCTGAATTTCTTGAGCTGGAGCTTACCGAGAGTATTTGCATGCAGAACATTGAAGCGACTATCTCCACTCTCCGCGAATTTAATAAAATGGGAGTGAAATTGTCTATAGACGATTTTGGCACAGGTTACTCTTCGCTCAGTTATTTAAAACACTTACCAATCGATAAGCTTAAAGTGGATATGTCATTTATAAAAGAGGTTATGACCGAGCCGAACGATGCATCCATCGTCAAAGCCATCGTAGCCATGGCGCATACCCTTGGTTTACGGGTTATTGCAGAAGGTGTTGAAACCAGGGAGCAAATGGAGTTTTTACAGTCGATAAAATGCGATGAGGCTCAGGGCTTTTTTTTCGGCAGACCCTCTCCTGCCAATGAAGCCGGAAAGCTGCTCCGTGAAATGGATGGTAAGAGTTTAGTGGAGGTGGTGAGGAGTTCATCCCTGCTTTTTCGCTTTTAATGCTCGTGATTTTTTTATTTCATGGGTGTTCATATCGATTATCAGGCGAAAGTCTTGTAACAGATGGGTCCCGGCAAGCGGTTCGCATTCGTCAGGCCCGATTATCACATTTCCGACAACCCTTTCGCCTTCATAGATAAACCAACAGGCTCCATATTCATATGACCGAATATTTCCATCAGCTAAGGATACATTCACTTCTCCTTCAGGCTTGATGCCTAATGCAAGCGCGTCTTTGTTCCTGATCCAGGCTCGTGTTGCGCCTGTATCGACTAAAAAGTTAATTTCGCTGTTTTTCTCCATGTCATGGAGATTGGCGACAGTCATATCTATGTATATATCACCCATTTGTAATGTTTCTATCTGATTTTCTAATATTATAGCATAGATGCAAATTATCTCAAAAAATCTTTTTTTAAGTTGCCTTTCTGTTTTTTTTTAAACTGCTTCTTTCAATCAAATTGGGCATCTTTGACTGCTTGGCAAAGTTCGAATGAAGATGATATAGTAACGGTGTGTTTTTAAAAAGGGTTTTATTGATGAGGTGGAAATGATTAGATTATCATACAGTCTTGACAGGAGTACTCCGGCTTACGGAGGAGGGGAGGGCGTCGGAATTTCAGAATCTAAATCCATTGCCGGCGGAGACAGTTGTAATACTCTGGATATCGGTTTATCCAATCATGTCGGAACTCATATTGACTGTCCTTTTCATTTTGATCGTAACGGTCGAAAATTAACGGATTACCCCGATGACTTCTGGTTTTGTAAAAACCTTCAAGTGCTTGAGACAAAATTGAACGAATCAGAGCTCTGTACCGCCGCGCATTTAGACGATGCTCTCAGTAGAGCGGCGGATCACAATTTCCAGGCTGAAATTGTAATTTTACTGACAAGGTGGTTTAAATTTCGTGGAGAAAAGAAGTATTGGGAAACCCCTCCCGGATTCATGCCTGAAACAGCCGACCTGCTTCGTACTAAATTCCCGAAAATTCGTTTTTTCGGTTTCGATCTGATTTCTCTGTCAAGCTTTTCTCACCGTCATATTGGAGGAGAATGTCATAGGGCGTTTTTAGCGGATAAACATGAAATTTTATTATTGGAAGATATGAATTTGGCGTACCTGAACAGTTCCACGACAATTCATAATATTTTAATCTCGCCACTATTTATTAAAGACGCCGACGGAGCGCCTTGTACGGTTTGGGGAAATATTTAAGACCAATGTTAAACGAGATGATATTATGATTAGAGAAATATATTTTTTCCTGCGCCATGGTCCCGCCACTATGAAACGGAAGAGAGAGATGGGGGCTGTGGAGTTTAAGAAATATCTGGCAAAGAAAATGGATGCAGACGGTTTTGCCGAGTTGAGATTCAATCTCGTGGGAGACCTGGAAGGAGATATTTTGGAGATTGGCGCAGGTACGGGGGCTACATTTACATATTACGGTAAAAAGGCGAATGTAACGGCAATAGAGCCTGACGATGAATACAGGAGGGCTGCCCTGGAAGAGGTTCCCAATGCAAAGGCTGGGATTAAGGTCATTTCAGGTACAGGGGAGAATCTTCCCTTTGACGATTCATCATTCGATGCCGTAAGTGCTTCAACCGTTCTTTGTAGTGTCATGTCTCTGTCAAAAACTCTGGAAGAATTTAAACGTGTACTTCGTCCTGGCGGAAAAATTCGTCTTTTGGAGCATGTTTGCAGCGAACATTGGTTTGCCGGTCCTGCCATGGACCTTTTTAATCCGATCTGGCGCCAGATTAATCAGTCTGGTTGCAATTGTAACCGAAGAACCGTAGAGGAGGTTAAAAAAGCCGGTTTTCTTATTCAATCTCTGGGGAAATACAAAATATACTCAAAAGCCGTACCGGCGGCTTTTCCTCTTCGTTTGATAAAGGGTGAGCGATAGGTTTGATCTATGGGAATATAGCCGAAATCATACGTTATTAAGTGCAAGACTTTCTATGAAAGTTTTGGCTTGTCGAAATTGCGGTGTTCTATAGACGGTCATGGAAACTTATAACACTTTCCTGTCAAACACTTAAAAGAAGCACATCATGAAGCACATGGCGCCTATATGCACCATGGGTTACATCCGGGTGTTCTCAGAAGGCTGGTTTTTATGAGAGTTCAAAACGCGGATGTAGAAAAACTTCCCCCCCTCAGTACGCAAAAGGTTCTTCACTCCTCCAATCCATGATATAGGGATCTTTGGGAACTTCTATCTTTTCCATACTCTCAGGAATAAGAAGATACTCTTTATTTATATACAAGAGAGAAGATTCTTCAGTATTTTCATGCTCCGGTGAAAGTTTCTCGGAGTCCTTTTTTATGGAACCATAGATCTTAATCCAATCGCCTTTTGCATAGACGTCTATCTTGTCTGTTTTTACTCTGATCCCGAATGCAATAGCGTCCGCCACACAGCAAACCATCGATAATCTAAGCAATCCCATCTGACCCTTGCCGTTCAGTGTATCGTCCCTGTAAATCACACCGCGAACCGAGTATCTTTCATTCAAAAAATCTCTGTGCTCGCCTGCAATAATCATATTAAGTTCAACTAAATTCAATAAAATATATTCTTTCCCGTTTATAGATTCCCTGGCCCTGTTCGATAAAGGCGCCTTTTTGAGGTATGGATCTCCGGCCTGTCTGTTGAATTCCGGTTCGGAAAAAGTCTGCAATGATGAGTTTATTTTGGAGATATTAATGCCTGTTACACCTGAAGCAATCAGGATGATGCTTACAACCAATAAGAACAATTTAAATTTCATCTCAGCCCTTGTTGTTTGATTAATCATCTTTTCGATCCTCACGTTTCATGTTTAAACCGGTCTGTTAAAAAGGAGACTGAAACAGACTGGATTCATCAATCACTTTTATGGGGACTACTATCCATAATAATAAAAGAAGAAGAAAGAGATACAGATTAAACAGTTTTCTGAAACGGGAAGGATAAAAAAGATTGAATACTCCAAGAATAAGTAAAAAAATAGATGACAAAAAAGTCAGCCATATGAATTTCAGGTTCATATAATAAGCGTATTCCAGCTGAAGCATCATTAAGAATATCAAGATGCCTATTGTAATTAGAACTATGCCTTCAAGTATGGATACAATACTTCTCATCCAATTAATTTCCCCAAAAGATAACAGAATACAAAAACCATAATTGTCGGAGCGATAATAACGGTTCGTATAATTTTCTTCTTAAATGTTATGACGTACATTGCAATCAGCTTTAAGTCTACTATAGGTCCTATTGTAACGAATGAAAGCTGAGATATCAAGGGAAATCCGGTAAACGAAGCGGCCACAAAGGCATCGGCCTCCGAGCATACGGAAAGCGCCACTGCCAGAAACATCATGGCGATTATTGATAATATTAAACTACCTTCAAAAATCGATAGTACGTCGCCGGGCAGAAAAGTTTTTATTCCGGAGGCCGCGAAACAACCGATGATGAGATAAGCACCCATATCCATGAAATCATTGGATATATGTCTGAGAATGATAAGCAGCTTGTTTTCTCCCTTGCTAGGCTCATGATTGTGAGAGCAAGAGCACCCCTCCCCTGAACATGAATGATTATCCTCTTTGTTGTTGATCAGAAAATCCTCCTTCTCTCTCGAAAGCATCCATCCTACGCATATAGCGATAAGTAAGACGATTCCCGCACGTCCCGCCACCATCCAGATGTTGTAGCGAAAGGCGATATATGTAGATATGAGGACAATAGGATTCACCACAGGAGCAGAGATCATATAGCTTATCACCATATATCCCGGAAATCCCTTTTGAATAAATTTTCTGGCAATGGGAACAACACCGCATTCACAAGTAGGAATCAGAAAACCCATGAATGCGCCTGTTAGAATCGCCCTATGTTTATGTTTCGGAATTAGTTTACTTACAAATCTATCGGGGGCGAACACCTCGAACAGCGCCGACAATAATGCCCCAAGCAGTAGAAAAGGTGTGGCCTCAAGAAAAATCGCGACACTGTGTAGTGTAAATAGTTGAATTTTTTCAAAAAGAATTTCAGACATAAAAAAGGATGTCAAGTAATTTTTATTAAGAATCAGATGTTACGGTTGCAATAACCCCAAAAAAAGCATTTAGCAGTCAGCTGAGAAAATCAATGCGTTCAAGGTCCACCTAAAAGTGATGAGTCGGTTGTCAGGCAATATGTTGAAAACAGAGAGCTGATAGCGGACTGTTTTTTTAGCATAAATTCTTAAGTATTTGGAAATATAGGCGCCTTGACTATTGCAACTGATTTTTATTTATAAATCACAAGCGACTCTTAATGATATATCCTGTTTAAGTTATTTGTCAAGATACTCCGAGCTTGACAAATGCCATTATGTTGCAATAATATAATTGTATCTTATAATTACAATAATTAAATTGCATAGGAATTTTCATTTTTTTATGCGGGTTTGTGAGCCTTAAGCAAATCTTAATTATCAGGAGGTATCGAAGATGAAAAGAGCATTTTATTGCATCACTATCTGCGTGATTTTATTGTTCTCTTTAAATGGAGTGGAGGCTTCGAATAAAATAAGGATTTCAGCCTGTTTTTATCCCCTCGCTCATTTCGCGGAGAAGGTGGGGGGGCGATTATACCGAGGTTCTAAGTACAGGACAAAAAAATACTATACAAATGTATAGACTAGACATTTTATAGTAAACTAGTAGAAAATATGGCGTCAGCAACAGCTAACGCCATGAAAAGAGTAAAGAAATTAGAGAAGATACTGAAGGAGAACAAAATAAATTGGCACGGAGCACGTATAAATTTTTTGGCTCAATTTATAATAGCTCTGATAAAGGTCAAGACAGTAAACCTTGCAGAGATAGCGTTAGGATTTGTAGGAGATATTAAG
>JAREWP010000060.1 GCA_029001845.1 Candidatus Magnetocorallium paracelense | reverse complement strand
GACGTTTTGAAAAGAATCTTGCCCCTACAATATTTAAAAAGTTCATTGATATGCCGGGAAGAGTTGTTTATGATGGAGATAAGTTTTTTGTTAAAATCAGGAAAAGAGCGCATACTCCTGTTTTGAAAGAAGTAGAAAAGCTGCAAAATCCTTTCCATATACCCTGGCTTGGGGGAAGATCTATTGAGGTTGTTTGGACGGCTTGAAATTAGGGTGCTATTATGACGTCTTCGATAGCTGTGAAAATCGGTGTTGAAGCAGCCAGAGCCGGCGAACATGGGAAAGGTTTTGCTGTCGTGGCATCGGAAGTCAGAAAACTGGCGGAGCGGAGTCAAACCGCTGCAGGAGAGATCAACGAGCTCTCTTCATCGAGTGTCGTTGTCGCGGAAAAAGCCGGATCAATGCTGAATGAGCTTGTACCGAATATTCAAAGGACATCCGATCTTATTCAGGAAATAACGGCTGCGACAAACGAGCAAAATACAGGGGCCGAGCAAATAAATAAATCCCTGCAACTGCTGGACAATATCATTCAGCAGAATGCTTCGGCCTCCGAGCAGATGGCCTCGACGTCACAGGAACTATCCGCTCAGGCGAAAATGCTCGATGAAACGATATCGTTCTTCTCTATCAAAGAAGGAGGCGCATCTGTCAAAAGGGTGCAACCTGTCTCTACGACTCCTGCTAAGAAAGTGACGCCAAAACCTGCGCCCCCTGAACCGAAACCTGCTGCTCCTGTCAGGGCCGAGAAACAAATTCCTGCCTCATCGACTGCCGACAGGGGAGTCGATTTACTTTTGGATGACTCGGGAGGAGCCGATTCCGATGACTCGGAATTCGAAAAATACTAGATACAAAACTTGCAGAGTAAATGTCTACTGCCCTCCGGGCTGCCACAAAGAATGAAAATTATTCATGATGGTTGGTAGGGGCGAACCTGTGTCTTCGCCCCAGCCGTGTTCCGGTACTCCGGTGCGGTTGTTCGTTAGCCACTGCCGGGGCAGACACGCAGGTCTGCCCCTACATTTTTATTTTGGGATAAAATTTGTTTCAATTATGACTGTCACAGCACCTTGGCAGTCTGACAGGACAACTCTTAGGCAGTTATCTCTTTTTTCTCATCGACCTTTTTAAAAGATCTGTAAACATACAGAAAACCTGCACCCCATGCAATATTATTGATTAATGTCGTTGTAATCAGCCCAAAATGTAAAATAAAAATCCCGCCTATATTAATGATAGCCGGAATGGTTACAATTCCTGTAAGATTTCTTAAACTTCTATTTAAATCGAATCCCAGATCAAAAAGCATGCATAAGTTACTCAATCCTCTGTCCAGCAAAACGACCTGAGCAATATCTCTGGCAACTGTCGTTGCACCGCTTAAGGAAATAGAAACATTGGCCTGTTTCATAGCAATAGAATCGTTTACCCCGTCGCCAATAAAACAGACAGTTCTGCCTTCCTCTTGTAAGCGTTCTATAATCTTCGCTTTATCTTCCGGAAAGACATCGGCAAAAAAACTGTCCATACATAGATGTTCCGATATGTATTTAGTCGGCTCATAATGATCACCCGACACAATCGATATATGCTTGATACCATGTTCTCGCAAACCGGCGATAACAGATTCGACCTCAGGTCGTAAAGCATGACAGAGTTCTATGGCGCCAATGACTTCTTGATTAATGGCTACAAGGACTAAGGAAAATCCCTCGTTATAGACTTTTGCCATCTCTAAATTGATTTTATCAGGTATAATAATTCCCAATGCATCCATAAAACGAACGCTGCCGACACGTATAACTCTGCTATCGAGTTTTACTGTGGCGCCCTGGCCGATGATATATTCGAAATTTTCTATTTCCGGAAGGGCCAGACCTGAATTCTCAGCTTCCTTTAAAATCGCCTTTGCTATGGGGTGAGATAACTTATACTCGGCAATTGCAGCACAGGTTAGAACCTCATCTTCATTCATCTCGACGCAGGGGATGATCTTCCCTACTGTTAAATACTCTTCTGTAAGTGTTCCTGTTTTATCGAAAAGTACAGTATCTACTTTTCGTAATTCTTCAAAAACACGGCCATCTTTAATTAGTACTCCCCGATAATATGCCGAATTAAGATAATTCATTGTGTTGGAAGATCCAAGCAAACGCAAAGCATTGCCGTAAGCACTGTTTAGAACCGAGACAGAACTGACGTCTCCAATATATAGCCATGACAATCCTGCAATCCCCAGAATGGGCATAGAAATCGCATCTGCCCGCTTTTCCCCCTCCATCTGAAGATCTGTCTTAAACTCAACAGTGGCATCCAAAATTTCGCCGATTTTTGCAATCTTAGTCGCCCTACCCGTCTTTTCGACTTTAATACAAATTCTTCCGCTTAAAAGCACGGTAGATGTAAAAACACTTTCACCTTCTCCTTTTTCCGCAAGTTTAGACTCACCGGTTAAAGCATACTCATCGATCGTAGCATAACCTTCAACAATCGTTCCGTCAACAGGAATCAGTTCTCCTGTGTTGACAGCCAGTATATCGTTTACATTAACATCTTCAACGGGGATTTCAATTTCCACATTATCTTTTACAAGCCAGACAGTTGTCGACTCCATTTCAAAGGCGCCAATAAGTATCTCTTTGGACTCTTCCTGAGCCCGGGCCAAAAGTTTTTTCCCTGCATGATACATCACAACGCCCCATACTAAAGGCAGGGTTTGACCGGCTATAAATACGATGAAGAAAAATATGGAAAGCAAGAGGGAATGAGTAATTCTTTTATGAATTATTAATTTTTGGATTCCCTCCTTGATTACAGGAGAAGTCGTATAAACAATCAAGCCGGTGTTAAGTAAAACCAAAGGCAGATAGACAGGATTCAGCATTGTTAAAACCACAGATACAACGCCGGCCTGAAAATATCTGTCATGTTTTTTAACGGCATTGTCTTTACCTAAATCCAAGGGAAGATGTGCAGATGTCTTTGGCAAATTTTTTTTATTGTACTTCTCTCTATAATCTGTATATTTGTCATACAAAACGCTTCCTAAAAGCGTTAAACCGATTAATCCTGCTTCTATTAACATGATATGTAACTCACTGTCATTAACTTAAGGAGCAAAGCACCTTCCGCCTTCAGCGAATTTTCATAAAGGACTATTTCAAACTCCAGAAATTCTATTTCATTCATAAATTTCCTACTTATATTATCATATGTATCCCCAAAAGGGCGCGGCCTTTTTTTTAAAACCTGCTTATGTCTTGAATTTGACTCCCGCATTAAAACACTTTAATATGTCTTTATCCTCTTCATGACCGGTCAATACAATAACCGTAAAATGGGCGGATGGAGATAAGTTTATTGAACTAAGAAATTTGACGCCGTCCATGATCGGCATCTTCAAGTCAAGAATAACGACGATAGGATGGCGCTTTTCAAACAATTCTACCCCCTCCTGTCCATTAAAGGCAAAAATCACTTCATAACCCATACCTTCAAGGGTTTCTTTTAGAATTTCTATTATTACTTTTTCATCATCAATGATCAGTATCAAATTGTTCTGCATTAGTCCCCCTTTAAGCAGCAATAAAACTCGTGAGTATTCACTAAAATTCTAATAATAATTTCTTAATTGAGATAGTCTGTCAGGATTATTGATAATTATCTTATATTTTGGTTAAAATCATTCCTTCTCACACCAATTCATTACCGGAAAACTCCGTTAATGTTTCTGTAAGTATATTGTAAGCTGTTTGTGATTTTTTTTAAAACAGTATAATAAGGTTATAAAGACTGTTTTGTCTCGAATTTAGTTTATATGAAATTCCTTATAATCACAGTTCTTTTAGCAACTTATTTATGGCTGTTTTGGTGTCTTTCAAAGGGCAGGATAAGCATCAGACAGCCCCGCAGCGGCGGGGATACTCATGTAACAGCAAGCTTTGACAGGAAAGAAAACCCTATTGGATTCTGGTTTTCATGGATAATCTCTTTAATCGGATCGACAACGGTTTGCATTTATATGCTGTTTCAGACATGAATATGAAAATAGTCAGGTGAATAAGCTGAAGGCTGAAGACTGTCAGGCAGGGATATGTGTATTAATATATTATTATGTTTTAAATTAGCCTGCGAATCAGGAGTATTCGTTTTTTTGCTTCAGCCTTCGTAGTCACTCACATTAAGCGCTTGCATGAAAAGTTGTTTTCAAAATGAATAAAAAGGGGAAAAGAACTCTATGGGAAATAATACTGATGAATTTAACAAGCTGATACAACAGGCAGGAGAGTTAGTCATAAAGCAGGCAGGCCAATGGGATCATGAGATGTGGCTGAATTTTCTAAATAGTATTGGCAAGCAGGGTTATCACCTGACAAAGGAGGTGCAGGACAATCTTGGTTTGATTTTAGAGGCAACGAGAGAGCTTTATTTTACGGTTGCAATGAAGAGCTGGCAGAGGTTTTACTCAACTGACATACAGATCATGGAAAAAGAAATCTCAGAAACAATAACGAAAGCCTTAGAACGAACAGCAGATTTTATTGGTGTGACAAAGGGCGCCCCGAATCAATCAATGTATGAATCATTTATAGATGAAATGAAGGAAAACAGTATTTCCATGTCTGAACAAACACTGTCCAATATTACGACAATTCTTGAATCAGGCAAAACAATCTATGACAAGATGACTATAAAACAATAAAAAAGAACGAGTACAAGTAACAGTTCACAGAGTTCAGAGATCGGTGATCTGTTTAAAAAAATTTGCCTGATTTTTCATGCTAAGAACTCCTAAAAAGGGTGGAAATGCTAATTATGCTCGTGAAATTCAATAAAAAAGTCCCATTTACTTTCAACTGACCTCTGATCTCAGATCACAGGGGACAGTTACAAGAATGACTCGATTAATGGCAGATTTAATTTCTGTTTCGTACACACAGTGCATACCCTTCACCTGATTTGCCGTTGGCTACGTGTTTGTTACCATAGCCAAAACCAATATGCCACGCTTTTATGGAAAATGAGGCGTCTGCAGTTGAAGACCAATAGGGTGATGACTTTATATTAGAAAAAAAAGCTATATCCGCTACCGGCTCATATAAGCCATAATCTGTAATAGACATCAGCTCATTAATATTTGGCAAACGCCAGTCATCAAAACCGACAAAGGTAAGGTCCTCACAATATGTCAAAGCATCTTCCCAATTCCTCTGAATATCGCTACTTTCATTCTGCCATAGTAAGCCTGTATGGTTGTCGGTTACCGTTCCGTTGTCATTGTCAGTGAAGTTATTTGATATATCCTCCGCTCCTCTGACGCATCGCACATAGGCGTTGTCGGAAGCTGCTTTACTCTCACCATATCCGTAGCTGAAGAGTATATTCCATGCATTGCCAACATAAATTTCACGTGCATCAGTGTTGGCAGTCCAGTAAGGTGCGGATTTGGTGGTTGGAAAATATGTGGTATCCACAGCCGGTTGATAATTGCCGTAGTCAATGATATAGGAAAGCTCTTTTAATGTTGGAAGACGCCAGTCATTGTAATTGGAAAGAATGAGGTTACCGCAGACATCCGTTGTGTCGGGATTATACTCATCATCATATGTACCTGAAGCCATATACCAGTTATATTCTGTGCTGTTATCCTCCTGTTGCCACATTAAGCCTGTGTTGTTATCGGTAACAGTGCCATCGGCGTTGTCTGTATAGGACGGCGGATTAATTGTATAGTCGGAATCCTCTCCCCATATATCTGTGTAAGATTTCGTTTGTCCCGTATCCGGCAGATTGAATAGTAAGGAATCTGTTAACCCGTAATCGGTTAATTCCCATAATAAATCATTTTCCACTGAAGGAGCATAAACAAACTCCAGCCAATATTCAGATGCTTCTAACAGCGCCGAAGGTATATATAATCCGAACCCTTCAGTAAACCGGGCGCTCTCACATCCTTCTCCCTCGACAGTGTTGTCAATGGCACCAGAGGCGGTCAATTCCCATAACAATTCACTATCTGATGATGGAGCATAATCAAACTCCAGCCAGAACTCATACGTTCCGAACATGTCTGTATACACTGCCAAAGGAACATAGAACCCAAAGTCATCTAAAAATACAGTACTCTCACAGCCTTCTTCATCGGCATATATAGTGGAAACACATAAGGATGCTGTTATGATTATTAAAGACATTATAAAAAAATGTTTCATCGTAAACCTCCGAAAAATGTATTTTTTGATTATACTGCATAGGCAATAAAAAAATCACTGGTATACTCTCAACTACATAAAATCACTGAAACAGATTGTTAAGATTTGATATTAATGAAGTCAATGAATCGATTCATTCTTGTAAAAAAGATACAAGTTCGAGGTATAATAACAGAACTCAGACCGGAAGCCCCAAGAGAAAGTAAAATTAGTATGTGGCTATAGAAGAAAAACATATTCAGGTTTTCAATTCAAAACAAAGGCGGAAGAATACATAAATCCTTAAATACCAACAAAAAATCGTCTCAAAACTCTGGATATAAAGCACGCGAAAGTGGCGGAATTGGCAGACGCGCCGGACTTAGGATCCGGTGGAGCAATCCGTGGGGGTTCGAGTCCCCCCTTTCGCACCACCTAAGTTATTTTTTTTACAAATAACTTAACTATTCCCTTCCTTTTCTCTGAACAGGCCCACTGCTTTTCTGCTGATCACTATCTTGAACTTATTAAACGTCACATCTTCATGGAATCCTATTACATTGCAAACTCTTTAATGCCTGCCCTTTCCAAAAAAATCGATAGTTTAATCTTCTGTAATGCTGCTTTTTTTATAGGAAAATACCATATCAGATAGCCTGGTACAGCACCGAGAAAAAGAGGAATTAGAAGCTCATAATTCCAAATAGACTCTCGATTGTATGTGTAAAAGATCGTGGCAAAATAAACCAAAGGCCCTGTAATGATCCCCGGCAGCACACCGTAACGCCAGAAGGAAAGATCGTCATATAAAAAGCAGAACAAAAACACACCTCCTAATAAAGAAAGAAAAACATGCACTTCCATTGGCCATTGTGCAATAAATTCAAAGAAAAATCCGGTAATCGATAACGCCGGAAATGTAATCAGACATATACCTATACCGATGACAATGGCTGTACTGCTGTCCTCCTTACGACACTGTTTACGAAAAATTGCTTTTGCCTCTTTCTCTATAGATTGACTATCGTTAGAAAAACAGGCTTCCTCCCTCTTTCTCATTTGTCGTGCTTCCCACTTACGAAATATCACTCCGCAACGGAGGCATTCTAAGGAAAGAATTATCTTCAAAGTGATTGCCCTGCTTATATATTCCTTTATTACGTTTTTATCTCTGCTTATATCTCTTACCAACAAATTGGAAATACCGAAATCGGCTACAATCAAAAAGATAAAGTGGAGAGATAAAGCGGTAAAATATTTTCCGCTTCCTTCAGTACCTGTATGGCGAGTAAGATATAGAAGAAGAATAAAGTTGGTTGCTTTTGTAAATATTTGAGTTGATGTTAATGAAAAGGTATTTACAACTATCTTTTTTGATCTCTTTAATCCGGAATGGATACCTGAAGGCAACGTCAGCTCTTTAAATATTCTGTTCATTAATGTAATCGCAGGTTCAGGCTGCGCTTGAGTTCGGTCAGCCAACGGCTCGCGCAGTTTAAAGCCTGGGGCTGCATTTTTTGATTATACTCCGTAAAACTGCACAAAAAAATCCTGTTTGTTTTTTTAGCTATATATTATGCAACTACTCAGGTGAATAGACTGAAGGCTGAAAACTGTCAGGCAGGGATATGTATATTAATATAAAATTACGTTTTAAATTAGCCGGCGAATCAGGAGTATTCTTTTTTTGCTTCAGCCTTCAGTCTTCACTCTAAATTCCTAAATAGTTATTGTATTATAACTAATTCAGAAGACTGTGCCTCATTAAAGTGTTTCAATTAAAGAGCTGATAGCTGATGGCTGACAGCTAAATGCTGTTTTTTTTAATACTGTTTGTTTTTTGACGCTGAGAGCATTAACTTTGACGTTAAAACAATTTTATATACTACTTTTTTTTATTTTTTGCTAATCATTGGATGCCTATAAAAATTAATACACTGGCATAATTATTGCTTATATTAGTTAAAGTCTATCAAAAAACTATTTTATGGAGGACAATATGAGCGACAACAGAATAATTGAAAATAATAATAATGAAGATGAGAGACGCCTCAATAAACTATCAAATGCTCTTACAGACTTCAATAATCACATGAGCAGTTTAGTCAGGAATTTGGAGAAAAAGGCTGAATTGATTGAAAGCATTGAATTCATCTCAGAAATGAACAACGCATCTCTGGAAAACGTACTCAAAGTACTTGAAGAAAACAGTTTATCCCCCATGCAATTCATACCGCCTCAGGAACTAATGGGACTTAATCATAGTAATGCTGAATTACAGGGAGGAGCTGTAGCGTCCAAAGTAGAAGCGTAATGTTCGTTTTTTACATGAATTATTTTCCCTGTTCGGAAAATAATTCCCATATAAACAGTAGTCACAAAAGACAAGATCAATGGAGTGTTTCATATAATAAAGCAATGTTATAACTGTTCACACGATTTGCTTACAAAGGACATCCGGAACTCCGTAAATCAGGCTTTAAAAACAGCAGTCAGCTATCAGCGGTCAGCCTTCAGCTAAAGGAAGAATTGATGTTATGCCAAAATAAGCTTCATCTTACGGGGAAAGTGTTTTACACCATAAGGTGTTGCAACGAAAAAGCTGATAGCTGATGGCTGACTGCTAAATGCTGTTTTTAGATTAAAATTATAGAGCTGTACTGCAAGATTTCTGCTCTTCCCGATACGCTGCCAGCCTTTTTCAGCTCTCGTAATCAGTGTATTTGGCAGCGCTGCCCCTAACTTTATGTGCAGGATATTTGAGTTTATTGATTTCTATTTTTTCCAAGGCCGCTTCGACAGGATCTATGTCGAACTTATCTGAGAGAGAGGCTAAATAGATCATCACGTCTCCAATTTCCTTTTTAAGTTCAAAAAGCTTTTCCTTACTCAACGCTCTACTCTCTTCCTGAGTAAGCCACTGGAACAACTCTACAATTTCCGACGCTTCCACACTCAGAGCCATAGCAAGGTTTTTTGGAGAATGAAATGTTTCCCACTCCCTTTCTGCAACGAATTCTCTTAATTTCAGAAAAAGCTCTCTCATAATTAATTCTACTTTGACACAATACTCAAAAAGCAACGTTTATCAATATAAGGACAGGCGGGTCGCCTCTCCTCCGGTCTGTAATTGCTAAAATTGTCTGTAGGACAGGTGTCCCGCCTGTCCACGGTCGCTTCCCAATATAATGTGACAAAATAGAATTAACAGGAGGAGAAAAAAGGATAAAAAATGAAGCAGGTTCCCGTTAGATGCTACTGAATTTCCTGAGGCAAGCTGTCTAAACAGGCGAGAACTCTCTCCCTCACAGAACTGATAGAATTCTTTAAACTGTCCAGATTTTCATCTTCAAACCCCTCTTTATTACAAATATCTCGATAATAGTCAATACCTGTAAACATATTTTCGCAAAACTCCTTAAAGTACAGCACCAATTTATTATCGAGTTCCCGACATTCGGAGATTTCAAACTCCAGTCTTTCGATATAGAGGTTTAATTCTTTCTCAAAAAAGTGAGGCCTGTTGTTCTCCGTAATAGAGGCGGTTTTCCCGTAAATATGCCCGACGATCTCCTCAAGAGTGTAAGTTCCATTGAAATAAGCGAGATTCGGACCGGGGCATACAGATACAGGGGCCTTTTCGGGACTCATAATACCAAGTTGAATCAGAGCGCTGTTGCCCAAGTTGTGGCAGATACACTCCTTGTTTAAAAACCGAAACTCATGCTTACCTAAAAGCTCACTACCGGATTCAGGATTCATACCGAGATCGTTCATCTTCTTTTTCTTAAACTCTCTTGAGGCCAGACAGATAGGGGTTTTTGAGTATGTCGTATTAGATACGAGGAATCCTTTTCTGCAGGCAGCCCCCCAATCACCCCTCGATATCTTTTCATTTAACCTTTGGATAGACGTACTGGCTTTCAAATTATGAAAGGGAATGTTCATAGGAGAACGATCACTTAAATAAAGCTCACCCTCCCCTGCTTCAGCCAATTGCTTTCTGGAGAAATCGTCTACAGATGAAACTTCAGGCGCCAGAAGAAAGGGAGTTGCCCAACCTACGCCGTCAAAGTTATAGAAGTCCAGTATTCTGGTATTTTCACCGGAGTTACCGAGCCCGCCCTGGTATGTTATTTTTAAAGCCATATCAGATTCGGCAGGGGCATTCGGTAATTTTTTATTTTCGTAATACTTTAGGATCAGAGGATAAAACACACCTGAAAGCTTCTCTTTATTTTCTGAGAACTCCTGAAGAATAGGACCTATTAACTGACCTTTCATAACAAAAGCATGACCACCGCAATTAATTGAAGATTCGATCCTGTATTCACTGATTTCAATCCCCTTTTTAGCAAGAAACTTTCCCTGAATCAAAGCGGAACGATAATCATTCACCTTAAGGACAACACCTTTTTTGAGTTTATTATCAGGCCCGCGGTAAAAATCTGAGTATTGCTCCATATACCCATACAGTGTAGGATTCATGCCTGCCGAAAAGACGATATTTCCTTTTACCTTTGACTGAGCGAAACCTTTTAATGCGCTTTTTGCATCGGAAATATAGCCTTCCCTGGGATTACAGTTTTCGTCGAATATCTGCCTGTCAAGCTTTGTCATGATATTTACTTCTATCAAACCTCTTCTCATTTTACTGTTTAACTCGAGTTCAACTCTTTCTTTCTCGTCTTTTGAGTCGATTTTCATGTATTGGATATACAACTTCTTAAGAGAGGAGGAATCGGGGAGGAGATTGAAATATCTTGCTTTGTCATTGTCTTCTCCAAAGGGCATGGAAACGATTTCATCGAAGCGCTTCTGAATAAGATGTTCCAACAAATCGAGATAAGCTGTAATGCGATTAGCCCGTGAGTCGGGATCGTTCTTAGAGATCGGCTGAAAGGGAATATTGAATTTCTCACAATAGTGAGTGCGAATCTGCTCGATAAGGATATCATCTACAAGCGATACAACGGATGTAATTCCAAGAGGCGCAACCTTCAAGGGAGTATCAATTGAAAAACCTGTTCCCATTACGGGAATATGAAAATAGTGTATATTTTCTTCTCTCATGGTATACTGTTTATCAAATATTCTTTTTTGGAAGTAATAAAAATTCTACAGACCTAATTCTCTTTCTTTAATGACCATAGTATAGCAAAAAAAGTATTATTTACAATACCCTCTGTTATCATTATGGAACAAGAAAATCACCCACCCTGACATTGCGACCTGAAGGCGTCGATGTCGCGCCGATATAATCTGTACGGGATCATCCGCTCCCCTTTGTTTTCCCTACTATATCGATAATCTTTTTTGCAAGCAGGTCAGGTTGAAACTTAGCGATAAAGTCGTCGGCCCCAACCTGTTCCGCCTTTATTCTGTTTGTCGGATTGCTCATGGAACTGTGAAGAAGCACAAAAGTATCTTTATAAATCGGATTTTGTTTAAGCCTTCTCGTAAAAGTAAACCCGTCCATTCCCGGCATCTCTATATCACAAATGATCATACAAAATTCATCCTTCATTCCTGTACGACTTTCCAGAGACAGGATAGCCTCGGAAGCGGATTCGAAACTCTCATATGTAAACTCCAGTTGATCGAGAACCGATTGGATCACCACTCTGGCGGCCTTTGAGTCATCGATAAATAAAACATGGTTACTCGAAGCGGACGATGTTTTGACCTCGTTGATTAACTCTTTCGAAATTTCGACATCCAGACCCAGTATCTCTATAAGCATCTTTTCTATATCCAGAATCTGTATCATTTCGTTTTCATCGGTATAAGCGATTGCCGTTAAATATCCGCTATCTGACAGCATACCACTTGGGCTCTTAATGTCGTCCCAACTCCTTGTTATCAGTTTATCGGGATTTGTAATTAAAAGGCCCTGAATATTATTATTATATTCACATACGATGACATAACTTAAACTGTTCTTATAATCCTGAGGAGGCATATCCAAAAATTCCGATATGTCAATAGTAGTGACGGCTTTACCTCTGAAATCGATTGTCCCTTTAACAGAGCTATGAGAATTTGGTATTTTTGTAACAGTTGGAGGACATTCTATAACTTCGATAATTTTAAATACATTTATACCATACATCTGGTTATCGGTAAGATAAAAAACCAGCATCTCCATCTGGTTGGAAAAAGCCAGGTTCGTCCTTTGATCTGCTTCCAGTAAAATATCGTCTTTCATATTACAAGGCGTCTCCTTTAAAGTATTTTAAGCTTACTACAATCTTATTAATTAACCTTTTCAAATATTTTTTAGCATCGGTAATCGAATGCCAAAACCTGTTATAAGTCATAAACAGCCATTGCCGTTACGCCATCTTAATTAATGCATTTAAAATTGCAACGGCTATACTGCTTCCACCCTTTTTCCCAAGACACGTAATATGGGGATAATCAAGAGCATGAAGCATCTCTTTGGATTCCTCGGCTTTTACAAATCCTACAGGCACGCCTATTATCAGCTTCGGCTTAAAACGTCCCTTCTTAACCAGCTCTACTACTCTTAATAGCGCAGTTGGTGCATTTCCTATGGCTACGATGCCAATCCCGGCAGCTGTCTTCTTATCTGACACAACTTTATCGACTGCACACTCGGCTCTTGTCATATCTCTTTCCCCGGACATTACTTCCACATCGGAATCTGAAATATAGCAATGTATCAGGCTTCCGGAATTTTCCAGGCCTTTTTTGTTTATACCTGCTGTAATCATCTTTACATCTACAAATATATCCATCCCCTCTTGAATGGCCTTGATACCGCTTTCAACAGCTTTTTCATGGAATCTTAAAATATTTTCAAATTCAAAATCCCCTGTTGAGTGGATAACCCTTTGGACAACAGGTAACTCTCTGTCATTAAAAGTTCTGTTCATATTATTCGATATGATGTCAAAGCTCTCTTCTTCGATTTTTCTTCCCTTAGACATGTTCTCTCCTGACCTGCAACAGCATGAATAAAAACAAAAGGTAACAGTTCACGGGGGGCGGGGATCAGAGATCGGTTATTGCTATAATTATCATTAGGTCCCTATTTGTTACCATTTGCTCAGATATCCCGTTGTTTTGAACGGAATAAGGTTCAGTCATATTAACGAAACTCCGATCTCCGACCCCTGTGAACTATCCTGTGAACTATTACAACAAAATATACGTTTAAATTAGCGATCTTTAAGTCCTTAAAATGGCTAAATTAATAAAATTATTATACTATACCACACATACACTACCATTTGCTCTTTACCTGAATGATTTCTTATTGATTTTTTGATTTACAGTAATAAGATAATCCTTATATAATATAGACCGCTTTTCAATAAAATGAATATATTTCTCAAGTAGAGACAAAAAATTTTTTTTTTACGGATTGAGAATTTTACGATATAGTTTTCATCGAAGATATTTTCAAGGTCTGTCTTGTAAAAAGTAAGCTATTTTCAGATTAACCTCAAGCGATATTATAATTAATGAACAAAGATACAGATAATATAAAAAGACTTAAAAAGGCCTTTCTTGCCTTGGAAAAGATGCAGGCAAAGCTTGATGAAGCGGAAAACAGAGAAAATGAACCTCTGGCCATTACAGGCATGGGTTGCCGGTTTCCTTCCGGCGCCGACTCATTGGAATCTTTTTGGCAAGTACTTAAAAACGGAGTCGATACAGTAAGTACCATACCTTCAAGCCGATGGCCTATAGAAGATCACGACGATCCCGAACTTAATGAACCGGATAAAATATATTCTCCCTTTGGTGCTTTTATTGAAAATACTTATGATTTTGATCCGTCTTTTTTTGGCATAGCTCCCCGCGAAGCAGAAAGCATGGATCCCCAGCATCGTCTGGTCCTTGAAGTGAGCTGGGAGGCGCTGGAAAACGCAGGTATTATACCATCTCATTTATACAATACAAATACTGGTGTTTTTGTAGGCATCAGCACCTTTGATTACGGTGTTCTTCTTTTTGGAAGACAAAGAGTATCTGAAATCAGCGGTTACTCAGGGACAGGTGGCGCTTCCTGTGTCGCTGCAGGTCGTCTGTCTTACACATTGGGCTTTACGGGTCCCTCCATGTCTGTAGACACGGCCTGTTCATCATCGCTTACAGCTATCCACCTTGCCTGTCACAGTCTCAGGAAAAGGGAGTGTCATACGGCCCTTGCCTGCGGAGTGAATCTGATGCTTATCCCCGAACTGACGATCAACTTTTCGAAAGCCGGCATGCTGTCTCCCGACGGTCGCTGCAAGACCTTTGACTCTTCTGCGGACGGATATGTTCGGGGAGAGGGATGCGGAGT
>JAREWP010000054.1 GCA_029001845.1 Candidatus Magnetocorallium paracelense | reverse complement strand
CCGATCTTATAAGCGTGTTGATCCGTACGTTGCAGGAAGTCATATCCTCTTCCGACAGAGTGCCGAGAATATCCGCACCCATACCGATTGTGTTGAGCGGCGGGACCGCCATGCCCAAGGGATGCAGGGAGAAGTTCGAGAAGACTTTGAAGAGCATACGGCTGCCCATAGAGATATCATCGGTGAGGCTGGCTGCTGATCCGTTGAACACGACATCCAAGGGCGCTCTGGTTATGGCTCTGACAGAGGAGTAATCAACAGGTATCTGTTCACGGAGTTATAGGGATCGGTGGTCTGTTTTAAAAAATATGCCTCTGATCTCAGATCACAGTGAACAGTTACAAGTTTGAAATTAATCGGTATTACTACGGTTGACAGAATTAATAGAACGCTCACTAAATTAATTAACTTTTTGATTACTAATAATTTACTTGTTGTTTACTTTTACCAAATATCTATACTATAATTGCTCCTTGATTTGATCATATAAAAAGGTTATTTTGTAGTTGGTTTATATTATGACAGATTATTACTATGCCCTGTGCAGGGCATATTTGATTTACTCTTTGGAGGCCTGGAATGAGAAATATAACTAAGGATGTATTATCATCCGGAGCTAACGCGTTAGGCGAAACCTGGAAATACTCGACTGCTGTTGTGGAATATACGGGACTCCTGTCCTGGAGCTATACATCCAGAGCTGGATGTGCTCTTTACACTCCCCTTTCCAAATCTGCCGTACCGGTTCGGAGAGCGGCCGGGGCAACGGCGTCTTTATTTTCTGTTAATGGCGTCGGAAAGGCTTACAAAGCTGCAATAGGGGGAACAGGAAAGGCTTACAAAGCGACTACCGGCGGAATATGTAAAGCTTACGATGCTACGTCCAAAGGAATCGGAAAGATGTTTAAGGCCATACCCGTTCCGGGGAGCAGATTGAAGAGAATAGAGGAGTCGCTATACAGAATAGAGGATAAACTTACATATATTGCAGAGCACGGTATTGCCGTGCAAGGCGAGGCTGTTCAGAAAGAAGAGCCCCAAAAAACCGCTATCCCTGAAGAAAAGATGATGCTTCTGCGCGGGATTATACAGGAGAATATAGAACTTAAGAACGAATAAGTATATTAACTAAAAACAGCATTTAGCCGTCAGCCATCAGCTGTCAGCTTTTTAATTGCGACACTTTATGGTTCAAAACAGATTCACCCGTAAAGTGAAGCTTATAATTGGCATAACATTAATTCTTTCCTTCAGATGAAGGCTGACCGCTGATAACTGACTGCTGTTTTTAGAATTAATAGATAATTCACACAAAGACACTAAGGCGCTAAGGATTTTTTTTATAATATTTTTGAACTAAACCTTATATCTATACGAAGGAAATCCCTTTAAGTCTCCTCTCCCCTTCAAAGAGGGAGAGGGAGGAAGAGAGATGTCGCTGCCAGAGGCGGTTTAACTTAAAGTAATAAAAAAACCAATTAAAAGGTCTAAAAGATGATATTTACAAAAAAATGGTTTTTATTTAGTTTGATTATAATTTTTTTGGTCGCTGTTTTTATGGATCAAAATACTTTTTTTATACCTTTAAAGTTATTTATCGGTGGTCCTGTTCATGTACACCTTAGTCTTGTTATTGCAGCGAGTATGTTGGCAGGCGCTGTTTTGGCATTGGCCGGGGTTTTTCTCGTTCAGCAGTTCAGGGCGAAAATAAAGAAAAAGAGAGAGATGGAGCTTCAGTAAAGCAGGGTTGATTAATTTTGAAAGGGGCTTCTGTCTGCAAAAATTAAATAAAATGAAAACTCACACAAAGACACAAAGACACAAAGACTATTAATTGTTTTAATTTCTCCATTAACATTTCCGGATGTATCATTTTGTTTCGTTAGACCCGCCCAAAGTTTTTTTGTAATTCTTCTCTGTGTCTTTGCGCCTTTGTGTGAGAAAAAACAATATAAGTCGTAGCTGAAATTTTACAAAACACTGTTATTCCGAAGGAGGTAGAAATGGAGAACGAGAATGAAAAAGATATGAGGTATAAAGTAGAACATATGGGCGACTATTTTGTTGACGTCCTTGTAAAGATACCGGATGCGACCAAAAAATCCGTCAGTTATCTCTCTCCGGCTGCAAAATATACTGCAAATCTGGTTGTAGACGCCTCAAAGGCGTCGGCGCAGTTACTTACCTGGGTCCCTAAAGCCACTAAATCATCGGCAAAGTTGTTTACCTGGGCGCCGGGGGCAGCTAAATTTTCGGGTAAGTTATTTACCTGGGTGCCGGGAGCAGCGAAGTCCTCTGCCGGGATACTCTCTAAAGTTTCCGACTCTGCCAAAGCTTCTGCAAAGGGAGTCATCTTAACATACGATATAGGTGATCTGAAAAAGAAGAAGAAAAAGTTTGCAAAGAAGATTGGTCGCAGGGTTATTGAGATCAGACAGGATGAACCGGGGGCCGACATTAACAGCGATGAAATCTTAAATAAGCTTTTAACAGACCTCGACGATACGGAGAAGAGGCTCGGGGAACTTATAAAGGAGAGACAGGAGAAACTCTATCCTCCGAAGAAAGAGCCGGAGGCTGTGGTTGAAGAGAAAGAGGAGAGTATCGCAGAGGCAACCGATCAGGAAGCCGCTGCTGAAGAGACTGAAGCGCCTGATGTTTCCGAGGAAATTAAAGAGGAGCCCATGTCAACCGATGAGAATATAGTTGATGCGGCTTCGGAAGAGTCCGAAGAGTCAGCCGGGGAAGAGCAGATTGTCGAAGAGAGTGTCGAGTCTTCCGATGAAGAGGAACAAGTATCTGACGACACAGCTCAGGAAGAGAGTTTTGAGGAGTCAGAAAGTGTCGAATCTTCCGTTGAAGAGGACCAGGCATCTGACGACACAGCTCAGGAAGAGAGTTTTGAGGAGTTGGAGAGTGTCGAAGCTTCCGATGAAGAGGATCAGGTGTCTGACGACACAGCACCGGAAGAGAGCATAGATGAATCGGAGGGTGTTGAGTCTTCCGATAGTGAAGAGCAGGTATCCGACGATGTCGAGCAAGCGGAGAGCAGTGATGATTCCGAGGATGCAGGGCCTTCCGGGGAAGAGAGCTTGGAGACAGAAGTTTCAACAGAGGACAGTAACGACGATTCAGATTCCGTTAAGTCCGAAAATGAGAGTGATAAAGACGAAACAGCAGAGGAATTGACGGAAAAAGATCGGGACGAGAGCACCGGATAGAGCTCGGCGCTATTTATTTTCCTGAGCAAAAAACATTACAATAGGTGATTTGCTAAAAAAACGACAAATAGTAATAGTTTTCTGTCTCTAAAAAAAATTCTCACACAAAGAAACAGAGACACAAAGTTTTAAAATTTCGTTTTATCTTTTCTTTGTGTCTATGCGTCTTTGTGTGAGATTAATATGAAGTACAATTGAACTATTAGGACAAACTTTATTTTTAGAATCTTAAGGAGGTCTATATGTCGAAAATAATCGCCGGAGTTTTTTTGGGAGTTTTTGTGAGTGCTCTTTTCTGTGAGATCTTTTCAAGACAGAATCCGGAGCTTGCCGGGAAAATCAGAGATAAGTTTAAAGATAAGTTCGAAAATTTTGTAGAGCCCGAAGGGGCGACAGGAAATTAGATATGGGAAATTTTTTTAATATCTTATGGAAGGCAGTAAATGTCCTCCTTGGTTTGCTCATCGTAGTAACAGTTCTCTATCTTTATATAAAGAACCCCGGAGTGAATCATGGAGAAATGCTCGGTGAAGGGAAGCGTGATGTCAGACCGAGAGACGTCAGGGCCAATGCTCAATATCCTCAACCCATAGCAGGGCAGGGAACCCTTTGGAATGGTAATCAGCAGGCTCAGTTCCAGGACCCCTATGGCGCCGCCCAGGTAGGAGGCGATTTGTTTGATCCCTTTGGTATTACACAGATGGCTGCGGGGGGACAGAATATCAATAACTTTATAGATCCCATGGATCTTCAGCCAATGGCGAATCAACCCGTTGTAAATCAGAATAACCTGCCGGCGAAAACTGCCCCGACAACCAAGATTTTACAGGAAGGTCACTGGATCGGTCTTGAAGTCATACCACTCAATTCTACGATTGCCATGGCCAACAATATTCCAAATAATATTTCCGGAGTTTTGGTCGATGAAGTTACCCTTGTTTCCGCTGAATCGGGTATATTGGCGGGAGATGTTATTACTGCTATAGGGACACAGGAAATCGGTGATCTGCTGTCATTTAAAAAGGCGACCAAAGGCGTTGCCGAATCGAGACAGGCGACTGTCACTGTTTACAGAAACGGCGGGTTGAAAGAGATTTTAGTTAAAGCAGGCGAGCCGCTCGGTTTCGCTCAGATGGAGGCCGCCCCCATGATACTTGCAACAGACAGGAGTCCCCACGGATACTACGGACCCTGCGACAGGTGCCACACAATTTCAAAGACAGCTAAAAATACGGGCCAGCTTGCCAGAGACGCCGGTGATGTGCTTGCCGTTGCGCCGCCGCCTATAAAGTGGGGAGTTAACGCGCCTCACAGAGACAGAGGAGTATGCACGAACTGTCACAGTGTAATATAAGTTACCTGGAATGCGGCAAATGTGAAAAGAACGCGAGTTGGATAGCCGTGTTCGCCAATCTCCTGCTTGCGCTGTTTAAAGCCACAGTCGGCATTCTCAGCGGAAGTAAGGCCATTCTCGGTGACTCCCTTTATTCGGTAAAGGATTTTTTTACCTCTCTTGTGGTTTTAATAGGAATCAGGATTTCCGGTAAACCTCCTGACGAAAACCATCCCTACGGTCACGGGAAAATAGAATTTGTCGCCATTTTTCTTATCAGTCTGTTTCTTCTGATAGGGACGATTTTTTTATTTGTACACTCTGTTAAAGACGTTTGGCTGGCATATAATAACCAAATAGAACCGCCCAAATTCATCGCCTTTTGGGCGGCCCTGATATCAGTTGTCGCCAATTATAAACTCTCAACCTATCTGCACTGCGTGGGAAGTAAACGTCAGAGTCCGGCCATGCTGGCAAACGCTCAACACAATCATTCCGACGCTATATCTTCCGCCCTGGTTGCAGGTGCAATCCTGGGCACCCGTTTCGGCTTCTATATACTTGACCCCCTTGCAGCAGTGATAGAGACCATAGACCTTCTGAGACTGAGCGTGGGAATGATCAATGACTCTTTGAAAGGTATGATGGATTCTTCTGTAAGTCAGTCTATTACAAAGGATCTCGAAAAAACTGCTTCCCTTGTTCCCGGCGTTAAGAAGATAACCAGAGTGCTTGCCAGAAAGGTGGGGCAGGGCATATGGGTGGACATAACCATAAAAGTTGATCAGCATCAGACAATGGATGATGGTTATAAAATAGGCCAGCATGTCGAGGAAACGCTGAAAAACAGGTTTGATTTTGTGGAAGGCATAAATTTATCGATAGAACCGCTTATAATTTAAGATTGACGATTGAGGGATTGAGGAAGGATAATTCCTAAATTCCTCAATTGGGAATTCCTAAATTTTATTATATATAGAATGAAATTTGACTGGTTTAAGGGGCTTTTGACTGTATCGGGGACGACTATTCCGCTGATAAAGAATGATGTATTCAGAATTAAGGAGGATTATAAAGGAAAGCACAGAGATATCCCGGAATGGGAGATAGCTGAGGCTGTAAGCGATGAGCTTATTTCTAAAACCGCTATCAGAGCCGGCACATCGGGCGGGATAACTTCTCTGCCTGCTACTTTACCGGGGGTGGGAATTCTTGGAACCATTCTTCTGGGTTCAACGGCGGATCTTATTTATGTTGTCAAATTGCAGATAGAATTGTGTTACGCCATTTCATTCGCCTATGATGTAGAAATGGAAGAGGAGGAATTAAAGGCTGTAACACTTGCAATTTTAGGTTTTTCCGGAACGACGATGGCGGTGAAAGGCGTCGGAGAGGCTGTTTTAAAAAAGGGTGTCGACGATCTCGCGAAAAGCTATATGAAAAGGGGGCTTGAGAGGTCCTCCGCCGAGGTGGCGGAGAAATTAATACCGAGAATGCTTGGCAGGACGTATAAGTTTATACCTTTGTTAAGCATTCCGATTGCAGCTTCAATTAATGTTTCGTCAACGTGGATGGTAGGTAAAAAAGCAAAGAGATATTTTACCTCATGGCATGAACAGGTTGAGAGTGAATAAGAGGAAATATACACTCTGCTATTAAAAGATGAAGAAGAGAAGCATTCTTATTCTTATTTTTATTGCAGCTATATTGCTGAAAGTTCTTTCTACACTAATTATTTACAATAAGCTCATTGATGAGGAGCATTTTCTTCATATAGCACATGGAAGACTCGAAACCGAGCTTCAGCGGAGAATGGACACGATTACGAGAGTCAATGAGGCGGTAAACAATTATGTTGACATTGAAAAACGGATTTTTCATAAGCTGATCGAGCTTAACGGATTGATCGAGTCCGATTCGGGGATCTATTTACAAAGGAATATTCAGAATGAGATCATGTCATTGCTTACGAGAATGTCCGTTATCGTTGAGGCCTACCCCGATATCAAATCCAAAGGGCCTTATGTCTATTTAATGGAAATCATCCAGCATGCCGGCAGGAGGGTGACGGCGGAGCGGATGTATTATAATGAACGGGTATATGAGTATAATATGATATGTCATATTTTACCTTATAAATTTTATGCAAGTATGTATGGTTTTCATAAAGAGGATTTTTTTAAATCCGATTTGGGTGCGGAAATAGCGCCGATTATTGAAAGCTAGACGATTGACGATTAAGGGATTGAGGGAGAGATTTTTTAAGAGTAAACTATTATGAAGTATCCTGAGTGTGAAGTATGTGGTAAGTGGTCGCCGAGGCTTGCTTTTATCGGCAATTCTCTTGTGTCGGTTTTTAAGTTTGTCGTGGGATTCTCTACAGGCAGTAAGGGACTTGTTGCAGATGCTCTGCACTCCGTTGCAGACGCCACGTCATCGCTTTTTATTTTAATTGCACTGAGAATCGCCGGTAAACCCAAAGATGAATGCCATCCTTTCGGCCATGGAAAGGTGGAGTATATCAGTACAATTTTCGCCAGTATCTTTATTTTTATTTGTGCAACTACGATTTTTTTCGATGCGTTACACAGTTTTAAGAACGGCCCTCAGGACCTGCCGGACTTCCCCGCCATCTTTGCTACTATTTTGTGCCTTGTATACAGTTATCTAATGTATTCTTCAAACAGTTGCGCAGGGGAACAGTTAAACAGCCCTGCTTTACTCGCCGACGCTTCGGAAAGTAAGGCTGACAGTTTTGCTTCCGTTGCCGTGTTGCTGGGCCTTATCGGCACCAGGCTGGGCTTTGTTTACGCCGATATAGTGGCCGCGGCGCTGGTTTCGGTATTGGTGTTTCATATTAGTCTGGAGATGTTTATAAAAGGTGTAAACGGTCTGATCGATGTATCCATGGACAAAGAGGTTCTCGAGGAGATTAAGGAGATTTCTCTGGGAGTTAAAGGGATAGAAGGAGTCAGAGGTTTGAGATCCAGATGCATGGGCCAGAAGTGCATGGTGGATATCGATGTCGATGTTGCGAGAAACAAAACCGTCCTTGAAACGCACCATATCAAGGATCAGGTAAGAGAGGCAATTAACGAAAAGATAGAGGGGATAGATGAAGTGTTTATAAAGGCCTATCCCGTAGGCAGGTGGAGGTTATGGGATTTTTGAGAAACACCGAGCTCTTCGGCAATTTAGGAGTACTTTTTTTTATTGCCGCCAATATTTATTATCCGGCAAAGATGATTTTAAAGTATTACCTGCCTGACAATATTGAGCTCAAGAACTTTTTGAATAATTATCTTCAGGCGCACATCATGTTTAATATGCTGGGTTTATGGTGTATTTTGATTCACGGTCACTTTGTAGACGAAAGAAATGTTATACTCAGAATCGGTGTTTTTTTCGCTTTCTTCATGATGGTTATGGGAGGCGTAATGTATTACAGACGCTCTAAGGATTTGGAGAGAGCGCCGATTATTCATAGTATTCAGCAAATGGTGTTTCTCGTATGGATAGTCGTAGTGATAGCAGGGCACGGGATGTTGTAAGAGAACAGGCATAAGGCAAAAGGGATAAGGGGTTTGGAGAAAATTTTACGCCAACTGTTCTTAGCCGGCGTGTTTTAAAGGCTATGATAACTAATTTAAATCGGTTTTGAATTTTTGTTTCCGGCTGCGCCGGGCAGGAGGTTTTCTATATGAATATGAAAGTCGATACCAGCGGGTTCACCATTTTTGTCAGAACCATGGGTTTAAATACGATGAAATTGATGGACAAACTGATAGACGGTTATAATAAGCTCTTTCAGTTGAATCCTGAAGATGCCAAAAACATCTATACCGATCATGGAGACGGTTTGAGAAAAAAGGGCAATCATGAGGGGGCTGTTGCGTCCTATAAAAAAGCCCTTGAAGTTGACCCTGTTAATGTGAGCGTTCTTTATAAGCTGGGAAGAACTTATCTGGATATCGGTTTGCCTGTTAATGCCATAGAGATGTTTAAAAAGGTGACCTTATTAAAAAATGACTCGGCTCAAGCTTTTTTTTACCTCGGATCCGCCTGTTTTATGATCGACGAGAATGCGAAGGCCCTCGAAGCATTCCAGGAGGCCATTAAGATAGATACAGGATTCGCCGAAGCCTATTATAAAATGGGTCTTGTATACGACGGGATGTCCGATTATGACAAGGCGATCGAGTCCTATGAAAAGGCGATTTCCATGAATCCCGATTTTATAAAAGCTTACCAGAGCATAGGTTTGGCTTATGAGGGTAAGGGTTTGAGGGAAGAGGCCGTAAAGTATTTTAAGAAGGCACTGGAGAAGGAGGAAAAAACAGCTTGAAACAACTAATACAGAAAATAGGAATATCACGTCATTTATCAATGAAGCTGTCAGCTGTCAGCGATCAGCTATCAGAAAAAAATTTTTTTGAGAGATTTTAAGGAATTGAAGGTATGGCAGAAAAGCCATCAGTTGACATTAGCTGTATACAAAGCAACTACGACTTTCCCAAAGGAGGAAATGTATGGATTAACAAGTCAAATCAGACGTTCATGCGTTTCGATCTCTGCAAATATTGCGGAAGGTTGTGATAGAGTAGGAGAACTTGACTTTGCTCGATTTCTACAAATATCAATGGGGTCAGCAAGCGAATTGGAATATCATCTTTTATTATCACATGATTTAGGGATGTTAAAAGCACCGGATTATAATCAGCTTGCTCAGGAAGTTAGTGAAGTGAAACGAATGTTAACTTCTTTTATTTTAAAGCTGAGAGCTGATTGCTGAATGCTGACAGCTTATAATTACTTACTTTTTGAATTTTATGAAATTATAAATATATAAATTTATCTGAAGGAGGATATGTATGTTAAGTATTGTGTTCGGTTTGATCGCTATCTGTCTTGGTTTGTGGGGGATCGCGACTTACTGGTGGTATGTCGTGGATTTGATGGTCGCGGTTTTGCCTATTGTACTCTTTTTCGGAGGATTCGTCGCGCTCATGGCGGGAATCAGAAATACGGGGTTAAAGGCAAAGATTAAGGACAATAACAATAATAATGAGGAAGAAGCGCCGGATCATAATTTGGAATAGGAGTCTGACATGGGTGAAGAAAAGAGAAATTATAGTGATGATAAAGGTTTTCAGCATCAGGCCGAGAGTTGTCCAAGGAGTTATAAGCCCTGGATATGGACCCTGATTCTTATGGCGCTGCTTACGCTTATCTGGTCGCTTTTCGAAAACTATCAGGAAGGCGGTGTCGTAAAGACAATTTTCGAATCCGACGATTATCAGGCGGCTGCCAGGCAAAACATACCGGGCGTTTACAGCACCGGCGGAGCCACAACGCCTGCTGACGGCGCTCCGCTTATGGGCCCGCAGGGAACATTCCACGGTATTATCGAGAGGGTCAGGCCCGGTGTTATTAGTATCGATGCGAATATCGGTGAAACCATGGCCGCTCTTCAAGGTAACGCGGCTCCCGCTGCCGGGGCGCCGAATGCGAAGTTTACCAGGGTAGGTTCCGGGATTATTGTCGATCCCAAGGGATTCGCAATCAGCAGCCTCCATGTCGTTGCCGGCGCTACTGCATTACAAGCCACGACATACGATCCCAAGGGCGCCAAGACTTATAAGGTGAAGGTCGTGAATGTCGATAAAACGACGGATCTTGTACTTCTGAGACTTTTGGGAGTCGGACCTTTTCCCTATGCCGTACTTGGAGATTCCGACGCCGTGAGAACCGGTGACATGGTACTCGCCTTGGGAAGTCCCTATGGATTCGACCATACGGTTACAACCGGTATTATAAGCAGCCGAAACAGGACTCTCAATATTGGCGGAAAGATTTACGATGGCGTATTGCAAACGGATACGCCCATCAACAGAGGCAACAGCGGAGGGCCTCTCGTAAACACTGCCGGTGAAGTAATCGGAGTGAATACTGCCATTTATTCACCTACCGGAACTTTTAGCGGCATAGGATTCGCAATTCCGGTCAACAAGGCTTCCACACTGGTAGCGGGAGTCGTGGATTTCAGAAACTCCGTTACTCAGGTTGCCGGAGGGCAGGTTGCCAGATGGGGGAGAGCCGGCCGGCAATCGGGGAATACATACAGAATGGCGGGAGGTCAGATTGTAACACCGCCCCATGCTTACAGAGGCCGTTGTACGGAGTGTCATCCGCAATTGTTAAATCCCCCGATTACGCCGAATCAAATAAAACCGGGACTGGCTCTTCCCGTTGCCGGCAATACTCAGACAGGAACTCCTTTTATCGGTGCTTCCCTGTTGGATATAGATCCTGTACTTGCTAAACAGTTCAATCTCCTTCATGCAGGAGGCGTTCTTGTTGACAGGGTCTATCCGGGCGCTCCTGCAGACGGGCTTTTAGTAAGAGGCGATATCATTATGAGAGCTGATGGCAGACGCATGCTCGATGTGAAATCCTTCAGGAAACACTTGAGGTCAAAGAAAATCGGTAAGTCCTTTGATCTGGTTCTTATGAGAAACGGCTCTCGCAAAACCGTGAAAGTACGCACAACGGTGACGCCGGATTTTCTGCCCGGTCCTCAAATGGCGCAGGTTAAGGAGTTTAACTGGTTCGGGTCGGAGATCTCTCCTCTCAGAGCGGCAATTAAACCCTTTGTCAAGACAGGCGTCTATGTGACCGATGCCGACGGGATATTAAGGGCGGCAGGAGTTATGAGGGGCGATGTAATCAAAGCGGTGAACAAAGAGATGGTCCGGGACATGAACTCTTTCATAAACATAGCCAATCGCGTGAGTATAAGGGACGGCTTTGTGTTGGATATAATCAGAGGCGGCAGCCCGATGTATGTTGTTGTAAAAGGATAAGATTTTCGATTGACTATTGACTATTGATGATTGACGATTGACGATTGATTTTTTAGTGTAAAAAATTCGAAAATCGACAATCGTCAATCGAAAATTTATATTTTAATCATGAGCCAGATGAATCAGATATTAAGGAAGCTTTATGCTAAGGAGCTTGAACTTATTGAGGCTTCTCCGGCGATCCGGATCAGGAGACTGAATCCTCTGGTCGCGATCAGGAACGCCTTGTGGACAAGGCAGTCCGCCGCCATCAAGCTGGCGATTGTGGCTTTGACTATCGCCGCAATTTCCGGAGGTATCTACTACTACAACTTTTTTACTATGAATTTATACAATGTCAAAAGGGAGTGGGCTCAGATTGAGGCTCAGTTGCAGAGAAGAAAAGACCTGATTCCCAATCTGGTTATTGCAGTCAATAATTATTCAGCCTATGAAAAGGAAGTTTTTATACATGCCGCCGATGTGAGAGCTGCTGTTGAGTCTATAGAGGAGGCGATGAAACAGGCCGGTGACACGCCGCCGATAGATATGTCCTTTTTGTCCAAGTTTCAGGCCGTTGCAGAGGCCTATCCGGCATTAATGGCCTCAGAGGCTTATCGCACTCTGATGGCCGAGTTATCTGACACTGAAACCATGATAGCTGATATGCGGCTTAATTATAATAAGGTTTCGAATTTTTTTAATTCCAGATTAAAGATGTTTCCCGGTAATCTTTTTAATATGATTTTCCGGTTCGAACCTGCCGAGGTATTCGAATCGGAGAGTGAGGCAAAGAGTGCTCCCAAAGTAAGGGGGAACTAATATGATTGACGATTTTACGATTGATGATTGATTGGTTTTCATTACATTAAATATAGTATTCAAAAAGGGGTGTTGTTATGATTGACAGTTCACGGATTCAGAATATATTACAAAAAAGTGAGGCTGAAAAATCCTCAATTCTGGAAAAAATCCTTACTTCCATACAAGAGGTGGATTCCGTTTTTGAAGCGAAAAAAGCTTCTTCCGAGGAGCTTATGGAGCAGTCCGATAAAAAGGGGGAGGATGTTGTAAGAATACTGAACGGTCACATAAGGAGACTTGAAACTGAAAAGGCTGAACTTAATATGGAAATACAGGAGCTGAAAGAGAGCTTTAGCGCCATAGATGAAGTAAAAGAACAGATCACCACACTTCATGGAGAACTTGAAAACACCAGAGCTGTTGCAGAGAGAGCTTTAAAAGAGAAGGCTGACGCCGAACAAAAGCTTGTAAAGATTCAGGAACAGTGGGAAAAATTTTCCATGGGGAGATAATCATGAGTGAGAAGGAAAAAACCAAATCTACTCTTTACATAAAAGATACGGAACTGCACCTCCTTTTGTCAATCGATTACAAAGGCAGCAACAACGAAAACGACATCTCTTTAATCAGAGATAAATATTCGAATCTCAAGTCGAAACTGGATAATCTGACAGAGACAGTCAATCGTAATTCAAATCTTCTTTTAAGAGAGAAGGAGCGTCTGGCTTCCAATATGGGGGAGCTCTCTTTGAGTGAAGAGGAAATCAGGACGCTTAAAAATGAACTCTTCGTTTTAAGAAAAAAAATGGAGAAGTTTGGCGATCCGGTCGCGATTCTCGATGAGTTTGACAGGCAGGAAGCTGCCTTGGCCGAGTTGTCCGAAAAGGAGACTTCTCTTACCGAAGATATATCCAAAATGGATATCAAGGTCAGAGACAATTTGCAATCCGGGAAAGAGAACGAAAAACGTCTGGGAATCGTATCTATGGAGATATCGGAAAAGGCGCCGGAAAGAAAAAAACTGGAAGAGGAACTGGCAGGAATGGAGGATGTTGCCGGTGCTTTTGTGGAAAAAGGTCGTTTCGAGGCGGAATTGGCAGACCTGAAGGATAACATTTCCAATCGTTCCGAAGCGGCGAAAGAATCAAAGGACTCTGTAAATCAAACAGAATCTCAGACCAGGGACCTTGAGTCGGAAATAGATTCATTAAGAACCAGGAAGGCCGAACTCGAGAGAAAAGCCGAAGAGGTAAAAACACTACTTAAAGAGAGAGAGGAGTTAAAGTCAGAGACCGATACGCTGGAAAAAGAACTTAGTCCTTTAAAGGAGAAGGAGGAGGGCCTGAGAGAGGAACTCGGCAACAGCGAGGGGGCTCTTAAAGAACTTTCCGAGGGCAATACTGAAATGAGGGAGACGATAACAGCCGTTGAAGAGGGAATCGCCAGGTTTTCGCAAACAATTGCGGCGATCAAAAAAGCCAAAGAAAGTAAAAGGGAATCCGATAAAGTGAATGAGCAGGTTACGGCCAATCTTGAGAGGGTCCTGTTAGAGAATAAGGAGATCGGGAAAGAGCTGACCCTTATGGATGAAATAAGAAAATCTTTAGTGAATTTAGTAGAGGCGGAAGGATGAAGATTGATATTGATGAAAAAATAAGCAGTGAAGAGATTCTTGATCTCATAAGTGAAAAGGGCTCCGATCTGGTTGTAGAAAAAACAAGGGAAATTCTGCGCACCGGTATTCTCAAGATGGAGGAGGAACTCGCTTATATCGAAGAGAGGGCCTTAATCGTAGAGAGAGAACTGCAAAAGACTTTAGAGCAGATTGATGAAATAGAACCTGTTTTGGTCGATACCAGGGAGATGCTGAAGAAGTTCAAAGACGAAAAGATCACGTTAAAGAAAAATCTTGAAAGATCCCGCGATCTGGATGAAAAAATTGCTTTGTTGAATGAGAGAAGAAGTCTTGTTGAGGAAAAAAGTAAAAAAGTTAAAAACCTGGAAGCCGGTTACAGGGGAATAGAGGAGAAGTTCATTAGGAGTGAGTCTGAGAGAGCTGCGATCGAAGAGGAATTGAATGCCAAAGAGGGGGTTCTCAAAACACTTAAAGATGATATCGTTGAATTTAATGAGAGGAAAAAGGATTTTATTAGTAAGATACCGCCATATAGAGATTTAGAGGAGTTGAGGAAAAAGCAAAAAGAGGCTGAGGAGATAACGATTGCTACTAAGAAAGAAATCGAAAAGGGCGAGCAGGAGCTGACCAAAATCGAGGCTGAGCTCTCCACATTGAATGAAAAATTGAATGAACTGACTTCTACAAAGGATAAGCTCACCTCAGAGAGAGACGATCTTGGAAAAGAGGTGGAATCTCTTAAATCCGTGGAAGACAGAGAATCGCTTGAAAGAGAAGTCGAGGAACTGAGAAAAAGTAAGTTCTCTCTAAATAATGATATCGAAAATACACGTTTCGAAAATGATAAACTGACATCAGAGATCGACAAACTTAAAGAAAAGACAGAGGAGGAGAAGGTTTTTTCAGCCACTGCCGAGGAGAGACTAGAGGAACTCCATACGCAAAGAGAAGAGGTCGAAAACGCGGAAAGGATAATGAAGTTGCTCAATCTCGACGTAGAGGTAAACGAGAAGTTCAGAGACTTGGTCAACCCCTTAATGAATGACTTAAGTCCGCTCAATACTTCTATGAAAGAGTTGGCGGGAGAATATAAACAGGCCATTGCCGGGTTGCGCGCCGGGTTTGAGGTGTTAGGAAAGTAACGTTGGCATTTGCTAATTGATTTGTGTTCAATAAATCAAGTTGTTTTTACCACGAAGAACACGAAGAGATCACAGAATTTTAAACTTCGTGACCTTCGTGTACTGGTTTTAAGCTTTGCTTAACTCCTGTTGAGCAGAGTTGTTTATTAAAATAAAATGTATAGAGTTATTTTTATTCTAATGATGGCCTTTTCCCTCATTTCATGCGCCTCGACAGGCGTATCTGACGCCAGACATGATCTGATAGACTCCTTTTTCGAGATTATTCCTATTGTCATACTCGGTGTCATAATCGGCGGGGTTGGAACACTTATAGGCGCCGGCGGCGGCTTTCTTGTCGTCCCTCTTCTGATAATTTTTTATGGTTTTTCCCCTCAACATGCCATCGGAACTTCCATGGCAGTCGTTTTTTTGAATGCTCTGTCCGGTACTTTCTCTTATATGTCTCAGAAACGAATTGATTATGAATTAGGAATAAAATTTTCAGTTTTTGCCGCTCCCGGCGTTGTCATAGGGGCTCTGGCGGCTCAACAGTTCAGTCTTGTTATGTTTTCCATTCTCTTTTCACTGCTGCTGTTAATAATGTCTTATATCCTGATTTTTACAAGAGAATTCTATTTGATCTGCGGCAATGCAGCGACGGCTCCAAAGGAGAGAGTTGTTTACGATGCAGTGGGCGAGGTCCACACCTATTCTCCTGATCTCTCAATCGGGTGCTCCGGTAGTTTTCTTGTGGGAATCGTCTCCGGTCTCTTTGGCATAGGAGGCGGTCTGATACATGTGCCTTTGATGAGCTTCCTTGGTATTCCCATCCACATAGCAGCAGCCACTTCTCATTTTATGATCGTTATAAGCAGCTTTTTCGGTTTGATTATATTTGCAGGTTTAAAGACAATTGATTTGGACTATGCTGTTTTTATAGGCATAGGCACCATTCTGGGTGCATATTTCGGCGCAAGCATCGCCGTTATGACGGAATCGGAAAAAATAAAGAAGATTATTGCTTTTATGCTGCTTTTGGTGGCTGTTAAGTTAATTTTTGGGGTTATAAGGGTTTGATTGGAATTGAGGGATTGAGGAATTGAGGGATTGAGGAATTGAGGGATTGAGGAATTGAGGGATTGAGGGATTGAGGGATTGAGGGATTGAGGGATTGAGGGATTTCGTAGAAATTCCTTTATAAGTTTCCTCTCCCCTTGAGGGGAGAGGATTAAGGTGAGGGGTGAGGGTAGGGGAAGCGATAACGTAACAAGGACCCTACAGCAATTTACCACTAAGAGACAGGGAGTAAGAGAGACAAATTGTTGTCAGAGGCAGCTTATATATCTTTACAATATGATAAAAGATGAGTGTCAGAAGTGTTATGAAAGGGCAGCTTGGGTGGGGCTTTATGCTGCTTTGGGATTGGCGGTTTTTAAAAATATTTTGGGATTTATAACCGGCAGCGTTGCGTTGAACGCTCACGGGCTGCATTCTTTTGCAGATTTTTTATCGAGAGGCATAACGCTGATGAGCGTTAAAATCTCTTTATGGAAACCGAACAGCAGATTCCCCTACGGATACGGGAAGGTGCAGTTTCTTTCTTCCCTTTTTATCGGAGCGCTTTTATTGGTCGGTTCTCTGGTTTTTTTATTTGATAACATCAGACATTTAAGTAAGGGACTTATTGAAACACCTGATTATGCGGCATTGGCAGGCGGATTGATTTCAGCACTGGCGGGCGAGATTTTGTATCGCTATTTGAGATGCGTGGGAGAAAAAAATAACAGTCCCGCCATGTTGGCTTCCGCTTTTGAAAATCGTGTGGACGCCATTACTTCTCTTGCCATTGTGGGGGGTGTCATCCTGGCTGTAATGGGTTGGCCTGCAGCTGATCATGTCGCCGCTATTTTGATTGCGCTGACAGTCGTTAAAGTAGGTTTTGATATTTCAAAGGACGGAATTGCAGGATTAATGGACATTTCCATTCCTGATCACGTTCTGGATAAGGTTCGTCATATTGTTACTTTGAGCGAAGGCGTTACCGGTATTGCCAGTCTGAGAGGCAGGAGGTTGGGAGATTCCTGGGAACTCGATTTAGAGATTACTGCCGAGGGAGAGAAGAGTTTGTCAGATTCTTATGGTATCGTCGGTGAACTTAAACAAAAAATAATGAATGAAGTCCTGCATACCGGAGATGTGAGGATAACAATAGCGCCTTGTTAAGCCTTGTTGGTTTTGCAGCGTTTTGTGAGGTGAATCTGTTATAAAGATTTAAACAGGGAGGTTTCATATGGAGAATGTAACAAAAAAGAGGGAAGGTTTTTTAGGCGGCATGGCTAAGGTGCTGAATGCAGGCGGCAGTGCTGTATTATATACTTACGATGCAAGTGTCAATTTGTTAGGTAAGAGCTATTCCCTGACTAAGAAAAGTTTTTCTTTGACAATGTCCGCGGCAGGTTCCCTGCCTGCGAAGACAAAGGGGATGATACCGAGTAGTGTGAAGTTTGGAATTACAAAACCCGGGGATCGAAAAAAGATTGAAGCAAAGATCAGAGAATATGAGGAAAAAATCAACTCTGTATATGCAGAGATTGGTAAAGAAGGAGCAGGCGCCGAGGATCTCGAGTCTGACAATGTTCGGAAATTAATCAACGACGCCAAAGAGTATGAAAAAGAAGTCGAGAGATTGAAAAATCGTCTCACTGAAATCGATGAAGCCGGCGTCTTGGGCAAGCCGGCCGTTGAAAAGGGCAAAGGCTTAAAAGATTTTAAATTATTGAAGAAAAATCCGGCCTCTTTGGCGAAGGATGCGCCTTCCTATGTAAAGAGCGCTATCGATAAAGCTGTGATGCAAGGTACTTTTGAGACGGAGTCGGACAGAGCAATATTCGAGAAGATATCTTACGATTTGCTGGACGATGAGTTGGAGATTAAAATACTGGCCGCCTCTGAGTTGGGAAAAACAGGTAATAAAGCGGCCGTACCTGTATTGATGGAAACTGTAAGATTCGGTAATCCCTATTTAATGTCAGAAATTGTAAACTCCCTCATTCGTTTGGAAGACACCGAGTGCGTATCTCTGTTAAAGCAGATGACAGGATATGAAAGCTACAAAGTTCGTCTGGGAGTCATGAGAGGGCTTTATAAGCTTGCCGGAGACGATGATGTCGTTCCCGTGCTTTTGGCGCTTCTCAAAGACGAGCACCCTGAAGTAAGGAAGAATGCAGCTACCTATCTTGGATGGAAAGACCAGGGCGATGCCGTGCCTGCTCTTGTACAGACGCTTCAGGATAAAGAGGAAAAGGTAAGAAAGGCGGCTGTTTCCTCTCTTGCCAATATTAAGGATAAGTCAGCCGTTCTGCCGTTAATGAGAATGCTTGGCGACGGAAGCATGGAAATAAGGGAAAAGTCGCTTGATGCAATAAAGACTATTACGGAAGAGGAGATAAATATAGACCTCGACTTAACCGGTAAAGCCATGAGCGAGGCAATTAACGGTCTTAAGCAGTGGTGGCAGGATGAGAGAATTAAGAAGGTCGAGCTTACATTGACGGATTCTCAGTCCGCAATGCCCGGTGATGCGGCAGGTGAGGAAAATGCTCTGCATTCCACTTCTGATACCGACTTGCCGGAAGAGGACGATCCTTTTGCTTCCCCATCTTCAGATGAAGATTTTTTAAAGCCCTCCTTTGACTCGGTTCCCGATCAGGAGGCTGAAAGCGATGACTTTGCATCCGATCCGTCCGGTGCTGACGAGACTTCTGAAGAAATTCCGACAGAGGACGACAGTGAAGAGATTGCTTTACCGGAAAGATCGGATGAAGGGGAAGAGGAGAGAGAAACCTTGGAAGAGACAGATTCCGATACTCCAGGATTTTCCTTTAGCCAACTCAGGAATAAAACCAAGTCCGAGCTGATTGCTCTTGCCGGCGAAGGGGGCGTGGAAGTGGATGAGTCCTTCACAAAAGCCGATATTATTAAAAAAATAATGGGAACGGAGTAGAGCCATGTCGGAGACAGATTTTTTGCCCGAACGTTCGGTCGATTTAACTGAAGAGTTATGGAGAAACAATAAAAACTCTATTTTACAGAATATTTCCGAAAAAAAGGAGTCTCTTCTTGTCTATAAAAGGGATCTTCTTTCCGAAAAGGAGAGGTTGCGCAGCGAAGTCGAAAGGCTGGAGAAGGAAAACCACACTCTTGTTTATAAAACCAAAGAGCAGGAGATGAACCGTTATGAGAAGGAAAACGAACTAAAAAGACTTAAAAACGGTCTTCGCAATTCAAAGAAACAACTTGTAAAGCCTTTGTCAGAGGAAAACTCCATTCAGTCGGAAATCGATTTTATCGAGTCAGAGAGAAAACGCCTTCAAAAGGAATATAATTCTTTAGCCAGAGAGCTTGAAAATGACATTCAGGAACTCGGCGATACGATAATGGAGAGCGAATTCATGAAAGGAGAGATTTCAACTCTCAGGAGTAAAATAGGTATGTTCGAAGATGAGATACCTGTCAGATATGGTGAAATCGACAGCCTTGATGAAAAGATAAGTATGGCCGCAAAATCGATGAAGGATCTCTATGACAAAGTTAAGGAAGTAGAGAGAAACGCTAAAGTTTTATATTATAAAAAGGAGTAGTTATGGATTATACGGATATTCCTAAAATTGATGTCCCCGGTATGGACGAGCAGGAGCCCGAAACAATGAAAGGCTTTTATGAACACTCAGATGAAGGTTCCGATGATAGGGATTTTTCTCCGCCTGCTCTGTTGAACAGAAATCTTATGCCTGAGATTAAGGGCCTTGAGCTTCTTAAGTCAGCCGGCAGTACAATAGATATAGGTAAGACGATCCAGGAGATGTTTTCCACTATCAGGAATATGGAATCTCAGATGGAGAAAGTTATATCCATTAATGCAACTCTGGAAAAGGATTTGAAGGCGTCAAAAGAGGTGATTGCAGAATTAAAAGTCAAACAGGCTAAGGATGAAGAAAAAATAAAGTACCTGGAAGAGGAGATACCTTCTAAAAAGGAGTTACTTGCCGAGATAGAGCATTTGACGGAGGAGCGTAATAAAGTTCAGCCCCTGCTGCACGACATGAAGATCAAAGTAAAGGAAATGGAGACGGACGCCAAGTTTCATAAAGAGCGTGTCGGAGAGCTGGAAGAGGAAAAGTCGGATCTGTTAAAGGAAATCACTTATCTCGAAGTCAGAATGGACACGGCAGTGGAAAAAATCAACTCCTATGAAAAAGAGGTTAATACGTTAAATGGCGAGAGAGTGGTTCTCCGCAGAAAGCTGGATTCTTTAAACGAGAAATATAACAGGAGAGGCTATGAAAATATGAAGCTTTCCAATGATCTGAGAGAGTCCAGAAACTCACTCAGCGATCTTCATTCCAAACTGGCTGAAACGAAAATAAGCTCGGAAAGGTCTTTTTACGGACCGCAGGATGATGAATAAAAGGGAAGTAATTGCGAATATAGAACGTTAAACTTCTTTTTTTCCACGAAGTTCACGAAGGGCGCGAAGCATAAAAATTTTTTCTTCTCGCCCAACCTGAGCTTTGCGGTTACTAAAAATAATCTCTTCGGAATCTATTTTCGGAAGAGAGATTTATAAAATATTTGCTTTGAAACAAATGATCCTAAAAACAGCCGTCAGGTATCAGCGATCAGCTTTCAGCCCGGGAAAATACCGATATTGCGTCAATAATAAGCATTACCTTAAGGGTGAAAGCGTTTTAAACAGCAAAGCTTTGTAATTAAAAGGCTGATAGCTGATGGCTGACAGCTAAGTGCTCTTTTAGGATGATTCGCAACTGAACAGTAATTATTAAATTTCCCGCTTCAAGCGGCTTTTTAAATGAGGTGATAGTATGGATATTGAAGAGATTGCCGAAATCGTAGATGAGTCCGCAGAAGAAACCGTAACCGACACCTACGAAGAAATTATGGAACTTTTGTCTGAAATTCGTGAAATTAAGGAAAATATAAATAATCTGGAAGGCGAAAACAGCAGTTTGAAGGAGTCTATCGAGAAATTTAAATCCGAGATGGAAGGCGTGGATGTACTAATTACGGATGTAAAGAACGATATAGAGATTAATGAGCACAGGGCAAAGGCGATACAGGAGGATATTAATGAATCCCTTGTTAGAAAGGAAAAGGATATCGAAGAAATAAATAATCTCCAGAGGGGCGTGAAAAATGTAAAGGCAGATATAAACAAGTGCAGAACCATTAAAAATCACCTTATTGCCGAGTTCGACGATATAAAAAATGACAAGGCGATCGTTCTTAAAAAATTGAGGGATATAGAGGAAGGTTTAGGAAGAATTAGCGGGAAAAAAGCATATAAATTGCCTTACATCAGAGGCTATAACACAGTTTTAAAGCGCATGTCGAATATGTTTAAAGAGGCTGAAAGCAGGATGGATATCTCCTTTAAGCTTCTCAAATAGTCCGGGTGTGGATGACCGCTGTCTGAATGTTTTTCTTTTCTCACACAAAGACGCAAAGTCTCAAAGAAGGAAATGAGATAATTCCATTTTAGTTTAATTCTAAAAACAGCAGTCAGCGGTCAGCCTTCAGCTCAGGAAATTCAAAATATTTTTTCAAATCTCTTCTCCCCTTGAGGGGAGAGGGAGTAAAGGAAAAGTTGCTTCGTCAGCAGCTTAACGTGAACTTTTAATTTGCTTCCGGCTATGCCGGGTTAGGAGGGCGATAGTGAGAATACTTGTTGTTGAGGACGATCTGACTACTCGTGAGATGATGGCCGGTATGCTTTCTGAGTATGGTGAAATCGAAACGGCTGAAAACGGAAAGGAAGGGGTAGACTCTTTTTGCTCTGCAGTAGAGAAAAAACAACCATATGATCTCATATGTCTTGATATCCTGATGCCTGAAATGGATGGTCAGGAGGCATTAAAACTTATCAGAGAAAAGGAAAAGAGTCTTGGGGTGAGCATGGAAGAGGAAGTAAAAATTATTATGACGACGACAGTGGATACAGCAGATGAGGTCTCAAAGGCATATTATATGGGTGGATGCACCTCATATTTAATAAAGCCTGTAGAGAAGAAGAAACTAACAGGCCTTATGAATCAGTTCAAACTGATTTAGACAAAAATTGTTCACAGAGGTCAGGGATCGGAGGTCTGTTAAGAGATTGTTTCCAATCAGGTGTTTAGACTGAAGAAATTTTGTGACTTGGATATGGCAGTCAGTGAAATAATAACTAATAACAGCAGTCAGATATCAGCGGTCAGTCTTCAGCTAAAGAAAAATCTGATATTATGCCAATAACTAAAAAAAGCATTTAGCAATCAGCCATCAGCTGTCGGCTTTTTAATTACATCTGCTTACAGCCTTATTTTTACTCACCCCTAAGGTGATGCTTATTTAAAGTGTGATGTCAGGAATTCATTTAGCTGAAAGCTGATTGCTGACAGCTGACTGCTTTTTATACAAGGAGAAAAAGATGTCCGAAACTTCACAAACGAACAATTCACAATCCGATGTAAAAGACAAAGATGTGGCAGCGGTCTCTCTTGTTTCAGGCACCGGCGCGATTCTCGGAGGCGTCGCGACTTCGGCCCCTGCTGTTGCAGCCGGAGGTGTAAGCGGTATAACGGGATATTCGATTGGTATGGGCGGATTGATTGCCAAAGCGGCCTGCGGCAGCGTTGCCGCTATCAGTGCTTTGTCGGTAACTGCGGCAGGGCCGGTAATAGGCGGTTTTGCAGGTTATTTATTGTACAAATCTTTAAAAAAACCGAGATGATTATTCAGGCTGATAGACTGAAGGCTGAAGACTATCAATCGCTTATAAATGAAATTGTGCGAAAAAAAGTAACAATATTTATGAATGTCAAATTTCAAAGCTCAAAGGCCATATCAATGTCAAAGCTCAAATGTCAAAAAAGGGAAGTAAACAGTTTTTGACATTTAGTCATTTGGATTTGATTTGAAGTTTGGATTTTGTCATTTGTCATTAAAACGCAACAGGAAACCTGTTTGGTTCCGGCTTGCCGGGTTAGGTAAAAGAACAAATCTATCGATATAATTGGCATATTGGTGTCTCTTCATAATTTCTTTAGCTGAAGGCTGATCGCTGACAGCTGTTTTAGTTTAAACTTTCCTGGGAATCGTAATTGAAAATGTCGTTCCTCTGTCGATCTCACTGTCAACTGTTATACTACCGCCATGTTGTTTGATAATTTTGTGACTGATCGAGAGACCTAAACCGGTTCCTTCTCCAACCGGCTTTGTCGTAAAAAAGGGATCGAATATTTTGCTTATATGATGTTTTGGTATCCCCTTTCCTGTATCGCCGATTTGTATAAGGACCGTTTCATCTTCTGTTTCGGTTTTTATTCTTATCTCTCCCTCTCCTTCAATCGCCTGACAGGCGTTTATCAATAAATTCATCAAAACCTGATTGAGTTTCGCACTGTAACACTGCACCTCAGGGAGATTGCCATACTCTTTAATAATTTTAATCCTGTCTTTATATTCATGAACGAGCAAATCCAATGTCAAGTCAATGGAGCGATTAATATCCGTATCGATTAGTTCCGATGCATCCAATCTTGAGAATGTTTTTAAATCGAGGACAATTTTTTTCATTCGCTCGATTCCTATACCCGAACTTTCGATAATCTTGTTGAGTCGTTGCATAAGGTAATCGTATTGGATCTCTTCCTTTTTTTTGTTTATTCTCTCTCTGGCCTCTTCAGACAAATCCGACTGCTCACAGGTATTAATAAAAGCAACGATCTTTTTTATGAATTTTTGTAAATTATTCATATTGGATTTTAGAAATCCAAGGGGATTATTAATTTCGTGGGCGATACCGGCTACCAATTGGCCGAGAGAGGCCATTTTTTCCGATTGTATGAGCTGGTCCTGACTGTTCTTTAATTCATCAAGGAGTTGTTCCAACTTTTTCTCGGTCTCTTTTCTTTCCGCAATTTCGTGGCGTAACTGATCGTTGGTTTTTGTTAATTGTCCGGTTCGCTCCGTTACCAGGTCATTCAGGTGACGACTGTACTGCTGTAACTCCTTTTCCATTCGTTTACGCTCTGAAATGTCTTCGCAACTTGTAACAATACCAATGACGTCGTCAGAGCTGTTTATCACCAGGTCGGACATTAACTGCACCGGAAAGGTGGCGCCGTCTTTTCTAAGGTTAATACTTTCCCTTTTCCAGCTTCTCAGTTCTTCCAATTGTTCAAGATTCATTGGTTTTGACAACTCGTATGGAGCAAATGTTCTGACGTCTTTGCCGATCATGGCTTCCATAGGAAATCCGTGCATTCTCGCTTCTGCGGAATTCGTATACAAAATGATACCCTCTTTGTTTGTGATGGTAACACCTATTTGCATTGTTTCAAAAGCTTTTTCCAACATGAGCAGCTTTTCTTCTATTTTTTGTCTTTCGCTCAAATCATGAATGACCAGGACGCCGCCGGATACGTTTCCTCGATCATCAGTAATAGGGGATATGTTGTACACTATGGGGGCCTCTCTTCCGTCTTTGGAAATGAGAAGAACATCGTCTTTCAGGCCAAAGACGATGGCGTCATTAAAGCTCTTCATTTCGGAAATGTTTTTCGGGGAGGATGAATCATTGATTTTAATATTGAAAATATCAGTTATGTCCATTCCAAATGCTGCTTTAAAGGTCCAACCGGTCATCTTTTCAGCTTGTGGATTCATAAAAGTAACAGCGCCTTTTTCATCGGTCGAAATAATTGCATCGCCAATGCTTTTCAAGGTTACGGCAAGACGCTGTTCTCTCTCTTTTAATTTCATTTCCATCTTGTGTTTATATAAGGCCATCTCGATTGCCGCATGGAGTTCCCTCTCCTGGTAGGGTTTTAACAGATAGCCGAAAGGTTCTGTTATTCTGGCGCGTAGTAGTGTTTCATTATCGGAATAAGCGGTCAAATAGAGGACAGGGATATCGAAACGACTTCGTATCTCACCGGCAGCTTCTATACCGTCCATTTTACCTGCCAGGTGTATGTCCATTAATACAAGGTCGGGTTTGGACTTTTCAGCGCTTTTTATACTCTCCTCTCCGGAATCGACAGAACCAACGACATAATAACCCATTTTGGTCAATCTGCCTTCCAATTCCAGGGCAAGAATAGATTCATCTTCACAGATAAGAATTTTATTTTTTTCCATACTTAACCAGATTCCTTTTTACTGATAGAATTTTGTAACCTTTAGCTGCGATCTCAAATCAAAGGTTGCTTTTTCGGCTGTATAGAAGTTGCTGTAGTAGTCTACCAGGAGAGGTGCAAATATTTAAAGTCTTTACGTGATATTTATATAATTCAGATTTTGAGAGCAAACACTGAGCATTTGATATGTCTGCCCACTAATGTCCAAAGGTTCACGAAATCGACATTCATAGATTTCTAACTTGATAGCCCATAGGCAGGAAAGAGAATATAAATAGTATAATAATAGAAAAAGACAGTTATGGTTAAAAAATATCTTTAAAGATTTTTTTATAATAGCCGATAAATAATATATACTCCGGTTGCTTCAATCTCCAACATGCAGGTTCCGGGAGGTAATTATGATCGATGCTCTTAACAGCGCAATAAGCGGTTTAAAAACAAACAAAACAAAAGTAAATGTTACTGCCAATAACATCGCCAACCTGAACACTGCCGGATATAAAGAAAAAAGTGTCTCTGTCAGTTCCCTTTCCGGTCAGGGAAATATCACTCAGGGAAGCTTTGTTAACAGTGTTTCCCCTCTCATGTCACAGGGCCCCCTTTTAAACAGTGGCAACTCCCTCGATCTCGCCATCGAAGGTAAGGGCTTTTTCATTGTAAAAGATGGTAACGGACGTTCTCTTTATACTCGTGCCGGTGATTTTTCCATGGATCGGGAAGGCTATATAGTCAACCCCGACGGATACAGAGTACAGGGCTTCCAGGCAAACGGGGCAGGGGGTTTTACAGGAAATACAGGCGATCTGAACGCCTCTTCCTCTCTCTCTCAGCCGGCTCAAACCGCAAATGTCTCATTGAGTCTGAATCTTGACTCATCGGCGCAAAGAGTAAACGGTAATTTTTCGAACGTAAACAACCGGCCTCAAAACTACAATTTTTCCACTTCCCTTACTGTTTATGATTCAGAGGGCGCTTCTCACGACATTAACGCCTATTTTACAAAGACAGGGGATAATGCATGGGAAGTTAATTTCGCCTCTGAAGACGCCTCCGGTAATCTTATGCAGGCTCAAGGGTCGCAGACATTGACATTCGATCAACAGGGCGCATTGGTGTCCGATAACCAGGGGCCTGTAAGCTTCGATTTCGGGCAGGGTGTGGCGAATCCACAGAATATTACTTTTGATTTTGGTGCGGGATTGTCTCAAGGTGGTACAGGCGCCGAGGGAACGACTCAGTATTCCGGAGATTTTCAGCTTTTGAATGTCGATCAGGACGGCAATGGAGCCGGCGCCTTTGAAAGTATTTCCATAGGCAGTGACGGCGTAATAACCGGAACGTTCTCGAATGGTCAAACCGAAGAGATAGGCCGACTGGCTCTTGCAAACTTTAATGCTCCTCAGGAGCTTGTATCGGAGGGGAGAAATCTATTCAGCGCTTCGGCAGAGTCAGGGGAAGCGATCGTCGGAAGTCCCGGGACCGGGGGGCTGGGCAGTCTGAATTCGGGCGCCATTGAAAGCAGCAATGTGGACCTGGCCGCTCAAATGATCAATTTGATAACTGCGGAAAACGCCTTTAAAGCCAATATTAAGACCGTAGCTACGGAAGATGAGTTGATGAATGACTTACTCAATTTGAAACGCTGAGTAGATATAACTTATGATGTTTTCCGTAACTCTTTCTTCCACTCTTCTCTAATTCGAAAACTCTTCTATGCCGATGCTTTATAATTCGCTAAAGATTTATAACCTTTACCACAATGTCATTAACTTAAGGAGTAAAGCACCTTCCGCCTTCATCGGCTAAACTCGAAGGCTCCGCTTCGCTGCGCCTTCTCAGACATGACCCGCTTCTGTCGGAAGGCGCTTCAACCCTTAAGTTAATGACATTGACCTTTACCTGTCAATAAATCACCAATAAAATATGAAAACACTGAAACTTTTTGCATCAAAACCTGAAACAGTTCCTGCAACAACTTCCTGGTATCTTGCCGACCTGGGTGAGGCTAAAGGCAGGCAGGAACTGTTTACTATGCAATCACCGCAAAGGCTGAAGGCTTTAAAAGAGCATGCTTTAATAGAAAGTGCTGTATCATCAAATCGTATTGAAGGCGTGACGGTAGATCAGTCACGTATCCGTACGGTTATTCTTGGTAAAGCTTATTTGCAAGATAGAGATGAAGAGGAAGTCAGGGGATATAAAAATGCATTAAATCTCATTCATGAGCAAAATGTTAAATTGCAGGTTTCTGAAGAAACTGTTCTTATGTTGCATAAATTTGCTCGCGGTGATATTTGGGATGCCGGGCAATACAAAGATAAAGATAGCGATATTATAGAAAAATATCCTGACGGTCGTGTGCATGTGAGATTTAAAACCGTGTCGGCAGCTGAAACGCCTATATTTATGAGTGAATTAATCAATCTCTGGCATCAATGCCTGCTCAAACGTTGGACACACCCCCTTATTGCTTTGTCCGCCTTTAATCTTGATTTTCTATGTATTCATCCTTTCAGAGACGGAAACGGTCGTGTCTCCCGTCTTTTACTTCTCCTCCAGTGCTATCTTCTTGGTTATGAAGCCGGGCGTTATATCAGTTTTGAAAGGATAATAGAGCAAAACAAGGAGCGTTATTATGAGACACTTGCTCAGAGTTCTCATCGTTGGCATGAAGGTAAACATGATCCGTGGCCCTATATTAATTATATTCTTTATACTCTGAAAAGTACATATAAGGAATTTGAGGAGCGGCTCGGTAAGTTTAAAAGTCCGAAAGGCGCAAAAACTGATATTATAAAAAAATCCGTCAGCTCTTTCACGGGCGACTTTTGTTTAGCTGATTTGGTACATGCATGTCCCGGAGTGAGTAAGGATATGATAAGAAAAGTTCTGTTACAGTTAAAACAAAGAGGAGAAGTTGTCAGTTTAGGTCGAGGTCCCGGAGCACTTTGGAGAAAAAAGGGTAATACCCTTAAAAGAGGGTAATAAAGAGGGTAATAAGAATCCAATATGTGACAGCCTGAACCAGATATGGATTCACGTATCTAACATTCCAAAATAGTTGCTCTTTTGTGCATAATAATTCTCTTAAAGAAATAATAAATTAACTTCCAATATATTTTCCATCTGATCTACATTTTATTTTTTATCCTTATTTTAAGAGAAAACTCACACCCTTGAAAATTTAATTCTTTTATGATATATTAAAAAAAGGGTGGAATAGTTATGGAGATAACCGGTTTCGGTTCGAATATAAATGCAGGGTCATTGAGCTCTGTAAAAGGAAACAATGACAATCAGGTTGTCAATAAAAGTTCGGAAGCAGTTACTCTGTCCAAAAATGCTCAACAGCAGATAAAAGAACTCAGTACGCCCAACTCATTTCTGATTCCTTCATTTGAAAACATTGGCAGTACCGATCATGCTCCCGCTGCTCAGCGGGGCGGGAGAGGTACAAGCGGAATTGAGATGCTGGAAAAGGCCATTAACGATCTAAAAAGCTCCACAGCGCACAGAGCATTCCCTCCTCCTAAGACAGATATAGATTTGTACGTGTAGCTATCTATTTGTTTTCTCCGGCGCAGGGAAGAATAACTCTGAATGTGCTTCCTTTGCCGACTTCACTTTCCAAATCGATTTTACCGCCGTGCTCCTCAATAATTTTGCTCGATATGGACAGACCCAGCCCGGTGCCCTTCCCTGCTTCTCTGGTCGTAAAAAAGGGCTCGAATATTTTTTTTCTCAAGTCCTCGCGAACGCCACTGCCATTATCTGTTATTTCCGCTACAACAGAGGGAGCATCCGATTTGAATCGATCGCTTACATAGGTTGTAAGCTCGATTCTTTTCTTTTGTTTATTACAGTCCATTAAAGCAACTTTGGCGTTATTGATAAGATTCATAAAAACCTGTTCAAGCCGTATCTGATCACCAAGTACATCGGGTAATTCAGGACTTAATCGGTCTATCACTTCAATATTATGGTTCTTAAGCTGTTCTCCTAAAATTATAAAAGGCATTTTCAACACTCTGTTTATATTTATTTTATCGTTGATTCCGCCTTCGGAGCGTCGATAGAAAGTTCTCATATGATCGATAATCATAGCCATTTTATTGACTAAACCGACGATTTCGCTCATATCCTGACTCAATAAATCCAATTCCAGTCTGTCTTTCTTAATATCGCTTATTAAAGACTGGGCTATGATCTTTATTCCGTTTAATGGTTGACTCACTTCGTGCGCCACTCCGGCAGTGGCCTCCCCAAGGGCTGAGAGTTTTTCCGCCTGAATCAACTGATCGCTTGTTTCTTTAATCTCAATATTGGCTTTTTCAAGTTCAATATTTTTAATCTCCAGTTCTTTGCGCAGGTTATCCAGTTCTATAAGTTGACGATATGACCGGAGAGCTGATACAACGGAACTGAAGAGTTTTTCAGATGTTAATTCTGCTTTTGCTTTATAATCATTAATGTCATATTTAACAATCACCTTTGTTTCAGGGGCGTACCCGGGCTGCCCTGTTCGAAGAATGATCCTTACCAAATCATTTTTTAATGTCTCCCTGATGTGTTTAATTACTTTTAATCCGGCGTCATCTTCCTCCATGACCACATCAAGCAAAACAACTGCCGTATCGGGATTGTTTTCAATTAATTCCATTGCTTCCTTTGCGGAAAAGGCGCTGATAAAAGATAACCTGCTGCCATTGTAAGTGAGTTCTTTTAGTACTATTTTTGTAGTATCGTGCACCCCTTTTTCATCGTCTGCGATGACCATTTTCCATTTTTTTTCTTCTTCAGGCAATTTTTTCTTGTCGGCGAATACAATTTTTTTTGATTGGGGCATAATTTTTCCCCTTTGGTCACTTATAAATTAAATCGAGTGCAAAAGGGTCACAAGATTTTTTTCTTATGTCTTAAACCGTGATTGGTGACCGCTTACCGGGTTCGGAAGTATAGTGTACCTCAATTTATCCATAAAATCAATTCAGATTAATGGATTTTTAAGGATTATTATTGACAAAACCTTTCATTCTTTTTAAGAATAGTCACGATATGGATAATGAGGAAATATTAGGGCACCTTATCGACTTTGGCAAGCGGATATCAAGGGAAACGAATTTAAACGCTCTTTTTGAAACCCTTGGTGATTTTTCCAGGGATATTGTCAATGCCGACAGATGTTCTATTTTTGTTTTCGATAAAAACAAACACGAACTCTGGACAAAAGTTTCTCACGGGGTAGAGGAGTTGAGGATGCCTGCCGACAAAGGGATTGCAGGATTTGTCGTAATGACCGGAGAAATTCAGATTGTTACAGACGCTTATAATGATTTCAGATTTTACGATGAAATCGACAAACAAACAGGCTATCGAACCAGGAGTCTGCTTGCCGTTCCTCTGTTCGATAAGAATGAGAACGTTATCGGTGTTATCCAGGTAGTAAATAAGAAAAAAGGTTTTTTTACCAACAATGATGCGGAACTGCTTATTTTAATATCCAACTACATCGGAAGCACACTTGAAAACGCCATACTCTATGAAAAACTCAATGACACCAAAATAAAGCTGGTGTATAAATTATCTACTGCCGCTGAATTTAAAGACGAAGAGACGTCGCTGCATACGAAACGTGTCGCTTTTTACAGTGCCGTAATTGCCGGGGCATACGGGCTATCGAGAGATGATGTAGAGAATCTCATTGTCACGGCGCCTATGCACGATGTCGGGAAAATAGGTATTCCCGACAATATAATAAAGAAGAATGGAAAACTGACTGACGAAGAGTTCGATATTATTAAGACCCATACGACAATCGGTTACAATCTTCTCCAGGACGATGAGAACGAAATATTGCAGGAAGCGGCGATCATCGCCAGGGATCATCATGAGAAATGGAACGGACGGGGATATCCAAAGGGTATTGCAGAAGAGGAAATATCGCTTCACGGCAGGATTGTGGCTGTTGCCGATGTATTTGACGCCCTTACCAGCAGAAGACCTTATAAGGAGCCCTGGAGCGTCGAGAAAGCGTTAAATCTGTTGAAAAAGGAAAGCGGAATACACTTTGATCCCAATCTGGTTGAGTTGTTTATGAAGAACAGAGACGAGGTAATGGATATCCATGAAAAGTATAAAGAGTAGTAACCGTTTACAGGGATCAGAGGACAGTTGTATGTATTATAAAAGATTTTAATAACTGATCGCTGACCTCAGATTACCGTAACCGGCTACTTATTCTCTTAACTGTCCGTCTCCCAGGACTATGAACTTTTTGCATGTCAGCTCTTCGATGCCCATGGGGCCTCTGGCATGTATTTTATCGGTGGAAATACCAATTTCTGCGCCAAGGCCGAACTGGCCGCCGTCGTTTAAGCGGGTTGAGGCATTAATGATCACGGCGGAAGAGTCTACCTCATGGAGAAATCTCATCGAACGGGAATAGTTGCCTGTGACGATTGTGTCAGTGTGCGCTGAGCTGTAGAGATTGATATGATCGATGGCTTCGTCGATACCTTGAACAACTTTTATGTTAACGATCAGGGAAAGATATTCATTGTAATAATCCTTTTCGGAAAGTTCTTTTAATTTGGGATAAATTTTTAGTGTTTCAGAGCAGGCTCTCACTTCCACCCCATTCTCCTGAAAGCGCCGAATCATAGATGGAAGAAACCTGTCGGAAATTTCTCTGTCCACAAGCAGTGTCTCCATTGCATTGCATGTACCCGGTCTTTGCACTTTGGAATTGAAGGCAATATCTTCAGCCATCTTTAAATCGGCTTCCCCGTCTACATAGACGTGACAAACGCCTTTGTAGTGCTTTAATACAGGAATGCGCGAGTTTTCGGTTACGTTCCTTATCAGTCCCTCGCCCCCTCTGGGGATCACCAGGTCTATCTCTCCTTCCAGTTTAAGCAGTTCGGTGATGACAGCTCTGTCGGGATTATCTATAAAAGTAATTGATCCTTCATCTATACCTGCTTCGCTTACGGATTTTTTCAATATGTCGACAATTGCTTTATTGGAATTTACAGCCTCGCTGCCGCCTCTTAATATAACAGCATTACCTGCCTTCAGACAAAGACCGGTTGCATCGGCGGTTACATTTGGTCTGGATTCGTATATTATGCAGATCGTTCCTATAGGGACTCTCATTCTCCCTACGCTCATTCCATTCGGCCGTGTCCACATATTTATTATTTCACCTACGGGATCGGTCATTTTAGAGACCTCTTCAAGGCCCAGGGCCATCTCGTCAATTCGTTTATCGTTAAGTCTGAGCCTGTCTGTCATGGCGGCAGAGAGGCCTTTATCCCAGGCCTTTTCGATGTCCTTTTCGTTTTCCGAGATTAATAAAGTCCTGTTATTTCTCAACTTATCCGCCATTATGAGAAGAGCGTCGTCTTTTTGTCTTGACGCAGCCTTTGCCAATGCTCTGGCCCCTTTGGCGGCTTCTGTGGTTTTTCTTTTTATGTACTCTTTAGTATCCATATTTTTTTGACAGTCTGTTCCTAAAATTCAATTCCTGAAATTTTTACTCCTTAAGGGAGGTTTCTTCATCTCTCAGCTTTTTTAGAGCCATTGAGGCCGCGCTTGTTTGAGCAGCCTTCTTATTCCTCCCGCTTCCGACTCCGTATTTCTTTTTGTCCAAATAGACTTCATATGTAAAAGTTTTATTGTGATCGTCTCCAATTTCTCCGACCAGTTTATATTCAGGTAATTGACTGAATATGTTTTGGCTTGCCTCCTGTAACTCAGTCTTAAAGTCGAAATTAATGTCCTTAAAAATCACCTCACTCATAATAGAAGAAAACATGTCGATAATAACGCTTTTTGCAGTCTTGTAATCACTGTCAATAAAGACAGCGCCTAATATGGCTTCCAGGGTGTTGGCAAGAAGTGAAGCCTTTTGCCTCCCTCCTGTCTGATCCTCTCCCTTGCCCAGGCGAAGATAGCGTCCCAATTCAGAATCGGCAGCCAGCTTAGAGAGCGTTTCACCGGAAACAAGATAGGATTTTAATTTGGACATCTCGGACTCGTTATAAGAGCTGTCATGCCTGAACAGAGCTTCTGATATAACGAGCCCTAAGACTGCATCTCCGAGAAATTCCAGTCTTTCGTTAAATCTGGTGGATTTTCCGGGGTATTCGTGATAGAAGGACCTATGCGTTATCGCCTCTTCCAAAAGAGAAGGATCGTTAAATGTATATTTAAGAGTCTCCTCAAGATTTTTAAAATCTTCTGAATAAAAGACAGGCATTCGTTCCTCCAAAACCGAATGAGTTGGAAAGCACGCAGTTGACCTCTGTTTCACGTGCTGTGTGCGGTACGTAGTCAAGGTCACATTCGGGATCGGGATTATCCAGATTAATTGTGGCAGGGATAATATTATTGTGCATTGCAAGAACGCTGATTACAGCCTCCACCCCCCCGGCTGCACCGAGGAGATGTCCTGTCATGGATTTTGTAGAACTTACCGCCAATTTAAAGGCATGATCTTTGAAGAGTTTTTTTATGGCCATCGTTTCCAACTCGTCGTTAAATTTAGTTGATGTGCCATGGGCGTTAATATAATCGACCTCCTCGGAAGCGATTGCAGCATCTTTTAAGACAGATTCCATACACCTGCCGGCTCCCTCACCTTCAGGCGCCGGAGATGTAATATGATAGGCGTCTCCGCTCATGCCGTAGCCGATTAGTTCGCAGTAAATCTCAGCGCCTCTTTTTCTGGCATGTTCCAGCTCTTCGAGCACCAGGATTCCGGAGCCTTCTCCAATGATAAAACCGTCCCGGTCTACATCGAAGGGTCTGCTTGCTTTTTCCGGCTCGTCGTTTCTTCTGGATAGGGCCTTCATTACGTTGAAACCTGCAACGCAAAGAGGTGTTATAACCGATTCCGATCCGCCGGTGATCATTGCGTCGGCTTCATCTCTCTGTATTGCTCTGAAAGCGTCGCCAATGGCATGATTGCCGGATGCGCAGGCAGTGGCAGTAGCGGAATTCGGACCTTTGGCCCCGAATTTTATAGAAATATTGCCTGCCGCCAGATTGATAATTAACATGGGTATAAAAAAAGGAGAGACCTTTCTGTGACCGCCATTAAGATAGGCCTCATGATAACGCTCTATGGCAGGCAGGCCTCCTATGCCGGAACCGACCATAACGCCGGTTCTGTGAGCTTTGTCTTCTGTTATTTCCAGCCCCGAATCTTCCATTGCCATCGTCGCGGCTCCTACAGCGAAGTGGATGAATCTATCCATCTTTTTAATTTCTTTTTGATGGATATAGTCGAGGGGTTCGAAGTCGTCGACTTCACCTGCGATCTGAACCGGTATATTCGAGGCGTCAAATCTTGTAATTTTGCCGATACCCGATTTTCCGGCAATGAGCGCCTCCCAAGACTTCTTTACTCCGGTACCCATCGGAGTAATCAGTCCAAGGCCGGTTACTACAACTCTCCTCTTGCTCATTTTGACTCTAACTTGTTTTTGATGTAATCTATCGCGTCTTTGACTTTGGCGATCTTTTCGGCGTCCTCATCGGGAATCTCTACGCCAAAGGCTTCTTCAAAAGCCATAACGAGCTCTACTGTGTCGAGGGAATCGGCTCCAAGATCCTCAACAAAAGAGGCTTCTTCGTTAATATCCGAAACATTTGTGCCCAGTTGTTTTGAAATTATCTCTTTTACCTTTTCATCTACCATTTATAAATCCTCCGTTTAAATAAATATATATATATAAATATAATATACAATTTAGGGATTGAGGAATTTAGGAATTGTTAAATTGAAAGAATTCCAACCATAATAATTCCTTAAATACCTTAATTTAGTAATTCCTAAATTACCCCTACATATACATTCCGCCGTTTACGTGTATTATATTTCCCGTAACATAGCCGGATGTGGGAGAAGCCAGGAAAGCCACAGCGTTTGCTACGTCTTCGACGCTTCCGAATTCACCCATGGGAATAGTGTTTTTCATTTCATCCTTCACCTTATCGGGAAGAGCATCTGTCATGGCGGTCATAATGAAACCGGGGGCCACGGCATTTGTTGTAATACCTCTTTTGGCGTACTCTTTTGCGATTGTCTTGGTAAGCCCGATAATACCGGCCTTGGAAGCGGAATAATTGATCTGTCCCGGATTACCTGTAAAAGCGACAACAGATGAAATATTGACAATCCTTCCGTATTTTTGTTTAGACATTATTTTAACAGCCTCTTTAGAGCAGAGAAATACGCCCTTAAGATTAATATCCAGAACCCTGTCCCATTCATCTTCTTTCATTCTAAGGAGTAGTGAGTCCTTTGTGATTCCGGCATTGTTGACTAGGATGTCCAGTCTCCCAAAGGTGTCGGTAATGGATTTGAAAGCTGCCGAGACATCTTCAGAGTTTGAGACATCCAGTTTCACGGCAAGGGCCTTTACTCCCTTTTTTTCAATATCTTCAACTGCTCCTGCGGCATCTTCCATATTAACGTCACCCAAAACTATTGTAACGCCTTTTTCAGCCAGGAGGTCGGCAATCGCTTTACCTATTCCCCTTCCTCCTCCTGTTATTAAAGCTACCTGTCCTTCCACTTAATACCTCCGTTAAAAAATAGTAATTTTAGCAAAAAAAGTCTTCAATAATCCACCCCGCGGTAATTCCTAGTTAACCCACAGGAGCTCCCTTGACATCCAACCTCTGTTTTTTACTTCGTCCTGGAGTTTCATCCACTTTCGTTTTTTCCCGATCTTTATTACTTTAAAGGAGTAATATTTAACTACAGGGCTGATTGACAAGGGATCGTACTTTTTTCCGGGACCTGACCTTATTTGTGCTTTTTTCACCTTTACAACGGCACAGAGATGTTTTTCTGTAACAAGGCTTCTGTGAATCCAGTGAATTTCACCGTCCACATCCTTCACTTTATACCACTCCCCCTGTCGAGATAACTTTCGAAAGGGCATATAAGTATAAACGGTCCATGTTTTTTTAAAATTGGAACCGGGTCCGCTTCTCAAATTGGCCTCAGATGTTTTTACACAGAGTGCGGAGAGGTTATCGGTAAAAATAAATAAAAAAAAGAAAATCGCGATTATAAATAAGTTTTTTTTCATGGGATGTCCTCAATTCAAAAAGTTTGCTATTTTATCATAATCGTACAAACTTTGTAGACTTTTTCGCACAATCAGTGACATTTTTCCCACACCCGGAAAATCGGACAATCGCACCACCGAACACTCCGTATGCAGAAAAGCTTTTAAAATGGGGATTAGAGGGGTTAACATAGAGTTTATTTGAAAAATCCGACATTAATCGAAGAAACCTGATTAAAGTTCATAAGCTGTTGTTTTTAAAAAACAAAAAAAATATTTTTAAAATTTTTATTTATACTTGCAAACCGGTATGTTATTTGTATATATGTAATATCAAGTTAGTGACATATGTCACTAATAACTAATTTAATGATAAATTGTTAAATGGAAAACAGAAAATCCAAGAATTATAATATATGGTGCAGAGAAAAATCTGCATTTTTAAGGCATCCGGAGTGCGTCAGCCGTCAGGTAAGCGAGTGGGAAAGATGTTTTTGGTGCGGTCATTATATTCTGGACTCAGACGGGACTATGATTGCTCATTCGAAATCGTTGTTCTGTGAAAAAATAAGCGAGCGGAGTAAGATAAAACTTCTTTATGTGATATGTTGGGAGTTGTCTAAAAGGGCTAAAAAAATAATAGCTCAGTTCAAAGTGACTAAACAGAGGTTCCTTCATTGATCATTCTTCAGGGTCGTCTCACCCCTTACATCTGATGCAATTTCCCAAGAATGTCGAGAGCCGCCACACGGTAAGCTTCGGCTAAAGTCGGGAAATTAAAAACCGTTTCCACAAAGATATCGACTCCATAATTACAAATCATAGCCATTTGACCCAGATGAATCAGTTCCGTTGCTCCTTCCCCGACTATTTGTACTCCAAGGAGCCTTTTACTCTTTCTGTCCGCCACCATTTTTAAAAATCCATCCTGAATGTCGGCAATATGACCTCTTGCTATTTCATGGAAATCTGCACGGCCGACAATCGTATCTATTCCTTTTTCTGAAGCTTCCGCTTCATTTAGACCGATACCGGCGATTTCGGGAATTGCGTATATTCCAACAGGAATTATTTCCTTTGAAATTCCAACGTCCATATTCAATGCATGGCAAACGGCGCAACGCCCCTGCTCCATTGCACTGGCCGCGAGGGCCGGCGGGCCGATAACGTCGCCGATTGCATAAATGTGAGGTACTCTGGTCTGGCAGTGTTCATTGACTTCTATGTACCCCCTTTTGCTCACCTCTAAGCCGGCTGCATTTAGATTCAAACCTCGCAGTGCGGCTTTTCTGCCCATGGCGCAAAGCATTTTTTCTGAATTTACAATTTTACCGCTCTTGAGTTTCGTTACGACTTCAAGGCCGTTAAAACCAACCTCTTCAACCTCTTCATTAGCAATATAGCGACCTCCGGAACGTTCAAAACTGTTTAAAAAACGGTCCGTCAGTTCCGGTTCCAAAAATCCCAGGGGGCGTTCATATTTATTAATCATCGTTACCTCGACACCAAGGGCCGCAAAAATCGAAGCATATTCGCTTGCAATTACTCCGGCCCCGAGTACTGTAAGGGAGTGAGGCAGATATATCATAGATAAAATGGAATCGCTGTCAAGGATATGCTCATGATCGACAGGTACGTTTGAGGGAACACGGGGTTGTGAACCGACAGCAATGAAAATAAAATCTCCTCTTATTATTGTTTTGGCGCCGTTGACAGACTGGATTTCGACTTCGTGGGGAGAAACGAACCCTGCCCTGCCGTGAGTACAGTCTATGTTATTTCTGTCGAATTGATCTGCAATGTAACATTCATGTCCTGCGACGACACGTTCAAGGCGAGTCATGAGACTCGATACAGTCAGGTTTTCGGGAAACTCTATGTTAAAGACATTACCGCTTCGTTGTTTAAAAGAAACCAGTGAGTTCGTGACCTCTCGAAGCGTTTTACTGGGAATCGTTCCGTGGTGGACACACTCGCCGCCGACACCACGGACCTTTTCGATAATCAGTACTCTCTTTCCCGCCTTTGCCCCCTGTATTGCCGCTTTTTGCCCTGACGGACCGCTTCCTATTACTACAATGTCGTATTTCAGCGCCTCTGTCATATCATTGCCTCCATAAATTTCACTACCATCTCTTCCTGTTCGATCAGGTTTTCAATATCGTCGGGATACAGACTTAGTATTTCGAGGAGAGGATGTTTTTTCAGTTCCTCAAGAAAATCCTTGTCCTGAGTAAGTATATAACGGGAAAATCCGTTGGCAAGGCATGTAATCATTGTCGTTTCCTGAGTTTTTGGCGCTTTTTCGCATTGATGGTGGAGTGAGATAGCCTTTTTAAGGTCTCCCGGTAATCTCCAATGGTCGGCAATCAGCTCGCCTACTTCCTGATGGTATTTTGAGGCCGCCTCCATCGCCTGAGTACGATCCAGAGGTTCCGGGATATTCTTTTTCAGCTCTGAAAGGGCCATGAGGACAATTGGTTTGCCAACATCATGGAGGAGTCCGCAAAGAAAGGCATTCTCAACATTGGTTCTGATTATTTTGGCGATCTCCCTGGCGTATGCAGCCGCTGCGGCAGAGTGCTTCCACAATATTACAAGGTCGTCATGAAACTCTTCGGATTTAAAAACTTTCGATTTAATGGCTACGGAAACGACTATTTCACGTATCTGTGTCATTCCTAAACGAACCAGAGCCTGTTGCAACGATACGATCGGGGCGCCCGGGCAATAAATCGGTGAATTGGCCACACGAAGGACATGACCTGCAAGAGCCGGGTCACGATGGATCATTCCCGATAATTTTAGTACATCCGTATCCTGATGAAATCCTTCTCCTATGATTTGAGCAGCAACATCGGGGAGCATGGGAAGATCGAGCTGTTTATCGTCGATGCGCTGTCGCAGTCCTCTTTTATATGCTTCAGGCAGAGTATCGGCAACATTGTCGTAATAATTCTCCTGCACTTCCACCTCCGGGTTTGGCTGTATGCACTTTCTGTCTTCAAAATGAAAACATAGTATATTGTACAACTAAAGATTAACAAAGGCAATATAGTGTTAAAAGGCGCCTTCAATTCAGGCATTTGTCCGGTATGATCCTGTATTTTCAATGGTTTATGTCTAAAAACGAGGCAGCTACTTAGGTGTATAGACTATAGGCTGAGGACTGTCAGATAAAACATGCGCTATCGATAAAACTTTGAGTTTTCTATTGGTCAACACTCATACGTTTTTCCCCTCCCCGATCATTTCAACAAACATTTGAAGACCGTTTTCCATACTCCTTCCCTGAAGGGTATATATGGCCTTAACCGGATCAAGGGCCAGGAAGTTATTTCTTATAAGGTTGATCACTTCTTCTTTTAAACTGTCCCTGTTATAAAATCCATTTTCTATTAACCCCTCCAAATCTCGACCGACGAAATAACCTTTATTTTTTATATGCCTGTTAATCTCTTTTAAGAGCTCCTCTTTTTCTTTATAAAATTCCGAATATAACGCAAAAATACTCCTCTGCTCGACCATTGTTTTTTCGATTATCTCCTCAAAATCTTTATCCTTTACTTTATTATCTTTTGCCGCTGACATCAGTGCATTTAATAATACACTAATTTCCCATGGACTCCCTCCCAGTTTATCCCAAATCGTATCGATTTGAATCTCTGAAAGAACATACCCGGTTACCTGACTCTCTTTATCGATATTTCTCAGCCAATAATAAGTATGATCTCTATCCAGATAATCGACAGATAAAAATTCAGAGGTTTTTCTCAACTTCGAATCGTTGTATATTTTGTCAATGAAATATCCGTCACTACTTGCCAGGATCACATGGCAGAGATGGGATTCCTTTGTCATGGCTACGAAGAAATTAAAAAGCTCCTTTAACAGCTCTCTCTGACCGTTCATATAGATGTATTCAAGGGCCTGGAGTTCATCTATAATGATTACGGGCCTGATATTTTTGCTGTTCAATCCCTGGAATTTTACTTTCAGTAATTTAAAAGGATCGATTTGTTTACTCTCCAGTCCTTTATATTCCTCTATATTTAACTTAAAGAATCCTAAATTATATTGTCTCGTCTCTTTTACATCCTCTTTATCGGATTGATTTGTTTTAAAAAAAGTTTGTATAAAATCCTTGTAATTCGTAATAAGTATCTCTCTAAGGTTAACGTATTTTATATCATACCCTTTGTTTTGCAAATTCTCTTTCACGAATTTATATAATAAAGTGGTTTTACCGCTGCTTTTTGGACCATACATAAAAAGCATATTTTGGGGTTGACCGTTTATCCAGCGATTTAAAATTCCCATTTCATTTTGTCGACCGATAAAGGCGCAAACATCGGTATATTTCATAACTAATACTCCTTGCCTGAGTTAAGAGAATGTATACAATATTATCTCACAAAGAGGTGAAGTGACGCAAAGATATATTGTTGTGAGTATTCACTATGGTATATACAGGTCAATGTCATTAACTTAAGGAGCAAAGCGACTTCCGCTTTCAGCGGCTAAACTCGAAGGCTCCGCTTCAGTCGGAAGTCGCTTCACCCCTTAAGTTAATGGTATTGATATACAGGTTGAGCTTATTATTGAGAATCCGCCCCTTTATTTGATATATTAACCTGCACCCAATGTCATTAACTTAAGGAGCAAAGCACCTTCCGCCTCCAGCGGCTAAACTCGAAGGCTCCGCTTCGCTGCGCCTTCTCAGACATGACCAGCTTCAATCGGAAGTCGCTTCACCCCTTAAGTTAATGGTATTGAACCTGCACCGGGTTTCGGATTACTCAGATGATACAGGTTAAGGATCTCGATAAATCATATGGCAGTCAGGTTGTTTTTGACAAGGTCTCTTTTACGGTCAACGCCTGTGAAAGGATAGGGCTTGTAGGCAGAAACGGCCATGGCAAGACCACTCTTTTCAGAATATTGCTGGGAATGGAGCATCCGGACGCCGGTACTGTCACCATGCCTGACAATTACAAAACAGGTCATTTGGACCAGCATATAGAGTTTACCATGGGGAGAGTCCTGGATGAGGCCTGTCTGAGTCTCTTTTCAGATGAAAACGATGGTGATAAGTCTTATAAGGCGGAAACCGTTCTTTTAGGACTCGGATTTTCAAGCGATGATTTCAATAGAAATCCCATGGACCTGTCCGGAGGTTTTCAGGTAAGACTAAACCTTGCAAAAGCCCTGCTTTCCGATCCCAATCTTCTGCTTCTCGATGAACCGACAAACTATCTAGATATTGTTTCCTTGCGATGGCTTGTACGCTTTTTAAGGAACTGGAAGAACGAACTGATTATCATCACCCATGACAGAGATTTTATGGATAGTGTGACGACTCATACGATGGCTATTCATCGCTGTAAAATAAAAAAAGAAGCCGGGACAACGGAAAAAGTGTATAATCGGCTTCTGCTGGAAGAAGAGATATATGAAAAAACGAGGATAAACGATGAAAAGAAACGGAAAGAGGCCGAACGTTTTATTAATCGTTTCAGAGCAAAGGCTACCAAGGCTCGCGCTGTTCAGTCCAGGATTAAGGCTTTGCAAAAAAGAGAACAGTTGGATAAACTTTCTGAAATAAGGAATCTTGAGTTTACATTTAATGCCGCGCCTTTTACAGGAAAGCAGTTGATGGAAGTGAGAGAGCTTTCCTTTGGGTTCGACCGATCCTGTCCCCTGCTAATTGATGGGTTAAGTTTTTTTGTAGGGAAAAAGGACAGAATCGGGATTATCGGAAGGAATGGTAAGGGAAAGACAACTCTTCTTAATCTGCTGGCAGGAGAACTGACTCCTCTGGGAGGTTCTGTCACATCCCACAAATATCTAAAGGCCGCCTGTTTCGGACAAACCAATATCATACGTCTGAACCAGGATAGTACAGTTGAGGAGGAAATTTTGAATGCGCATCCCTATCGCGACATGCGGTCCGCAAGGGGCATATGCGGAGCCATGATGTTTCCCGGAGACATTGCATTAAAGAAAATCCGTTATCTCTCGGGCGGTGAAAAGAGCCGTGTTCTTTTAGGAAAACTTTTAGTCAGTCCCGCCAATCTTTTACTGTTGGACGAACCGACCAACCATCTGGACATGGAGTCCACTGAATCACTCCTTGATGCTGTCAGTGTATTTGATGGCGCAGTTATTATCGTTACTCACAGCGAGATGATATTACGCTCTTTTGCAGAGAGGCTTATTGTTTTTGACGGAGGCAAAGTAACGCTTTTTGAAGGCTCTTATGAAGACTTTCTTGAGCGCACCGGATGGAAAGAAGAGAGGGGAGATAATAAGGCCGGACTCTGCAAAGGAGTCGTCGTCGATCGGGTTAATAATAAAAAACAGCAGAGACGCATCAGAGCCGAAGTAATCAAAGAGAAATCCAAAGTTCTGGGAGAGCTTAGGGCCAAGATGGAGAGGATAGAGACCGAGATTGTCGAGTTGGAAGAAAAGAGCGAGCAAAACAATCATGACCTGCTCGAAGCCTCCCTTAAGGGGGACGGAGAGACTATCAAACAAACATCAAAGGCCATCCACGATGCACGATTAAGAATTGAAACTCTCTTTTCTGAACTGGAGAGCGTCCATAATGAACTTGATCGAAAGACAAGAGAGTTTGACGAGCAGCTTGGTGAATGATCTGCCATCATCCAACAGCCTTTTGCATAGGTTTAAAATCTAAAACCCCTGTAACGCATCTATTATAAAAAGCGGTAAGCTTAAATTATCATTTTCGATTTAAAAACAAACATCATCAATGCCTACGGTTGCTCTCTCAATTTTGTGTTCTATTAAAATTTTCCTCTTTCATTTCTACGTATCCTTATAAAACAACCACTTAGAAACATGGGATCAAAAGTCCTGGATATATGCTTTGCCCCTGCACACCTGAATATGGGATAATAAAAAGTAACTATAAATATGAATTAATACGACAGAGACACTTTATATTAATCGCTATTCAGGGCGTCAGGCATAAGAAAAATCCAACCTTATGCCTTGTGCCTAACCGGTTCGCTGTAAATAACAATGTGTTGCTGTCGGATACAGCAATAGAGAGTTCTCATAATGAATACGGGATATGCGTTGAGATATGCAGAAAACGAGGATGACGGCCGGAAATTAGGCGAATTTTTTTCTGTATGGAACATCGGGAGGTACGGTTTGACTTTTCCCTGACTATTTGCTATGCTTCTTTCGAGCTTGTAAGATGATCTGAAGTACATTTTTTATAACTACAAGGCGTACAGACTGAAGGCTGAAGACTATTTAGGTAAAACATGCGTTATCGATAAAACTTTATATTTTCATTTGACTGACACTCCCAAGTCATTTGATATTTTGCTTTAGCCTTCAGCCTATATGCCTAAGCAGTTATAAAACTGTTTTAATCGTTTATTGAATGACGACTGACTATAAAGTAAATATTAAAGATTCCATTACTACACGTGTTTTGGGGGTAGTCTTTTCTATTTACGTCATTATCACCGTTACGCTTACAGTCATTCATATCGTTGGAGATTATTACGATACGAAAGATACGATTATGAAAGATATAACGGCATCTCACTCCACATTCGCCCCGGGGCTTGCAAGAGCTATTTGGACGGGAAATGAAAAGCAGTTAAAGGCGCTGGTAAAAGGCATCAACAGAATCCCCTTTATTAAGGGAGTCACTGTGGATTCCGATGTTTTGGGAGTTATTTCGGTCGGTACCTTTATACGGGACGGGAATATCGTCTCCGAGACTTTGAATAATTTACCCGAGTCTGACAGCGGAAGAAGAACGCCCTCGATAGCGGAAATGTTTTATCGTACCATGCCGATCGAATACAATGACCACAGAACAGGAAAAACGGCTGTGGGCAATATTACGCTCTACTCGACTCGCGACGTTGTATGGGAACGTATTCAATACGGGATTGTCTTTATCGTTGTTAACGCCATACTGAAGACCATCGCTTTGTGGGTGATTTTTTTATGGGTCGGTCGTATCATGTTGAGTAAGCCCCTTACAGTTTTGACATCCGCTGCCGAGAGGATCAATCTGGAGGCTCTCGAACATTTCCACGTGGATATTCAGGCCAAAGGCAGGCATGAGTTAAAGGTACTGGAGGAAGCTTTTAACGGGATGGCCCAAAAGTTACTGGCCTCTGCAAAGGGGTTGCAGGATTTTAATCGTCAACTCGAGGAAAGGGTGCAAAAGCGGACAAAAGAACTCGGCGCCGAGGTTTTGGAACGTAAGAAAGCAGAGGACGCCCTGACAATAGCCAAGGAGGCTGCCGAAACGGCGAACAGGGCGAAAAGCGTTTTTCTGGCTACTGTAAGTCATGAACTCCGAACCCCTTTGAATGCCATTATAGGAATGACCTATCTTTGTCTTGAGGCTGACTTGACCCCGCAACTGAGGAGCTTTGTCGAAAGGATGGATTCAGCTTCAAAAAACCTTCTTCGCATTATAAACGATATACTTGATTTTTCAAAGATAGAAGCAGAGAAGCTGGAAATGGAGCATGTGGTTTTTTCGCTTGACGATGTCTTCCAAAACCTGTCGGATTTGATATTTACAAGAGCCCGTGAAAAGGGGATCGAGTTTGTCTTATCCGTTAATGGCGATGTCCCTGAGTTATTGGTCGGAGATCCGCTGAGATTAGGTCAGGTACTGAATAATCTTACCGATAATGGCGTAAAGTTCACGGATTCCGGTGAGGTTGTCTTAGGCGTTAAGAAAACGAATGAAGTTAGTGGTGAGGTGACGCTGAATTTCAGCGTTAGCGATACCGGTATCGGGATGACCAAAGAACAGATGGGCAGACTGTTTCAACCCTTTTCTCAGATGGACAGCTCGACAACGAGAAAATATGAAGGAACGGGATTGGGCCTTGTCATAAGTAAGAGGCTTGTCGAGATGATGGGGGGGAATATTATGGTGGAGAGCGATCCCGGTAAGGGGAGTGTATTTACTTTTTCTGCCGTATTCGGACTGCCTCTTTCCGAAAGCGATGTTGAGAAAAAACCTATTGACAGTGACGAGTTGTTGAAACACCTTGCAGGCTTAAAGATTCTTTTAGCAGAAGATAACGAATTAAATCAACAGGTGGCTGTGGAACTGCTTACAGAGGCAGGCATGGAAGTGGATGTCGTCAATAACGGAAGAGAAGCCGTTAAAGCTGTTAATCGTCAAGACTATAATCTGGTGCTCATGGATATACAGATGCCGGAAATGGACGGATATGAGGCAACCGGGAATATACGTAAAACAGGCAGAAAAGATCTTCCAATTATCGCCATGACAGCCTATGCAATGAGTGGAGACAGGGAGAAATGTTTGGAAGCCGGTATGAACGATCACATTTCGAAGCCGGTCGATCCGGACCGACTTTACAAAACACTGGTCCGGTGGAGCCGACTCGAGCAATTCAGGTTATCGGGAAGGCGCTCAATACTGCACCACGATCGGGAGAGAGACGGCACTCTCTCCAATGTTTCTGTAAAGAAAAACGAATCAAAAACACTCGATAAATGCGATATTGAAAAATTCGCCCATTTGTTGACAGAATTATCGGGATTAATAAAAGAGAACGATACTGACGCCGAGATTTATCTCGAAGAAATAAAAGAGTGCTTTATAGAATTATCGGGGAATGAGACTTATTTTAACTGCCTTGCAAAACAACTCTCTGCATACGATTTTAAGGGCTCATTAAAAACTCTGCATCAAATTACAGAGGAAACAGGTATTTCATTAAAGTTGTGACCCGAACCGACGCATGCAAACATATTTATTTATTATGAGAGAGTGTCATAAACTTAAGGAGCAAAGCGACTTCCGCCTTCAGCGGCTAAACTCGAAGGCTCCGCTTCGCTGCGCCTCCTCAAACATGACCCGCTTCCATCGGAAGGTGCTTCACCCCTTAAGTTAACGGTATTGTATTATGAGATACAAAATATCTTCGAAATTGCTTATAGCCGGAATAATAATCGGAATCCTTTTAAGTGACGGGCCGGTTATTGCAAATGATGTCAACGTCAATAAAAAAGTAAAAACAGTTCGAATCGCGGCCGGCGAGTGGTCTCCTTATATGTCGGAGTATTTAAAAGACTATGGCATAGCGGCGCGCATTATCTCCAAAGCCTTTCAAGCAGAGGGAATAGATGCGGAGTTTACGTTTTTGCCGTGGAAAAGGGCGTTTATCCTGGCAAAGCTGGGAAAGTGGGATGGTACGGCCCTTTGGCTGAAAAAACCTGAAAGAGAAGCGGTTTTTTACTATAGCGACCCTGTAATAGAGGAAAAGCATGTTTTTTTTCATCGTAAAGATTTTCTCTTTGACTGGAACAGACCGGAGGATTTAAAAGATATTGCACTGGGCGGACTTGTTAATTTTAGTTATGGAGAGGACATCGACAACGCCATCAAAGCAGGGATAATAACTGTAGAGCGGGTTACTGACGATATTCAAAGCTTTAGAATGTTGCTGTCAGGCAGAATTCAGGTGTACCCGCAGGAAATCAATGTAGGGTATGACGTGTTACGTAAACATTTTGCCTCTGAGGAACGTCAGCTGCTTACCCACCATGGGACTCCTTTTTTAAAAAGTTTCAGTTATCTGCTGCTTTCTAAAAAGATCAAAAAAAACGAACAGTTAATTCAGGTTTTCAACAAAGGCCTGAAAAGCTTGAAAAAAGAGGGGAATTTTATACTTCAAGGGATTAAAAATGAGACAAAATAACATAATCTCCCTATGCCTTATCGTTTGGATGCTGTTATTGGCAGCCCCGGCCTCTTTATCGGCTACGGAAGGTATAGATAAGCGTTTACAACTTACAGAGGCCGAGCTGGCGTGGCTGAAGGATCACCCTGTCATAACTGTTGCCAATGAACCCGATTACGCCCCCTTCGATTTTATTGAAAACGGTCAGCCGGCAGGTTATTCGATTGATTATCTCGCTCTCCTGAGTGAACTGCTGGGGATAGAATTTCATTACAAACAGGCAACATGGAACGAGCTTGTGGAAATGGGAAAAAAGAAAGAGCTCGATCTCTTACATACGATTTTTAAAACAAAAAAGCGTCAGGATTATTTTCTTTTTACCAGGCCTTACAAAATAATAACAAACGGTATTTACACAAACACCGATGTAAGAGGCATAAACTCTGTCTCCGATTTAAGGGGAAGAACAGTGGTCATACCCAAAGGGGACATCCTATCGGAATTTTTGCCTGACCATATACCGGAGGCAACATACATTTATCGAGATACCTATGTCGATATCTTAAAAGCGATAGAGCTTGGTAATGCCGAGGCAACGATACTCCCTTCTGCGGTCGCTAATTATTTGATACGCCGATATACATTGAGCAGTGTAGTCTCTTCAGCGGAAGCGGATGTACCAATTACAGGCATGGACAATAAGTATCGCCTGGCCGTTCGTAATGACTGGCCGATCTTTGTTTCCATTCTTGAAAAGGCTATGGACAGCATCGCATCCGACGATTTGGCGAGATTAGAAGCACGATGGCTTGTTCTTCCCGCATCTCCGGAAAAAAGTGTGCTCAATTTAACTTTAAAAGAAAAAGCCTGGATTAAAGAGCATCCGGAAATCAGAGTTCATAATGAGACAGACTGGGCTCCTTTTAATTTTAATGACAATGGCAAACCAAAGGGGTTATCCATTGATTATATGAATCTTTTATCGAAAAAGACAGGTATAAGAGTAAATTATATATCGGGGCCGTCGTGGGGCGAATTTCTGGATATGATAAGGAAGAAAGAACTGGATGTAATGCTCAATATCGTAAAAACTGAAGACAGACAGAAATACATCCTTTTTACAGATCCCTATGTGGAAAATCCTAATGTTATCGTAAGTAGTAAGGAAAACAGATATGAAAGGATTGATCAGTTGTTCGGCAAGACCGTCAGTTTTCCGAAAGGTTTCTTTTATGAAGAAGTTTTAACAAAAAACTACCCGCAAATCGTTCGCCTGCCTGTTCGAGACACATATGAAAGCCTAAAAGTCGTTTCATTCGGCAAAGCGGACGCTGCCTTAGGCGAAAGTGCAGTACTTAACTTTCTTATTAATAAACATATGCTTACTGACCTGGCTGTTTCAGGAGAGGTGAATATTGGTAATCCGGACTTGGTAAATCTGAGAATTGGTGTGCGAGATGACCGTCCGATACTTCATTCTATTCTTATAAAGGCTATGGAGGCCGTTACTTTTCAGGAAATGAACCGGTTAAGGCAAAAATGGATTTTACTAAAAGAGGCGTCCGGGATTCAGGCTGATTTACTTACAGAGGAGGAAAAGAAATGGCTCTCCAAACGAGGAAAAATTCGCATAGGAATTGACCCCAATTACCCGCCCTTCGAATTTATAGATGAAGACAATCTATACTCCGGCATAGGAGCGGATTATCTTAAAATTATAACCGAGCGACTGGGGATGGATGTGGAAATTATTCCTTTTACATCGTGGCACGGCGTTCTGGAGGGTGCGAAAAACAAGACCATAGATATTCTGCCAACAGCTTTCATGACAGAGGAGCGAAAAAAATATCTTGATTTTACAAAACCTTACGCCAATTTTCCTATCGTTATCCTGACCCGCGACGATTATCCCTTTATCGCTTCGATCGGAGATTTTAAGGGGAAAAGGCTCTCTTTAGTTGAAAGTTATGCAGTCACCGATCTGGTGTTGGATAAATATTCCTCAATAGAGACGGAAATTTTTAAAACCCCCTTAGAGGCGCTAAAGGCCGTTTCAAACGGTGTAAACGACGGCGCTATAATGAATTTGGCTGTAGGATCCTATCTGATTAGAAAACACAATATCTCAAACGTAAAAGTCGCTGCGCCGGCAGGTCTTGATTTACCCGGTCTGTCCATCGCCGTACGTAAGGATTGGCCGGAGCTGACGGGGATGCTCAACAGGGCTCTTGAATCTATAACATTGAGTGAAGAGAACATTATCCGGGCAAAGTGGTTTAATTTGAATTTCGAAAAAGGAATAGACATCAAACGTTTACGGATCATAGGTTTACAGGTAGGTAGTGTGGTGGGAGTTATTTTTTTACTATTTCTATTATGGAATCGGAGATTAAAAAGAGAAATCGTCCATCGTAAGCGGACAGAAATCGATCTTCATCAGGCAAGAATCGATGCCGAGGCCGCCAACAGGGCGAAAAGCGAGTTCCTGGCCACGATGAGCCATGAAATACGTACTCCCATGAATGCCATTATAGGCATGACTTATCTTGCGTTAAAAACTCAACTCTCGCCTAAACAGCAGGACTATATTAATAAAATCAACGAGGCCTCCAACTCTCTTCTGGTTATAATAAACGATATTTTGGACTTTTCCAAGATAGAGGCTGGAAAGCTTGAAATAGAGAAAATCGACTTCAAACTGGACGATATTCTCCATAAACTCTCTGATATTATGCTTGCCAGGGCTCAGGAAAAGGGATTGGAACTGCTTTTTGATATCCAACAGGATATTCCGGTTTTGCTGAAAGGGGATCCCCATCGTCTAAACCAGATACTGATCAACCTGGTTAACAACGCCATTAAATTTACGGAAAAGGGAGATATCGTCGTAGCAACAAAGGCTGTCGATCGTTCAAACGGGAGGGTATGCCTGGAATTTTCCGTAAGTGACACAGGTATCGGCATGACAGAGGACCAAATGACAGAGCTCTTTAAACCCTTCACACAGGCGGATACATCGACAACGAGAAAATTCGGAGGAACAGGCCTGGGCCTGACAATCAGCAAACGACTCGTTGAAATGATGGACGGCGATATCTGGGCTAAAAGCGAACAAGGCAAAGGCAGTACATTCTTTTTTACCGTAACTTTCCAATTGTCCGATGCAAAGAAAGGTGCTTTGTCAAATGTAATCCCTTTGGAAATACAAGGCATGAGAGTGCTTATCGTAGATGACAATGAAAATTCGCGGGTGATTTTACAGAAAATATTGGGGTCTTTTCATATTAAAACTTCTTTGGCTAAGTCAGGAGGGGAGGCTCTCGGATTGTTGGAGAGCGCATCGTCTGACATGCCTTTCAAGGTGGTCATAGTAGATTGGCTGCTGCCGGAGATGGATGGATTGGAGTTGTCAAGACGAATAAAAAGCCATAGCAAGCTTACATATATTCCTGCAATAATTATGATCTCTTCTCACAGCAGCGAGGAGATCCAACTGGATAGCCACGTTATGGAGATAGACGGCTTTTTACATAAACCTGTTACACAATCGGTGATGTATGACGCGATCATTTCAGCATTAAAAAAGGATTCAACACGATGGTCCATGCAAAGGTCCGCTAAAAGGGAATCTTCACCGGGTTTTAGAGGATTGAAAATTTTGCTGGCCGAGGATAATGAGATAAATCAACAGGTGGCCAGGGAACTGCTGGAATCTATGGGAGCGGAAGTATGTATTGCCTGGAATGGTAAAGAGGCGGCGGATATGGTGAATATATCCAATTATGATTGTCTGCTGATGGATGTCAACATGCCTCAGATGGATGGATATACGTCGACAAAGGCAATAAGGAAGGATGAGAGGCATAAATATCTACTTATAATTGCTATGACTGCAAATGCAATGTCCGGTGACCGCGAGAAGTGCCTTGACGCCGGTATGAACGATTACCTCTCAAAACCGATCGATCCTAATGAACTGATTATGGTATTGGAGAAATGGATAGGTCCGATGGAGGGGAGAATTTCTCTCTCCCGCCGCTCTCAAACTACCGGGGGATTTCCGGAACTCACCGGTATAGACGTTGACTCGGGTCTGGATAGGATTGGAGGCGATTATGAAGCATATCGCAGCTTACTTATAAAATTTTATAAAAACCATGACCATGCTCTCGATGAAATCAAAATGAACCTGAAAAAGGGAGACACACAAAAGAGTGAATCGCTTGTTCATACGCTTAAGGGCGTATCCGGGAATATTGGCGCCAACTCCCTTTACAGAGCTCTTGAAGACCTTGACTCTGCTCTTAAAACAGGCGGGAGCATTCCCGATAATCTTTTTGAGCAAACGGAGGAAAGATTGAAAGAGGTTTTGTCGTCAATCTCGACTTTAACGGTAAAAGGAGAGACCGAGGACACCGTTAACGGTGATGTCATGGCGTCAGATAAAAGATCCGAAGAGGATACCGCCAAACTGGAACGTTACTTTTACGAACTGGCGACTTTGATCGAGGACTCCGACACGGACTCGGAACAATATCTGGAAGAAATCAATGCCTATTTGAGCCTCCATGTAAGACCTCGGGAATTAAAGGAACTGGAAAAGAAATTATCTCTCTATGATTATAAAGGCGCCATGGAGACTCTGACAGGCATAGTCAAAGGGATAAATATAAGATAAGATTTTTGTAACAGTTCACAGGGGTCGGAGGCAGGTTTTATATGACAGAGCCTTTCTCTAATCGAAATAAATGGATGAAGAAATTATAACAGTAACAGACCTCTGATCCCTGCCCCCCGTGAATTTTTACGATTTTTTAATTTTTGGGAACCCAACGTCCATGAACTTAGTGACAGAAGAGCATGGTATTTTTTAACCATGGTCACGAACCAGAGCACGAAGTTTATAAAGAAATTCTTTTCTTAGTGCACTTCGTGGTTATTTAAATTAAGTCCTTTACAGACCTTTTGCAATCTTCTCTGACCTGAACGCTTTTACAAGGCTGTAACAAGTCGCCACAACCAGAAGGCTCTGAGGAAGGCCGGATGAGATCGAGGCTGTCTGGAGTGCTTTAAGCCCGCCGGCCAGAAGCAGCACGGCAGCGGCAGCGCCTTCTGCGCAACCCCAGAATACACGGTTTAAAACAGGGGGGTTCGGATTCCCTCCGGAGGTCACCATGTCGTCGACAAATGAGCCGGAATCGGACGATGTTATGAAGAATATTATTATGAGAAACACTCCGAGCCATCGGGTTATCGCACCCAGCGGCAGATGATCGAGCAGAACGTGGAGAGACATGGCCACATTATCTTTAACGACAGCGGCGACGCCGCCGTCTCCGAGAAACTCGATGTGTAGCGCAGTCCCGCCAAAGACGGAAAACCAAATAAAGTTAATTAATGTAGGTATCAGGAAGACAAACAATATAAACTCTTTGATTGTACGCCCCCTTGAAATACGGGCAATAAAAATACCAACAAAGGGGCACCATGACACCCACCATCCCCAGTAGAAAACAGTCCAGTTTGACTGCCAGTCATTGCCTTCTCTAAGATCCACCCAAAGGCTCAACGCGACAATACTCTTTAAGTAATCTCCAAGAGAGGATATAAAAAGGTTGATCTGAAAGAGAGTCGGTCCGGCCAGAAATACGAAGGCGAGCATCATTAACATAAGCAGGATATTCAGGATACTTAGATACTTAATACCGCTGTGCACGCCGGTAACTGTCGATACCGTGGCTATCAGAGTGATTGTTGTAATAATAATTACCTGAGTGTTTACTCCGTACTCCATGCCTACAAGTTCGCTGAGTCCGGAATTGATCTGCATTGCGCCCAGTCCCAGAGACGTTGCAACTCCCAGGAGTGTCCCCACTGTGCAAAATGCATCAATAATATGACCGGGATAACCATAAATTTTATCACCCAGAAGAGGATAGAGAAGAGAACGGGGGGCAAGCGGAAGGTTGTGGCGAAAGTGAAAAAAGCCGATCCCCAGCCCGAAAATAATATATATACCCCAAGGGTGAAGGCCCCAATGAAAAAAAGAAAATCTCATTGCCTCTGTTACTGCATCGAGTGTTTCCGGCTTTGCCAGAGGAGGGGACATATAATGGGTTATCGGTTCGGCGACTCCCCAGAAAACAAGTCCCATGCCCATGCCTGCGGCAAAAAGCATACTGAACCATGCAAAAAGACTAAACTCCGGCTTGGAATCGTCGGGACCTAATCGGATGTTACCGTAGGGACTGAAATAAAGCCATATAACAAAGAATAGAAAAAAACTGACTGTAAGAATGTAATACCATCCGAAATATTGAGTTGTAAAAGATAATACAGAACCAAAAACTTCGCCGGCCGTATCGGTCCATATACCGCCGAAGACTATTATAGAAGCAGTAAAAAAAGCAGCCCCCAAAAAGACAGGGAGACTTATTCCTCTGATCCACTCCTGTATTAAATTATTTATTGATAACCTCATATTCTAAAAAAATCAGAAATTCCGAATTCAGGATTTAGGAATTAAGGCAATTCGGCATAAGCACACTTGCTTGCTTTGTGAAATCATAATAGTCATTAAAACAATATGGAAAAAATATTCAATTCCTGAATCCCTTAATTTTTCAATTGAGAATTCACACCTTTCTAAAGTGCAATATGCCCCATTTGAGGAATTCATTTTTGCCTGCTTCCACCCAGTGATTAAGACCTTTTACCATACGATCCATATATTCGATACTGCAAACAATTTCGTTACATTTATTTTCGAGCTCTACTTTGACTCTGCTGTAATGGCGAATTAACATCTCTGAGAGGTCTATAATATTCACCTCTTCCAGTCCTATTTTTGAGGCGTAATCCCTGTAAAAACAAAACGAACCAAAGGCGTCGAGGTGTATTCTCTCCAATACCGGCTTTAAGACGCCTGCAGGGCAGTTGTCGGCCTGCATCGGATCTGTAAAAATGAATTCTCCCCCCTTTTTCATTACCCTGTAAATCTCGTTAAAAACGCCTTCCTTGTTCCCGCTGTGCAATATTGCGTCTTCAGACCAGACGATATCGAAAGATGCATCATCAAAAGGGAGGGATTCAAAGTTACCGTCAACGACTTTTATAAGGTGGTCAAGGCCTTTGTCTCTGTTCTTTTCGCGATTTCTTTCGTTTTCCTTTTCACTAAGGTTGAGGCATGTTACTTGGGCGCTGTACTTTTCCGCTATAAATCTGGCAGCCCCTCCATAGCCGGCCCCGACATCGAGTATGACAGAATCTTTATTCAGCTTTGTTAACAGGGAGCACATCTTTTCCACGGTCCTGCGACTGGCATCCGATATCGGTTCGTCGTCACTGTTATACAGTCCGATATGGATATCTTCTCCACCCCATATGCTATGATAAAATTCATCTGCATCAGTACTGTCGTAATAATCTTTGGCGATTTTTACGACCTCCGAACAATCGTTGCTATTCATACTCATTGCTCTCCTCTTCGTCTCTGTACTTTTTCTCGGCTATATGCACCAAAAAATCGGGATCTTCTTCCTTATATGTCTCTATGAAGTCTCCAAATGTTTTAATTTTCTGAAAACCTACCTGATGCAGGAGCCTCCTTGTATAGCTCTGGCGGAGGGGGAACATATTTAAATGATATTCCGACTTGTCCGGGAAACTGTATTTAAATCTTGCCAGTCCTTCATCCATATACTCCGGTTCCGCCTTAACGTTATCACCACAGTAATAATAAGTGTGTTTACAGGAAAAACCGCAATCCAATATGGCATCGTAATTGCGCTGATCGATGACCAGTATTCCGTCATGCTTCAATGTTGCATAAAATTCTGCAAGAGATTTGCGTCTGTCGTTTTCGGCAAAAAGGTGAGTGAAAGAATTACCGAGGCATACAACAGCGTCATAAAGGTCGTGGACGTCTCGATTGAGCCAGCGCCAGTCAGCATGAATGGTTCGTAGAATAAATCCGTGCCTTCTGGCGTTTTCAAAGGCCTTTGCCAGCATTACCGGGCTTCCGTCTACACTGGTTACCTCAAAACCGGCCTTAAGCAGTTGTACAGAATGAAAACCTGTGCCTGCTGCAACATCGAGAATCTTTTTTACGCCTCTTTTTCTCAGCTCTCTTATAAAAAAGTCTCCTTCGCTTCTGGCTCTCTGTTCCCAGTCGATCAGGTCGTCCCATTTTTCGACAAAACTTTGAACATACTCTTCTTTATAGTGATCGGATTCTCTTAACTGAGTCGGGTTATCTCCAAAATCCTGTTTTGTTTCTTGTTCCGTCAACATATATACCATCCTTTCTTTTCTTAAAAATTACTGTTTTCATAACTAGTCGGGATTCCCGATCTTTTTTTACCTGCTTATTTGTCGATTATTAAGAAGTTCTAAAAAAGAGTGGGAATTATTTTTGTTTATAATTGCAGAGATATTGAAAATTGCCTCTGCCGATAAAATAATAACCATTAATTAAGACTGAATAAGTTGCTCCTACAGACAACTGCAGATAAGCGAGACAATATGTAAGATAAAATTAAAAGGCTGTTAAAACACACTGGCCTCCCGCCTTCGCGGAAATGTCGAGTTGCTTTTCGGTATTAAAATAAAATGGGAATTCATTTTAAAGTGCATAGTTTTTTTCGGATAACATGCGCTTTAACGATTTTTTGTGGAAACGCTTTTTGTCGGTTATCAGAGTTTTTAAAGAGAGGGAGAATTAATGAGAGAATGAAATCTTACGTGTGGACCAAAGAAGGCTATGAAAGCTGACGCTTCGTGAACTGTCAATCAGAAGTAACGGCAGAAAAAAACAATCCTCTTTCCAAAAAAGTCAATCTGAAATATCTCCACAAAAATTGATTTCATTCAGAGCACATGAAGTGAAAACATAAAAAATAAAATTCGTATAATCATAAAAATTCTAAAAAAACGAAAATATGTCGTTAAAATTTCTCTATTTTACAATTTATCGACACCTGTGTCAAGTTCGCGAAGCTTATTAAGCATATTGACCCCTTAAAACGAAAAGGGTTATATTATATATCTGCCTGCTACTACAGTTAAATTTAATTACAAAATCAGGAGGTTGTATCCATGCCCATCTATGAGTATCAATGTTCGGGATGCAATAAGATACTGGAAATTATACAGAAGATCAGCGACGCCCCGTTAAAAGAGTGCCCCGAATGTAAAGGGGAGCTGAGAAAAATGATATCGAACACGTCCTTTGTCCTGAAAGGCGGTGGTTGGTATGTAACGGACTACCCCTCAAAGGAGAGAAAAGAGGGTCTTAAGAGCGAGAAACCTGCTTCATCCAAAGACGATTCTTCCTCAAAAAAGAGCTCGGAGAAAAAGAGCTCGGAAACCTCAGGTTCAAAAGAAAGTACGTCAAAGAGCGAAAATAAAGCGACCGCTACAGCCTGATGAGTTCCATTCATGTCCATATTCCTTATCGATTATATACCGATTATATTGGGTATATTGACAAGCATAAAATCAATCCCGAAATTATGATTGCCGGAGACGATCTGGACAATTTCACATCGGGCGAGCTTGAAAATCTGAAGGAACATACCAGGAATATCCCCTCATGCAGCATACATGCCCCCTATATGGATCTCTCTCCCGGTGCAGTGGACAGTGAAATCAGAAGGGTAACGGAAAAACGATTTCTCGATACCTGCGATATTGCTCTGGCCACAGGCGCAGGGACGATCGTTTTTCACTCCGGATTTGAGAAGTGGAAATATGGCCTGAAAAAGGACATTTGGTTAAAACAGAGCCTTATTACCTGGGAAAAGGTGCTGAACCACACTGCCTCGTCAGGTCTGAAAATAGCGATTGAGAATATATTCGAAGACGAGCCGGCAAACCTCGTCGATCTGGCAGGGCGCGTTGCATCGGAAAGATTTGGAATATGTTTCGATACCGGGCATTTCAATCTTTTTTCCTCTATATCTCTTACCGACTGGCTCACACAGATAGAGAGCTATCTCTTTGAAGTTCACCTCCATGACAATTACGGCGCCGTTGACGAACATAATCCAATCGGGCAGGGAAGTTTTCCTTTTAGAGATTTTTTCAGAGAAATGAATGGCGGTGAATATGTTTATACAATCGAGAACGGATCGAAAGAAAAAGCTCTTCAGAGCTTACAGGCACTGGAGGCGTTTATACCGGAGTTTGTCCTAAAATAAAAAAAGCATTTAGCAATCAGCCATCAGCTATCAGTTTTTTAATTGCAAAGCTTTACTGTTCAAAACTCTTTCTCCCGTAAGGTCATACTTTTTATAGGCGCAATAACAGTATTATCCTTAGCTGAAGGCTGACCGCTGATAGCTGACTGCTGTTTTTAGTTGTTTTTTTTGAACTTACAACTTACAGCGCTTCTTTAAGTGCCTTTATAACCGACTCGATTTCATTTTCCCCTATTGTCCTTGCATCTAAAAGCAAAGCATTATCCCTGATTCTGGCCACAATAGGGGGAGAAGCTTTACGAAGATTTCGTTCAAGTCTGTTTATGCTGATTTCGTGAGGTTTCACCGATACTGCGCAGGTAGGAAATTCTGTTTCCGGCAAAGAGCCTCCGCCTGCCTGAGAGGTGTCTTCCAGTAACGATAAATCGGCCTTTGGATCGTTTTTTTCGAGTCCTGACAATATTTTTTGAGCCCTCTCTTTAATAGATTCCAAATCCTGTAAAAGCATCCTCAAGGTCGGAATACTTTGTTTGGCCCTTTCCATATCTGCATAATCCATAAAAGTCGCTTCAAGGGCTGCCAGGGTAAGTTTGTCTATCCGAACCGCCCTGGCGAGGGGATGATTTCTGATAGTTTCAATGTACTTTTTTTTGCCGACTATGATTCCGCCCTGGGGACCTCCGAGCAGCTTGTCGCCGCTAAAGGTCAGGATATCTACGCCTTTTTTTACGATTTCCTGAACGGTCGGTTCCGAATGAACGCCATAAGGCGTTAAATCCAGAAGGCAGCCGCTCCCGAGATCGAACATCAGAGGAAAGCCTCTCTCTTTGGTTAGTTCGGCAAGGGATTCTATGTCCGTTTCAGAGGTAAAACCGATAATTTTATAATTGGATTGGTGCACTTTGAGTATCATTGATGTATGATCGTTTAAAGCGTTTTTGTAGTCTCTGAGATGGGTTTTGTTCGTTGTACCGACTTCCCTGAGTTTGGCGCCGCTCTGTTCCAATATTTCGGGCACTCTGAAAGAACCGCCAATTTCCACGAGTTCTCCTCTCGATATAACGACTTCTCCGCCCTTTGCCAATGCAGAGAGGCACAGTAGCACGGCAGAGGCGTTATTATTCACTACGATGGCCTCTTCAGCAGAGGTGAGCTCTTTTATAATGGCGGTCAGATGGGAGTATCTCTTTCCCCTTTCCCCTTTTATGAGATTATATTCGAGGTTGGAGTATCCTTCGGCTACAGTGGTTATATTATGGACCGCTTTTTTGCTTAAAGGCGCTCTGCCTATATTTGTGTGTAACACTACGCCTGTGGCGTTGATTACAGGCCGGAGGCTGTACGACGTGAGAGTGTCCAAAATAGCGCGGGCGAGAGAGAGTATCTCCTTTACCGGGAGATCGGTCGCTTTTCCTTGCAGAATATCCTCTCTTTTTTCGCTGACTGCATTTCTCAATGCTTTTATCACAAATTTCCTGGGCGCCTCTTCCAGCCATGCCCTGACCCGGTCGTTTTTCAGCAGTTCGTCAACTGAGGGGAGAGATTTTAGTTGTTTTTGAGTGGATTCCATATGTTTGGTTCTATAGATCAAAATGTTGTGATATTTCAATGACGATAATATCAAACAGGGAACATAGAATGTAGTATCTTATAAATAAATTGAGCTCAAAAAGTTCACAATATTACTCCCTCTCCCCCTTTGAAGGGGGAGAGGATACTTAAAAGAAATTTCTTTGAAATTCCAAAGCGTTAAATCAAAGCTGTTTGGTGACCGCATGTCGGGTCAGGAAAGCATGTGTTTATGTCAGATTGATTATTATTGAACTCATATAGTTTAGTGAATTTTTATGGTTCATGTAAATACTAATAATCGTGGAGAGGTTTTTTTGTAAGTCTCTTTGTCCAAGTTGAGCATCGGGACTCAATATTCGGAAGATTAAGGAAATATTTCACTGCATTGGCGAACACTTCTATGTTTGTCGATCCCTCCGGTCTGATCTCCGGGGAAGGCCATGTTGCGGTCTCCTGATGAAATCCGATGCTTATTGTGGTATCGGCTCCCGTTTCTGCGGCTTTGTCGATGTAGTGGGTAAGTTGTCGAAAGGTTACATAGTCTGCAAGTGCGCCCGTATCAGGCGCTTCCATTATATTGAGACTTGCGATGTAAGTCGGTTGCGAGATATGGGAATCACCGTGATCAAGACCTGTGACGCCGTTATTGTAATGAGGAAATGTATATGTATTTGTCAGATACGAAGGCTCGGAGATTCTTGAATTTCCCCAGATCATGCTCAACCATCGGCATATGGGAAAATTTAACCTTTCATAAAGTTTTTTAAAAAAATTCGCCGGAGCGGCGGATGCGTCATATAGGAAATTACCGGCTCCCAAGAGAGCTTCAAAAACGGAATCAGAGGAAACCCATCCGCCGCAGCGAAAGCCTGTGCAGTTGTCAGGGGTTTCGATCAAATGATGAAGGGAGAGGATTTCCAGAGAGGTCATAATAATTTTACGAATTTCTTCAACTCCATAGCTTCCAAGAGGAACGGCATGCCCTAAATCAATTTTATTGCCTTTGTCGTATGACACAAATAAACCGGGATGACCGCCGGGATTCCATGTCGGTTTGGACCGATATGGCACTCCCGCCTTTTCCAACAATGAATACCAGCAGTGCACATGTAATGCAACTTCGTCGTTGTTTGTCATAACACTCCGGATTTGTTCTGCAATTTTTTTGTTATTGAAATCACGGGTGAAATAGGAGGGGCAGATAAAATGAGTGAAAGGGACATCGGGAAAATCATTTCTGAACTTTTTTATGGCGTCGATATTTTCATCTCTTATCTCATATCCCTCCCAATCGACGGTCGCTGTTAATGTCACTTCAGGCATATCCAACACCTATTAACGGATAACAATCTATCGTTGCTCAAATTCACAAGTTAACGCCCTTCGGGCAGACTATATCGGATTTTTTATTTCACCTGATGCGAGATTCTTTCTCTTTAAGCAAAATTTCCAGATTTTTCCCGGCTTCCGTAAAACCGGGCATAATCCGTATGGCTTCTCGAAAATGGTGTTCCGCACTATCCAATTCGCCTTTTGACGCCATATAGATTCCCAGGTTACTGTGCGCCTTTGCATCGTTTGGATCGAGTCGAACCGCCTCCATCCAGTGATAGGCCGCTTCATCCATTCTCCCTGTCATGGCCAGTACGGAACCTATGCCAACCCGGGCCTTCACATAGTCGGGTTTGATCTGTAACGCCCTGGTGAGAAGGGTTAATGCTTCTTCCTGTTTTCCTGTCGCCATGAGGGCTGTTCCTTTATTATTCAGTACCTCCCATGAATCGGGTTTCAATCGAAGAGCAATGGAATATTGATCAATGGCCTTGTTTGTTTCTCCTCTTTTTTCCATGGCAATACCCAGATTGTTATAGGCGCGCCAATATTTCGGATTTGCATCTACAGCCTTTTGAAAGTGAGATTCCGCCTCCATTTCTCTGCCCCTCTCTGTTAAAGCCATTCCAAGTTGATTATGGGCCATCGCATTGTTTTTCGTTGCATTTACTGTATGGGTAAAGAGACTTACACTGTCCTTCCAGTGCTTTAATTGCAGCCAGGTTAATATTATGCAGGCTGTTACTGCCATGATTGCAAAAGCTCTTTGTATCGCCGCCTTTCGATGTTGGTTGGATAAAAACTCCGGTACGCCCCAGGCGATGATTATGAATATGCCGATCAGAGGTATATATGTATAACGATCGTTCATCGTGTGGTGGCCTGCTTTTACGATTCCAATAACAGGAACAAGAGTTCCGAGGTACCATAACCATCCTGTTATCAGATAGGGAGATTTTTTGTACAGCTTCAAAAACAGAAACGACAGAAAGGTAATGAACAAAACTGAGCCGACAACCTGCCAGATCGGCAGGGATGCGGGAAAGGGGTAATACACTGCCAGGTTCACCGGCAGTACCGTTTTATATAGATAGGTCATATAGGAAATAAAGGCATAGCCGATCCGACGGTCAAAGGGGGCGGTCTCGGCTGTGTACAATTGACCTGATTCCCTGACAATCAGAAATATCGAGATACTGACAGCGGCGGAGAGTAAAAAGAAGGGGATTTTTTCCACGATAAGACGTTTTATTTCCGGGATTACACTTTTTCCCCTGTCAGATTTATCTCCATTGAACACAATCCTGCCAAGGGGCCAGTAATCGAGAAGCAGAAGAGCAAAGGGCAGGGTTACGACCATTGGTTTCGACAAAAGCCCAAGCGTTACTGTTAACAACACAAGGAGATATCTCCGGGCATCCGGTTTTTCAACATATCTGACATAGAGGAGCATTGTAAGGATCCAGAAGAAGGAACTGAGTACGTCTTTTCTCTCGGCAATCCAGGCGACGGACTCCACATGCAGAGGATGGAGGGCGAAGAGAGAGGCAACAAAGGCGCTTCGCCACAGAACACCGGTCATTCTTAGAAGTGTATAAAAGAGCAGGGTTGTATTCGTCAGATGAAATAACAGATTTGTCATATGATGGCCTGAAGGATTCAGTCCGTATAATGCGCAGTCAAGCATGTGAGAAATCCACGCCAGGGGATGCCAGAGCGTGGACAGTGTGGCTGTAAAGGCCCATTGGATTCCCTTAATTGTAAGGCCCTTATGTATTATGGTGTTTTCCGTGACGAATTGATTATCGTCCCAGTTTAGAAATTCAAAATCCTTAACCTGGAAGTATACGGCGCCGGTTAAAAGGAGAAGAAGCAGAACTACAAGTGTAGGCGTTTGTGTATTGTATGGTGGTTTCGGTTTGGTTTTTTTCAAGTGATTCTTTCTGTGTGGCTTATTTGTCTCGATAACTATTTGCAACAAGCTTTATATGATTTGTGGCAATCTTGAGGTTCATGGACATTTACTCTATGATCATACTGATATCCACTGCAGGCGCGGAGTGGGTTAAAGCACCAATGGATATAATATCGACTCCTCTTTCGGCAAGAGATCTTACATTTTTCAGGTTTACGCCACCTGATACTTCGAGGAGTACTTTTTTTTGTTCTCTTGTGATACTTACTGCTTCGGAAATTTCCTGTCCTGACATATTATCGAGCATAATTACATCTGCATCTTCTTTGAGCGCCTCTTTTAATTCGTTGATCGTAGTTACCTCGATCTCGATTTTCAGGAGATGATGTCCTCCCTTCTTTGCTCTCCTTATCGCCTCCTTAATGCCTCCCGATGCTTTTATGTGGTTTTCTTTAATTAAAATACCGTCATACAGGCCAAACCTGTGATTGTCGCCGCCCCCTGCTCTGACTGCGTATTTTTCAAGATATCTCATGCCGGGCGTCGTCTTTCTCGTATCCGTTATTTTAACGGGAAAAGGTTTTACCGCTTCTACAAAGCGATTTGTCAAGGTGGCGATTCCGGAAAGTCTTTGCAGGATATTCAGAGACACCCTTTCGCATGAGAGAATGGAAGCCGATTTGCCGGAGACAGTGGCAATGGTCTCTCCCTTTTCAATTCTTTGTCCCTCTGACTTACATGCTTTGACAGAAAGAGAGGGGTCATAAATTTTAAATACTTCAGAGAAGAATGGCATTCCAGCAATAATCATATCCACTTTAGAGAAAACCTTTGCCCTGGACTCCGTAGATTGGTTCACAGTCAGAAGCGTCGTTATATCGCCGACGCCAATATCTTCATCAAGAGAGCGCTTCAGAAAATCAGTTACTCCTGGATTCTTCATCGAGCTCCCTCATTTTAATGATATTATTCATGATACGTTCCTTTTTGACAGTCAACTCTTCGTATTTAAATTTCTCCTTATCTATAACTTTTTTCGGTGCTCTGTTTAAAAAATCTTCGTTAAATAATTTTCTGTCAAGTATTTTAATGGAGTCCGCGATTTTACTCAACTCCTTTTCGAGCCTTTCGATCTCGGAACCGACGTTTAAGAGTCCGCTCAAGGGCACATAAATCTCCATCTCGCTCTTAACAGAGGTAGCCGAAGCCCCTGTCTTCTTGATAGTTTCACCGATTTCAAGAGACTCCAGCCTTGCCAGATTCATTATATAATCTTTATTGTCGGCTATCGTTCTGGTGGCCTCCAGGGAAAAGGTCTTTATCGACGCTTTTAATACTTTTGAAGGCGAGATGTTCAATTCGCCTCTAATATTTCTAATGCCGCTGACAGCATCTATAATATACTGCATATCCTTTTCCCCTTCCTTCTGTTCGGATTCGGGGAAATAGGGATACTCTTTGCGTGAGATGCTGTCGCCTTCATAGGGCATGGCGCACCATATTTCTTCCGTAATAAAAGGCATGAAGGGGTGAAGTAGTCTTAATGAATAATCGAGAACTTTCAAAAGTGTCTCTATTGCCGCTTTCGGGTTCCTCGACAGCTGCTTATCGTCGGTTTCATCTCTCTTTAACGATGTTTTGGATAATTCTATATACCAGTCGCAAAGCTCGTGCCAGACAAATTGATATATGCTGTTGGCTGCATCGTTGAACCGGTAATCGGCAAGTGCAGCGTTCACATCGACTGAAACCGAATTCAGCCTGCTCAATATCCATTTATCAGGCGGATTTAAAGCTCCGTTACCGGTGGAGTTCGTAACCGCTTCCGCTTCCATAAACATTTGAATGAACCTTGCAGCATTCCACAGTTTGTTTATGAAATGTCTGTACCCCTCGATTCGTTCTTCAGAAAACCGTATATCCCTGCCCTGTACTGCAAAGACAGCCAAGGTGAATCGGAAGGCGTCAGTGCCGTATTTGTCAATCATTATCAAAGGATCCACTACATTTCCTTTGGATTTACTCATCTTCTGACCCTTTGAGTCTCGTACGATGGCGTGAATATAGACGTCTCTAAATGGAACTTCGTTCATTACCTTAAGTCCCATCATAATCATTCTGGCGACCCAGAAAAATAGTATGTCAAAGGCAGTGATCAATACGCTTGTGGGATAAAAAGTTTTTAGCTTTTCAGTGGACTCCGGCCACCCCAGGGTAGAGAAAGGCCACAGGGAAGAGGAAAACCACGTATCCAGAACATCGGGGTCTCTGATAAGATCGGAACCGCCGCAGCGCGGGCACTCCTTTACGTCGACCTTCTCGCATATGGGGGTTGTATCAATATCGACACGGGTTTGTTTTGAGTTGTTTACTATATTGTCGTGATCGATACCTCCGTCTCTCAATTCATTATACGTTCCCTCTTGTAAGCCGTTATGTGGAGCAGACAATTTAATATGGATTTTTGCGCCCTGTGAGACTCCGTCTTCTCCCTTACAGTGCGTGCAGTACCAGACCGGGATTCTGTGTCCCCACCATATTTGCCTGGAGATACACCAGTCTTTGATGTTTTTCATCCATGAATAGTAGCTGTTGTACCAGGCGTCAGGCATTATCCTGATGCGGCCTGTCTTAACTGCCTCTACCGCTTCGACGGCCATATCCTTCATTCGTACATACCATTGGATTGTAGGCAGAGGTTCTATAATTGTATTACACCTGTAGCAGTGACCTAATGAGTGTTGATGAGCTTCCAGTTTTACAATCGATTCCCCCTCTCTAAGGTCGGCAAGCACCTTTTTTCTGCATTCATACCTGTCAAGGCCCGCATAATTCTCGCCTGCTCTGTCAGTCATGACGCCGTCATCCCCAATAACGGTAATGAAAGCGAGGTGAGGAGATTGTCTTTTTGCTATGGCTTCATCGTTAAAGTCGTGGGAAGGGGTTACCTTGACTGCTCCGGTACCGAATTCGGAATCTACTTCGCTGTCTGCAATAATCGGTATGGTTCTGTCAGTCAAGGGCAGAGAGACCTCCTTTCCTATCATCGCGGCGTATCTTTCGTCGACCGGATTCACTGCCACCGCCGTGTCGCCGAGTAATGTCTCCGGTCTGGTCGTAGCCACTACGATATGACCATCTTCTCCGACTACGGGATATTTTATATATGTCAGAGAACCCTCGGCCTCTTCATGCTCCACTTCAAGATCGGATAGCGCTGTATGACATCTCGGACACCAGTTAATGAGCCTTGATGAACGATAGATCAGTCCCTCTTTGAAAAGTCGTACAAAAACCTCTTTAACAGCCAGTGACAACCCTTCGTCAAGGGTAAATCTCTCCATTGTCCAGTCACAGGATACTCCCAGTCTCCTGAGTTGATTGGTTATGCGCCCGCCATATTCCTCTTTCCATTTCCACACTCTTTGAATAAATTTATCCCTTCCAAGGCTGTGCCTGTCGATTTTTTCCTTTGCAATATCTTTTTCCACAACATTTTGAGTGGCTATGCCGGCATGATCGGTTCCGGGCACCCATAACACCTTGTGATTGGTCATGCGCTTCCATCTGGACAGGATATCCTGAAGCGTTACATTTAATGCATGCCCCATATGGAGGGAGCCCGTTACATTAGGCGGTGGTATTACAATAGAATAGGGTTCTTTATTATTGTCCCCGGAAGGTTTGAAAAAGTCGTTTTCAAGCCAATATTCATATCTTGTCTTTTCAACCTTATGGGGCTCGAAAAATTTCGGTAATTGCTTCATTGTCCGTTAATCTCCACTTAGTGAGTATAGATTTTAGTAAAATTTCAAATAAGAAACAATTTCGGTTACATATACTCCGACTTTATTTGCTCGATCTCCTCTTTGATTAATCTCTCCGCTATATCGGGCACCGTTTCCCATATAGCCTTCTCTGTATCGGAATTGACAGAGGATATCTTATCCTCCAGGATACTTTTAAGAGTTCGATCTATTGTCTCTTGTGTTATGGAAAAGGATTCCTTAGCAAGGTTGTCGTATATCCCCCTGATTGTAGACGATATCACCTGCTTTAAAATCTCTTCAAGATTAATAGAATTGATCGTTTCGTTAATTTTTCTGTCTATCGCTTCGTTTACTATCTTTTTAAAGTCATCTTTGATTTCCAGAAATGTGGTTTCCGTTAAATCGTGTATTGCATCTTTCAATAGTTCCGTAATCTTATCATCGTTTATAACTGACAGGAGCTCAGATATTCTCTGGTTAATGCTCTCGTTTAAAATTGAAAGGAGTTCCCCTTTCGTTAAAAAGGGCTCTCCGCTGTGAGGAACTTCAAATGCAGGAGGCGGTTTATACACAGGTCTTTCATAGACAGGCTCCTGTTGTTGTGTTTGCGTTAAGTCCCCTTCCTGAAACCCCTCTTCTTCCTCAGGAGGTTCAACGACCTCTTCCTGTGGAGGTTCTATCGACTCTTGAGCACTCTTTTCAAGTTCTTTTAGCAGGGCCTCCTCTTCATCGGTCTCTTCCATACTTTTTATAATTGTATCGGCATCCAATTCCAGGGGTTGTTCTTCATCGTCTTCACCCTGTTCTTCTACTGCATCGATCATTGTTTGGTCGTCTTTTATGGAATCCATCAATTGATCGAGTTCGCTTTGATTAAGAAGCCCGTCATCGTCACCGGCAGTTGTTTCTTCGCTTATATCCAAATCTGTAGCTGCTTCCTGAGATTCCTGCATGATCTCGGCTGTTGCATCGAAATCGCTGTTTATTTCTGTCTCGTCGTTTGGCGTGGATTCTGAGGAATCACTTTGTTCGGCAAAAGCGGCTTCCCACTCAAGCATGGTTTCATCATCAGAGAGCGGCGCTTCTTCTTCACTTGGCATTTCAGTTGACTCGAGTTCGGCAAACTCCTCGTCTGCGCTTTCGGCACCGGTGTCTCCGCCATCCTCCTCAGACATAGCACTTTCCCACTCAAGTAAGGTTTCGTCATCCGATGAGAGCTCTTCTGCATCTTCGTCTACTAATATCTCGCTTGTTTCAAGCGGGATTGATTCGGAACCGCTTTCTTCGTCATTATTTGCACTGCCGCTATCTGCGTCTTTGTCATCTGACGCAGAGGCGCTCAGGGCGTCGCTTATTTTATTGAGTAATTCCTGAGATTCAAAGGGTTTGATGATGTAGCTCGAGGCTCCGGATTTATTGGCTTTCTCTTCGTCTATTCGCTCAAAGGCACCGGAAAGGAGTATTACCGGGATATTTTTTGTTTCTCCCTCTTTAATCTTTTTACACAATTCATAACCGTCTATTCCCGGTGTGCTGACATCGGCAAGTATTATATCGGGGGGCGTCTCTTCCAGTTTTGCAAGGGCGTCATCACCATTTTCAGCGGTTATTATCTCGAAATCTTCTTCCGATAAAACCAGTTCAACCACCTTTTGAATGGTAATGCTTTCATCTACCAATAGAAGTTTTTTAGGCATACTCAGACCTGTTTAGGAAATAAAACGTTCAGCCGCGGATTTGCGCAGATAAACGCTGATTTTATGTAAAAATTCAGACATTCTTTTTGGTTATCTATTTTCGGGATATAAGTCCGGAACTTAGTAATTTGACCAAATTTTGCTATAACAATCGCAAGTAAGAATTAACCACGAAGGCCAGGTCGTTCACGAAGTTTTTTATTTTTCTTATTTCTTCGTGCCCGTGATTTTCGTGGTTATAAAATAATTTTTTGAGTACTTTTGATTTGCGATTGTTTTTTCAGTCTTAGCTGAATTTACTGAGTTCTGAAGTCAGTGAACCCGGGGTATGGACTTTTATCCTGTAATCCTTTTACATATTAGTGAATTATTACATTTTTATACAGGTGTTTATCCGCTCAAATCCGCGGCGAAAAAATTTTTTTGTTAACTTATAATCGATTATGAGCTCACGGCTCAACAGGAGGAAACACCTCATGCCCCGCCGGAACCGTGTGAGGCGGCAGGTGCAAAACCTGAAGATGACGATGAGGCGGAACTAAATGTAGAAAACTTCTTCTTTACATTCTTGGAGTTGCACTCCGAACAAATCGTGTTTTCCTCATTTGCACCCACCTGTTGCAAAAGAGCAAAGCTTTTTTCACAGTCCTGACAAAAATATTCGTATATAGGCATTCTAAACCTCCTTGATTTTAAAATGAAAGTCACTGTCATTAACTTAAGGAGCAAAGCACCTTCCGCCTTCAGCGGCTAAACTCGAAGGTTCCGCTTCGCTGCACCCTCTCAAACATGACCTGCTTCTGTCGGAAGGTGGTTCACCCCTTATGTTTATGGTATTGAAATGTAAGTATTAGTTTGTTATGTTTCCTTTATATCGATACCTTTCTTTTTGATTTTCTCCAATAAAGTCGTTCTGTTGAGCCCAAGGATATCAGCTGCTTTGTTTTTAACGCCCCCTGCTCTTTCCAAAGCCTGTATAATCATATTTTTTTCGATCTCATTAAGCATGGCGCTAAGATTTACACCGTTTTGCGGAAGATCAGGCAGATTGTTCACAGGGAATTCTTTTGAAAGTGTATTGGAACGGAATCTTTCGGGAAGTTCGTCTGTCGTTACAGTCCCTGTGTCGTTAAGTATAAGCAGTCTCTCTACAAGATTTTCAAGTTCTCTTACATTACCGGGCCAGGGATAGGCTGTCAGAACGTCCATGGTTTCCTTTGGTATTATAAGAGGTTTCCTGTCCCGTTTTTTACAGTAGCGATTCATAAAGTGCTCTATTAAAAGGGGTACATCTTCTCTTCTTTCTCTTAAGGGCGGGATAACCAGTGGTATTACATTGAGGCGATAGTAGAGATCTTCTCTAAAGCTTCCGTCCTTTATGGCTTTTTCAAGGTCTCTGTTTGTGGCTGCCAACACCCTGACATCGGCTTTTATTGTTCTTGTGCTCCCGACTCTTTCGAATTCTCTCTCCTGGAGCACTCTCAGGAGTTTTACCTGAAGGGGCAATTCCAGTTCCCCTATCTCATCGAGCAGGATGGTTCCACCGCCGGCCAGTTCGAATCTTCCGATTCTTGTATTGACAGCACCTGTAAATGCACCCTTTTCATGACCAAAAAGCTCCGATTCTATCAATTCCCTTGGAACTGCGCCGCAATTTAGAGGTACAAAGGCGTTTCTGCACCTGTTGCTGTTTAAGTGTATTGTTTTTGCAACAAGTTCTTTTCCAGTTCCGCTCTCTCCGTAGATAACTACAGTGCTGTCCGTATCGGCTACTTTTTCGATTACCCTGTAAAGCGTCTTCATTCTTGCGGAATATCCTATGATTCCGTAGAAGCCGCAGTTCTCTCTATTTTCCGACATATTGTATTTTATATGTATCCTGTTTATATGTCAATAATATAAGCCTTATAGCGTTAATTCAAGGAAATAAACGCTACGAAGTAAGCCTTAACTTGTTTGTGAGGGAGCGCGTTTCACCTATCGGAGTTACTCTGACTGCAGGGCGGTCACGGAGAGGGCACTTATTTTCACAGATACCGCAGCCTGTGCAGAGAGAGGTATCGATTAAAGGACGCTTTAAGGTTTTTATTTCTCCCGATCTCAGCCTGGTTTCAACTTTTTGAAACCAAATGGCCTTAGGAGAAGTAGGACAGGCCTCTTCACAGACGATACACTCGATATTCATTGACCACGGGAGGCATCTGCCTCTTTCATAAAAGGCCGTACCGATCTTTAACGCTTTTGAGCTGTTCCCTCTTCCTGTTTTTTCCGGGACAGATAATTCTCTTATTGCTCCGGTAGGGCATATTGAGCCGCAGAGTATGCAATTATATTCGCAGTAGCCGATTCTGTTATTCAGCACCGGCGTCCACAACCCCTCAAGGCCTGTTTCCAAAAGAGCCGGTTGCAGGCCGTTAGTGGGACAGATTTTCATGCATTCACCGCATTTAATGCAGCGCTTGAGGAAATCCGATTCCATAAGAGAGCCGGGCGGACGTATCGCTTTGTCAATGGGAGATGTGGCGGATGATACAGAGGTTCTGAGCAGAGGATACAATACTATCCCTCCGATAGCGGCTTCAACAACTCTCCGTCTGTTGACGTCCACTCCCCTGTGAATCGCACCGGTCTTGTCCGGCAAGCCGTAATGAATGGCCTCTTCAGGGCAATCTTCGATGCAATTCATACAAAGATGGCATTCGCAATAGCGCAGGATCATATGGGGATCACAGCCGCCGTTACAGTTTGAAAGACATTTTTTACAATCGGTGCATTTCTCGACATTACGCCATATCCTAAACAAGGCTACCGACGATAAGATTCCTAACAGAGCGCCGAGAGGGCAGGCGACTCTGCACCAGAATCTGGTTAGAAATCTGTTTGCATAAACGATAATAATAAATAAAAGGGATATAAGAATTCCGCCTGAAAAAAGAGGTTCTTTCAGATAAAGTAATCCTTTGGGGAAGTTAAAAAGAGGTAAAAAAGATATTACGAAAGAGCGGGTTATCAGAGCGATGGGATCGAATAATCCAATTTGCAGAGAACCGGTAAGGGCAAGTGTTGTCAATATGGCGAGAATATAATATTTTATCCTGAAAAGAGGGCGATAGGCGTTTATTTCCATCTCTTCTTTTTTCCTGCGCCTGTTAAAAAGGTCGCTTATCCATTGGTTCAGTATACCCATGGGACAAATCCAGGAGCAGAAAAAACGGCCCAAAAAAATGGTTGGAATGAGAACAATAAGGGACAGTATCAATCCTTTATATACGGTTGCACTTGTAAGAAAAGAGGATATCGAGACAAGAGGGTCGAGTTCGAGAAAGAGGGATACTTCGTAACCTTTTATATGAGCGACGTCTGCAATTAAAAGGAGTGTAATAAAAAGGGAAAAAAAGAATATGGAATAAAACCTTCGAATATTTCGAAGTTTTAAAAACCTTTTTACCATTTACAGAGATAATTTAGTGAAATTCGACTATTGCCTGTCTGACGCAACGTACGTTCTGTTTCGTCAGGGGGCGGATGTACTACATGAGTTTTTTTCCGACTCGTTTTTAACTATATATCAATGTCATTAACTTAAGGAGCAAAACACCTTCCGCCTTCAGCGGCTAAACTCGAAGGCTCCGCTTCGCTGCGCCTTCTCAGACATGACCCGCTTACGTCGGAAGGTGCTTCACCCCTTAAGTTAATGGTATTGAACTATACATAATATACCATAATTCAGCAATCAATTATTATCCATCTCTTCATTAAAATCACTCATGACTCTATTGAAAGCTCGTCTCTATTTCAGACATATACATAAAGTTAGGTGGCATATTTTTTGATAATGTATAGATTTCAATGGAAGTCAGCAGGTTTTGATATTTTAGTCATTTCGATTTGATCCCTGATCGGGTCAGGGACAAGCTTTACATTTGATTTTGTCATTTGTCATTAATATGTAGCAGGAAACTTTTTTGGTTCTTGCTATGCCGGGTTAGGGGATATGATAAGGGAGATGTATCAGGCAGGCGGAGAGGTATCGCCTTTTACTTTGAACTTCCTTAGTGTCGTACATGCTTGAGGCAAATGTTGTTGACAGGCCATTTTTAAATAATTATAGGAAGCTTCCGGTTGTCCCGCTTTTAAGAGATAGTACCCGTAAATATATTGAAATTTTGGCAAAAAGGGAGCTCTAAATGAAATTTCTCTTAAAATGACTCTGGCGTCCTCCAGTTCTCCAATATCTATTAACAAAGCCGCCTTGCCGAGAAAGGCGTTAATTGTTTCCCTCTTCATAGCGATCGCTTTATCGTACATTTCGAGAGCTCTTTGATATTCCTTGAGATTTCTGTAAACCTGAGCCATATTGATATAAACTTCAACCCTTTTATTGCTGACACGCGTTTTTTTTAAACAATTATCATAGACAGCCAATGCATCTTTCAGTCTGTTTTCTTTCATATAATAATAGGCCAAAGCCAGATAGGGACGATCTTTTTCAGGCGTTTTTTCCACTTGATCCAGAAAAAGACGCTCATTCGATCCCCAGAGATAGCTTCTGTTAAGGGTAAACAACATAAAAAATAGTATTAACAGGACAAACAGCGGCTTTTGTATTTGAAATGGAGTCGAGTCCAACAGGCTTGCCAATATCACAGACAGACCGATAAGAGGCATATAGAGATGTCGTTCAGCCGCGAAATCGAGATTTGGAACGATAGAGTTAGTCGGAGAAAGAGTTATCAGAAAAAACAGCCAACCTATTAAGAATAGAGGATATTTTTTACTCTTCACAAGGCATAAAACAGTAATTATCACTATTGCAGAAAGTCCGGATATCGCTTCAGGTTCAAAGATGCTTTGAGAAAGCATCAAATCATAATCTATGTTTTGGTTTAAGGGAACGAGGAATTTTAAGAGAAACATTGCTACAACCTTCCACTGCGTGATAAAGTGGAGCCATGGGTTTATCACGTCAAATCCAATATTTTGCTCATGGGGATTTTTTACTGTCAATAAGAGGAGAGGTACAATTATTGTTGTTAATAAAAAGGGCGTAATTGTAAAAAACCGCTTTTGCAGCAAATTGTTTTCAGTGATGCAATGATGTTTCTTTATTAAATAATCCAGCCCGTAAATCGAAATTACCAATGTAAGGGCTGCTTCTTTAAAAAATTGAGAGACTATTCCCGCCACTAGAGAGCAAACAAACAAGAGTACGCTTTTTTTCCTGAAGGAGAGGGCATAAAAAAAAAGAGAAGTCAGATAAAAAAATGTCATCATCAGGCCGGATCTGTTATTTATGTTAGCCACTGACTCCGACTGTAAAGGATGGAGAAGAAAAAGAGATGTTGCAAAGCAGACGCTTAGAGGCGGCATGTAATATTTACCGGACTCTTTGTTAAATACTTTTGAGAGCAGGAGATAAAGAACAACACCGTTTAAAATGTGAACAATCAGGTTGAAGATGTGAAAGGAAAAGGGGTTTAATCCATGAATCTCGAATTGCAGACGGTTTACAAGGTTAAACAACGGTCTGGTGTCCGGCCTGCCGGGAAACAGAATATCGCTTATTTTGTTGCTGTACAGCAGTGTATTGTTATTGGCTATATGTATAAAATCGTCATAAACAAATGAACCGAATAACGACGGTATATATACGGCTATTGTTATAGTGAAAATTGTGAATACAATAAGCTTCATATCTCACATAAAACTGCTCCTCATATCCATATCCAGGTGAACTATCCAGAGGGACAAAAGAGAGGAGAGTATCATTACTATCAGGATCGGTATAAGGGATCTGCGTGCTTTGACGGTGTCAGTATAGAGTCTTTTGGATATGTGATGTGCTATGACAATACCTGCCACATGACCTGTTACAATAAGAAAGACCTGCAGTAACCAGACAGTTGTGTCGGATAGAAGGGGCATGACAGGCAACGTTGCCGTACCGAAATAGTTCTTTCCCTCTCCCAAAGGATCGGACAAAAGGGGGATGATATTCTGTCCCTCCATAAAAAGATGCATGGAATTATGAGCAAGGTGGTAAAAGAGCGCAACAGGAAGGATTGAATAGGCATAATATAAAAACACCTTTGCACCGGTTATTTCGCTTTGGCCTGCAAATTTCGCCGTAATTGTACAAAAGAGACGATATATGGCGATGATGGCCAGATTTATTCCTGCCATTGCAATTGCAAAGGAGGCAAGAGGGCCTGTATTAAAGAGAGCTTTTATTGCGCCTGTTACCGAACGGCTTCCGGAACTTTCCCATATTTCGGTCATTGTAATGCCGTGAAAAGATGTGAGGGCAAGCATAATAATCGCAAGCAGGGCTTCGTCCTTTCTTACTTCCTTGAAATGCCTTAAGTCGGTTCCGAATGGTCTCAGGTTTACGGCTACGTTATCATGGGGGCAGCTTTTTATACACTCCGTGCATAATATACAGTAGGTGTTTTCATTTACTTCAGGCATAAGCAGAGATGTGGGGCAGGGATTCCCCTTTCTATTGCCATTGAAGCAGTCCTGTGTTTTGCAATTTTGGCATACTTTTTTGTTGACGCTTCTGATCTCTATTGGTGAAAACATGGCGTACAATCCTGAAATTCTGCCCACAAGACATCCGTATTTGCAAAAAGAGCGTTTTTCGAATATTAGGGCAGGCCCCAGAGAAAGAAGGAGGATTACAATCGCCAGTACGGCTGTATCTCGCGGTGATGATGTTACTTTGAAACCTAGTTCAATAAAAGTCAAGACTATAAAAAGACCTGTGGCAAGATAGATATTTTTGAGGCCGGCCGGCCATTCCAGACCGAGAGTCAAAGGTTTTTTCGCCACGCCAAAGGGCTTCATATGTTGTAACAGGGTGGCTGCGAAATCCCAGGGACATATATAGCACCAGGCCTTTCCAAAAAAAAGCACAAGGAGAACCAGCCCGGCCCACCATATTGTCCAAGTCAGTACAGGTGCAATATTGATTATTCCATGACCGGCGATGCCGGCGTATATAATCAGGCAAAAAATCAGAAACAGGGGAAACTGAAAGAGGAATCTGAAATATGGAGTTTTTATCAGCCTTTTTATAAAGTGGTATGTAAGGAGATTGAATTTTTTATAACTCTTTGTCGTTGTCGAGCCCTTATTCAATATCTCTACGATGATAAAAGAGAGGATCAGGATCAGAGCAATGCCGGTATAGTAGAGCCAGTCAGGTATCCCGGCCATGACCATGGCGCCGGTATCGGACATATGATGTTGATGCATATGGTGTTCGTGTATGGATTCATTCATGATTATAACTGCTCAGGCAAACAGGTTGAAGGCGTTTAGGCAATAAGATATGAAGAGTAATGACAATGGCGTCATCGTTTTTCTTTCAGTCTTTTAATGACAACCAGTAACAGTAGTGTAAAAACGACGATACCCGGGAGTATTACCCATAAATAGTTGAAGCCGACTTCGCCGACTTGCATCTTAAACTCTTCGGTATAGCTCTTTCCTCCTGCATCGAAGGCGATTCTTACAGTATAAATACCATCGTTCTCATAGCTCCACCCCACTCTGAACGTATTGGTGGGATCAGCCTTTGTGGGATGAGCGTGCTGAATGTCTGGGTTTTCACCTTTTCCGAAGACTTTGTAGTTAACGATACCTTTAAAAGGTTTTCCGGTTTTTGTATTTTTTATGTAAACGGCAAGATCGTAATTATTGGTTTGAAATATCCTGATGTATGAAAAAATATACTCCCATTCGTCGGCAATACGCCTCTCTTCAACAACAGGCACTTGCGGGTAGTTCTCGGAATAGGCATAATGGGGAAGCCCCCTGATATGGTGTGCATTAGAGGCTGTCGCCATCAGCAATATGGAGATAAGAAAAGAATATTTTATAAGTACTCTGCTCATATTTTCCGTTGTGAAAAATATTGTCTTCTGACTCTCTGTCAGAAAACTATTTTGAAGAATAGCAGGAAAGAGGTGCTTTTTACAACCACTATTTTATAAAATATTCAGCAATCCACCACAGGTTATATGGATTTATGCAGATTCATCTAAATTTGTCATAATCTATGAAATCTGTGGTTTTAACTTTGTTTTGTTCCGGCTTTGTCAGATTAGCGGTTATGCGATTAATTTTAATTATAACAGCAACTCTTCTTGCTTTGTATGCAGCCTTTACATTGCTGCTTTACATCCTCCAGGCGCGTTTGATATACATACCCATGAGGCAGATGGAGGCGTCACCGGAAGATATAGGTTTGCCCTATGAATCGGTGGAATTAAAAACGCCGGACGGTGTCATTCTCTCTTCATGGTATGTACCGGCCGGAGACAGCAGGGGAGTACTGCTTTTTTGTCACGGCAATGCAGGCAATATTTCTCATCGACTTCACAGTATAGAGATATTCAACAAACTGGGACTGGATGTATTTATATTTGATTATCGCGGTTATGGAGAAAGCACTGGGAAGCCATCTGAAAAGGGTACTTATCTTGACGCCCGGGCGGCATGGGACTATCTTGTTAATACAAGAAAAATTTCGCCCGATTCAATAATTATTTTTGGCCGCTCTCTTGGCGCCTCGATCGCTGCAAAAACAGCAATGGATGTTTCGCCTGCCGGACTTGTTGTTGAGTCAGGCTTTAGTTCCCTTGAGACAATGGGCAGAGAACTCTACCCTGTTATGCCGGTACGTTTGATTCTGAGATATAATTACAATACAGTCGGGTATGTCAAAAATGTAAAATCTCCTGTCTTTATCATACACAGCAAGGATGACGAGATCGTCCCTTACAGCCATGGGGTTGCAATTTTCAAGGCAGCAGGAGAACCAAAGGAATTCCTGGACATTTCGGGAGACCATAATCAAGGTTTTTTGTTGTCCGGGGAAATTTACATGAATGGTCTTTCAGGATTTGCAGAAAGAGTATTACCAATGCAGAGCAACGGTCACTGACAGGACTTTAAAAACCACACCTGACACTCTTCCGCCTTCCGTCAATCCTTCCGAATAACTCTTATCCGTATCTGTTCACGGCGGTCTGAGGACAGAGGTCAGTTAAAGATAAAAGACCTTTTTGTTGTTAATTTTCCGGAGCATGATAAACAGTCATCGGTTAAGCAGAGTTCATTCCGCGAGTATTTGAGAAAATCTTTTATAACAGACCTCATATCCCTGATCCCTGTAAACGGTTACTCTTATTCTTTTACATTCCCTGTACTTTGCTGTATACTATCGATATGAAGCTTCAAGACAGTTTTAACCGCATTATCGATTATATGCGAATTTCCATTACTGACCGCTGTAATCTCAGATGCACATATTGTATACCTAAAGGCAGGGTCGAACTTCTGGACCATGACGAACTGCTGCGTTATGAGGAGATCATCGAGATTATTGAAGCCGCTTCCGAGCTGGGAGTCAAAAAAATCAGGATTACCGGAGGAGAGCCGCTTATTAAAAGGAATATTACTACTTTAATCAAAGGTATTAAAGCAGTTGAAGGCATCGAAGATTTAAGCCTCACGACGAACGGTCTCTTTTTGGAAAAACAAGCCGCCTCTCTTGCTGCGGCAGGTCTGGACAGGGTTAATATCAGTATTGACTCCTTAAAGCATGACAGGTTTAAAGATATTACCGGAGGTGGAGATTTAGATGTTATTTTAAAGAGCATTCAGGCGGCAGTCGATAATAATTTGACGCCTTTAAAGCTTAATATAGTTCCTATCAGGGGGATGAATGATGACGAAATAGAGGATTTTGCAAAAATTACTCTGTCCAAAAATTATCAGGTTCGGTTCATCGAGTTTATGCCTGTGGGAAAAAACAGTTTATGGGACAGATCGAAATATCTTCCAACCGAAGAGATCAGAGAACGGGTGTCCTCTATAGGCAGGTTAATACCTGTAAAAGAAAGAAAGCACGGTCCTGCACGCTATTACAGGTTTGAGAATGCAATTGGAGTAATTGGATTTATAAGCGCCGTAACTCATCATTTTTGTGAGGACTGCAACAGATTAAGGTTGACTTCAGAGGGCAAACTAAGACCATGCCTTTTTTCGGACACTGAGATAGATTTAAAAAATTCGATAAGAAGAGGGGCTTCTCGTGAGGAGATAAAGAGGCTTTTAAAGCTGTCGATTGAGATTAAGCCAAAGGGGCATAATCTCCGGGAAGACGGGATCAACAGGACATTAAAGGATATGGTCGGCATAGGAGGGTAATCTAAAATTATGGAGAATTTTAACTTTGAAGAGCTTTTGGCTGAATCGGTAAAGACGCACGGTCATTTGTGTCCCGGACAAGTGCTGGGTGTAAGGATGTCTATACTCGGTTTGCGGGAAATCGGTATTTACGATCCTCTGAATAAAGACAGAAAGAAGTTAATCGCATTTGTAGAGATCGACCGATGCGCTACAGACGCTGTACAGTCCGTTACAGGATGCAGTCTCGGCAAAAGGTCTCTTAAGTTTCTTGATTATGGTAAAATGGCGGCTTCTTTTTATAACATTGAAACAGGTAAGGCCGTTCGAATTACAGCGCTTGAAGGCGCCCGCGACAGGGCGAAGAATTATTTCCCCGATATCGGCGACAAATATGAGGCTCAACTGGAAGCATATAAAATAATGCCCGATGAGGAACTTTTCGAGATGGGGGAAGTAAAAATCGAGATCAAGCCGGAGAATATGCCCGGAAGACCGTTAAAGAGGGTGCCATGCGAAAGTTGCGGAGAGTATGTGCAGGATTTGAGGGAGGTAGTAAAAGAGGGGAAGGTTTTTTGCAGAAATTGTGTTGACGGGAGTTATTATTCATTAGTATAGGTTTCATTAGTATAGGTAAAAACCTCAACATGTGGCATACTATGAGGGGGCATAAGCTCTTAAATAAGAGAAAAAATATCGAATATCGAACAGGGAATAATGAATTTCAAAGGGAAAAACTTTAAAATTCGACATGACCTGTTTGAAATTCAAAGGCTTTTCCTAATCAAATAATTTTTACAGTAAAAATCAGAGACCCTGCCGAAAAGTATCGAAATTTCCGGCTACCTCCCTCAATAACGCCTCCCTGTCTATAATCAATACCCCGGTTTTTTGGTCAAGAATTGTCTTGTCTCCGCAATCTCTTCCATCCTTCCTGCATTCGTTCACGGCGCACCTATAGAGCCCCAATGTATTTATTTCAGAAGCTGTCGTAAGATACCCGTATTCATCGGCGTCCAGAAAATATGCTGGTTCCGGCCTGGCGGACTTATAATTGGGACCTGACGTGGCTATTCTCCGAATATATGACAATCTGTCTACCGGTATTATGCTTTTAAAATATTTCAACTCGGCTGCCGCTATGTTAACGACATATTTTTTGAGATATGCCTGGCAGTTGAAAGAGATGAATAAAAGAAGGGGAATCATCGTTAAAGTCATAAATGCCTTATATCTATTCTCTCCAAATACTATATAAAAAAGTCTGGTTGTTAAGAAAAATAAAAATATTAAGACTAAAACCGATAAAGCTGTAATCATTCTAAAACTTAAATGGTTAAAATCGGCAGCAAGATTAGGCATGACCGATAACGGAACCAGAGAGCACAAAAGCACGATTCTTAAACAATTGCCGCGCAGTGCGTTTTTAATTCCGAGTAGAGGCGGCGTCTTGGAGTTACGGTTGTAGAGAAAATAAAAGAAAATAGCTGAAGCTCCAATTGTTACATAAATAATCACGACAGAAGCAAATTTCAGTGTAGGAAATACATTCCACAAGTTGAGGGCGGCGATTACAGCGTTGCCAAGCAATTCTATTTTTGAAAAGAGATCGAATGATAGTCTTACCTGATGGCCTCCTGCTATTTCTTTTGAGATTTCCACCAGGGTCGGCACAAGCGTATGTAGTATTTTTGAGAAAATAAAAAACATTAGTGCAGTAAACAGAGGAAGGGAGAATAAAAAAACCATTTTCGTTTTTCCATCCTGTCCCACTGTGAGAGCTTTATAATCGGAATCGATAACATTGTCCAATAGAACATGGACAGAGGCGTATATATTGTCATTGAGAAGAATAGCAATGCAAGCGATATAAATGTTTGTCGGTTAATTATAGATTTCCATTTGTCCGATATTAATTCAGCGGCTTTACAGGCTGTCTGTGCAGACAGGATCGAAGAAGCAAGGGCGACCGAATGGGGAAAGGAATTTACCAGTACGATTTGGGTCTGAAAGGTGGGCATGATAAAGGCAGTCAGGGTCAGAAGGAATGAATGCATTGGACTGACGCCATATTTTTGCAGCCATTTCAAGAACATCATGGCAGAGAGAGAAAAGGAAAAAACGTTTATCCAACGACCGACATTGAGATCTCCTACTGTATCCGTAAAAGACCAAAGGGGACAGGCAAGAAAGGGAAAGGAGACTCTGCCGATATAAAAAAAATAAAAAAACTGCGGGTGACTCTTGCAGTCATCTTCCATCACCCACATGAAGGCGTCGTCGTTAAACACAAAATAGCCGGTCAGAACAGGTAGAAAAGATATCGACAGAAATATAAAAATAGAAATAAATATTGTTAAATTACGCTTTACATTCATGAGTTGTCGCTGCTTAGTATATCATAAGCAATCTCCGGAAAAGGAACCTGAGTGGAATCTTATATATTGCTACTCATGTATCTTGCCTGAAGATTGCAGACGGAAACAAAAAATAATTAATGTAAAAATTATCTGTCGTGATAGTCATAATAACTGAGTAGTTACAAAATCGTTTGTATAAGGACTTGCAAACATCTCATTTAAATAGTATTGGAATCGTAAATACAATAGATCCAGATAGTAATTTATGCCTTTATTATGTTAAAATTTAGAAAAATTTCACAAAAATGCATTGCAACCCAAACTACTTGTACTATTACCAGACATAAAAATTATAGAGATCATAGGAACTCACTTGCGAGACACCTGCCGTAACTTATAGTTCTACGCAAATGAATTGATACATAATTAACCATGAACACAAATGACACAGAAAGTAGAACTCTCATTATGAGAGTTCCAGGTCAACATCCATTGCTAATACAAATTTTTTTCGAATTTTAAATTAAGGAAATTCTTTATGAAAGCACGAGCACTTTGTTTTTCAGACCCTATAAATTTATTGTTTTTTAATTATTTGTAACTCTCAGCCGGATTGACTAAATTCTATAGTTTGAGTGAAAAAAAGATGAATGTTTTAATGGTAGAGCCTTATATGGGTATTTATGGAGGATCTGCGACTGTCGTTTATAACCTTGCTAAATATCTTATAAAACATGACGTCAGGACAACCGTATTATCCCTGACATCCGGGAAGGAGTATGAAGGAATTGAAATCATTTTACCACCTTCCCATAAGCAAATACCTTATCACATAAGAAGCGGAAACTTCTCCAGTCTTCTTGAAATATATCAAATGATCAGAATACTCAATGATTTAATTAAAAAGTACATAGATGACTTTGATATTGTTAACACACACAATACTCCGGCAGTATGGGCCACGCCTTTCACTAAAAAACCTGTGATATGGATGTGTAACGAAATCCCGGATTTTTGGCATACCTATAAAATAAATAAAATAATTAATCGAATAGCTGACATCGGAAGATTTATCGATAAGAAGATTGCCAATAAAAAAGTATCCGATGCTGTCGTGGCAGACGAAACAAACGCTCGCAGATTTGCCTACCGCTATGGATGGCAACCTAAGATTATACAGTACGGTATAGAGAGCGATTTTTTTACCAAAAAAGTAAATATAACCGAAAAGGAAGCATTAAGGCATAAATTCGGCATAGATAACAATTCCTTCTATATAGTTCATGCTGCTATGGTATCTCCATCAAAAAAGCAGATGGATCTCCTTGAAGCTTTTAGAAGAATTAAAGACAGATTTAAAGAAGTCAAAGTTATTTTTGTAGGGCTCTATGAGGAGAGCTACTATAAAAAACTAATCGAATCTTTTATCAGAGAGCATGATTTAAAACAGAGAGTGATTTTTACCGGTCATATTAGCAAGGAAGAACTTCGTGCTATCTACAGTATTTCCCATATGGCTGTTTTTCCGGGCTTAGGACAGGGCTCATGGCTCGGTCCTTTTGAGGCTTTATGCACAGGAAAACCGATAATTGTCTCATCGGCGCTTCCCTGCTCCGATTTAATAAGTAAACAAAATATTGGCATTGTATCGGACGAACTTGTCGAAGCAATAACTGAAGTCTATAACAATTATAATCGACATTTAAAAAGAAGCGTTCAAGGAAAAAATTATGTGCTCAAAAATATTACTTATGAAAATTTCGGTGAAAAATTCCTGAATATTTTTAAAAAACATTTGTAACACATAAGAGTTCATCCTGAGTAATGGAAAAATATTTGATTATAATTCCTATTATAATGAAGCAGGCAATGTCATTAACTTAAGGAGCAAAGCACCTTCCGCCTTCATCGGCTAAACTCGAAGGCTCCGCTTCGCTGCGCTTTCTCAAACATGACCCGCTTCCGCCGGAAGGTGCTTCACCCCTTAAGTTAATGGTATTGATGAAGCAGGTAATATATTAAAGCTCATAGAAGCTATTTTTCATTTGAAAATTCCTTCGGATCTCCTGATAATCGACGTCAACTCACCTGACAATACCGGCCAAATTCTATAAGACTGTTTACAGAAAGACAAGCCACACTTGCATCTGATACGCAGAGAGGGAAAACTGGGATTGGGGTACAGCTTACTTGCTTGGTTATCGATTTGCTATAGATAATAATGTATGATTACATCTTGGGCATGAATGCTGATTTTTCACACGATCCAGGGATATCCCGAAATTATTCATGCAATGGCAGACTATGACCTGGTCGTTGGTTCTTGTTATGCAAAAAGTAAAATTATATGTAACCAAAACAATCCTGTCCGAATTGTAAACTCAACATCTGTATATTGTAATTTAAGCTTTTGTTATGCTACAGTTAATGATTGTTTTCATAAAATTATATTACAATCCTTATTTTAAATACACTTATGTTTTTCTTAGAAAAGCTGATAGCTGCTTTGTCATCACGTACAACTATTCACTTGCTATTATATGCTTGGCTTGGATCGGCCTTATTTTCGTATTTTTTTCTTCCGCCCTCAACTAATGATGTAGGAGAATATCTTGGAGGTGCATTAGGTATTTTACATCAGAAGAGTTTTGGTATCTTTATCGGAGATGATTTTTTAAATACATTTCAAGTATGGCCTGGTTACTCATATTTTCTGGCAGCCTGCCTTTATATTATGTCATTCCTAAAAATATCTCTCAGCCATTTTACTTACCGCTTACCACATTTCTTAACATTATTGTTATTGTTATTATTAACCTGTTATCTTATTAAACTTTTAAATAAAAAAAAATCTGATTTGTATGTAATACATATAAATCTTTTTTTAATTTTTCTTGCGTCATCACCCTTTTCGCTAACGTGCTGGGCTGTACGCCCTGAAGTGCCTGTGCTTGTATCTATAGTAGCCGGATTAATTTTTTATTTTTTATGGACTGAATCGCGAAGTGAAAATCATTTATATTTTTATTTATCTTCTTTTTCACTTGGCATGTCTGGAGTGTTCCATTCAAACGGACTTATCATTTCAAACATTATTTCCTGTTGTATTGTGATCTTACATCTAAAAAATGAGAAATTTTATAGATTGTTCCTTTTTTATTTAATCATGTTGTTGCCCGGAGCTATTACATTCGGGTGGTTTTTTACTGATTATCCCAATTCATTTGAGATATTTTCTACACAAGCGAAAGATCTTTCCTCCAGTAGTAGTTATAGCTCAGGATTTCAATATCTTATTTATCATGCATTTTATGGCAGAGGTGACAAATCAGCTCTAATAAACTTTTTTTGGAGATTCTTTTGGACTCCCCTCTTAGTTTTCTTAAGCCTTACTTGTATATTTTTATTAAAATATGGCTACTCTTTAATTAAAAAGGAATTTAGGAACATTATATTGATAACATTTTTATTCTCCACATTAATTATTTCACTAATTTTGAACACAAGACGTTTTATTACTTACTACATATATATATCTTTTTCTTTATCATTATTTTTTCCGATTTTATTAATTTCTTTTTTACGTTTTAAAAAAGAAAGCAGGCTGAAAAATGGATTCCTTAATATTTCTTTTTTGACTTTTTTGATTTTTTTTATATCTTTTCATTCTCTCGCCCATGCTTATAAATTCCTTGCTTCTCCAAAAGGAACTTATTATTCAGTATCTTATATCCGAGATGAAGTTCTTAAAAGTTTAAAACCAAATGACGTCTTGTTCTTGAGCGGAGGTTCATTATTGATTCCTTTTATAGATATTTATCATTCGCAATTCAGAAATCCTGTTTCAAATAAAATATATCATATACTTCATGATAATGTATCGGAAAAGAGAAACATGAGAGCACGTAGTTTTTTAGTAAATAAACTTTTGGAGCTGAAGCCGGGAGAAACAATATGGGGAGTATTAAAATCAACAATAGTTTCTTTTGATAAATCGCAAAAAAGCTTTATAATTAAGGTTCCGGGGCAATTGTATACGTTACAACAAATTCATCTTTATTTTGAGATCGATGAATTAATTACTGAAAACACGAACAATATTTTTTTTAAACCTGGTAAATTTAAAATAATATAATTTACATTTCAATAAAACTACTTTTTACCTATGAAAGTTTTAATGATTGAACCTTGCATGGGTGTTTACGGAAGTTCCACAACTGTTGTTTATAATCTTGCAAATACGTAACCAGGCATAGTGTTAAAACAAAATATTATAAATGATAGCTTTGGTCATGAATTTATGAATTTTTTAGCAGATATTGCAAATCTTTGGAAGTGTAGTATAAATTATGAAAAATAATCATTTAGTTATAATTCCAACATATAATGAAGCCGGCAACATACTTAAACTCATTAAAAAAATCTTTTCTCTAAACGTATCTGTCGATATTCTGGTTATTGATGACAATTCACCTGATGGCACCGGTCAATTAGTTAAGAAATGCTTATCTAAGTACAAATCACATCTTCACCTGATGAACAGGGAAAAAAAAATGGGATTAGGAACAGCTTACTTGAGTGGTTATAAATTCGCAATTGAGAACAAATATGATTACATTATAGGCATGGATGCTGATTTTTCACATGATCCTTATGATATCCCTCGTTTTATAGAAAAAATGGCGGATTGCGATCTTGTCGTCGGCTCCCGCTACATAGATGGCATAAGAATTCTTAATTGGCCATTACATCGGTTTCTTCTTTCTACTGCAGCTAATTTATATTACAGAACTTTGTCAGGTGTTCCACTCACTGATCAAACGACTGCATATAAATGCATACGAAGAGAAGCTCTGGAGTCCATTGATTTGAAACATTTTTATGCTAAAGGATATTCTTTTTTGTTTGAATTGAATTATAAAATTTGGCGAAAAGGGTTTAAAATTGAGGAAATACCTATTATTTTTAGTGAACGTAAAATCGGTAAAACAAAATTAACTCATTGGATTTTGCTGGAAGCTCTCACAATCGTTTGGAGGTTAAAATTTTCCGGCTTTTTAAAACGAATGTAGTTTTTTTTACTATCGATAACAAAACTATATATTTCACCATTAACTATGCGTTTTTAGATAGGTAAAATAAAAACTGTATTGTCTTTTTAAATGATAGGGAGGTAATGTGTTTAATAAATTAATTAAGTTTTTTGTACCTGCTGATCACACCACTACAGTTGATACAATAGGTGCTTCAGGTTTGCTAAGAATGATTGTCAAATCAGGATTTGCTTCTACAAGGACAATGCGTTATTTATTAAAAAATAAGAGATATAATGATCTCTTTAATTTTTTTTATACAAAGATAATGGTTCCAACCGGAGAAGGTTCAGGAGAATTAGCATATTATTTTATAGGACCTCTATTGAGAAAAAATCCTTTTTTAGCTCCATTCCCCAGATTTATCGAGGTTGAAGTATCAACGCTATGTAATAAGAAATGTATTATTTGTGAGCATACATGGTGGGGCGAGGACAGTAGAGTCTTAACTTTTAATGATTTCAAAGCGCTGGTAGATCAGTTTCCTTTGCGTTGGATAAATCTAACCGGTGAAGGTGATGCTTTTCTTAATAAAGATTACATTAAAATGATCAAGTATTTAAAAGATAAGGGAACAAGTGTTTATTTAGTAGACAGTTTTGATTTAATTAATAAAGAAATATCATTGGAATTGATAAAATTAGGAGTAGACGGTATTTATATTTCTATAGATGGAGCAACAAAGGAGACTTATGAGAAAATAAAAGTAGGTTGTAATTTTGATAATGTCGTTAATAATATCAGGAATTTTTTAGAGATAAAAAATAAATTCAGCAGCCCTATACCTGAAATATGCTTTAGATTTGTTGTAAATAAACTAAATGTTCATGAAATGTCCGATTTCGTAAAATTAATCAGATCCATTGGCGCCAAAAAACAGTGGGGTGATACTTCAAGAATTCACTTTGTCGGACTGCTAAATTATCCTGAAGTCAGCAGCTTGTACCTTGAAAAAATCCCAATCAACTATATTGAGGAAACTCTTAGTATTGTGAGAGATGATAATGAAACATTGCCGGTAATTTTCGCTCATACAGAATCATATAAAAACCCTTCAATGAATAAGTGCTTAGCCTGGATGGAGCCTTATTTTGCATTGGTTCCTGATAATATGGTTCTTCCCTGCTGTGCCGTTTTAATGAGTAATTCAAGAAAATTCCTCCAAGAATACTCTTTTGGAAACTATACAAAAGAGTCATTAAAACTCATATGGAACCATGACTATTATAAATGGTTTAGAAACACTGTTACCAAGCATGATGCTCCTGTGCCTGCATTGTGTAAAGGTTGTAGAGCATACAATACTACAGATCGAGAAAAGAATTACGGTATTGATAATCGAAAAAGGATTGACTTTGAATAGATTGTTTAAATTTATGCTTTTCTATAGAAGAGATGTATCTAAGATTAGTTTAGTGAGCATGTCACTAATATTGGTTTTGAAATTATTATAAACATTTTAGATTAGATAAGGATAATCATGAAAGTTTTAGTTACCGGGGGGTGCGGATTTTTGGGATCCCATGTCTGTGAGTTTTATACCCAAAAAGGTGCTGACGTCATTTCTTTCGATAATATGACAAAGCATGAATTATCGAGAACCGGATTTGCTACTGAAGAGGCAAGAGAGTTTAATCGGAAATATCTCATGGGTCTTGGCGTAAAACTGGTTAAGGCCGACATCAGAAATTTCGAAGAGCTTATCGACAACAGTCATGGATGCGATTATATTATTCATACTGCCGCTCAGCCTGCAATGACAATCAGTTGGGAAGATCCGATGTTGGATGTGACTACGAATGTTATGGGAACATTCAATGTCCTGGAAACAGCCCGTAAACTGAAAATACCTGTTGCAAGTTGCGCCACGGTGCATGTATACGGTAACGAAATCAACTCGACATTAAAAGAGGGCGAGAAAAGATATTTAAGAGATCCGGAGGGTATTTCAGAGAAGGAAAGGACTTTGGAAGGATTATTGACGCCTTTGCATGCATCAAAGGCAGCAGGAGATATTTACGTTAAAACTTATATTGACACTTACCAAGTCGAAGCCGCCAGCTTCCGCCTTACCGGAATATACGGTACTCGACAATTTGGCGGTGAGGATCATGGCTGGGTGGCTAATTTTTCAATACGAAGCGTTCTAAATTGGCCAATTACAATTTTTGGAAAAGGTAAGCAGGTCAGAGACATAATATTTGCAACAGACGTATGTAAAGCCTTTGACGCATTTTACTTAAAAAGAAGGCCCGGCGTCTATAACATAGGAGGTGGAGTAAGTACATCGATTTCTCTTTTAGAGTGTATTGACATTATCGAGGAGATTAACGGCGTAAGGCCGGAAGTTCATTTCGCACAGGACAGGCACGGAGATTTAAGATATTTTATTTGCAATATAGAAAAGGCTACCAGGGAACTTGGATGGCAGCCGTCGATTATGCCAAAAGAGGGTATAAAAGAGCTGATTCAATGGATAAATATAAACCGTAATGTCTTTGTGAAGGAATAATAGAGTTGTGAAAGCATTAATCTTGGCCGGTGGAAGAGGATCGAGAATTAACGAATTTGCTGCTGGGAGCAATAAATGTACGATCCCGTTAAATGGTAAACCAATTATTGAATACAATCTCGACGCTATTAAAGATTTAGATATTTCTGAAATAATAATCGTTGTCGGCTATAAAGCGGAAGAGATTATAAACAGATATGGTAATAACTATAAAGGAAAAAGGATACAATATGTAATACAGTGGGAGCAAAAAGGGCTGGTCCATGCTATCGAGAACAGCAAAGAGTTCCTTACCGAGGACTTCCTTCTACTTCTGGGAGACGAGCTGATTTACAAGCCCGATCATACAGGAATGATGAATAGATTTCGGGAATCCGATGTTTTTGCCGTATGCGGTGTTGTTCCGGTCAGCAATATGGAAAAAATATCAAAGACATATTCATTGTTTCAAGATGATAAAAATACAATATACAGACTTGTTGAAAAGCCAAAAAAACCATTTAACAACCTTATGGGAACCGGAAATTGCATTTTTAACAAGGATATTGTCTCTTATATTGAAAAGACGCCGATTAATTACAATAGAAAAGAAAAAGAACTGCCGGACCTTATCCAATGTGCTATTGATGAGGGGCGTTCAATTAAATCTTTTGAAATAAGCACAGCCTATTTCAATGTCAATTCTAGGGAAGATTTCGATGAAGCTTTAAAGTTTTTTCATTCTACAGATTAAGCTTTTTGATCCCAATAGCGGATTTTTTACTTTTTATGATATTGGGTAATCGGTTTCACGTTGAAATTTCTCTTTTTCACTTTGTCGATCGCTTCGATAACCGCTTTTGCGCCTGAAATCGTCGTTGTGTAGGGTACTTTGTACTGGAGGGCAGTCGTTCTTATAGATTGGGAGTCCTTTTTCGCCTGAGCCCCCTGAACGGTGTTTATTACAAAACTTATTTCACTATTCTTTATTAAATCTACAATATGCGGTCGGCCTTCCATTACTTTGTTTATTGTCTTTACATCGAAGCCCAGCTTTCTTAAATAGTTCGCAGTCCCCTTTGTCGCTATAATGGAGAGACCGTTTTGTATCAGTGCGCCTGCTATTTCCCCTATGGCCTCTTTATCCTTGTCTCTGACACTTATAAAAAAACTCCCTGAAAGAGGTATTCGGTTGTAACTGGACGATTGAGCTTTGGCATAGGCCGTTCCGAAATCAGTATCTATTCCCATTACCTCTCCAGTAGATTTCATTTCAGGTCCGAGAATGGTATCTACATTTGAAAATCTGTCAAAGGGGAAGACCGATTCCTTAATCGCTATATGATCGATTTGTTTGTCTTCGAAAATTTTAAGCTCGTCGAGCGTCCTGCCCGCCATTAATTTGGCTGCTATTTTCGCCAGAGGCACTCCTGTCGCTTTACTCACATAGGGAGTCGTCCTTGACGCCCTGGGATTAACTTCCAGTATATATACATCATTGTCTTTCACTGCATATTGTACATTCATCAGACCTACTACACCAAGCTCCAGCGCCATTTTTCTTGTTTGATCTTTGATCTCTTCTACTATCGTATTGTCAAGAGAATAGGGAGGCAGGGAACAGGCGGAGTCGCCTGAATGAATACCTGCTTCTTCTATGTGTTGCATAACGCCGCCAACGATAACTCTTGACCCGTCCGAAATTGCGTCTACATCAACTTCTATCGCATCTTCAAGATACTTATCGATCAAGACCGGATGTTCCGGGGAAACCTGCACCGCTCTTCCCATATAATCGTAGAGGGAGTCCTCGTCATAAACGATCTCCATTGCTCTGCCGCCAAGAACATATGATGGTCTTACAACAATGGGATATCCAATGGTTGCAGCCGATTTGACGGCTTCGTCCGTTGACATAACTGTATCGTTCATCGGCTGTATCAGTTTCAGTTTATGAATCAAGTCCTTGAATCTTTTTCTGTCTTCCGCTCTGTCTATGGCGTCAGGTGAGGTACCGAGTATATTGACCCCTTCCTTTTCGAGAGGGACGGCAAGTTTTAAAGGCGTCTGTCCTCCGAACTGAACAATTACACCGTAGGGGCGTTCTTTTATTATAATATTCAGAACGTCTTCGACTGTGAGGGGCTCGAAATAGAGTCTGTCAGCTGTATCATAGTCAGTGCTCACCGTTTCGGGATTACAGTTCACCATTATTGTTTCAAAGCCCAGTTCTTTCAGAGCAAATACCGCATGGACGCAGCAGTAGTCGAATTCTATGCCCTGGCCTATACGATTCGGACCGGAACCGAGGATAATTATCTTATCCTTGTCCGAGGGATTGGCTTCGCAGTCGTACAGAGGGGTGGCTTCTTGTGGTGAAAGTCCGTCAAGGAGCTTATAAAAGGGGCGCTCATAGGTAGAATAAAGATATGGGGTAAACGCCTCGAATTCGGCTGCGCAGGTATCGACTCTTTTATAGACAGGCGAAATTCCCTGTTTGGCCCTGAAATTTCTGACGATTTTCTCATCCCCTTTGATAAGCGTGGCGATTCTGTGATCGGAAAAACCGTATTCCTTGGCCTTCCTGACAATATCTTTTGCTGCTTCGTCTTCAAAATTGCCAATTGAGGAGATGGAATCTTCCATTGCAACAATATCTTTTATGTTGTGTAAAAACCAGGGATCGATCATCGTTATCTCATAGAGTGAGTTTATATCCATTCCTTTACGAATTGCAGTTGCTAAATACCACAGCCTCTCTGAATTCGGTGTCTTGAGTTTCGATCTCAAGACGCTCTCTTTGCATTGAATCTCTCCAAAACCATAGGTATCGGTCTCCAGACTTCTGACCGCTTTTTGGAGAGATTCCCTGAATGTCCTGCCGATCGCCATCGCCTCTCCCACAGATTTCATTTGAGTTGTCAGTTCCATGGAAGTATCGGGAAATTTTTCGAATGTAAATCGCGGAATTTTTGTTACGACATAGTCTATTACCGGTTCAAAGGAGGCAGGCGTCTCTTGTGTGATATCGTTTGGAATCTCGTCCAGTGTTAAACCGACAGCAAGTTTCGCTGCTATTTTAGCGATAGGAAATCCCGTCGCCTTGCTTGCCAGAGCCGAGCTTCTGGAAACTCTGGGGTTCATTTCGATAATAAGCATCTCTCCGTCTTCGGGGTTAACGGCAAACTGAATATTACTGCCTCCTGTATCGACGCCGATTTCGCGTATAATATCTATGGCTGCATCTCTCATCCTCTGGTACTCTTTATCCGTGAGGGTCTGAGCCGGGGCTACCGTAATCGAGTCGCCTGTATGGACACCCATTGGATCGAGATTTTCAATCGAGCAGATAATTACTACATTATCGGCATTGTCTCTCATGACCTCCAGTTCATACTCTTTCCATCCTATCACCGATTTTTCAATAAGCACCTGATTGACAGGGCTGAGATCTATAGCTTTTTTCAGCAGGATATTAAATTCTTCCATATTGTATGCAACTGCCCCTCCGGTGCCTCCAAGGGTAAAAGCCGGTCTTAATATTGCAGGGAAGTCGATGTTTTTAAGTGCTCTAAGACCTTCCTCAAGGGTAGTAACAGCAGCGCTTTCAGGAGTTTCAAGGTTGATGGCGGTCATCGCTTTTTTAAACAGGTCCCTGTCTTCGGCTTTGTGAATTGCTTTGAGATTTGCGCCAATCAGTTTTACATTGTGTTTGTCCAGTATGCCTTGATCGGCCAATTTAACGGTAAGATTCAGAGCGGTCTGTCCTCCCATTGTAGGTAATAGTGCATCGGGCTTCTCTTTTTCGATGATCATACTGACGATATCGGTAGTAAGGGGTTCTATATACACAACATCGGCAGTTTCCGGGTCAGTCATAATTGTGGCGGGATTGGAATTAACAAGCACTACATGATAGCCTTCTTCTTTCAATGCTTTACAAGCCTGGGTGCCAGAATAATCAAACTCACAGGCCTGACCTATCACTATAGGCCCTGAACCGATGAGCAGTATTTTTTTTATATCCTCTCTTTTTGGCATATTTAGTTTTACCCTTTGATTACGGCATCAAGGATATCATTAAAGGTGCTTACTAATCAATAAAAAAATTGTGATGCTTCAGTGAATGCTAACAAAAATCATTGTTCTGTCACTTTCACCATCTCTGTCAGCGCGAAAACTTCACTTTGGTCCATATGTCCTGCTCCATAAGACAGGGTATTTGCAGTTCCTGCCGCCACGGCAAACCTGAGAGTCTCTTCAAACCCGGTGTTTTCAGCCAGGCAATAAGCCAGTCCTGCCGTAACACTGTCACCGGACCCCCAACTGTTTACACATTCCACGGAAGGAGGCGTCAATATCAGCGACCTCTCACCTGTGACGGCTATTACGTCACCGGCTCCCTGTGTGACAACTACCATATATACTCCTGTTTTCGTCAATTCAAGGGCTGTCTCCTTTATTTCCTTAAAGTCGTATAAGTCCCTGTTTGTCAGTTTCTCCATCTCTTTGTTATTGATCTTTATTATATATGGTTTTGCTTTAACTGCCTCAATAAGCAATTCGCCTGAGGAGTCCAATATGATTTTAGCTCTCTTTTTCCGGGATATTTCAATAAGATCGAAATATATGTCATTATCAAAACCCTTTGCCGCACTTCCTGAAAGAGCAATGATGTCGTTTTCTTTTATCGATTTGGAGAAGAGTTCTTTAAATCCACTGACTTCATCAGCGCTGACTTCAGGTCCGCTTTCGTTAAGCACTGTTTCCTTGTTGAGCACTTTATCGATTATTCCATAGCAGATCCTAGATTCGCCCCTGATTCGAAGAGTGCTTTGAGGGATATTTTCCAGAAAAAGTTTTTTTCCGATAAATTCTCCCGTCTCTCCACCTGTTACCATAAGAGCGAGTGTCTCTCCTCCAAAGCATTTGACCGCTCTGGACACATTAATACCCTTGCCGCCGGCTGCCACATTAACGATTTCGCCTCTGCAAACCTTACCTGTGCTGAAGTCAGGCGCCATGAGCGTTCTGTCTATGGATGGATTTAATGTAACTGAAACGACCATAATTTGTCCCGAGAATAGACTAATGCGCGCCGGAAGCAGCAGCAATGTTCCGCCAAAAAAAGCTGAAACTCGTAAACTCAAACATTACTTTGTTTTGGCAGGACATCACTGCTCCTTCTTAACCATTTTCATGCTTTGTGGCGGCCCGGAGGGCCATGGACATTTATTCCGATCGGACGGAAAGCGCCTTACGATACTCTTTCAATAGACTTACTTTATCCGTTGAATTATCAATAAAGTCCCACGGCATGATCTCATGGGACAGTCTTTTCCGCGAAATATAAAACTCCGGATCGATTCCTGCTAACCTGCAGGCCCCCTGCAAATCCATATCTTTACTTATATACTCAATGATTTTTGAAATCCTCCTGTCCCCTATTGAAAACAATCCTTGCATATAAGAGTGTTTGGGCGCTTCATGAAATATCTTTATACTTTTTGTCTTAAGGTTATCCCGGAGTATTTTAAGCCTTCTTTTTATTGTGTCCCTTTCAGCCATGGGATGCCACTGAAAGGGTGTAAAAGGTTTTGGAACGAAAGTGCTTACACTGGCTACAATGTTACCTTTTGGCGAGGTCTCTCTTATCTTGTTTATCAAAATCACCGCCTCTTCTATGTCATCGTCGGTCTCTGTGGGGAGTCCTATAATAAAGTATAATCTGAGAGTTCGGATTCCGCTTTCCAGTATTCTGCGGGAAGTCTCTATTATATCAGATGAAGTAATTTTTTTATTTATAACCTTTCGTAATCTTTCGGAGCCCGCCTCAGGAGCGATAGATACGCTGTTTTTGTTTTTTATTAATGACAAAATATCTGATGATTTTTTATCCGCCCTTAGAGATGTTATGGAAAACTCTATATTTTCCAGACAAAGCAGCTCTTTCACATGGGGATAATCGGTTAATGAAGGACTTATTACACCTACTTTGGAGGTTATGCCTTGACGAAGGGATATCTCCTTGACAATAGATTCAAGCGACCTTGTTTTAACAGGATTATATATTCTGCCAACAGCACAAAACCTGCATTTCCAAATGCACCCCCTCATCGCTTCTATAAGGTGCATATTGGAAAATTCTGTTTTTTCTCCGATTAATTGACCTGCTGCATCAATGAAATCCGAATTGGCTGTTACAGCCTTTTTTATTTTCTCCGGGGCGCTAAGTAGGGTGCTTCTTCTTTTGATCGATCCAAGGGAATTGTATTCCGTTTCGTACAGAGAGGGTACGTAGAATCCGGCGAAATCGACAAGTTCTTGGTAGAGAAACATTCTGTCAGAGCTTTTGTTGAATGTGTCAATGAATTTGTCAGTTAAAGCCTCGGCTTCGCCTACAAAAATTACATCGAAAAAGTCAGCCAGAGGCTCGGGATTCATAAAGGTACAGGGTCCGCCCATAATAAGTAAGGGATGCCTTTCGTCTCTCTCTGATGAATAAAAAGGCAATTTGATTAAGTCCAATATTTTAAGCACGTTTGGGTAATCGTTTTCAAAGGAGATCGAAAAGGCGATAACATCGAAAAACGAGATAAGCGAACGTCTTGATTCGAGACTGAACAGGGGGGTACCGGTTCTTATATGCTCATCGATCACATCGTTGTCAGGAAGAAAAGCTCTTTCGCAGACAACATCGTCTCTTTTATTGAACAGCGAATAGACAATCCTGAAACCGAGGTTGGACATCCCGATATGATAGGTATTGGGATATACCAGGCATATACGCAGTTTACCACCATGGTCCTTGCATACAGTCCCCTTTTCACCGGAAAGGAGCATTGTTACTTTGTGGTTGAGCTTTTTACTTATATTCATTCATTTTTTTGTAACTACTTAGGGTATGCGCAAAAATAAATTACCCTCTTTGCATTTCATACTCATATCATCTTCGACTGAATTTCAATCACAAAATGCTCAAAAGAGCTCTGCTATTCCTCCGCTTTTGCTCAATCAGTTCAGCCGAATATGATACAATTATGAACGCCAACAGACCAATTTATTTTTGCGCAGACCCTTAGGTGTATAGACTGAAGGCTGAAGACTGTCAGGTAAAACATACGTTATCGATAAAACGTTGAGTTTTTTATTGTCCAATACTCACAGGTCATTTGATTTTTTGCTTCAGTCTTCAGCCCTTTGTCAATACATCTCAGAAGCTGTTATTTATCGAAAAAACTCCTGCTAAACAGATATTTTCTGTTTTCAAGCACTGTCATACTCTTATCTGCTTTCCATTCATCCAGAATCTTCGTTACCGTCTGCCTGGCCAGACCTGTCATATCGGCTATGTCCTGATGTGTAATTTTAATATTTAACACTGTTCCTTTATCTGTCTCTTTACCATGCTGTTGTGAAAATGCATCAAACAATAACTTCAGCCTTTGAGCAGCTTTCAGATTGGTAAGCATTTCAATTGTTTTTGACGAACCGCGAATCCTTGAGCAGAGAGTCAACAAAAGATTAAGAAGTATTTTTTTATTTGAGTATAGGAGCGAAAAAAAATTGTCCCTTGTAATAACGGCAATTACTGAATCGGCGGAAGCGGTTACCATCGCTGAGGTAGCCTCACCGTCTATTAAAGACATCTCTCCGAAATACTCACCCTGCTCTCGAAAGGCGAGAATTATTTCCTTGCCCTCTTCAGTCGTTTTACTAACTTTAACGGCGCCTTCCAAAACAAGATACATGCTCTTGTTGGTGTCCTCGGGTAAAAGAACGATTTCGTTCTTTTTACATCGCCTGATGTGTATTTTATCCGATATTGTCATCAGTTCTTCTTCAGAGAGTGCATTAAATAATTTAATTTTTTTTAAAGATAAAACTTTGGCGGGATCGGATCGGTCAGGTTCGATTGAAGGAGAAATTTTCTTTTTCGCCAAATCTGTGTTATGACTGTATTTTAGAGCAATATGTCTGAGAAATGAAGCGACATCGAGCCTTGATTTATCGGCTTCTTTTATTATTCTTTCGTACTCATCGTCATTCACTCTGACAAATATTTTTTTCTTTCGCTTCTTTTCGCCTCTGAATCTCTGCTGCATAGTTTTATAATGTACTATAAGAATCGTTAATTATTCAAACGTAACGAATCCGATTCCGGCAGGGACACAAACAGAGACAGGTAATTTTTTTACTGAATAGGAATTTCATTTGATTTTTTGCTTCAGTCTTGTACTTGAGTAGTTACAAAAAAAGAAAGTAAACTAACCGCTTGTTATGTTATGATTACGTTCACATGCGGTTCAAGTTTTTTATCTCTGTTTAATAAAAAAATTTTAATGGAGGGATGTGATGAAAAGGAGCTTTGTACAAATTGGAATCCTCTTTGCAGCCATTTTTTTAATCATGCTCGCAGGGACATCTGTCAATGCCGTATCTATCAATCTTGAAAATTCTGATTGTGAGATTACAGGCGACGATTCATTTCATCTTGAACCTGTTGAAGTTATGGATATCGGACCACCGCCGTACTGGGTTTCACTTCAGTGGAACAGTGATACATACACCTTTGAAATCATCGATTATGGTACTTCCGATGGACCCGAAACTTTGGGAGATATCCTTTCCGGTCAGGTTCAAAAGAAATATCTAAAAATGAATCGAATTCCTATCGAGATGAGTGATGCCGACTGTGAAGCCACAGGCAGTGATACTCTCAAGATAACAGGCGTTAAGGCCTCAGGCATTACTTACCGGCTTGACCTTCAGTGGAACGGAGACACATATCAGTTCATTGTCAGTGCCTACGGTGAGGAGAGCGGCTATAACGGCAGTGGCGACTATGTAGTAAACGATACCGGCCAGGTCAACTGCTACGATTCTAATGGCGTTAAGCATAAGTGTAATGGCGAAGGACAGGACGGTGACTATACCACCATCACACCCCTTTTCAGCACCCTGGACGGTGTTGTAACCGATAATAACACGGACCTGATGTGGGACCAGGCGTATTACGACAACACAAACTACAAGGCAGCCGAAGCAGCCTGCGAATCCCTCTCCCTGAGCGGCTATGACGACTGGCGCATGCCGACTATTAAAGAACTGATAAGCATCGCTGACTTCTCAGGTTATATAGATGAAGACGCCGTGGTCGGTGAAAGGCCCGAAAAACCATATATATTCGATGAGTTTGATATCGAAGTGCCCGAACTGGACAGCCTCTCCGGCACTCACTTTAATGCAATGATGGGGCAGACATGGTCCTCCACCTTTCGCCCGGATAAAGATAATTCGGTCTACTTCTTTAATTTTCTTGATGGTCACCTGAAAAGCCAAAGTTCCACTAATGAGGACTCGCCATTGATGTACCGCTGTGTGCGTGGTAACGAATACGGGATCAATGATTTCATAAAGAATGGCAACGGCACAGTCACGGACAAAGCCACAGGTCTGATGTGGCAGCAGGCCAACGATGGCAATCAATACACTTGGAGTAAGGCCCTTGAATACTGCGAGAGTCTCGATCTGGCGGGCTTCGGTGACTGGCGACTTCCGGATGTCAAACAACTTCACTCTATTTTGGACTACACAAATAAGGATGATACTATCGACACAAGTGTGTTCAATCAGACAGTTAACGACGACACAGGCCCTTTCTTCTGGACCGGCACAAATGATGAAGAGGTGCCGATCTATGCAGTCTATATATGTTTCGGTCCCTGTTGGAACTATACGCTTACTGAAGATGTCCACGGTCCCGGCGCCCAACGCTCCGATCCGAAGTATGACAACGGAAACCTGCCCGAATCGATAGGTGATCAGGAAGACCTTGTGCAGGCGAACAACTATGTACGTTGCGTACGTGTAGAGACCGATTAGATATTTACTCTGGAATTCCTCCGTTATCTTAAAGGAAAAGAAAAGCTGCTTACTAAATCATTGTCTCACTTCAGGGGGGGGAAGAACCTTTTATACTTCCTGAAGTGAATATAAACTACAATTATATCGAGCACTTGTGAAACTGTCTTTTATAACGAAGTCGACATAGCCTTGCTCACATTGACAGACATCTCTACTCTGTGATAAAGTCAGAAATACTGCTGTTGAGCAAAAAAACTTCCCTTATGCCTTCTTTATATATTATCTCCGCTCTCATTCTGTGGAGTTCTGTCGGAATCTTTGTCAGATTTGTCGAGCTTCCGGTCCATGTAATCATTTTTTATTCGCTCTCGTTTTCGATTATATATCATTCGTTACTCCTCCTGATTCCGGCGTTAAGAAAACAAATGCCCGGTGTAAAGGACATTCCTTATATATCTGTTCTCAGTCTTTTTATACTTACAAATACGTTAACTTTTCTTTTTGCCTATACAAAAACTACAATATCCAATGCAGTTTTCTCCCACTATATCGCTCCTGTTCTTGTCGCTATCTTTGCACCGCTGTTTTTAAAAGAAAAAGTGACATATAAAGTATTTTTGTCTATAGCTCTCTCTATGGCAGGTCTGTGGATTATGGTGAAAAGCTCAGACAGTGGTGTTACTGTGTCGGAAAGTTTCAGCCCTTCCTCTCATGCAACTGGAATTGTGTCGGCTCTGATATCGGGAGTGGCCTATGCGTCTCTTATTATGATTGTAAGGGTTTATTCAAAGCGATACAATCAGTTTGCTATGGTTTTTATTCAGAATATCTTTATCGTGATATTGCTGACACCTTTTGTAGATATTTTCCCTGCTGATAAGCTTCCGGTGCTGGCTGTAATGGGGGGCCTTCATTCAACCCTTGCACCTGCGCTTTATTATATGGGGATCAAACATGTAGAGGCCCATAAAGCGGCTGTACTGGGATATATAGAACCTGTAAGCGCAGTACTATTGGGTATGATAATTCTTTCCGAATATCCAACGATCTATTCTCTTTTAGGCGGGTTATTAATTTTAAGTTCCGGGTATATTGTTATCAGGGGTAATTGATTATATACTCAAGGTATTGATTCATGATTTGTTATTCAAAGGCGCTTGATTCCTGCGTCCGAGCTTATGGGAACCATACCCCTGCGCCTTAATGATCCTTCCGGAGTGCCGACTATTAACAATAATGTGTTCGAATTTGTCTAAACAGGCCATATCGATAAAGAAACGAGGCTCTTTCTTAATAGAAGGTTTACAAGAAGACAGCTTACCAATACCACAACCGACAACAATTTTCGAATTTGTGGAAGTTGCGTAATGCAGGATATGAATACAACATAAAGAGTTTTATGTAAATCAAATTAATTTGAGTAATGCAATCATACTATGCGCTGACGCTGTCCATCTAAGAGCTATTGTAAGCCCCTCTGTTTAGCAACCCAAATAGCAACTGAGCGCTTCCGATTATCTCTTTGAAATCTATTACGTGAGGTCGTTTTTTAGCAGAGTCATTACAAGGCATTTCATTACCGCCATGTCACTTTCAAAACCTTGATTTTTTGAGATAATTTTATAGATACTCATTGATTAATATTGACAGGGATATAAAAAGTGGCAAATACAGAAAACCTCAAAATTATTTTTCCAGGCTTTCATTCTTTTGCTTGACTGCCGAATTCAAAAAATATTACTATTGTTATATAAGTTTGCTAACTCCCCCTGTGGTTTCGACCCAGGGTACAAGGCCACTTCGGTGGCCTTTGTGTTTTATATGGATAGTATTCGAACGTATGTATATGTAGATGGTTTCAATTTATACTACCGAGCTTTAAGAAATACACCTTATAAATGGTTAGATTTAAAAAAGCTTTCCAGCTATTTACTTTATGAAGAAGACACACTTCTCAAAATTAAATACTTTACTGCCATTGTGTCCGGAAAGTTTGATTCTGAAAAACCTACGCGGCAAAAATCTTACATAAGAGCACTTAAAAAATTCATTCCGGAAATAGAAATATACTACGGTAAATTTCTCACGCATACTATAAAGGCCCCCTTAAAAAACCCTGATGATTGTAATGGCAAGAAGTCTATTAATATATTAAAGACAGAGGAAAAAGGATCAGATGTAAATCTTGCCGTGCACTTATTAAACGATGCCTGGCTTGACAGGTATGATTGTGCTTTGGTGTTATCTAACGATAGTGATCTATCAGAATCTATACGGATAGTAAAGACAAAACTTAAGAAATTAGTTGGAATTGCTATCCCTAAAAAATGTTGTCCATCTCAAGAGTTAATAAAGTTAGCTGACTTCGTGAAACCTATTCGATCCGGTATCCTTAAAAAAAGCTCCCTACCAAGTGTGATACCGGGAACAGGCATACATAAACCACCCTCCTGGTTATAGTTTTATCGACCAGAAAGAATCATTATGATAAGAAATTTATAAAACTGCTCCTCTTTCATTCCTGTACTATTAATGAAGCCTTATTATATGGATTCGTGCAGGATAGAATCCTTCCATCTACCAGGCTTAGCTTACAGCTCTACCTTCTACTTTATACTGCTTGTGATAATTGCTTTGGAAGCCTATAAGCAAAGAAAAATATCCTGGTGTGAATACGCTATAAAGTAAGTGATTAATATTTTCAATAAGATTATTTTGTGCACCATTTGTGCACCCAAATATCAGGAATGGATTATAGATAAGTTATTGATTTTAAATGATTTTATATGGCGGAGGAGGTGGGATTCGAACCCACGGTAGAGTCACCCCTACAACGATTTTCAAGACCGTCGCCTTCAACCGCTCGGCCACCCCTCCGGTATGGCGGGAGATTTCGATTTAATCCGCCTGAGCATATTAAAAATCGGCGTCTAAAGATATTATTATAACAAAAAGAGAAAAATAAGGGAATAGTTTCGAGAAAACGATTATGATGAAGAAGAAAATAAGTAGAGGCAGTACTTATATTATGATAAAGGGTTGATCTGACCTGTATGCCTTATAATTTTGCCCTCTACCATATAGATAATTACTTCGGCAATATTGGTAGCGTGATCGGCTATCCTTTCCAGATATTTAGAGACATAACTTAATTTCATAGCCCTTGAAACAGTAGTGGGATCGCCGGTCATAAGAGACATGAGCTCGTTTAAATTTATATCGTTAATCTCATCTATTTCATCATCGCGCATTATAACATCCATTGCAAGCTTTTTGTTTTCGTTAATAAAGGCGTCAATCACATCCCTGACCATTCCTCCGGCCACTTCCTTCATTCGTAGTATATCGATTGTGCTTTTTAGTTTAAGAGCAGGTTCTTTATTTAACTCCTGCGCTCTGTTAGCGATATTAACCGAGTTATCCGCTATCCTCTCAAGGTCGGATGTGATTTTCATGGCAGTCGTTATAAACCTGAGATCCTTGGCCATCGGTTGAGTAAGAGCGATCAGGGTAATGCACTTATCATCGATTAATACGTCATAGGAATTGATCTTATGATCCTCTTCCACCACCTTGTTGGCCAGCTCGTCGCTTCTGTCAAGAAGAGCAGTTACTGACTTCTTGATAGAAGACTCTACCAAAAAGGCCATTTGCAGGAGGAGCTCTCTAATATTATGTAATTCCTTACTTTTCATAGTTTACATTTTACATGAAAAACTAAAAAATAGTTAAATAACAATTTTAACACATAGATAAATAATTAGTAAAACAGAAAATATACTTTCTACCCGTAACGCCCGGTAATATAATCTTGAGTAAGCTTATGGTCAGGAGTTGTAAATATCCTCTTTGTATCGTCGCACTCCACCAAATAGCCAAGGTGGAAAAAAGCTGTACGCTGCGAAACTCTGGCTGCCTGCTGCATGGAATGTGTAACGATTATTATTGTATAGTTTTGCTTCAACTCATCTATCAGCTCTTCGATTTTTGCGGTAGCTATGGGATCCAGAGCAGAACAGGGTTCATCCATCAGGATTACTTCAGGATGAACGGCAATGGCCCTGGCTATGCACAACCTCTGCTGCTGCCCTCCGGAAAGTCCGGTGCCCGGTTGGTTGATTCGATCTTTTACTTCCTCCAGAAGGCCGGCTTTTTCAAGGCTTGTATAAACAATCTCATCCAGTTCGGCTTTGTTTTGTGCAAGGCCGTGTATTTTAGGGCCATAGGCCACATTTTCATAAATCGATTTGGGAAAGGGATTCGGCTTTTGAAAAACCATGCCAACGCGCGCTCTGAGAAGAACGACATCGAGCTCATTGTTGTATATATTTATATTGTCTATATTTACCTCGCCTGTGACTCTGCATGAAGTAATCGTATCATTCATTCTGTTTATACATCTCAGAAAGGTCGACTTTCCGCAACCTGAAGGACCGATAAAAGCAGTAACCTCATTCTTCCCGATATCTACAGATACTTTTCTTATGGCATGTTTGTCATCATAAAAAACATTTACATCGTTACAATTAATTTTAGCGCTGCCATTTTCAAGAAGCGGGGCGCCGATCGTTTCTCCAATGTCATCAAAGTTTGGATTCATAAAATTTCTCCTACCAGCGTCTCTCGAATTTTTTGCGCAAAACGACTGCAAGCGCATTCATAATAATTAAAAAAGCAAGAAGTACTATTATTGTTGCCGATGTTCTCTCAAGAAAAGCCCTTTCCGGGCTGTCAGCCCAAAGGTATATTTGAACAGGTAAGACCGTTGAGGGGTCAAAAAAACCTTTAGGAATATCTACAATAAATGCAACCATCCCTATCATCAATAGGGGCGCTGTCTCACCAAGAGCTCTTGCCATACCAATGATAGTACCTGTCAGCATACCGGGCATGGCAAGAGGGAGGACGTGGTGAAGAACGGATTGCATCTTCGAGGCGCCTACGCCAAGGGCTGCTTCCCTTATTGACGGAGGCACTGATTTCAGAGCTGCTCTTGAGGCTATAATTACTGTAGGTAAAGTCATAAGAGTCAGCACCAGTCCTCCTACTACGGGCGCCGAACGGGGAAGTCCGAAGAAGCTTAGAAAAATTGTGAGACCAAGCAGCCCGAAAACGATAGATGGCACGGCAGCGAGGTTATTAATATTCACTTCTATAATATCGGTAAATCTGTTAACAGGTGCAAATTCTTCTAAATATACGGCAGTCGCTACTCCGAGGGGGAAAGATAAAAGCAATGTTACAATCATTGTATAAATGGATCCTTTCAGGGCGCCGTAAATGCCCGCAAGCTCAGGCTCCCGTGAGTCTCCGGAGGTAAAAAAAGTACTATTAAATCTCTTTTTTATTGCGCCTTCATTTAAGAGTACATCGATCCAGGCTATTTTTTTATCGCTCACGCGTCTTTCGTTTTCAGGGGTCGAACGTTTTATGTATCCCTTAAAAAGCATATCGATATCGTCGTCGGCAGGAACCCATATTGTTACAGTCTCACCAATTATATCGGGATTATCCATAATAATATCACGTAATTGAAAGGATGCTCCCTGACTGACAAGGGAGTATAGTTCCCGCTTATCTCTTCTGGATTTTACATCAGGGAAAATTTTTCTTAATGTCTTTTTGACTATACCGCTGTAATTTGCACTGGAAAGAGTATCAGGGTTTCTTGCGCCATCAGGATCGATTACCTCTTCGTCCAATGTCACGGTGAGCCTGATATAGGTCTGTTTAAAGGCAGAGTATCCGTTTGATATAATAGTTAAAAAAAGAATGGCGAGCATGGCAAGGGCCGTCACAACAGCGGAAAGTCCCATAAATCTGAAAATCTTTTCAAACAAATATCTGCGCTTTAGTCTGTTTTTAATCATGCAATGCTCTCATCTTCCTATGTATTACTCATATTGCTCTCTATATTTTCTGACTACATAAAGAGCAACAATGTTCAGACAAAGAGTCATTATAAAGAGGATCAGCCCCAAAGCGAAAGCAGCCAAGGTCTTCGGGCTGTCAAACTCCTGGTCTCCTATAAGAAGAGTAACGATTTGTACTGTAAAAGTTGTTACCGCCTCAAAGGGATTGCCTGTCAGATTTGCAGTAAGTCCTGCCGCCATAACCACTATCATTGTCTCTCCAATAGCTCTGGATACTGCCAGCAGAACGCTTCCCACTATTCCGGGAAGAGCAGCCTGAAGAAGTACTCTTATTATTGTTTCCGACTGAGTAGCGCCGATTGCGTAAGAACCGTCTCGCATGCTTTGTGGGACAGCGTTTATTACATCATCAGAGAGGGATGATACAAATGGTATGATCATAACTCCCATAACAAGCCCGGCAGCCAATGCGCTTTCCGATGAAACATCCAGTCCCACAAGGGCGCCGGTGTCTCTGATAAAGGGCGCTACTGTGAGGGCGGCGAAAAATCCATATACTACGGTAGGAATACCTGCCAGTATCTCCAAAAGAGGTTTTACTATAGCTCTTGTCCTGTATGAAGCATATTCGGACATGTAAATAGCGGACATCAAACCTATAGGCACGGCTACGACCATGGCAATAAAAGAGATCAACATGGTTCCCGTAACAAGCGGAATTATTCCGAAAGATCCCGATGCACCTACCTGATCGGGTCTGATAGCCATTTGGGGACTCCATTTAAGGCCCAGGAGGAATTCAAAAACAGGGATCTGCCTGAAAAAACGTATTGATTCGAATAATACGGAAAGTACAATCCCGATAGTGGTAAATATTGCGACAGTAGACGAAGCGATTAGAATTATCTCCATAATTTTCTCTACTTTATTGCGGGCTCGAAAGTTCGATTGAATCTTTCTATAAGTAAATATTCCAAAAACAGTAGAGATAATCATGATTAAAGTAAAAAGAGAAGCATATGCAACTTCTTTAAGACGGCTGTAGTGTAAAGCTGCTTTTTTCAGTGCTTCATCAGGTTCTTTGCTTACAATATTGCCCTCTGCCAAATTTTTTATATCATTTACAATCAGACTCATTCGGTCAGGAGGCAGGTCTTTCATTTCGTCAGGGAGGTCTGACACGATCAACGTCGTAATAATAGAATTTTCAAATGACAGCCACAGCGCTAAAAAAATCACTGCAGGAATGCTGCACCACATTGCAACATAGAGCCCGTAATAACCGGGTAATGAATGGAGCTTATTGACTCCGCCATTTGAAATTTTTACTGAGCGTCTTTTCCCCAGTATAAAACCAATCAGGGTAAGAAAGAGGATAACAAATGTAAGAATAAAAGTCTGCATACAGGTTATGTCAATATTAATCCGGAATTAATGAGTTTCGAAACAATGTTATTAACTTAAGGAGCAAAGCACCATCCGCCTTCAGCGGCTAAACTCGAAGGCTCCGCTTCGCTGCGCCTTCTCAAACATGACCCGCTTCCGTCGGAAGGTGCTTCACACCTTAAGTTAATGGTATTAAGTTTCGGAATGTACTATTATAATGTAATTGTTCAAAACAAAAAAAGACTGCATGCCTCTGAAAGGCATGCAGTCTTAAAAAAAAGTATTCTGTGCTACATGGATAAACTTTCCAATCCGTTAACAGATTTATTAAAGGACTTACGTTCTTCTTCAGGCATGGGGATCAACCCTTTGTCTAAAAGATATCCTTCGCTCCCCCATGCTTTTTCACTTGTAAACTCCCTGAGATATTCCTTAATGCCCGGAATCATCCCTACATGAGCCTTTTTCACATAGAAGTAAAGCGGCCTTGAAACAGGGTATTTCCCATCTGCTATATTTTCGAATGTGGGTTCGATGCCATCGACCAGACTGCCCTTAATCTTGTCTGAATTTTGATCGAGGAATGAAAACCCGAAAACACCAAAGGCATTCGTGTTAGCTTCCAGTTTTTTGACAATGAGAACGTCATTTTCTCCTGCTTCGATATAGGCGCCGTCTTCTCTTACGGCATGACAGATGGCCTTATATTTTTTCTTATCTTTCTTTTTCATTGCCTTAATCCATGGAAACTTCTTGCAGCCGCCCTCCAAGGCAAGTTCGGCAAAGGCGTCTCTCGTTCCGGAAGTCGGAGGAGGACCAAGCACTTCGATCTTTTGATCGGGCAAAGAGGAGTTTACATCTTTCCATGTCTTATATGGGTTAGGTATTAACTCTCCCTCATTATCGCCGGGTACTTCTTTGGCGAGAGCAAGAAAAAGCTCTTTTCTGCTCACATTCATGAGAGGCGCCGATTTTGAGTTAGCTACAACAATGCCGTCATAACCGACTTTAGCCTCAATGATGTCTGCAATTCCGTTCTTTGCGCACTTCTCGACTTCCGAGGATTTTATGCGACGAGAGGCGTTTGTAATATCCGGATGCTCAACGCCAACGCCGGCGCAAAAAAGCTTCAGGCCTCCGCCGGAACCGGTGGATTCGACTTTAGGGGTTTTAAATTTCGTTGTCTTTCCAAACTGTTCGGCTACGACTGTGGCGAATGGATAAACTGTAGATGAACCGACAATACTGATATAGTCTCGACTTGAGCCTGCATACAGGTCAGATGAAGCAGTAAGTAAAATGATTGTTAATAATAATGATAGTATTGTGAATTTCTTCATTCTCATAAACCTCCATAAATTTTATTTTTAAATTATCAGCCCCTTGTTCTTTGAACCTATACTTGTGAACAAATAAATTATAGCAATTTTATTATTACAGGAATATGACAAAAAAAGTACATTATCGTTAAATAGAATTTTAGGGCTCAATGTTATTAACTTAAGGAGCAAAGCACCATCCGCCTTCAGCGGCTAAACTCGAAGGCGCTGCTTCGCTGCGCCTTCTCAGACATGACCCGCTTCCGTCGGAAGGTGCTTCACCCCTTAAAGTTAATGGTATTGTATAAGGCTGACAAAAAATTAGTTTGCACTTTAAGCTCACGGATTTATGTCGGATTTGAGTGTATCGTTGGAGCATAATAGCAGGTGTATCAAAGCCGAGTTGAGAATTTTGTGATTGAGGGTTGGTCTAATACGGCGTGAAGCTGAGATGGTAAAAATATTATTAAGGCAGAGATCGAATAAATGCGCCTTGCCTGCCTTGACCTGCCCCTGATTTTCTGTAGGAAAAGAATTTGTTGTCGTGACATGAAGTGCATAGAGCCGATATCCAAATATTTTCCTGTCTGACGTTTGCGGAGAGTGCCTGCGCCATATTCGCCCCTACCAGATCGACATACCATGATTCCCCTTTAGAGAATAAAAAATCTCCGCTGCCGCTTACTCTCTCAATGCTCTCTATCACCTCAAAACCGACATTATAACAGCAAGACATGATGGAAGGACCAAAGGCGATAACAATGTTTCCGGGAGTTGAGCTAAATAAATCACAGTAAAGAGAGATCGTCTTTTTTACAATCCCCTTTGCTGTCCCTCTCCATCCCGCATGGACTGCCGCCACTGTACGGTTTTTTGTATCGCACATCAGAATCGGAACACAGTCGGCAGTCTGTATTCCGATTAAAATATCATCCCTCTCTGTAATCACTGCGTCGCCTGTTACAGAAGTAAGAGAATTGTCGGGAATAATGACCTCATCCGTATGTTTCTGCACCGGCATGTATATCCTCTCTATAGGAATACCCGATAAAAGGGAGACTCTCTCTTTGTCTATGCCAACGGCTCTGTCCGTGAAAAAGGCGCTTACTCCCAGATTATGGAATATTGGCGGGTATATTATCCTCTTATCGCTTTGCAGATTATATTCGGAACTGCTCATTTTATTATTCGTCATTAGATATTTTTAAAAAACTTCTGATTCAGCTTTATAAATCTGTTTTTCAATACAGTGATTTCATTATCACTTTTCCATTTATCTATAACTTTTGTAACTGTTTCGCGAATCATTCCTGTCATATTTGCAATCTCCTGGTGAGTAAGCTTAATATGGAGAACAGTGCCGTCTTTCTCTTCTTTGCCATATTTCTTGGAAAGCATCAGAAACAACAACTTAATCCTTTGAGAGGCGTTATTGTAATTTAGTAAAAGTATTGTTTCGTTAGCCGATCGGATTCTTGAACAAAAGATTTTTAAAAGATTTTCAAGCACTTTTTTTTGTGAGTAAAGAAGCGAGTAAAAATCGTTCTTTGAGAGAATGGCGATTAAGCAATCTTTGTTGGCCGTTACAGTGGCTGAAACAGTCATGCCGTCTATCAGCGACATTTCGCCAAAAAATTCTCCTCCATGATACATGGCCAGGATGATCTCCTTGCCGGCCTCGGTCGTCTGAGTAACCTTGACTTCGCCATCGAGGACCATAAACATGTAATTATTTATATCTTCCTGAATCAAAATTATTTCATTTTTGTTGAAAGTTTTTATTCTGATATTATGCATTATGTCTCGCAGTTCTTCATCATTTAGCGAGGCGATAATCTCTATCTTCTTAAGCGATTCTGTTATGGAAATCTTTTTTTTCAAAACTCGATACCAGCCTGCGCCTTAACGCCCGATTTATAAGGATGCGCGATCTCACGCATCTCTGTTGCCAAATCCGCTGCGCCAATTAATGCCGCAGTTGCGTCTCTTCCGGTTATTATAACATGCATTTCAAAAGGTTTGTTCACCAGGGTGTTCAAAACTAGAGATTCGCTAATTATACCGTATTTTATTAAATAAGTGAGTTCATCGAGTATAACCATAAAATGGTTGTTCGAATTTATAGTTTCCACGGCAAAATCCCAAGCTCTTCCGGCAGCCTTTATGTCCTGCTCAATATCATTCGATTTCCATGTAAATCCACGTCCCAAGGTGTAAAAGTCAATCGATTCTTTGTATAGATCAAAGGCTTTATGCTCTCCCGTTTCCCGGTGGCCCTTGATAAACTGAATGATACACACCTTTTCGCCATGACCGGCGGCGCGCAGTGCAAGGCCAAAAGCTGCCGTTGTTTTTCCCTTACCATTTCCGGTATTTAATATAATTAAGCCTTTTTTCATTATTATGTAAAATCAGAGTAACTACCTGCTTAGGTAGATAAACTGAAGGCCGAAGACTGTCAGGTTAAAACATGTATCTTATTAAAATAGTATACCTTTTAATTGGTTGACGAATTATAATTTTTGTTTTCTTGCTACAACCTTCAGTCTTCAGCCTAAAAAACCTGAGTAATTACAAATCAAAGAGAAATTATAGTATTCGGTGCAGCACCCATTTATATGATGTCGTTTATTTTAACTTAAAACCTGTAATTAGTTCGACAACAGAGAGTGTGCGAACAGTTGTCGGCGCTAAAGCGGTAAATTTTTTGAGTTGGTTTTTAATAGAAATTTTGGAAAGAAAACAGTAAGATTTTATGTCGATTTGCTGTGTTCTGCGGCAAGCTTTGTGATCTGATAAATCATCTTTTTGTAATCATCTTTTTCGATCTTTCTGTAAATTCTCAGGAGCCTGTATTCGTCTTCAGGTAAGTAGTTCGGATGCTTTTCCGTTGCATTTTTCAGTTTGTCTTCAAAAAAGTATGAAAAGGGGACTTTTAGAGCCATTGTTAAAAGTTGTAAATACTCTATATTCACCCTGTTTGTACCGTTTTCATATCTCTGTATCTGCTGATAGGTTACTCCGATATATTCCGACAGCGCCTCTTGTGACATTTTCAGTTCTCTTCTGCGATCTTTTATTCGTTGGCCAATGTCTTTACTTGTTTTTACGCGTCCCAGATACATAGTTAACAATATAAAAAACTTTACTTCTCAATTGCTACTATGTCCAAGTTGTGGTAGGGGGCTTTAAACTACAACCCTTATGTAGTATTCCCTTTTTTCTAATATGTTCTCTGGAATTTTTGCAATCTCAAGGACTTAAAAGATCGAGAAAAATCAACAAAAAAGTACAAATGAATTAGAAATATTATCATTTAATACATGAATTTTAACTTCCGGCTAATCGGTTTCATTTTTAGTGGAGATCGTAAAAAGTTGATTTTACAAATATAAGTAAGGTAGAATTAATTGCTATTATTACTATGCGATTTCAGATATAACCTGATAAAATAAAAATTTCTCCTGAAAGGAAGCAATATTATGGGCAGCGTAATAGCATTTACAAATCAAAAAGGAGGCGTTGGCAAAACGACTACAACCGTCAATATTGCAGCGGCTTTGAAAATCAAAGGAAAAAAACCATTACTCATCGATTTCGACTCTCAAGGCAATGCCTCGGCGTCTATGGGGTTTCTTATTGAAGGAGAGGGCAAAACAGTAAAAGACATGCTTAAGGAAGATCGCAATCCCGGTGGTTATATTATAAATGCAGAGAGTTCCGATCTGATACCCTCAAACAATGCACTGAAGGATATTGAGGATTATCTCATAAACCGAAAAAAACTCGATACATTAAAAAAGGCCATTGAGCCGTTAAAAAACGATTACGACTATATATTGATTGATTGTCCCCCAAGCATTAATGTTTTTACGAAAAACGCTTTGAGCGCTGCCGACGAAATCGTCATCCCCGTTGATCTCGGCTATTTCTCGCTCGTTGGAATGAAGCAACTTCTTGAAGATATCAACCATATCACCGATCATTTGAATCCCCATTTGACCATAAAAGGAATCATTGCCTGTAAGTATGACAAAAGAACGACTCTCTCGGCGCAGGTGCTTGAAATTTTAAAGCATAATTTTGAGGGGCAGGTTTTTGACACTACTATTAAGGTGAGTATAGATGTGGTGAGGTCGCAAATCGCACAAAAGGACATCTTTCGATTTAACTCAAGATGTGCTGCTGCACAAAACTATATGGAATTAGCAGAGGAAATTATCAATGGCTAAAAAAAAGAATAACGATATAATGGAAATGCTTCACGCCCTTAAGCCGGGAGTTCCGACGAAAACCAGGCAGACTCCTTCTGATGACAGCATGAAATCCGAAAAGCCCCGGGCTCCACAACAGTCGTCTTCCCAAAAGCCTGATGTTATGTCCGGAAAATCTGAATCTGCCCTTACTCCAAAACCTGCCGCTTCGGTAAAGTCTAAACGGATTCCTGCCTCTGTAAAGGAGAAAACGGAAAAATCCGGGAAAGCCCTCTCTCTACCTGCGATTAAGGAGGTAAAAGATGTGGTCATCATGGAGAAAGAACCGGGGCTTGCCTCTGTAATTACTAAAAACATGTCAGCCCTTGAAGAGGTTAGAAACGTATTGTTTCAGGAGATTGAAAAGATTAACGAAATTGTTATAGACACTTGGACCAGGTCAATGTTTATCAGCTTCGATGTTGCTAAGATGAATTTTGATTATCTGATGGAGTTGGTTATAAACGCAGCCGCTTCCCTGCATTCAAATAAAGTCGATAAAGACTGATCCTATATCTGCTTTTTGTATGAATTTCATGCTCTATTTCAGCTATGTCAGAAGAATTGTTTAATGTTTTCCAATAATTTTATTTGATCCTGCATTTTACGTAGATTGTGCGTCAACTCCCACCAGCCGTTATTAAAGCCTGTATCATCGTACGCGCCAGTCATGGCCGATGCATACCTTACGGTATTGGCATAAAATAGCCACTGTTTTATCCATTTCATTTCAATATCCTCATCAAAGGGATTGGTGTTGTCAGCAATTTTTTTATTCCAGGCGCTGCTCATTTGTTTTGTAGCCGTTGCAGTCATTTTGTCGGTCTCTTTTATTGTGTTTTTGAATCTGTCGATATGGTGATTCACTCAATCGGTTCAATCAAACAAGATAAAAAACCGGGGATTTTTAATCTTGAACTTGTTTTCGAGCGAAACCTTATATTGCCCTGTGGTTACCGGCATAATTCATGCAATTAATGATAGGAGATTTGTATAGTGCTTTCAACGTTAATTATGCACTTTCATAGGCCGGCAAGCGATAGCCGCTACCAGAGCTAAGGGAATAAAACCGGGGAGACCTAAAGGGGCTGAGAATAAAAAGAGCCGGGCGCTTGACCCGTTTAAGGATGAGATAAAAGGGTATCTTCAGGAAGAACGTTCTCTTAGATATGTTTCAAGGCAGATTAATCTCAAGCTGGAAACTCCGATTAGTTATAATTCTTTTCTTTACTACTTTTTTATATTTTATTCTGTTTTTTGGTAAAGAAAATTCCTGAGCAACCGATATAAACATATCTGCAACATAAGCCAAAGGCGGCAGGAAGCTGTCAGGCAAAGTACAAGGAGGTAACAATGTCATATCAAAAAAGCATTTCCCTTAATCTTTCCCATAATTTCCAACTTTTCTGCAGTAACCAAAACAATACAACGTGAAAATCGTCCAAGACGTTTTTAAATACAATATACGCAAGCTGCCTTGCCCTGCTCCTTACAGAGCAAGACAGATTACATAGATTGTCAGTCAGGAATATTATGCTTTTGCGATACCTGTTACCTTTTTTGTAACCCCTTAAACCAAAACCCTGTTACCCTAACAGAAAGGCGGGAGCCGTGACACTCCCGCCGACCTCCCTTTATCTTCTCTTATCGGTTTATTCTTTCCTTTTCTTTATCCTCTTTTCCAATCAATAACTGAATGATATGAGCAGTATTTGCACACCTGGACATAGAATGTGTGCAGAGATTGCTCATATCATAAATGTTTACAGCACTACAAGCAGATAAAAGACTGAATTTTCAATTACCTGACTATAACGATAATCCGGCATGGTTCTTGATAATACTATATTCAGTTATATTAAATAACAAGTAAAGGAGGATACAGGGTTATGTCAGATCAGGATTTCTTAAACATGTCAAAGAGCGGCGGTGATTCTTCTATAGGAGAAGCAGCTGTATCATCAACGGCTTCAGGCGGGTATGCTTCCGGTGAAGGAGAAGCAAGTGTCGTCAATGCCGATCCATATGGCACAGGATTAGCTTATTCAAGTGCAGGAGCCGTAGGTCAGAATGCCATAGGCGCGACAGGCGGCGGAGTAACTGATAATACGGCGATCGATACAATTAATATATCTTCATAAAAAAAATTTAAAAGGAGGGACAAACAATGTCTAATGAATTCGCAAATATGAGTAAATCGGGTGGAGATTCCGAGATAGGATCGGCAAGTCTGGCAACAGGAGCCGAAGGAGGCAGCGCTTCGGGTTCCGGTGAAGGTGATGTATGGGGATGGGGTTATGCTGAAGGTACCGGAGTAGCCTGCGCCGGTGCAGGAGCAATCGGTCAAAATGCAGTAGGAGCTTCGGCAGGCGGAGTAACAGATAACACCGATATCAGCTCTATCAATATCTCTTCATAGAGAAAGTATTTAAATATCTCATGAAATTATTGTGTTAATTCCTGATAGTCCTTTAATCCCCCTTGTGTTTATATAAAAAGGAGATGCCTGGTGACGGGCATCTCCTTTTTTTTTGTATTTCTGCTGACTTTTATCCTAAAATTCTACATGGAGTACTCAAAAAATTATGTTACTCTAACTTATGGGTTACACGGTAGGAGTCGGCATAGGACCAGATGCCTTTCAGCGTATTTCCCGATACGGTACCCTTCAGGAACCCTTTCAATTTCCCTTTCTGCTTACCTTTATTTACCCGGTATTGCCCTTCAACCCGGTTCCCCTCCCGGGTAAATGTAATGGATCCCCATTGTGTCTCCCAAGTTCCGCTTCAGGATAAAGTTTCTACCTGTTTAACAGGTAAATCGAAATTTTTCCTAAAAGTGTAAACGGCAAGATTGTCTGTTTTGCATGCTCCTCCATCAAATGCCGACAGGACTGCGACAACCGTTTCATAGTTATGCAGGACACTTTGTTCAAGCAAAAGGGTCGCACTGCCTGAGCCAAAAGGAGCAACCAGAGCGTTGGCGGTATTGCCGATTTGAGCCCCTCCAATACTCGTAAACGCCTTCCCTTTTACCCGAAAGGTCGTTGATCCTTTCAGAGATTTGAAAAACCTCATGGATCTACTCCTTCCAATTTGTATTTGAATATCCACTCATCAGGCAGTAAGTGATCGTGATGATGCAGATAACTCTCTAAAACTTTGGAAAGGCGCCAGTGCTTTTTAATCGTTAAATCTGACTTATTCAAGGATCTGCATCCTTAAGGCAGGGTTTTATTCACAATTCTTACAGTTGTATTCTAAATTAGAGCGTACGCAATTTCTACCATCTTTTTTTGCTATGTAGACGGCTTCATCTGCTGCTTTAATCAGTGCGTCGATATTATTTATATCACTATTCATAGATGCTACTCCGATACTGACAGAACCATACCAGAAACCTTCTCCGGCTGAAACTTTCAATGCAGCAACTTTCTCTCTGATGTGCTCACCTAAATACAATGCGCCTTGAATATCTGTATTTGGACAGAGAATGAAAAATTCGTCCCCTCCAAGTCTACAGACAATATCATCGCTTCGTACTGAGTTTTTTAACTCTTTGGCAAGACGCTTAAGCACCACATCCCCCGCATCATGGCCATATGTGTCGTTAATAGTCTTGAACCCATCGGCATCTATCATCAGGCATGATAGGGGCTGTTTAAATTTACTTGCTTCACTCCATAGAAGCTCTGACTGGGCCATTGCAAAGCGCCTGTTGGGCAATTGTGTTAAATGGTCGGTAACTGATATGATCTCCAGCTCTTCATTTGCCTTTGCGAGCTCTTTAGTTCTTTCTTTAACTCGATTTTCCAGAGTTCTGTTAAGTTCAACAAGTGCTTTGTTTCGCTTGGAAACAAGTGCAAACAGGCCATTTAAAGCAACAAGGAGCGGCTCTGTTGAGCCGCCGGTTTCCTTTTCCTCTTTTTGGTATGCTTCAGACGGATTTAGACCATTTTCTATGGCAGCAATTTGGCGAGACATGTTTTTGTCGGCTCCCAATATGTGATATGCTAGCCAATGCACCAGGTATTCAAAAAGTGAACGACACTCATCGGTCTTATCAATATTGATTGTCTCTATAAGGTTTGATATATCAACTACAAAATCACGATGTTGCCTGAAGTGACTTTTTTTATGTCCTACATCAAGCTGCTTCTCGGTCATTAGTTGTTCTTCAGCATCAAAATGCTCCTGTGCATATCCGGCAAGCTCTCTAAAGGTATTTGTAAGAAAAGTCTCAGTTAGTTTGTCTTCAGCAACAGCCTCTCCAAAGCGGTTTATCATGGTTACGAGTGATTGATGTTGGTTGTCGATCTCGGAGATACCGATGATAAACTGAGGGCCCCATTTAAAAGATTCCATCATTATCAGTTACCTTGTGCCTGATGTCACTTCCTTATTCATTATGAAGATATTGACTTACAGAGGTCAAGTTCTTTTATTGAAAAAATTACATTGTCCAAATTTACTATGCTCTTGTTTTCCAAGAAAATTAAACAGTTCATTTTCAGGTTTAGGAGGGATGAAATAATACCTTTGAACAAAGTCGCAGCCTTTTGGATGTATTGGTAAATTGAGAGATCAATTTAAAACAATAATAATTATGTATATAATTATGTTTTTATACGATGAAATACATGCACCATCCAGACAACGGCAAAAACTGGAATAAATAAATTGACCACAGGTATCAGGGTTAACAGTGTTATAACCAATCCGCCTGTATAAACAGGAATTCTGTTTTTGTTGCCCAGCTTTTTTGCTTCCGGTTTTCCAAGATGACTTCCTGCTACATTCTCAAAGAATTCTCTTCCAAGCAAGTAAGTATTAAGTAATATTGAAATGAAAAAACCGATACCAAACAAATACAACGGTAAAATCAGTATATTAAGAAAAAGAGCCCATATTGTAAATGCAATATCATGCTTTAAGTCCGGCCATAACTCAGGTTCCTTTTTTCTTACAGAGTCCGGATAGAATTCGATCTCTACGTTATGGATCACCTTATCCTGAAACATACCTGCAATAAAGGGAATTACGGCAGGTAACATAAACCAACCGCCAACACCTGAAGCAATCCCGATCAGAAAGTTGACTGCTTTGTCTAACCATACGATTTTAATGCTTATAAATGAGGCTGATATCCATGTAATAATACCTGCTGCTGACGAGACTGTAATAACTGCCAAAACACAGGAGATTAATATAGTGGGAATCAGTTTGGCTTTTGTAATCGATTTTAATGATTTAATTATCGGAAACATACAAGGCTGGATTTTTGCAGGATTTTATAATTATTTTTTATCGTTTCCTATACCATCTGTCGTTTTGATCTTTTAGCCATGTTCCGGGTCTTGCTTTTTGGTAGATTTTAAGAGAGCGTCTTTTCCCTACCTCTTTAGTCGTTGAACCGTATTTTTTTGCTATTTCTTTGTACACAGCTCTTCTGTCTCTGTTTTCTGATTCAACAACAGAGACATTCTCTCTCTTCCCACTCACAAATTCAAGATAGCCGAGGTTATTTTCTCCAAGAATTCCTCTCTGTTTTAGTTTAGCTATTACAGGGAGGCGGGATTTCATCCGATCTTTTATACCCTCACCAAAGGATTGATCACAGATCATGAAGATAGTAATTGATATAAGTAACAAATGAACAGTACATAATCTCATTTTCATCATTAAACTCCTTTGTTGGTTTATGTAAAGTCTCAGGAAGAAAAAGGGTTATTCCTTTGTGTTTATCAAACGTTCCTCCTTTTTATCGATGTCACTGAAAAAATCATCAAGGGACTTATCTATTTTTATATTGACGTCGATAGTGATATGGATCGGTTTTACTTCAATCGGTGCAATCTTATGCTCGCTCTGAACCTGATGCTTTGTCTGACAAGCGGTGCAATGTAATATACTTCCAATGAATATTAAGATTAAAAAGATTCTTTTCATAATTATGCCTTAATATTATTAAGATAAAAGCTTCCGGAACATCATGGACACTATTTTAAAAAGGAGCCTGTCTGCTTAGTGTATTTCAAAATCTCGTTTAAGGGAAGACTAAAGTTAACATTCAGTCGGATTCCCTGAAAATTGGAACCCTGTTGATCAGACTTCACCTTTACAAAACCTCCTAACTCTTTATCATAAACAAAAGGTAACGGTTTAGAAGGTTTGCCGTCCAGTTGCAGCTCAAAAAAAAGTTTGTCCTCTGAACTCTTTAAATGGAGTTTTACCCACTGATAATCATAGTCTTTCACAGCTTCTTTCGTCAACTCCAACTGTGCGAATTGCTGTGTGTTGTCGGGTAAGGAATCTGTCCAAATATCCGTACCTGTTAATCGTAACTTCCCTCCGCTTCCGGGAGTGGAATACAAAAAGCTGTCCCGAAATTCTATTCCGGTGTCTTTTAAATTCATGGATATTCTGCCATTTACCGTACCTGTTCCCTCTGCACGTCCTGCTCCCAACTGAGTAAGCAGTTGCGCCAGATTTAAACGATCACAGTACATTACGGGCGAATATTCCGATTTGCCCTGTACTATATGCATGGACTGAAAAAACACATGTCCACTGCACCATCCAAACTCGCTTCTTTCAATGAAGAAAGATTGCAGGGAGTCTGTTCTGAATCGGATTTCTCCGTTTGACAGATTTAAATCACCAAGACTCAGATTCTCAAAAACAAGTTTTTGTCCAGGTTTGCTTTTAAATCGTAACACATCAGGCATGGAAAGATACAAATCGATTCCGGTAATCGAAAAATTTTTCTCACTCATATGAATCTTTCCATTGCGGACATTTAATTGTAAAGAACCATTTGGCGAAAACTGGGCAATCGAGAAATTACCTGAAAGGGAAAACACACCATCCACTGTTACATTCTTCATGGCCGGTATAATCTCAGAAAGATCGATTTTCAGGTCGGGTTTAAAATCAGGCGCTTCGTAGGAAACATCCAAAGAGAATCCCTGTGATAATGACAGCCCTGTGTTACCATGAATATTAATTTTCATTCTGTCAATCATAGCGCTTACAAAGTAGGCTGCAAATGAATAATAATTGTTTTCTCTTTGCCGGATTTCGCCTTTTAAGTGTCCCACCCAAAAGTCGTTCCATTTTATATTCTTAACCAAAAATTCACCCTTTTTCTCATTTTCTTTGAGCGGCCATTGAAATGGAATACGGACATTCACTTCTTCGAATGTTAAGCCATAGCTGAGAGCATCAATCTGCATATTTCTCGATTCAATGATACTCTCCAAACGAAAACCTTCCTTTGCCGCCTTTTCTGTTTTCCCCTCTATGGAAAGCAGTGGTATGGTTGTTTTAAACTCATCAGAGGATAATTCGGTGTCAGATGCTTTAACACGAAAACTTCCGTTCGCCTTATTATTATTTCCATCCAGTTTTCCAACAACAGAAAGTACAGGAATTTTCAGCTTATACCCCTCTCCCTTAATTTGAGTGTCAGCAATAGCGATATTAAATGCAGAGAGAAAAGTTTTTTCTGTTTTTTCCGCCGAAAATTCAAGCGAAGGTTTTTTTAAAAATATCATTAAATCACCTGATTTTACTGTGTACTTTTTGTTTTCTTCGGAATGTCTTCCCTTGACGTTTAAATCCCAAACGCCGCTTTTGTTACGGGTCATGTTAAATGACAAATTTTCTCTTATCGGTGTCATGAGAAGTATCTCTTTGTTTTTGGGATTATTCAATCCCGTCAGCATCAACTTCAACGTTCCGCTTCCCTCTGCTTTTTGTGAAGTCAGGGTAATCAGAGATTTAAAATGTAAAAGTTTAAACTTTGCATAGGGGGTGTGTATATACATATTTTCAGCTTCCACTGTCCAGTCGTTTATGCCTTTTCCCTCTATCTTTAACCGGCTGTTTTGCGGGATTCTCTGATCTGTTTTCAACATGATATTTTGATACATAACAGATCCTCTGTGTGGTTTCATTGAAAAAAGAACACTCCTGATCTCTAAAGGGTTTAATCGAATATCTAATTCTCCCTGAATATCTGTGGCTCCCTGAATAAAAATATTATTTTCGATACCGGGAAAATCGGAAAAAAGCTCTGCCTGAAGATGTTGAGCATTTATTTCCATTGACAAGCACGACTTAAGCAAATCAATCTTTGCTTTGATCTCTGCCTTTTGGCCTCTGAAAAACAAAGAGAGCAGGCAGTGATATTTGCCTCTGTGGCTGTTGTCCGGAGTTATCATAATTTCAAAAGGTAAAAGAAAAAATTTTTTATTCCATGAGAAATGAAGCAATGCATTATGAATGTTAATTCGATCAAATGAAAAAGGCAGCGACGAAGGTTTATCTCCTGTTTCAGGGGTTGCAAATAAAGAGTTCAGGTCAAGACCCTGTATTAAAAATCTATTGTTTTTATATTCCGAATATAACTCGACTCCGCTAATCATAATACTGTTGACATGTTTTTTGAAAAGAGACGCAGGTGAGTAATCAAATTGTATGGATTGAATAAGTAAAGAAGGTCTGTGATTCGATCCCAAACTAAATTTTCCGACATCTGTTTTCACAATACCTGTTTCTCTGATATCAAGTGTCACGGGAATGGAACCGAGTTTGTTTTTAATAATTGAAACAAGCTGAAATTCAATATAGGAGTCAATTGTAAAAGATATAGCAACTAAAATAATAGTAATAAAAATAAAGAGTATAAGAGAGAATATAAGTTTTTTAGAATGATTCATTGTGAAATTCCAAATATCAGGCGCGGCTTTTTAATTTTTTGAAGTAGTAAACTTCACCAATCTGATGAATTCTGAATTTATTATACCAATAAAAACACGACAATAGACAAAACCTTTGTAGTATGATGACTTCAATAACAAATAGTTGGTAATCTCAGATACAGTCGATTTTTCTTAGGTTCAGGTATATTCATTGATAAATGTTAAACCTGAATATTCTGTTTTATCTTCCATATATTATTTTTTTTGTCTATAATTTCAAAATATGGGATATAGATACTAAACATAACTGAACACACTGTAGATTTATCGGAGAGATATCTTAAGAAAAAAGTAATTCCTAAAAGGAAGATTGAAGATGCAAGACACATCGTAATAGCAACAGTAAGCGAATATTATTTATTATTGAGCTGGAATTATAAGCATTTATCGAATATTAATAAAGAGAGAAAAATTACAATTATTAATCTTGAAGAGGGTTACAATTATCCGCTGAGATTAACAACCCCTTTGGAGGTGAGTGGCGAATGAAGGAATCAAAAGCATTAGAGGAAGTATGGGAATGGAAAAATGCAGTATATGAGGAAACAAAGGAAATGAATAAGGATGAAATTTATAAATACTTTAACAGAGATTCAGAGACTTTTTTAAATAGAGCTGGATATAAAAAAATAAAAATTGCAGATGGAGTCTATACTATAAAAAGCATGAATTTATAGTTGCAATTCCTGCGGATATAATTGTTTAATTGCTAAACTATCATTAGAACCGACTCCTGCAATAACACAGCTAAACTTTTTTTTAAAACCCACAATACTTGTAAAAGATGCAATAATCACTATAAGTGTTGATACTGTGTTTTTAATCATTTTATGGGTTGAATTCCCCGCCCCTTGGGGCGTAAAAAAAAAGATACCCTGACCTCCGCCGATCTGAAAATTTATTGAGGAGGCAAAAAGACCTATATTCTGAAAGCTGGAAAAATATATACAAAAAGGTCTTTCTTCTTCAATAAAAAAGACCTTTTTATGGTGATTTCAATATGACCTCATATGCTCCTCGACGAAAAAAGAAGCAAAAAGCAATTCCTCCTCAAAATGCTCCATTATTAGAAGATATAAAAATACTCTTAAGCTATTGTAAAGACGATATTGAAAGAATGATCCTCATGCTTGGCTGGAACTTAAGGCTTAGATGTCAGGAAATCTCAGGATTAAAGGTATCAGACATAGACTTCAACCAAAGAGAGGTATTTATCCGGGAGTAAATCTCTAAAGGAGATTATTCAATTCAAGCGGGTATATTCCCATTATCTCTGGCACTTTCCTGACGAAACTCAGCGATTATATAGAGAGGTATGACCTTAGCCATGAGGATTTTATTTTAAACTTCAGTGTTCTCCATCCCGGCAAGAAGAAAACACCTTATACTACCAGACACATCTTTCGACTTCTGCGTAAATGTGGCATCAGAGCCGGACGGCCTTTAAGACCTCACCTTCTCCGTCATGGGTTCGCAAGGTGGCTTTTAATGAACAATTACAATATTCGATTTGTCAAAGATTTCCTGAGACATTCAAATATAGAGATCACAGACGACCTTTACGGTCATTTTGACAGATAGATGATTAAATTACTTGCAGCTACTGGTAAGAAGCCTGAGTTTGATTGATTACTCAACCACAACCTCATACTCCGAGAAAAATGAATCAACCAACAACCGTTCTTTCAATCCTTCGCTATGATACTTCCCGTATGCTTGTGATACATCAAAAAGCCGAAGGGTTCTGTGTGTTTCATCTATTTCCCATTTCCCGCCACCAAGAACTTCACCTTGAGGATCAAGGATTTCAAAATAATGATATTCCTTAGATAGCTATTATAGCAAATAAAAGAAACAAAGAATGCCAAGCAGCACCAGATTGGGTTATTCGCGGCTTTCCAGTGAGGTAAGGATTATGGAACAAAGAGAGCTTGAAGAAAGATACCTGATAGATATTGCACTCAAAAGCAGCGGATCAGTATTCCGGGAAATGCGGGACATCAAGGACTGGAACAAGAAAGTCTTTTTAGCTTTCTTCAAGGTTCAAGAAATGATGTTCCTCTTTTGTCGATTGACAAATCTACTACGCGCAAATTATTAAGTTCCAAAAAAAGCGTTTCTTCCAGAAATACGCATGGCTAGCTGTCTATAATTTGTGCGGATATGACTCCGATATCGATATTTTAGAAAACACTGTACCATAGCCAACAGTAGAATGAGCAACACTCTCCAGTGTACTCTTTCTATTCAGTATTTGTCTGCTTCCATTTTATTTTATTTATATAAACGATTAGTAACTACTCAGGTAGTCATTAAAAAAGATAATTATGTGAATATAATTTAGTGGACCTGTGGCATCTCATTATGTCATACTATCCATTATGAAGGAGAAGCCAACTCGGGAAGAGCTCATAAAGCTGTCAGAAACAACCCCTGTTGTATTGGTAGACATAATCATAAAGCTCACCAACCGAATAGAAGAACTTGAAGAAAGAATAAACAAAAACAGTTCCAACAGCAATAAGCCTCCATCATCCGACGTAT
>JAREWP010000021.1 GCA_029001845.1 Candidatus Magnetocorallium paracelense | reverse complement strand
TTACTAACGGGCGGTACAGGTTTCTTAGGGATATATCTCTTAAAAAGTCTGCTGAACAATACATTCTTTCATATTCATTGTCTGGTGCGCGCTGAAGATGACAAAGAGGGATTAAATCGACTCAAAGATAATGCCAACACCTTTAACCTGTCATTGGAAGGGTTTGAGGAGCGGATTCATATAGTTACAGGTGACCTTTCACAGGAACGGTTCGATCTAACGGAAAAGGCATATGAAAAATTGAGCCGAACGATTAGCCGTGTTTATCACAGCGGCGCAATGGTCAATTTCGCGTTGCCCTATGAATCTCTAAAACCTGCAAATGTCAGGGGAACCATCGAATGTTTGAAATTTGCCTGTAATCAGGGATTAAAATCATTTCATTACATTTCAACAGCCTCGGTATTTGACTCGGAATATCATGATTCAAAGCAGGAGGTGAGAGAGGAATTTCTGGAGGAGACCTGCGCCGGCCTCTATGGCGGTTATGCCCAGAGCAAGTGGGTGGCAGAGAGACTGGTCACCCAGGCCGGCCAATTGGGACTGCCCTGTATGATTTACCGGCCCAATGGTATCGGCCCGTCGATGAATGTGAATGAAACCCATTTTCATACTGATGATGCACTGAGTATGATCATGCTGGCAAGTCTAAGGATAGGCGCGTTCTTTGATCTGCCCCTGAATGTGGACTTTGCCCCTGTGGATTATATCAGTGACGCCATTGTCCACTTATCTTCACAAGAGGACGGATTCAATAAAATATATGCCTTGACCAAACCTCATACAAAGAGACTCTCATGGTTTGTCGGTGAACTCAACCACTTCGGTCAGCAGATAAAACCGGTTCCTTACTCCCAATGGGTCGGTTTGATGGAATCTTACGGGAAAAAAACAGGGAACAGGAAGTTACAGGCAATCATGCCCTTACTGAAAGATCCTGTCACCCCCTCCGGTGAGTCCTGGTTAGAGGTGAGTACAAAGCGCCCTCTGTTGGATTGTTCAAACACCATGGAAGGACTGAAAGGGACAGATATCAGATGTCCGGATATTAATAATCACTTCATTATAAAACTACTGCTGTTGAGCTTTGTTACGAATAACTATCTGGAAGTAAAGGGCGAAATAAAGCCTGTCGAGGTATCGAATAAGCCGCTTCCCGTATGGAACAATGAAAAGGCGGCAAAAAAAGTGATGATACTTACATGGTCTTTAGGGGGAGGTCACAATATGTCCGCCAATGCCATAGCCAATGCCCTTCAAGAGAAAGATACGGAAACGGTCATTATTGATTTAGCTGAATATATCTCCTTTGTAAAAGATCTGCAATCCTTTTGGGAGTATCTCTCTCGTCATGATATTACAAGATTAAATGATTATATTGAAATAACACAATCAACGAATGGTAATACCCCTATACAGGTCAGAGAAATTCTGACAACAGTAACGGCTGAAATAGTCGAGCGCTATAACCCGGACGTGGTGATTTCCGTATGTCCATTGGGATGTCGGATGCTCGGCTGCTTTAAAAGAGTATCAAAAGAGATTCGAACCATCACCTATGTATCGGATTGGTTTGGCGGAGGTTTTAAGGAATGGAGTGATAATGGCGCCGATTGGATATACAGCCCTTCAGAGGAGGCAACAGCCTCACTGATAGAAAATGTTCCTAATGGAGCGAAAGAATTTTCAAAGAAAATAGTGACCGGTTCATTAATTCTTCGTCATGGATTCCGGGGGTTGGACGCCTCTGAGTCCGGTAAATTATTACGGACCCAATACAGGCATAAGCGTGGCATTTCTGTGGAAGAAAAATTATTACTCTTTAATTCCTATGGTAATATCAGCTCAATTGATTTGCTGGAGAACTGTACCGGAGAGTTGAGAGATGTTACGGTTATGGTATTGTGTTACAATGAGGCAGAGGTCCTTGAGAAGGTAGAAAAGGTAAGGGCGGCATCGGGTGTCAGGTTAATTGGCAAGTTGTGGCTGGATGACATGGATCAATGGCTTGTATCTGCAGATGCGATATTTACCAAACCCGGGCCTGGAATTTGCGCAGAAGCGATTAATACAAATACCTTGTTGTTTCTTAATGGCATAAACGGAGTGATGTCTCAGGAGATTGATGTCTACAAAACACTGATCACTCAAGGGTTGGCCTATGGTATAGAAACAGAAGCAAACCTGAAAAAAACACTCAGAGACTGGTTAAAGCAAAAAAGAGGATTTGAAAAGATATATAAGAATCTTGAAAAGAAAATCGTGGTTAACGGGACAAAGGATTTTTGTAATTTAACTTGAATCATACCATAATTTGTTCCCAGGGCTTTTTTTATTTCTGCTAAGGATAATACTTTTTTCTCAAGAAACGTTTCCCACTCTCCTGTCGTATATACCCCATTGGTTTTGATAAAAAACTCCAAAGCTTCATAGAAGAAATCGACTCTGCTGCACTGACCCCACTCATTATCAGGTACATTTTTATAAATATCGACGATAGCTTCCATTGTCAAGTCAAAATAAATCATTTTTTTGTTAAAACAAAAAATAATCATTAAAAAATTTCATACTTGATATTAACGTTAATGTAATGTTATGCTGTATTTATCAAATCTAAATTATCAGGAGGTTTTTATGTCAAACGTAATTTTGTACTTTGGAAATGAGGTTCCTCAAAGCGATCTCAAAGCTCTTAATGAGATGAATGGTGTTTGTAAAATCAAAGAGGTCGACCAAAAGGCGGTACAAGTATTCTACAATTATCCTGAAGTAACGATTGCAAACCTGTTGAAGAGCATCAAGGATTCTGACAAAGTACGAGTCATTGGATTATGAACTGAATTTTTAGTAAATATCCTTGCACTAATTTTCAACAGGTTAACACCTTCAGCGGATGTCTTTAAATGTAGCCGCAGGCTTCAGCCTGCGCACGGGTTCGGCTGACCAACGGCTCGCGCAGGCTAAGGCCTGCGGCTACATTTTATGCTTGTGGCCCGCAAACCTGCATAAAAAAATGAAATCGAAAACATTATCTGAAAATCAGGAGGACACAATAATGCAAAAAATTATATCATTAACTATGGTTATGTCATCCCTCTCATTATGGGAAGAGGATCAGAAAATTGCCAAATTGCTTTTAAACAGAAAAGTGGGAGAGGCGCCAATACTTGGAGGAGAAGGCCACTAATGGTCGAATATATTACCCATAGTATAGAGAATCCCTCCTTTCTTTCTATATTCCTTGCATACATAGGAGGGGTTCTTTCCTCTCTTACGCCCTGTGTGTACCCTATGATACCAATTGTCGTTGGTGTCATAGGAGCCGCCAATATCGAGAGCAGGCTCAGGGGATTTACTCTTTCTCTTTCCTATGCGCTCGGACTGGCGTTGGTATACGCCTCTCTTGGTGTAATCGCATCGGTAACCGGTAGTTTTTTCGGTGAGATATCCACCAACCCCTGGAGCTATTTCATCTTTGGCAACCTCTGTCTTTTCATGACATTCTGGATGATGGACTGGATATCCATACCTTTTTTTTCGTCAGGGAAAACATCGGGCAAAGGGGGACTTATTGGAGTGTTTATCACCGGAATATTGTCAGGGTTGGTTGCCGCTCCATGTACTTCTCCCGTTCTGGCGGGACTTCTTATTTATGTTTCAACGACTCAGGATATGATGCTTGGCGGGCTTATGCTCTTTTCTTTTTCTATTGGTATGACTACAATACTTATCTTGATAGGCACTTTTTCGGGCGCAATGAAATCTCTGCCCAGACCGGGTGTCTGGATGGTTTGGTTAAAACGGGGCCTGGCGCTGGTATTGTTCGGATTTGGAGAATATTTTTTAATAAAAGCCGGAGGAGGATTTCTTATATGAAAAGAATGACGACTCCTTTTTATAAATTCAGCGTCTTTTTGAGACTATTGGCTCCTCTTATTCCCTGTGGTCTGTAATAAATGTGGGACATGGTAAGTTCAAAGGGAAGAGGGAGTAAAAAAACGTCGCTGCCGGGATTATGACGCGATATTAGAAATTGACCAATCAAAACAAAGCTATGTTATAATATTAATACATAACACAAAAAAAAATTTAAGGAGGTAAGTTATGAATACAATGAAGACAGGGATTTTGCTTACGGCGCTTACCCTCTTTTTTATTTGGATAGGGGGGATGCTAGGCGGTAGCAGCGGCATGACTATTGCCTTGCTGATCGCTCTTGGTATGAATTTTTTTGCCTACTGGTTCAGCGACAAGATGATACTGAAAATGTACAAGGCACAGGAGGTCTCTGAAACACAGGCGCCGGAGTTGTATTCCATCGTAAGACGTCTCGCCGGTCGAGCGGAATTGCCAATGCCAAAGGTTTATGTAATTCATGAAGGGCAACCCAATGCTTTCGCCACTGGGAGAAACCCCGATCACGCTGCCGTGGCGGTTACAACCGGGCTTATGGATATTCTGAGTTATGATGAACTGGCAGGTGTCATAGCTCATGAGCTTGCCCATATTAAGCACAGGGATATACTTATAGGAACCATTGCAGCCACTATTGCAGGCGCAATTAGTTATATTGCACAGATGGCCCAGTGGGCGATGATTTTCGGAGGGCGGGACGAAGAAGAAGGGGAGAACCCGATTGTCGCCTTTGTAATGATGATAGTAGCTCCTATTGCAGCAATGTTGATACAGATGGCGATATCCCGTTCCCGTGAATATCATGCGGACAGGGGAGCGGCTTTGTTAACAGGTAATGCAAGACATCTTTCCGGCGCTTTAAGAAAACTCCACAGCGCTTCAGAGAGGCTTCAACCGATGCATGCCAGCCCGTCGACGTCCCATCTTTTCATAGTAAATCCGCTGTCAGGCGGCGGAATAGCAAATCTCTTCAGCACTCATCCTCCTATAGCGGAAAGGATCGAAAAGCTGGAGTCTATGTAGAAAACACAGTGGTCAGGGAGATCGATGGTTTGTAAAGAAAAAAACAATAAAGGTCAGCTTGTAAAAGCTGCCCTGCGGAGAGAGTACTTCCCGATGCATTATGTAAAAACAAGTCAAGGGGGGCGGACCATAGAAAAGCCTTTAAAAACGGAGACTTATGATTGAAAGCTTACTGTTTTACTGCCTTAAAAGGTCATTTTTAGGGCCAAAAATGATTCTCTAAGATATTCTCTAACTTTAGTAGTGGCAAGGGCTAATGTACCTTCCTATAGTGCCAGATATTGAAAATTGAATGATAGAAGGGGAGTAAAAAATAACAAAGAGAGATAAAAGATTCAAATTTAGGGTTTAAAATCAGAAAAAAAAAGAGGCCATGACGACAGAAGTGTGAATATTGAGATTAATATCAGAGAAATCACAGTCCACTGTTTTTGTTTTTTAATTATTAGCGCTTTAACGGAATCGTACTTTTTCAATGGTGCAGTCATACCGACAAGACTTCCGCAGATGACACCGCCAAAAAGAACGATATACAGGGGATAACCGACAAAGTTGTACTCTTTTTCTATTAAGTCAAAAGGACAGTGGTGCGTGGGTATTTCATAATAGTATATGGATATAAAGGAGATGACAGAGGCCACTGAGGTTATTAAAAGAATTATTGACATAAGAGTCGATCCGTATTGAAAGGCTGCATTATTGAAATGCAGCGAGAGTATGCCATTTATGAGAAAGAGGAAGATGATGGCGTAAAAGAGCATTATCATCGGCCCCGGAGGAATTGATGCAAGGGTGTTTGTCATGCCCTCACCGCCTTCGCTGAACATTACACCGCAGCATGAAGATATGATATCCGGTCTCAGGCCCGTGAAATATCGAACCACCAGGTGTGTATCGGTTAAAATAACGGGAGTTATCATCAGCAGTAAAAGATGTTTTATTCTCACAAGGGGATAGTCCTCGGCCTTTTGATCTATACTGTTAAGGGCAATCCATGGAAAAGACATAAAAAGCACCGTTATTTTCGTATAAAGCACATACCAGCCAACAGGATTTGCATTGAGAGCGCCGGTAACGCACATTGCGCCGGCGATCTGGTCGTGAATATCTTCGAGCGTATAAATATACAGGAGAAGGGAGAATACCTCGAACCAGAGCAGATAGTTTACAACAGTGGAAGCAAGATATGTCTCTCTCTCCAGAGAAAGTTGTTGCGACGACCTGCTGTTGATATCCCATTTTCTCACTATTTTTATACTGAGAAAAGAGGCATACACTATTATTATGGCAGTAACCAAGGAGCCGGTTACCAGCGATATAACCCCGGGATTTAAAATCATGAACTGCCGGTAACCTCCTGTATCGTACCGTCTCTCATCTCTATGATCCTGCCAATCATATCTCTGCCGTACACAAAGGGATCATGAGTCGCTATAATAATTGTCTTTCCTTTTTTATTTAATGCAAACAGTATCTCCAACAACTCTTCGGAAAGCTTTGTGTCCAAATGGGCTGTGGGCTCGTCTGCGAGAATTATATCTGGGTTGCCTATAAGAGCCCTGGCTATGGCCGTTCTCTGTTGCTCTCCTCCGGAAAGTCTTTCCACGAGAGTTTTCTTTTTATCGAGCAGACCAAAATCCATTATAATAGTTTCCGTTCGCTCTCTGATTTCAGATATTTTTATATTGGTCGGGTACAATGGAAGCATAATGTTTTCCAATGCGCTCAATCCCCTGATAAGGTTAAAATGTTGAAAGATAAACCCGAAGGTCTTTCGCCTTATCTCTGCAAGAAACCTTTCAGGCAGTCCTGCCACATCTTTTCCATTGATAAATATCGACCCTTCAGAAGGCCGTGACATACAACCTATGAGGCTGAGCAAAGTAGTCTTTCCCGATCCGCTGGGTCCTTTTAACAGAGCTATTTCTTCTCTCCCTATCTCAATATTTATATCGGAGAGCGCCCTCATCTCGTCAGGCATTCCGGGATTATATATCTTGGAAATGCCTGTGGTTTTTATAATCGTGTCCATGTAACTTTTATCCTGAGATCCTGTCCGAAAACATCTCTACCTCATTACTACATCCGGATCGGTTACTGAGACCTTCCATGAAGGTATGATCGTAACGGCTGTGTATGGCACGACGATTAAGAAGAACATCGAAAAAATATGATACAGATTAATTTGGGGCATCAATCTGTATGAAGGAAAGAGAACTGACCATCCCTTCAGTGCAGGCGCTAAAAAAGAGGCGTCAAAAAAATATATATGAATATAAGCCAAAATTATTCCTGTTAAAAAAGAGGTAAGTGAAATCGCAGCACCCTCATATAATTTCTGTTCCAAAATATCGGAACTGTCCCAACCGATGGCCTTGAGGATGCCGATCTCCTTTCTCTCCTCGGCGCTCAAACCTGTTGCTTTATCCCAGACAAGTATACAAAAAGCCGCCAGCGGTCCAATAAAAACAGCGAAGATCATTCCTGCTCGCCAGTTAAATAGGGAATCGTATGTTCGAAGTATCTCGTTTTTCGTTATCGGTCTGGTTCCATGAAGATTGAAAGTAATCTTTCGTGCAATGGTATTCACTTCTGTTTCATTATAGACCTCTACCGCCAAATCGGTGGCTTTATTATCAGGGATGCCGAGAAGTCTTAAGGAATCTTCCTTTCTCATTACAATCAGATCGTTTGTAAGCAGATCGGATTCGGCTTCGAAAATTCCCGCGATACTCAAGGTAAGCACCTCCCTTTTGCTGTCGAAAAAGAGTATCTCTCCCCCGATATAGGCCATTCTCGCTTCCATTATCCCTCTGCCTATTGCGCATTCGCCGCCACTTGCAGGCATCGCACCTCTTACAAGTTTCAACTCTTCTCTATTTTCCGTTAATCCGATAATTGTATAAGTACCGTCGGTGGTTGCATCATAGTAGTATCCCCAATATCTTGGTGTAGCCGATTTCACACCGGGTATTTTCTCGATGAATTGAATATAATCGACAGGTATCAGATCATGTCTTCCTCCTGTCACTTTCTGAACGATAAGGTCAGGAGCGTTTGTAAAGACACTAAGCGCTTCCTCTTTAAAGGAGTGAGTCATAAATAGAATGGAAGCCATAAAAGCAACCATCAGGGTATACACTACGATAATAGAGAGGTTCTTATACTTTCTCCTGGACAGGGAAGAGAGTGAATATTCAAGTATTTTTTTATGCCTTTCCATTGGTCATCAAGCAAGGTCAGGTCAGAAATAAGCTGTATTAAAAAGTCTTGAAACTACCAACTTTAATAATTTCATCCAAAATACATGACGAATATTTTCACAGGAGATGGGGTAGGGCGGGTTTGAAACCTGCACCTACATTGTTTCTCGTCACACTCTCTTTAATTACCCATAGGAGCAGGGAACCGGTTTATACATTTTGATCAAGATTGTGCAGAATTGAAATGTCTGAGTTATATTCACGATGAAAAATCACATTTTAGACATTACACCTTCTATTTCCTCTATACTTTTTAACTCTTTGAGCAATATAAGAATGTTCTCCAATGTTTCCAAATCCATTACCTCCATGACTTTCTCTTTTAAAACACCCCCTTCAGACCCGAATCGCACATCGATCAATACCATAATCCCCTTACGCAAGCCTTCCCTCGCTCCCTCTCTCTTTCCCCTCTTCTCTCCCCTTTTCTCTCCCCTCTTCTCTCCCCTCTTCTCTCCATCTTTTACTCCCTTTGCATAGTTCACTTTAAACAAAGGCGTCATTTCCAATGTTAATCCCATCTTATCTTTACCTCCTTCTATTTTTTGAATTTCTTCGCCTATTTTTAATTCCAATTCGTCAGGTAACTGTAAAAGTGCGTTTATAAAAATGAATATCTTCTCGATTTTCTCTCTCTTATATTTCCTTGTCAACAGCAGCCTTATCAGATTTATTTTAAACCTGTACATACTCTCTGTATCCTTCCTCCCCTTTATCATCAAAAGCCCTGCCAATACTACCAAAGCAAAGGGATTCTCCATCTCCTCCAGCACCTCCCGGCTCTGATCCAATATTTTGTATGTTCTGTATTTATACACCAGCTCTGTCATGTAAAAATCATACTCATATCTGTCAGGTTTGTATTCCTTATTGTCATCTGTAAATACCGAGATTGCCGTTATCTCTTTATCATATGTATCAAATATCCTGTAAAAATAGACAAACATCCTCTTTCCGAATTCATCGTCCCTATATCCCTGTATTTCCACATGAATCAACACCCATTTCTCGTCTCCGTTTTTTAAATATACCTTTGCAAGCTTATCTGCAAATCTCTTTGTTCCGTCGGTATCTGGAAATAATGACGCAAATTCCTTGTCCAAAAATTCATATCCTTTGTTGAAATCGATGTCTTCATATAAATCAGGCATAAAAAAACCTACAAAATCCTCGAAGAGCTCCTCGATTATCTCTTTCCATAATGTGTCGCTGTCGATCATTGTTTAATCCGATGTTTAAGCTTGGGAATTTCTCTGAAATTCATGTGCTAATCTAACTATTGTCTGCTTCTCTCTGTTTATTATAATTTCTTTGCCGGGATAAAAACAAAATCTCACTATCACGATACTTTCCACGATTTCTGTTTTGTCTTATTCCTTTGTGTTCCCCTGGCAAGTCTGTATAAACACGTAGGGGTGGGTTTCAAACCCGCCCTTTGCGGTTCGTCTATTTATTAAAGCCTTCGTTGAGTGGAGTATTGTACCGTTTAGGGCAGGTTTCAAACCTGCCCCTACATTGTTTATTGTCTCAATCCCTTGTGTCTCCTATAGGAGCAGGGAACAGCAGGTTTTATGGGGGTATGCTGTTTTTGCAATCAGGTACTTGACATGAAAACAGATATTTTTTCATTTGTTTACAATAACATACCATAATCCCTCAAAATCTTTGAAGATGCCTCTTTTTCATACCCCCGACTTTGCAATATTTTAACCTCTGATTTGATGTAAGTCATTGATTTTAAATATTTTTTGCCCTTCCAAAATCTTTGAAGACAGTCGGGCCGTTTTCATCGAACAGAGCATCTTCAAACTTTTTGAAAAACTCCCTTTTTCCTCCCCCTGCAAACCATTGAAAACAGCGGCTTTACAACAGCACTTAAATCCGCCTTTTACAAAATTCCTGAAGATACTTATCGGAAATCGCTCAAAACAAATATCTTCAAACTTTTTCAAATTCCTTATTTCCCGTCTGAAATCGCCATTTATTCTATGAAATCAACAGGTTATGCCTTTCTGCCGGAGTTAACAGAAAATTTGAAGATGGTCTAAGTTATATTCACGATGAAATCACTAACATTATTATTCTCACATCATTTAAACTGCTTTATTCTTTATTTTATATTGTCCGAATCCGAATGAGCTCTTTTTTCCTGCATGAATCCATTCACCGAGACGAACAAAAGGGATAAAAGATGTCAGCTCGCCTTCAAAGGATATTTCTCCCTTCCAACCGCCAAAGGGCATTCTCCTTTTCTGCTTATTCGAATATCTTTCCGACGCCTCCCAATACAGGTCGTTAGATAGTGTACGTATCTCTTTTGCCCGATTCTTCAGGGCCTCTATCTCATCGATACCGCACCTTATGCCGCAATGAAGATAGGCAAGTGCTGCTATTCGTTCTATGAGACTATTAAAAAACAGCCTGAATGTAACATCAGGATATTTTCCATACTTTTTGAGCTCAAGCCTGGAGATAAATTTCAGAGTACACCGATCTGACGGCTGCTGCTCAACCAATAAATCTCTAAAAAAAAGAGGATGCATATCGTTCTTCAGGCAGTCTTCCCCTGAAAGATAGATAGGGGACTCGTTTCTCTCTTTATCGATTGAATGCGATAGCGCTCTAATGAAATAGGCCACTTATGCTCAGATAAAGTAGGCCACACGAACCACCCACTTACCAACAATCCCCCCAATTGAAACATCTCAAAAAAAAAGCCCCCGTTTTACTAAAGACCTGAGCCAAGTAGTAAAATGGGGGCATGCAGAAAACTATAAGTATTATAACAGAGAATTTGTCTTTTTTATAGTTCAGATCCAGCCATATTTTGAGTATACCCCCCGATGGTACAGAAAGGGACAAGTGCGTGGACTTGTTTTGCAGTATTATTACGTTCTCAGGCTAGTCATACGTAGCAGTTCCCATTTAAGGAGGAACGTAACGAGGTGTAAGCATTGCGGGATATATTTCATAACAGATCCCCGCAATATAGGTCGAACAGACCTGAGTTGTCCATTTGGTTGTAGAGAAGCGAGTCGCAGGGAGGGACAAAAGAAGCGAAGCAAAGAATATTATCAAAGCGCCGAGGGGAAGATCAAAAAGAAGCATTTAAATCGCCAGAGGAGTTTGAATGACAATAGCGATGATTGTTCTGAGGTTACATCGTGTGAACAGGACAGGTTTCAGATAGGAGAGCTGGAAGTTAGCAGTGAGACAGTAAGTTATCTTATGACCCTGGCGAGATTGATAGAGAGTAGGTTTGTAAGTGAGGATGAGATCCTGGAGATGTTGTTAAAAAAAGTGAGACAACACAGCATGGTCAAACAGAAGAGAATAGATTATACTCTTTTATACCTTACAGGAGGGTCACCATAGATAGGAAGATGATAGAGCAAGTTGAGCTTGGGAGTATAGATTTGAGATATGAAGGATACCGATTGAGACAACAGAGTGTGGAGAAGGGGCTGATGTTGTCGATATTGGAACAAGGGATAAGGGAGCCTCTTGAGGGAGTAGGAATAAAAGGGGAACGGATATTGTTGAACGGATTTAAGCGATATCGCTGCGCTGTAAGGCTTGGTATAAGCATAGTGCCCTACAAATCTATTGGCGCCGAGGAGTCAATGGGGATATTGCATTTGCTTCGGCAATCAAACGCAAAGGGTCTGAGTATAGTAGAGCAGGCGAGATTGGTAGAGGAATTGAGGAATGTACATCAGATGAGCGTGACAGAGATAGCGGGTCATCTTGAAAGGAGCAAATCATGGGTGAGTGTTCGGATAGGGGTTATTGGTGAAATGAGTGAAGGAGTCAGGGCTAAGATATTCAGCGGTAATTTTCCTGTTTATTCCTACATGTACACAGTTCGGCAGTTTATGCGCATAAACAGGGTAAACAAGGAAGAGGTTTCGGAATTTATCGAAGCGGTATCTGGGAAGAAATTGAGTGTACGCCAGATAGAGCATCTTGCTCACGGGTATTTCAAGGGAAGTGATGAGTTTCGGGAACAGATCAGGGACGGCAATATAACCTGGGTATTGGAGAGATTTAAAGAAGTGCCCCTGGATAGCGATCTTTGCAATGACGCAGAGAGAGGTATGCTCAGAGACCTTGAGATTTTTCAAAAATATATGCAAAGGATTATGAGTAAAAGTAATGACAAGAGATATAAAAACAACGCCTTTTATGCTCAGGCCAATTATCTGGCCGGAGCAATACTGAGCAAAGTGAGTATATTTATAAAGATATTGAAGGATTTTTATGATACAACGGGACAGGCGTAAGGCCATCTATGCCCTTCATGAATCAGGGATGAGTATAAGGGGGATCAGCCGTCAACTCAGTGTAAGCAGGAAAACGGTGGAAACGATTATTGGGCAAAAAGGACAAATGCCTGAGGTGACAAGGAGCGATAAGATAGAGATTGATCCTGATCTGCTTCGTCGTCTTTATGTTGATTGTGAAGGTTTTATTCAACGGATACATGAGAAGCTTTCAGAGAAAGATATTGAGATCGGCTATTCTACCTTAACCAAAAAGATAAGGGAGCTTGAGATTGGGCGGGCCAAGAAAGACAGATGCGACCGAGTGCCTGATGAAGCTGGAGCTGAGATGCAGCATGATACCAGCCCTTATAAAATCAAGATAGCAGACAAGCAAGTGCAAGTAGTGGCAAGCTTGCTGTACTACCGGTACTCAAAGATAAGATATTTAAGATTCTACCGATCATTTAACCGGTTTGCAATGAAGTGTTTTTTCCATGAAGCCCTGACGTACTGGGGTTATGTGGCTGCACAGTGCATTATAGATAACACTAACCTTGCCCGGCTTCGTGGAACCGGGAAGAATGCTGTAATGGTACCTGAAATGGAGCAGTTCGGCAAGAGATACGGATTTCGATTTCTCTGCCACGAAGTGAATCACCACGATAGAAAGGCAG
>JAREWP010000025.1 GCA_029001845.1 Candidatus Magnetocorallium paracelense | reverse complement strand
ACATCGGAGCCATCAACTCGGAATGAAAGGCGTGGGATACTTTTAACTCCTTTGAGCCCACTCCCTGCGCCGTAAAACGATCGGTCACTTTATCCACCGCCTCTTCCCTTCCGCTTATTACCGTCAGCTCAGGACCGTTTATCGCCGCCACCGATACCCCCTCTCCGTACTTACCGAGCTCACGCTTCACTCTCTCCTCTCCGGCATATACGGCCGTCATCTTACCCCTCTCTCTCAATCCCTGCATCAGCCTCCCCCTCCGTAACACTTCCTCCCACGCCTTTCATTCCGAGTTGATGGCTCCGATGTTGGAGGAGTTTGGAGAGGCGGCGGGCAGTATTGGTTATTCGACGCCCGTGACATCGCTGATATCCAATATAAGCGGAGAGTATGCCGGTGAGGAGATAAGCGGCGGAGAGTATTGGGTAAGGCATGTGATGAGTCCCGTTCGATTTTATGATGCAATGGAGAGGCTGAAGAGAGACGGTTATGAGATGTTTTTGGAGATCGGGCCGTCGCCTGTGTTGATCGGCATGGGGAGGAAGTGTTACGGAGAGGGAGGCGTATGGCTGCCCGGTTTGCGTGAGGGGAGAGGAGAGAGGGCTCAGATGCTGGATACTCTCGGAGAGTTGTATGTAAGGGGAGAGGAAACAGAGTGGAAGGGAGTTTACGGCGGATATGGAGGAAAGAGAGCCCTCCTTCCAAACTACCCTTTTCAGAGAAAACGGTATTGGTTAGACAAGATTCAGGGAGACAATAGGGGAATTACCATTGAACGAGGCCATCCCCTGTTAGGCAGAAAGCTTCAACTGCCTTTTTCAGATGAAATTCGTTATGACACACACCTGTCATCTGTTTCACCGCCCTTTATAGATGACCACAAATTATTCGGAATAACTGTTGTCGCCGGCGCATCGTATATATCCATGATATTACAGGCCGCTGATCAGTTATTTGAAAACGAGCCCTCTGTTATCGAAAACATTATGATGGAAAAGCCTTTGCCGGTGCCGGAAGAAAAAGATATACAGGTGCAATTGATCTTAACTCCTGAAAATAATAGAGAGCATGCCTTTCAAATTGTCAGCTCAATGGAAAGAGGAAATGAAACGGAATGGGTCCGTCATATACAGGGAAAGTTGTCACTATTTAAAGATTCCGACAACATTGTACACACAAATACTCACATAAACAATCCCTCCATGCTGGCAGGCAGTGAACTATACAGAGAAATCGAAAACTCCGGCCACTACCTGGGTGATTCCTTCAAATGGATAGAAGAAATAAAGTGGAGTGATAAAGAAGCTGTCAGCTACATGAACATCTCTTTGTTCAACAAATTCGGAAGAGAGTATTCTCTGTTTCCAGGACTTATAGACTCATGTATTCAGTTTTTTTGCATTAAAGGTCCCTATCTGATGTTTGGAGCCGAAACAGCGGAAAAACTTAAAAATGACTACATTTTCGTTCCTTTTTTCATAGAGAAGATTAATTTTTATGGCTCCAAAAATATGATTTCTCAATTACTTTGTCATACAAAAATTAAGGAAGCCGATGAAGAGGATAAGAGTATAAAGGCAGACATCCTTTTATATGATGAAAGAGGTCGGAGCATCGCTGAGTTTAACGGTTTCACGGCAAGACGGCTTGCCAGAGAGAGCCTGAAAGAAATTCTGGAGGAGAATCTTACAGAAAAAACCGACAAGTGGCTTTACGAGGTGAACTGGCTTTCTTCATCTCTAAAGGACTCATCCTCTGACATCGACAAGGGGCTGTGGCTGATTTTAACGGATAAAAAAGGGATCGGAGTCGAAATTTCCAAAATAGTAAGGGAAAAAGGCGGGATTTGTCTGACAGCAACAGCCGGAGATTCATTTGAAGAAGAGATAAAAGGTGAATCATATATAATAAATCCATATTCTCCAGGGGACTTTAGAAATTTAATTAAAATGGGTATAGGAGAGAGAGAATGCAGTAAGGCCATTTATATGTGGGGTCTTAACGTAGACGATAGAGGTGAACCGAGGCTTTCCGATATTAAAAGAGAGAGCAGATTTCTGTGCGCCGGTCTGTTGCATTTAATTCAATCTCTAATTGATGTCAGATGGAGTAAATCTCCTGTCGTGAGAGTTGTAACAACAGGTGCTCAATTGATTAACATGGATGATGAACCTGCCGGAATTGCGGGGTCCGTTTTGTGGGGATTAGGAAGCGCAACAGCACTTGAGTATCCTGACATGAGGTGCATGATGCTGGATATCGATCCCATAACAGGTCATGATGAAGCGGTTACTATATTTAATGAGTTAAATTCCGACTCTGAGGGAGACAAAATCGTTTTGAGAAAAGGAATCAGGTATAATGCCGTTCTGGCCGGATATAAAGAAAATATTTCCAAACCTGTTGCCATTGATAATAATAAAACCTATCTCATAACAGGAGGTATGGGGTCCTTGGGTCTCCTTCTGGCCAAATGGTTAGTAAAGGAGGGGGCAGGCCATCTGGTTCTCCTCGGCAGAAGTGAACCAAACAATGAAGCTGTAAATGTGAGCAGGCAGTTAATGGAAAAAGGGACCAAGGTGTTGTTATTAAGAGGAGATGTGGGAAGTGACGTGGAGATGAAAGCTGCATTGGAGAAAACATGTTCCCAAATGCCTCCCTTAGGAGGAATTATCCATGCCGCCGGTTTACTTGACGATGGTATTTTAAATTCGCAAAACATGGAGCGATTTAAAAAAGTGATGGCGCCGAAAGTCGAAGGCGCATGGAATCTCCATCTTTTAACAAAAAGCATACCATTGGATTTCTTTGTACTCTTTTCGTCGGCAGCTTCATTACTGGGATCCCCGGGACAAAGCAACTATGCCGCTGCCAACGCTTTTCAGGATACTCTGTCTCATTACAGAAAGGCCCTGGGGTTGCCCGCATTGAGTATAAACTGGGGTGCATGGGAGGAAACAGGTATGGCTTCCCGTGCAGACAGAAGAGATAAGGCGAGATGGGCCTCTCAGGGAACAGGTACTATAGATACTGAAAAGGGGTTAAAAATACTGGGCAAATTGTTAAAAGGAGAATCCTCTGCCGTGGGAGTTTTACCCATAGAATGGTCGAAATACATAAAACAGATTTACAGAGGAAATCCGCCGTCCTTTCTTAAAGTGATTTACAAAGAGGAGAGTAATCTTGAACCTCAAAGAAAGAGCGTCATAATAAAACAACTTGAAGAGTCCCCGGTAAACGATCGAAGAGCTATCCTGGAAAGATTCGTACTAACTCAAACTGCCTCAACACTTGGTTTAGATAAAGACGAAGATATTGACATAAGGCAAGGTCTTTTTGATGCAGGAGTTGACTCCCTTATGGCTGTAGAACTGAGGAATCGCCTGGAATCGGCCTTATCAATATCTCTCCGCGCAACACTTGTATTCGATTATCCATCAGTGGAGTCGATTTGCGATCATATAATTGATGATGTGCTTTCATTGGATTTCGATTCCCGTGATGAAAAAAATGGAATAATAATCAGTGAAGCCTCGGAACCCTCCAATGACCTGAGCTCTCTGTCTCGTGACGAAATAGCAGAGCAACTGGCAAAGGAACTGGGGATGGACAATAAAGAATAGTTTGGAAACAGAGTAACCCTGTCACAGTGATAAGAGATTAATGCTATCTGTTACCGGATTTTTTTAATAGAATGTGATCTTCCGGGCTGCACACGAAATGGCGACTGCTTTTTTAGGGTCGTATTCTGATACAATATACGACTATATATGAAAGTAAAGATATCAGAAAGGATTGAAGACCTTAAAAAAACCGGAATTGTATTTGGCAAAGTGCTTTTTTTCAGTCCCCTTTACAACATGTCCAATTCCAAAACAGTAATCTCCGTCTCGATAGAGAAAGGTCTTACATCAGCCTGCTTACTCAAAGGGTTTCCTGAAAGATTAAATTTACAAAAAAGTAATATCCTTAGAACATCGAAAGATTCATATCCGACGCCGGAGGACCTTGCCTCTTTCATCGATTTACTCTCTCAAAGCAACAGGAAGGAGAGAAATATTATACTTAGCCTTCCTAAAGAGTGGTGCATCGTTAAAACAGCAGATTTCCCCGATGTCGCCGAAGATAACCTCTCCTCTGTCATAGCCTATGAGATGGATAATCTCACGCCCTTTCCTGCTGAAGAAGTCTATTTCGATTATGATATTGAAAAAAAAGAAAACAACAGAATATACGTCACCCTCTATGCAGTAAAAAAACAGATACTTCTCCCCTATGAAAACGCCATAAACGAATACGGTTACTCAATATTCAAACTCACTCTAAATCCTTTGTCACTTATTAAAGTATGCATGACCCACTCTGCCTGCTCCGACAAATCAGAGGTAATGCTGTTTAAAATCAGAGAAACAGGGACCCTTGCAATCTCCTCCAGAGACGGTGTTATTACATCGGTTTACGCCTATAACGGCAATAGTTCCACGGCAAATTCGATATTGTCCACTGAAAATAATACAGACGTCGATAAGGTGATATTCATTGACAACAAAGATTCGAACAAAGAGATGGAAGAGAAGGTCAGGGATTTGTTGTCACAGAAACCGGAAACCTTTGATTCCGTTAACCTGCCTGTAAAGAAGAGTTTTGACTTCAATCGAGATTATTCAGAGTGTATAGGCGCCGCCCTTGCAGATACAAACAAACCGGTCAACCTGCTAACTTACGGGAAAGTCGAGAGAAGGAGAATTCCCAAAGCCCTTACATTTACTCTTTTATTATTGTTGGTTGTTTTACTGTGTCTTCACCTTTACATTCCTCTGGAAAAGGACAGGAAAAAAATTGTGATTATTGATAAAAAGATTGCTAACCTCAGACCTCAGATGGAAGAAGTAGACGCCATGAAGAGAGAGGTTGAAGTACTAAAGGACGGAGTGAAATCGGCGGAAGCTTTTTTAAACATGAAGCGGCTCAATATGGAGCTGATTAAAGAGATTACCAACTTGCTTCCTGAAGATGCATGGGTTGTGAGGATGGAGATAGATGACGACGATATGTTGTTAGAGGGTTACGCCGTTAGTTCTTCCATACTTATTGAGATTCTCGAGTCATCGGAGTTTTTTAAAAACGTTAGTTTCTCTTCTACTACAATAAAGGATAAAAGGACGAATAAGGAGCGGTTTCGTATAAAGGCCTCACTGGAGAACAGAAGAGATGAAAAATAAGAAACTAACCATTGGCATCACTTTAATATGTATTCTGTTTTTTTTGTTGATTTACGATTACGGTTATAAGGGAATTAGCAGCCTGAGGAGTGAACTCACAGATGAAATCGACCTCAAACTGAGAACGATCGAAAAATTTAATTCTCTAATTCAAAAAAGGGACTTCTATAAAAAGGAGCTTACCGAGATCAAGGTATCGTCAAAAAAAATTAACAAAATAGTTATTAAAGCGAAAACACCGGCTCTGGCTGCTGCAAATATCCAGAACACTATTAAGTCTATAGTGACAGGCAAGGGAGGAACAATAACCAAAACCAGAGTCAGAAATACGGATGATATTCCTCCTTTTAAAATAATTAACGTAGAAGTAGACGCCACCATACCCGATATTCAGTCCTTAACCAACACGATCTACGAAATCGAGGGTAAAGAGAAAGGACTGATACTTAAAGGATTCGACACAAGAGTAAAAAACCACAGAAGACCGGGTAAACTCTCTGTAAAACTTCACATTGCCGCACTGACTCGCTGATTTTTTCCGGAGAAAAGCGTCGCGATCGTCCAACCTTTTTGACATAAAAATAACTTTACAAAAAATTAACAGAATTATTCCCCCTTGCATCTTGACAGGATATCTGAGGAAATGTAAAAATTAACCATAGCGCCTCGTTCCTCCCCATTATTCCTGTCCTCTTCGGAGGACAGGAATTCATTTTCACAAAATCACATTCATCTTCTTAAATTGTAACGGAATAATCTACATTCCAAAATCAAAAAGACTTCTCAAATTTTTTACTGAATTTTAAACAAATGATCCAAAAGCAGAGGGTTTTGAAATGAATAGAAAATTTCTACCGGCCCTTGTTACTATTTTTGTAGCCTTTTTTTTTCTACTTCTCAGTCTTTTAACGGCCTTTCGCAATCTTGAAGAGCATTCCAATACAGGCGGAGTCGCTGTAGAAAAAGAAAAATCAGACATAGAGGGTAACATCGATCTGCCTGAGATTGACTGGGGAGACCTGATTCCTGTTGCCGATATAAAAAATATCAGAATGGAGTCAAGGGTTTTGCAGGTCGATTATCTCGGGACTCTTAACAGTTCCGCAGCAATTGTATGCGATCTGGAAATAGTAACCGAAATTCGTTATCCACTGTTCCTTGCCCATTTCCAGGACAGAAGCAATAATGATATAATAAGGTCAAGTCCTCTACATATAAAGACACAAGTCCATGCCGGCTCCGATGTCACCTTAAAGCGAGGCCAACGGGTTGAGGCTTTTTTCTTCTTAAAAACTGATAAACTCTCTAAAGTAGAAAAAATAAAAATTCTGAAAAGAGTCGAGTTATAATTTAATGAAATACAAAAATATCAAAACCTTGCTAAATAGGGGGATACTGACATTAACCATAAACAGACCCGAAAAATTTAACGCTCTGAATTCAGAAATTCTGAAGGAACTCAGGGAAGCCTTTATTGAGCTTCTCGGAAACAGTGAAGTGAAAGGTGTTATCCTGACAGGAGAAGGAAAAAACTTTGCATCAGGCGCCGATATCTCGGAGTTTGTGGGAATCTCCTTTAAGGAAGGCGCCAGGATAAGTGAAAACGGCCACAAGACTTTTGACTTAATCGAAAGATCACCCAAACCGGTAATTGCCGCTGTAAACGGATATGCCCTCGGAGGAGGGTGTGAACTGGCAATGGCCTGCCATATAAGAATAGCGTCCCACAAGGCGAAATTTGGTCAGCCTGAAATAGATCTGGGGATAATCCCGGGTTTTGGAGGAACATTCAGACTACCCGGACTTGTCGGGCATGGCAAGGCAATGGAGCTTCTTCTTACAGGAGAAATGATCGACGCCCATGCCGCCGAGAGGTTAGGTCTGGTAAACCATGTCGTGAAAGAAAACGATTTAATCGCCCATAGCGAGAAGATGTTGGAAAAGATAATATCGAAAGCTCCTCTGGCAGTGGCTTCGATTATAAGATGCCTTAATATTGGCGATAACTATACTATAAAACAGAGAGAAATAAATATTTTCAAACGCCTCTGCTCTACCGGAGACTTTAGGGAAGGTGTCTCTGCTTTTATAGAAAAAAGAAAACCCGATTTCAAAGGGGAATAATTTCTCAACGTCTCGATGGCAATACAACTTCTGAAAATGCTCTCCCAGACAGTGAAGGAACTACTCCCTTTAATTGCCTTACTGCTGTTTTTTCAACTGGTTATTCTCAGAACTTCAATCCCCAATATTAAAAATGTTTTTTTCGGAGTTATTCTGGCTGTATTAGGTCTTTTTATATTCATAAGGGGTCTTCAGATCGGTCTTTTTCCTCTCGGTGAGTCGCTTGGAATACAGTTCGCCCGGAAAGGCAGCCTTACATGGACACTTATATTCGCCTTTTTACTTGGTTACGCCACGACAGTTGCAGAACCGGCTCTAATCGCTGTGGCCTCGAAATCGGAAGAGATATCAAACGGTGTAATAAGAGAGTGGCATTTGAGAAATGTTGTCGCTTTGGGGGTGGCTTTTGGTATTACCTATGGAGTTCTTAGGATTGTATTTGATATTTCATTGTCAGTATCCCTGATTTCAGGTTATTTTATCGTCGCTTTGCTGACTTATTTTGCACCAAGTTATATAATAGGGCTGGCCTATGATTGCGGCGGTGTCACGACTAGCACTATTACAGTACCATTAGTAGCAGCTTTGGGAATAGGAATCACAAGTTCAATTGCCGGACGTGATCCGTTTATAGACGGATTCGGCCTCATTGCTTTTGCTACACTATTTTCTATCATTTCTGTTTTACTTTTTGGTATTCTTGTAAAATAGTTGAAAATAGAAATCAACACCATTAACTTAAGGGGTGAAGCACTTTCCGACGGAAGCGGGTCATGTTTGAGAAGGCGCAGCGAAGCGGAGCCTTCGAGTTTAGCCGGTGAAGGCGTAAGGTGCTTTGCTCCTTAAGTTAATGACATTGAAATAGAAATAATTACTCAGAAGTCGGAATAGAAGCACCGGAGTCACCTGTTTTATGATTTCCAGGGGACAGCGAATACCTGCTTTGCAATTTGTTTTTCTTCCTCTATTCTGACAACTGACTACTGTAACCATAAGGGAGGACAGGTTTAATGTATGTAAACGAATCGATAGATTTCTCTTTAATCGTCGCAGTAGTGAACAGAGGCGATGCAGACAAAATAATTAAGCAAGCGAAAAAAGCAGGTGCAAAAGCGGCAACAACCTTATTCGCCAGAGGCTCAGGTATGGAGGAGGCCCATACTTTTTTCGGTTTAACCCTTGATCCGGCCAGAGAGGT
>JAREWP010000013.1 GCA_029001845.1 Candidatus Magnetocorallium paracelense | reverse complement strand
TTCCCGAATACCGCTCCCAGCGCCCCGACCTCTATGGGATCGCCGAGAGAAGTCCCCGTTCCGTGAGCCTCTATGTAACTGACGGAGTCCGGTGAAACGCCCGACGACCTCAATGCCTCCTTTATCACGGCCTCCTGGGAAGGGCCGCTCGGTACGGTCAGACCGCCGCTCGGGCCGTCCTGGTTTACCGCAGAACCCCTGATAAGAGCCAGAATGTTGTCCCCGTCCCTTAAGGCGTCCGATAATCTCTTTAATACGATGACTCCGCATCCCTCTCCCCGAACATATCCGTCCGCAGAAGAGTCAAAGGTCTTGCAGCGACCGTCGGGAGACAGCATGCCGGCTTTCGAAAAGTTGATAGACGGTTCAGGGGCCATGATTAATCCGACACCACCTGTTAAGGCAAGATTGCATTCCCTGTTCCTCAGACTTTGACAGGCAAGGTGGATGGCAATTAGAGAGGATGAACATGCCGTATCGACAGACATGGCGGGCCCGGTTAATCCGAGAGTATAAGAGAGGCGTCCTGCTGCTACGCTCAAGACATTTCCGCTACTGTAATATGCGTCTATTCCCTCAGGAGATTGGAGACGTAATCTCACGGCGGCATAGTCGAATGTGCTGATACCTATGTATACGCCTGCTTTCGCGGAAAAGATTGTGTCTGCCGCAATTCCGGAATTTTCCAATGATTCGCAGCTTACTTCAAGAAGCAGGCGCTGTTGAGGGTCCATGCCTTTGGCCTCTCTTGGAGAGATACCAAAAAAGTCAGCGTCAAAGGTATCGACAGAATCTATAAAAGCTCCGAATCTGGCGTACATTTTCCCTGGAACTTCGGGATCGGGATCATAAAAGGCATCAATATCCCATCTGTCAAGAGGTATTTCTCCAACTGTGTCCACACCATTTTTCAGCAGATCCCAAAACTTTGTCGGAGAGTCGGCGCTACCCGGAAATCTGCATGCCATTCCAATAACAGCAATCGGTTCAGCCTTTATCAGAGCCAATTTAGGCTCCATTTGGCTGGCGGCAAAGGCAAGTTTCAAAGGTGTCATGGACGATATTCTTTGTGTCACTTCCTGCATTGATTAACCTCTCATGATTTTATAGATTCCGGTAGCTTCTGCGGGAATCCTGAATTCTGTCTTCTTACATGACCCGCTTCTGTCTGAAGGTGCTTCACTCCTTAAGTTAATGGTATTGATTGACATACGACAAAAATGCCTCTTTCTTCAGATAATGGGTTTTCCTTTTCGTTCAGGCATGTCGAGTTGTTCCGGGGATGCCTAAAATATATCCATCTCTATATGAACTATCTTCCGGTGAGTCCCAGTCATGAAGTGAGATTTATCCTGGTGGGAACATGATAAAAATACGCTTTTTCAAGCGTAAAAAGAATAACAAAAAACGATACAAAAGTCAACCAGATATCTTCAATTCTCACTTGAACATCACGATTTGTTATAATGTATAGTATGACATACTACTACAGCGACACTTTAGTTATATACAGCGAACCTGTTGTCTGAATAGCGATTAATATAAAGTGTTACTGTAGTAGTAACTATTCAGGCATTCAGAATACATAATAAAAGATATTCAAATACGATTCTTTTATATTTTTAATTAAGGAGGTATTCAGTGGCTAAATTTCAGTTTCTTGTAACCAGAGGCATGGACGATCCTGTTCGTGTAACCAGGGCGTTTATGTTAGCGAAAGCGGCTAAAGAAAAGGGACACGATGTAAGCATTTTTTTATCTGACGACGCCGTGCTCCTTGCGAAGCCCGGCCATATCGATTTTGTATCGAATCCTACAGGCGACGAGGCAGTCGGGGCTTTTACCTTTCTTCTTAATCAGGGAGTTAAATTAAATGTATGCCTGCCATGCGCCAATGCACGTAATATTTCGGAGCAGGACCTGGTGGAAGGCGCCGTCTTCGCTAAGGCCCCTGAGCTGATAGAGGATTCTGTTGGTGCGCAGATTTTTACGTTCTAGGAGAAAGGAAAATCTCATTTGCATAGGATTCAATAGTAATGTAAAATTATGTAGGGGTAGACCTGAATGTCTGCCCTTACTCATTTTTACACTTTCCTGTACACTTGGACGTATTTTATAAAATCACACGATCTGTATCTGAATTATATACAAACATTTCTCTTGTATTTCTCTGTATTTCTCCTTGAAAAACTAAATATTAATTTGACATTACCTTTTCATGATGTGTATTATACACATCATGAAAAGCCTGGAAATAATACAGAGATTAAAACAGGATGGGTGGGCGCTACATCACACCAAAGGAGATCATCATCAATTTAAACATCCAAAAAGACCCGGCAAAGTAACTGTTCCCCATCCGAAAAAAGATTTACCCATTGGAACTCTACGAAACATATTTCAACAGGCTGGATGGGAATGGAGGTGAAATCATGAAATATCCGATAGTAATTTATAAAGACAACGATTCAGATTATGGTGTAACTTTCCCGGATTTGCCTGGCTGTTTTTCCGCCGGCGCCTCTATTGAGGAGGCAATAACCAATTCTCAAGAAGCAGCAGAATGTCATATCGAAGGTATTTTACTTGATTCAGAACCAATCCCGGTTGCTACAAGTATAGAAAAACATAAAGTGAATTCAGATTTCAAAGACGGGATATGGGCTCTGGTTGAAGTAGATATCACAAAACTTTCCCTAAAGTCAAAGCGAGTGAATATTACCTTACCGGAAAGGTTATTAAATTCTGTTGATTATTATGCAAAAAAACACGGAGAAACCCGTTCAGGTCTTTTAGCCCAAGCTGTTACGGAATATATGGCTTCACATCAATAACTGGGACGAACAATTTTATTGACTGATGCCGGGAGGCTCGGTGGTGCTATAGGGACTAACAAGAAAGGTAAATTATGCCTGCCACAGGACTCGCACTTCATGGATACCACGCTTTATCGTCAATAAATTAATCCGTAACGAATTGAGAACTAACCAACTCGTCAACACTCTTAAACTTATGCTTACGAAGGTTGTAATAAATCGAATAAACTTATGAGTCTTTTATCGGACATACTCTCAAAGGTAAAAATATCTTCACATAAAAAGGATATTCCTCCGCATCTTAAAGAGATAGTAAGAAAAGGTCACAAAAAATCGACAGCACGAAAACGCATGATCATATTACTGCTGCTGCCCGGCCTCTTTCTGATATCGGGGATTTTTGCTTACTATTATTTGGAAAATTTCTCACTGCCGGTTGACAATTCGACAAAGATCGCCTTAAAGACGAAAAAGGACAAAAACAGACCCGAGGCGGCAGTGACAGAGGTAGAGGCTCTGGCTGTTTTTCGGGAAGATGATTTAAAAGAGACAAACAAACCTGCTCAAAATGAAAATTCATCGACAAAAATCAAAAAGTCAAAGAATGAAAAAACGGCCTATATAGACTCTTACATTCCGATAGAGGACGAAAAGGCCTTTCAGGCGATGTTAGAGAAACAAAAAACTGTAGCTTCTTTAGAGAAGGAGAAATATGATATTAAGATGAAGGCGGAGGAAGCAGATTTATCGGCTGACTCTGCCCATGAAAACGACAGGAGAGATAAACCGGTTAAGACAGAATCACATGAAGTCAATTCTGCAAAGAAAAGGACATCACCTAAACAGGAGACTTACCTTGGAATAAGAACGAAAAGAGAGAAAATTAATTATATTGACACAATTTTCTATATTGCAGAGGATCTGGAAAGGAGAGGCGAATATATCAGCGCCTTTAATGAGTATAAAAAAATTGTGAAAATAGACAAAAAAAATCATAAAATATTAAACAGAATGGCTTTCCTACTAATCAAGGCAGGAAGAAATAAAGAGGCTGCGAAGTATGCGGAGGAGTCAGTTAAAATCAGAGAAGACTATGTTCAGGGTAGAACGAATTTGGCCATTGCACTAAGCGGAATGCAGATGAATGATAGAGCTGAAGAGATGTTTCAAAAGGCCATTAAAATAGCTCCGGACAATAAAGACGTCCTCTACAACCTCGCTGTGTTTTATAACAAAAACAACAGGCCGGCTGAGGCAAAAGAGATGTATGAAAGATTTTTAAGCAAATAAGATATTTAACTAAAAAAACACTATCAGCGGTCAGCCTTCAGCGAAGGAAAGAATTAATGTTATGCCAATAATAAGCTTCACCTTACAGGTGAATTTGTTTTGAACCAAAACGTGTTGCAATGAAAGAGCTGACAGCTAAATGCTGTTTTAGTTAATATATACATACGAAATGGTTGGTGCTGTTTCAGTATCCCACTAAATTACTCGACGCCACAACCACAGGTAACTTATAGTCAATCATAATTAACTCCTCTATGTTGCTCAGGGTGCTATACTTATGTTAATATTTTTTCCAGGTCATAAATTATGCCAAAAAAACAGCCTTCTATACTAATTATTATAGTTACCTGGAATAAGAAAGAGTATGTCATAGATCTCCTGAGATCCTTAAGCTCTCTTGAATACGACTCCGCTGTGATGGACATTTTGGTTATAGACAATGCCAGCAACGACGGAACGGACAAGGCTGTCACGGCGGAATTCCCTTATGTGCGCCTGATTCGTAACAAGGAGAATATTGGTGGAACAGGGGGGTTTAATACCGGTTTACAATGGGCCTATGACCAACCTGAAGAACATTATAAATACTACTGGCTCCTGGATAACGATGTATTGGTGCATTATCGCGCCTTGGTGGAACTGGTCGATGTACTGGAAAAAACACCGGACGCCGCGATTGCAGGTTCCACGATGATGCAGCTCGATTACCCATGGCGTCTCAATGAGATGGGTGCTTTCTTCGATTCCGCCACGGCCAAACTCTTCTTTAACAGGCATATGGAAGAAGTCATGAATTGGAAAGGTCTGTCAACAGATGAGTTGTTGAAAAATGACGCTGACCTTACAAGACACCTCATGCATTGCCGTGATTTTATGGATGTAGATTATGTAGCTGCCGCATCTTTACTTGTCAGATCGGAAGTAGCTCGTTCCGCCGGCTTATGGCTGGATTTTTTTATACACTTCGATGATGTGGAATGGTGCCTGAGAATTGGAAAGACCGGTCATCGCGTGCTTGTATCGGCAAAATCCCTTATCTGGCATTTATCTGCAGCAGCGAAAGTACCGACATGGGTGTTGTATTACGACAACAGAAATGTACTCTATCTGTTAAAAGAACATGGTGCTGCACCCGATGATCTTACAAAGACAGGACGAAGAGTACTTAAAAAAGGTCTCTACTATACTCTTATAGGTAAAACCGAGTTTGGAGGACTCTTTTTTAGTGCTTTCGACGATTTTATAACCAACAAAACCGGGAAAAGAGATATATCGCTCTCTTTTCGATACAGATCGAACAAACTAATCGATGAAGTATTCAAAGATTCTTCAATCAGGCATATTCTGATTCCCTGGACCGTAAATATGCAGGCAACAGGTATTCAGGAACCATTAGTAAAAGCGATGAAGGAGAGAGACGATCTCAAAATTGATTTTGTAATAACACCTGAAGGATTCAGGATATGTCAGCTACCGTGGTCGAAATTTATTTCTCTCTCTAATTATAAGATATTCCGATGGATTCAGTATTTCTTTTTACGTGGAAAATACGATTTGGTTTTGCAGTCCGATTATTTTATACATCCCGGACTCTCCTGGTTAGGGAGCGACATTCTCTTTATTAACGATGATGGATATTGCAGGACTAAGCCGCCGGGACTTAAGTCACTATACATGGCGGCTCTGTCGCTTATGAGTCGTTGGTTTAAACTATAATCATAATCCCTATAAGCGAACACCAAAGGCGATGTAAAACATAAGGTGACAGGTGGCAAGAGATGAATAATAAAAGTATGGAGATTCTCAATTCCTGCGAAAATCCGCATAAAATTTTAAAAGAGATATTTTCATGTATATGCCACGCTGTCATTCTTGTAAACGATAAAGGGCTTATTCAGTTCGCCAATGAATCTGTCAATAAAATATTCGGTTATAAGTCTGAGGAAGTTATTGATAAAAGCCTTTCTATCTTTTTTACGGAAGAGGACCTCCCCTTTCTCTATCCCAACCTCCTGACTCTCTCGAAAAACAACAGATCCTTTCAAGGCGAGCTTTTACTGGCAAGAAAAGACGGTTCCCGTTTTTTTGCCTATATCGAGTTTAAACCTTGCACGGAAAGTATAAAGAATGAAAAAATCATAGTCTTTTCTGTCGTCGATATAGACAAAAGCAAAAGACTGGAGTTCGATCCCGGGGGGACTCAATTCGCTGACCTTGTTAAGATAGCGGACGGCATCGCTCATGAACTCAGAAACCCTATTACAGGCATTGGCGGTTTTGTAGGCAGGTTGTATAATTCATGCAAATCGATGGAAAAACACGAACACTATTTCAAATATATCACAGATAATGTGAATAAAATAGAATATCTGATAAAGAAAATTGAGTTTCTTACAAAAATGCCGACTCTCGTTATATCCGAGACCACTACAAGAGAAATCACCGAGCGCGCCATAGAACAACTGCTCGGTGAGATGGAAAACAGAGATATTACTCCGTTAAACAAAGTAAAAGATGAAAAAATCTATATTGACGTCGATCTTTCGGTAAATGCATTAACCATATTATTGGATAATGCCATTGATGTTACGGATGATGGAGGAAACATCGAAATCACAGATGAATTCGATGAAAACAAATGTTTTATTCATATTGATGATCAAGGTTCCGGTATCAGCAAAAAGGATATGCCCAATATATTCACACCTTTTTTTACTACAAAAACCGATGGCGCAGGCCTGGGTCTCTCTATTGTTAAGCGTATCATGCAGCGCCACGGCGGGACAGTTGAGGCGTCTGCAAACGAATCCGGCGGGACAAGGTTCACACTTATGTTCCCAAAGGAACGAAGGCGGCCGATTAGGATCAAATTTCTGGATAAATAACCCTTGCTTATGGTAATCTATATTCTTCATTACTGATTTACGTAACTACTTAGGTATTTAAGCTGATGAAGACTGAAGCAAAACATTAAATAAATAGTGAGTGTTGGCAAATAAATAACATAAAGTTTTATCGATAACACATGCTTTACTTTATAGTCTTCAGCCTTCAGTCTATACGCCTTAGTAGTTACTATTTTAAAACACCATATCCGGAGAGAAACGAGTGTCTTACCTATTAAAAAAAGGAGGTATATAATGGACAAGTATGATTGCCCTTGCGGCTATGTTTATGACCCTGAAGAGGGAGATTACGAACACGGTGTAGAACCAGGTACTCCTTTTGAAAAGGTGCCTGATGACTGGGTCTGTCCTTTATGCTCTGCCGGTAAAGAGTATTTCAACAAAGTATAACCTGTGTCACGCTTACAGGGGCGGAGCCGAGAGCACCCGTTAAGAATAAATCGAAAAATCCTGACCTCTGCTCCATGCCCTCTGTAAACGGTCATACAATAAAGTATATTTTCCATCTCTCCATGTATAGCAACGCCGATATAAAGTTACATGCCTGCGAGAAAAAGTATAGCCGGCTCGTTGCAAACCTCTCGGAGCTTTACTTTTTTTTTTCTCGTAACCCAAATGGCAAATTTACCTATGTCAGCAACACTGTCGAAAAAATTTTAGGTTATACCTCAAAGGAATTTCTTACAAGCCAATCGTTAATATTTCATCATAAATACAACAACAGAGAGGAGGGGAGTTTTCTTTCCTTTCCTTTTACAGGCGACAGTGAAACACCCTATGAAATCGTTGCCTCTCATAAGGATGGCTCCATAAAACACCTTGAACTAAGAGAATCACCTGTATATGACAATGAGCATATCCTTATAGGCACAGAAGGCATCTGTCACGATATAACAAACAATAAAAATAATGAACCGGCAATCAGAAAAACCCTTGAAGAGAAGGAAGCCCTGCTTTTAGCTTTACGTATTAAAAACGATATATTCTCTCAAACCCTTAACGAGCTCCGAGAAACTCAGAAACAGCTTGTTGAGTCCGAAAAGTTGGCTGCCCTTGGCGGGCTGGTAGCTGGAATCGCCCATGAAATCAACACACCTCTGGGCGTGGCAATAACTGCGGCAACGGCTCTGGAAACCCGAATCATCAGACTTACCGATCGAATCGATAACATAACACCCCATAATCCCGAAATTTCAGGCTCAATACAGAGCTTTTCAGAGGGAATAAAGATAATAGTACACAATCTTAAGCAGGCGGCAGGCTTAGTGAATGGTTTTAAGCAGGTCGCAATCGATCAGTCCAGCGAAAGAAAGAGAAAATTCAATATTAAAGAATACACGGAAGATATAATTCTCAACCTCAATCCCGGTCTTAAAAAAAAGGAAATAAAGATAAACACCGATTTCCCCGATGATATTATTATAGACAGTTATCCGGGAGCGTTCTCACAAATTATAACAAATCTTGTAATAAACTCTGCGACTCACGGATTCGAGAACAACAACAGCGGCAGGATAAATATTAAATGCCGGATAATGAATGGAATGTTAAGCCTCTTTTACTCTGACAACGGAAAAGGAATGACCGCTGAAACGGCAGAGAAAATATATGACCCCTTTTTTACTACAAATCGTAGCACTGGAGGAAGCGGTCTGGGCATGCACATAATATACAATCTCATAACACAAGTATTTAAAGGCAGCATACAATGCGAAAGCACACCGGGCGAGGGAGTGCTTTTTAAAATCCAATTCCCAGTTGACATATGCAGGAATAATATAAAAGTCAATGGAAAAGCTTGTTCCTCCTGACAGGCAAATACCTAACCCGGCTCAGCCGGAACCAAACATGTTTCAAGGCATAAGGCATAAATAAATATTGTTGCTTTATTGCACATAATTTCAATATATAAGGACCTAATATAGCATTTTTAACCTTATACCTTATTACTTACGCCTGATCCCTTACTATGAATAGATTGAATAAAAACAAAAAGTGGAAAATTATGATTGTAGATGACGAAAGAGAGGTCCATAAAGTCACTCGTTTTGTTCTTGACGATTACAGCTTCATGGGAAAACAACCGGAATTAATAAGCGCCTACTCGGAAGCGGAAGCAAGGAAACTAATTAGAAAGCATGAAGACACAGCACTTATACTTCTCGATATAGTAATGGAAGAAGAGAATTCCGGTTTGAAATTCGTGAGATTTGTAAGGGACAAATTAAAAAACTATTTTGTTCGTCTTATACTTCGCACAGCTTATCCCGGACAAGCTCCTGAGGAGGAGGTAATATTTAAGTACGAGATCAACGATTATAAAGACAAAACTGAACTTACAGATAAAAAATTTATTACATCTGTAACAGCGGCTCTCAGATCTTACTCCGATTTACTTACGATAGATTCTTACAGAAAAAATCTGGAAGATAAGGTAAAAGAGCGAACTTCCGAACTGGAGAAAAAAAACAGGGAGCTGAGTGCACTAAACAAAGAACTTGAAAGACTCTCGACGACAGATGCACTAACCGGTGTTTTTAACAGACGACACTTTAACAATGTGATAGACACCGAGATAAAACGAGCTCTTCGCTACAACCATTATCTGTCTCTAATTATCTTCGATATAGACCATTTTAAAGTTATTAACGATAATTACGGACACACGGCAGGAGATAATGTCCTTATAAACATTACCGCCCTTGTAAAGAAAAATATAAGGGAGAGTGATCTCTTCGCCAGATGGGGCGGGGAAGAGTTTATCGTGTTAATGCCTGAAATTAATATAAACGAGGCGGAAATTGCGGCGGAAAAGCTCAGAGAGATCATTTCCGGTTTTCGGTTTCATGAAGCAGGGTATGTGACATCGAGTTTTGGCGTGACTCAATTTCAAAAAACGGACGACTGCAAGAGTTTTATAAAGAGGGCTGACGACGCATTGTACAACGCGAAGTCTTCCGGCAGAAACACGGTCATGGCTGGTCCGCCTTGAAATATTTTCTGTTTCTGTACTTAATCTTGCTAAAAGAAATTTTCGCCTCATTTCGCACTTCTTCATCCTGATCGTTTAAAGCGACACCAAGAGCCTCTAATGAGCTTGTATCTCCCATCTCTCCAAGCAACCAGACAGCATCTCTTTTTGCATTCCTTTCGCCATGCTTCAGCTCTTTCACAAGAAACCGGAGTAACTGTGGATTCTTACTTCTTTTCAGGATATTTTTTACAGACGAAGCTGTTACACGTTGATTTCTTACCAGATGAATCAAAGCGATCTCTTCAGCCATCCAGGGATCTAATGAATATAAAATGTTAATAGAAAGTTCTGCAGTATTAGGATATATATAATTAATTATAAGAGGAGCTGCTTTGGGATCTCCCACTCCCCAAATAGCATAAAGATAAATTTCGGCAAGATGAGAAAGACCTCTCAATTCGAATTTCTTTTTAAACAGGCTCATTAAAGGCTCGGAGGCCCTCCGATCTCCATATTCGCCTATTGCGGCAACAGCTCTTAACTGCACATCGGACTCTTCATCCTTAAGTGTAGCGATGATATTTTCAATCCCCTTTGAATCTTCTATAATACCGACTCGCTTATAATCTCCTAAAGCGGTCACCGCCTGAGCTCTGATTTCGGACTCCCTGTCATTGAGTAAAGCAATAATATGATTTGTCAATTCACCGACTTTGTAGTAACCCTTTGCAAGTATCAGCGCCTGTTTGCGGATATCTGGAGAGGTATCGTATAAAGAAGATATAATATACTCTATGTGTTTAGAATTAAGTGTTTCTTTAAGTTCCAGCAAAGTTTGTTGTCCGGAATCGATGGCGTTGACTGAAAACGATTCTTGTATCTCTTCCCCTAAGCCGGGTTCTTTTATCTTGATAAAAGCAGCCTGAGCCTCTCTTCTGACATCTGCATCCTTATCATTCGCCATCTCTTTAAGATATTTCAATACAAAGGAATCTCTATATTGCACAAGCGATTTTATGACCTCTACTCTGACTTGGGGATAAGGGTCTTTTAATATCTCGATCATCGACCTCAACACCCTTGCATCTTTATAACTGTTGGAACCTAGGGCTTTCAACGCAACGATTCTGACCAAAGGGTCCGAATCATTTAGAAGGTGAAGAAAGGGCGTTACAGGTCTGTTTCTTTCATAATTTCCAAGAGTCAATGCCGCTTCCAGTCGCACGCCCGGATCGGTGTCCTTCATCGCCTCGATTAGCGACTTTTTAGCAGAGAGCGCCTCATTACCGTAAGCACCTAAAACTTCGGCGGCATATCTCCTTACACCGGCATCGTTGTCTTTAAGAGCATCGATTAAACCTGGCAGAGCATTGTGATCTCTAAGTACATAATAAAACCAGACTGCCGTTCTTCTGACTAAGGGATCGTTGTCCTTAAATAATAGAGTAACCGGATATATGGACCGAATGTCCTTTATCTCACGAAGAGCAGAAATGGCTTCTATTCTCATTGCCGGCTCATTGTCCCACAATAACTCTATAAGCGGCTCAACGGCGCTAGGAGCCCTCATTTCTCCTAAAACCTCAGCCGCCTTTTTTCTTATATTTAATTCATTATCCTGTAAAGCAGCGATCAGAGGAATTACACCGGCCCGACTCTTTAATCTGTCCAAAGCCATTACAGCACTGAAACGAATAGACGGATCACTGTTATTGAGATCGTCGATAGCTGCCCTGAGCTCAGGTGAATCAATCTCATTAGAGAAAACATCTGTTGGCAGGCATTGCAAAAGGAACGATAAGGAAAGGGATAAAAATAAAAATGTATATAGTCTAAAAATAAACATTTGTCAAATCATGACTCCATTCGATAATCTCATTAAGCTTTCTCATTGCGCTTCCATCTGTTATAATATCTCTGGCGATTTCCACACCCTTTTCTATGGATGAGGCCTTTTTACCAAGATAAATTCTGATACCGCCATTTAAGGCTATCTGATCGATATGATCTCGTTCCTTTCCTTTAAATACACCCACAATAACCTGCGCAGTTGATTCCGCATCCTTTACAGCAAACTTCTCCTGTTTTTTCAGGCCAAAATATTCAGGCCTTAAAATGTGTTTAGAAAGTACATTCCCCTGCAATTCAAACATAACGGCGCTCATTAGAGGCAGTTCGTCAGAACCTTCCATACCTGCAACGCCTATTGCATGAGAAGCCTTTTGCTCTTTTACCACATAAAGCATTCTCTCCAGGTATTTAAGATGAGCGGCGCCAAAAAGTCTGAGCTTTGCGTTGGCAGGATTACTGATTACTTCGCATGTATTCATAAAAGTCTGGTAAGAGAGGGATATCCTTACGTCTCCAATGTGGTGTAAGTCAGGATACAAAAGAGATGAACGAATGAATCCAAAGCCTGTAAATTCAATCATTTTTTCAACGTCCGCCGGTGATAAGTCGGATTTCACATTAAGAGCCTCAAGTATATCGGCTGTAGAAATACCGTATTTTGGAGGGATTTTACTATTGGAATGAAGGATCACAGGTACTCCGGCTGCTGAGGCTGCGATTGCCGCCGGAACAGTGAGATGTAAAGTTTTCGTCCTGCCGCTGTAAGGACCGCATGCGTCTACAAGGTTTTTGACTTTAGGAGCTATTTTGTAACGACTCTTCCACAGGGCGTTACAAAACCCGACAAGTTCTTCATCATCAGCCCCCTTCAATCTCATTGCTGTCAGAAAAGCAGCGATTTTTGCAGGATCGGCTTTTTCTGAAACAAGAAACAACAGAGCCTCTTCGGCCTGTTTTCTTGTTATTGACTTAACGCTGCGCGGACCCTTTGCGATTAAATTAAGTATTTTATTAAAGTCTTCAAATTGTTTCTTATTCTTTTCTATTCCCAATATTTCACAGATTAAGACTTAAGCCACTCTTCTGCGCCTTCAGGATCGTTGTGAAAGACTTTATGGTTTTTAGATAAAATAAAGGCGATGGAAGCCATGAAAGCAGTTGCAGCTCCGGGTACGACAGTGGCGCTTTTAAGAACTTTGTCCTTGATCGTTGCATCGAAATCCTTCATTTCCAGGGCAAGCTTCATCGGAGGATTTTTCATCTCCAACGTATTGTAAAGTATTTTGCAGTCTTCATTGGAATCTACATATTGCCTGATCGATTCGGCAGCCTGTTTCACCAAATCCATATTCATCTCTCCGATATATGTGGCGTGAATTATGTTATCTCTTAACTCAACATTAACGCTGTTCTCCATTTTATCACCTCCAGGCGTCAAGAATTTTTTCTACATGTCCTTTGGCCTTAACGTTTTTCCATCTTTTTTTAATGACGCCCTCTTTGTCGATTATATATGTCGATCGGATAACCCCTTTTGTAATTTTTCCATACATCTTTTTCTCTCCCCACGCCTCAAAAGCCTCCATAACACGATGATCCGGATCGCTTAACAGCGGAAAATTCAGATTGTGTTTATCCATGAACTTTTTATGACTTGAAACAGTGTCAGGGCTGACTCCGAGCACCATGGCCTTCTCTTTTATTCGGGCAAAATTATCCCTGAAGTCACATGCCTCTGTCGTGCATCCCGGCGTATTGTCTCTGGGATAAAAGTAGAGTATAACATCTCTGTTATCCTTCAAAATTTCTGTTAAATCAAAATTTCTTTCCCTGCCGGTCTCATCTATTCCCGTGAGAGAAAATAAGGGAGCCCTGTCTCCTTCCTCAGGCATGCCACACCTCCTTACTCTTTTTCACCGACAATTTCCACAGTCATTTCAATTCTTTCATCGGGGTTATCTCTCCTGTCCCTTGGTTGAGAGACGATTTTATCAACAACATCCATGCCGGTGACAACTTCACCAAATACGGAGTACTGACGATCCAGAAATGGTGCATCTGCAACACAAATAAAAAACTGAGAGCCTGCACTATCGGGATTTGCAGCCCTTGCCATAGACAAGGTTCCTCTTTTATGAGGTCTTTCGTTGAATTCGGCCTTTATCGTGTAACCGGGGCCGCCTGTCCCATGGGAAGATTTGTCTTGTGATTTGGAATTCGGATCTCCGCCCTGAATCATAAATCCGGGGATAACTCTGTGAAATGTAGTACCGTTGTAGAAATCCTTTTCAGCAAGATCGATAAAATTCGATACATGATTTGGAGCCTTATCCGGGAAAAAGGCAAGTACAATTTCTCCGAATTTTGTTTTAATAACTGCACGCTGTTTTGACATTTTTTCCACCTCTGCATTAGAGAACTCTCTGTACCTGAGCTCTCCCGTAATTCCCTGTTTATTTGTAACAAGGGTAGTGAATAATAAAAGTATTGTAAAAATCACAACCTTCTTCATACATCCTCCTTAAACAACCGATTGCTATTTAAATAACTCAGGTGAATAGACTGAAGACTGTTAGTCGCTTATAAGTTATATCGTGCGCAAAAAAGCAACAATATTTATGAATGTCAAATTCCAAAGCTCAAAAGCCAAATCAATGTCAAAGCTCAAATGTCAAAAAAAGAGAAGTGAGCAGGCTTTGACATTTAGGCATTTGGATTTGATTTGACATTTGGTTTTGTCATTTGTCATTAATAGGTAGCAGGAAACCTTTTTGGTTCTGGCTTTGCCAGGTTAGGTAAAACATGCGTTATCGATAAAACTTTAAGCTTTTTTTATTGGCCGACGCACTCAAGTCGTTTCATTTTCTTGCTTCAGCTTTCAGTCTTCAGCCTAAAAATCTTAAAACCTGAGCAGTTATCATAAATCTATTTATACTGCGCGAGACCGTATTGTCTGATCTTTGATCTGAGTGTATTACGATTTATTCCCAGCGTCCTCGCCGCATGTATTTGATTCCACTTCGTCTCTCTCAATACGATCTTAATTAAAGATCTCTCGAATTCGGCAATGATCATGCCATAAAGATTTCCGGCTTCGAGCTTCGATATTTCGTTCAGATATCTGCTCAATTTTTCCTCAAGAAACTCTTCCACAGAATTTGTAGAGAAATCGTTCAAAAGAAGATCCTTTCTCTCCATCGTACCGCCGGTCGACAGGATAGCGGCTCTTTTAACTGCATTTTCAAGTTCTCGCACATTACCGGGCCAGTCATAATGAAGCATTGTTTCCATACTCTCTTTAGAGAATTCCTTATACCCTGTATCATATTTCACCACCGAGCGTTTCAGAAATTCCTCTGCAAGAGGCAATATGTCCTCTTTTCTTTCTCTTAACGAAGGCAGCTTAATTTCTACAACATGAAACCTGTAATAGAGGTCCTCCCTGAAAAGTCCTTTTTTTACCGCTTCCTTCAGGTTTCTGTTTGTCGCCCCGATAACTCTGGCGTCTGACTTTAATACTTCGTTACTGCCAAGAGGAGAATACTCCCTCTCCTGCATAAACCTCAGCAGCTTGGCCTGCAAATTAATATCCATCTCGCATATTTCATCAAGGAACAAAGTCCCGCCGTCAGCCGCTCCAACGGATCCTGTTCTGGATTCCTTAGCCCCGGTAAATGCGCCCTGCTTCCAACCGAAAAGTTCCGATTCAAGAAGATCCTTTGGAATGGACGCTGAATTAATCGCGATAAAAGCGCCGGCTTTTCTCGGGCTGTTATGGTGAATGGCTTTCGCAACCAGTTCCTTTCCGGTACCGCTCTCGCCTGTGATTAGAATCGTAACGTCCTTAGCGGCAATACGCCCGATATCCTTAAAAACCTTAATCATCTTTCTGCTTTTACCAATCATTTGAGGCGCGCCGTTGTCACTGCAATCGGCTTTGAGTCTTTTTAGTTCACTCCTTATTCCAATATCCTTCCATGCCTTTTCCACCGTTATCTTAAGCTCTTCTATATCAAAAGGTTTTTCAATATAATCAAAAGCGCCGGCTTTCATGGCCCCTATCGTGTCCTCCATCCTCCCATAGGCTGTAATTATTATAACATTGGTTTCAGGAGAGAGAGATTTGATTTTAGATAAAGCGTCCAGACCACTTCCGTCAGGTAATTTTAAATCAAGCAAGACAATCGGAGCTCCGTTAACCGCTTTAAGGCCCGCCTTTATGGACGAAGTGGCGGTTACCGAATAACCAAGGGGAGTCAATGCCCTTTGTAAAACCCATAAAACACCTTCATCGTCGTCTATAACTAAAATTTCTCTTTTCAATGTGATAAATATCCTGTTAACAAATAATTATAAGCAGGCAAGAGTATCTCGTGTATTGAGAAAATAAAATTATGGGGAATAAACCCGTGGATTAGCGCCTTTTTATATTATAGCAAAGCATGGGCGGTTATGTTAATAGGCAGTAAAAAAAATCGGATTCAAGAGCAATGATATTGAATTCAAGAGTATATTGGAACATAGATGCTAAACACAGCGCCCCTGTTTTCAGTGCTCTCTACTTTTATCATACCTCCGTGGTCATTAATTATTTTACCGGAAATGGCAAGACCAAGACCTGATCCGTTCTTTTTTGATGTGAAATAGGGAGTGAATATCCTTTTAAGATCCTCTCTGGCAATACCTGAGCCATTATCTCCTATTTCGGCTATCGCCCACTGCATAGTTTTTTTTTCTCTTCTCAGATACTCCCCGGAAGGTAAAGTTCTTAAAGTCAATACGCCTTTATTATCCATTGCCTCTATTGCATTTTGAATAATATTTATAAATACTTGCAGAATCTTACTCTCATCGCCCATGACGATAGGGAGGCTTGGGTCATACATCTTTTTAACGATAATTCCTTTATCTTTGATTTTATGCTCCAGAGGTTTTAATGAAACTTCGAATAACTCATTAAGATTTAACATATTAAAAACAGGTTTCTTCCCCATATTGAGATAGTCGTGCAGAACCCTGTCAAGCCTGTCTGTTTCTTTGATAATCATATCAATATAATCCAGAGACTCTTCATTAACCATAGGGCGCACCAGTTGAGCGGACGCTTTAATTCCTGTAAGGGGATTTTTAATTTCATGGGCCACAGAAGAGAGGACAAAAACAAGAGAGTCAAAGTCGATACCGGCATCAATGGAAATATTGCCGTGCTCCTTTAAAGTTAAAATAGCACCCTCTATCCCGCCCTGTTGTAACAATGGAACAAGAGTGAAGTTTATAAACATCTCCTTAAAGAGGTTCAGTTTCTCGTTCCTGGCGCTGAACATTCTGTTTTCTGAAGTGACTTTACCCAAAAGAGGAGAGATGACGTTATCGTCAGGAAAGAGATCGCGGAATTTCCTGCCTATCATCTCTTTATTATTTTTAAACAATACCTCCTCGGCGGTCTTGTTTACAAAAACGACTATATCGTCGAGATCGGTAATCATAACACCCTCATCAAGGCTGTTGATTATAGATTCAAAAAAGACCTCTTCCATAATTGCAAAATTATAACATAATCGCTTACACTTATAGCCTTCCAATTAATACGACAGCGGCGCGTTGTTATATACAGCGAACCGGTTAATCCAAAAAACAGCAGTCAGCTATCAGCAGTCAGCCTTCAGCTAAGGAAATATTGTCGTGGTGCTAATAATAAGCATCACCCCATGGGTGAATGTATTTTGAACTGTAAAGTGCTGCAAATAAAAAGCTGATGGCTGACAGCTAAATGCTTTTTTTAGGTTAATATAAAGTGTCGCTATAGTATAAACCGAATCAGAATCATGCATCACTTATCTTTAATTGACTGGCTGGTGTTGTTGTGCTATGCCCTGTTTATAATATTTATCGGACTTTGGACAGGGAGAAAGGGCAAAACAGGGGCTGACTATTTTCTCGGCAACAGGGAAATGCCCTGGTGGGCGGTTATGTTTTCCATTTATGCAACGGCGCTGTCAGCCCTGACATTTATCGGCGTTCCCGGAGCAGCCTTTTCAGGCGATTTTCATTATATTCAACTGGGAATAGGAGATTTTGTAGGCAGAGTGCTTATTGCCGTGCTTCTTTTGACTGCCTATTACAAAGGTAATGTAACAACAGTATATGAGCTTTTAGGAAAACGTTTCGGCCCGAGAACCAGAGACGGAGGCACCTTTTTTTTTCTTCTTACACGGCTCCTTGCAAGCGGAGTCCGTCTTGCCGGATGCGCCATCGCGCTCTCCGTCGTTTTTGACATACCTCTAAATACAGCTATTATCCTGATCACTGTTACTGCGCTTTTTTATACAATGTCAGGAGGAATCAGAGCCGTTATATGGACGGATATGGCGCAGTTTTTTCTTTTTGTGATCGCAGCACTTATTGCAACAGGTACAATTATTTCTGCACTTCCCGATGGATTCGCAGATTTTCTGACAATAGGTATGGAACATGGCAAATTCAAGGTTTTTCATATCTCCATGATACCCGGCGAAAAAGATTACTGGCTTGATTTCAGTAACCCCGATTCTCTCATAGCGGGCTTTCTGCTGGGGTGCTTCACCACACTGGCGGCTTTGGGAACGGATCAGGACCTGGTTCAGAGAATGTTGACATGTGAAAAAGTTCGGGAAAGCCAAAAAGCGCTTTTATTAACGGCTCTGTTGAACTTCCCGATAACGCTCCTCTTTTTGAGTGTTGGAGCGGCTCTTTTCGTCTATTATCAGGTATTCCCAACCCCTGAGGTTTCCGAATACATACAAAACAAACGACCTGATTTTATTTTCCCCTATTTCATAAAAACAGTTCTTGCCCCGGGATTGAAAGGACTTTTAATAGCCGGTATACTTGCCGCTGCGATGTCTTCTATCGATTCGGCGTTAAATGCATTGGCCTCTACATTTTATATAGATGTTTACAGGAATTATTACAGACCATTGTCAGGGGATGATGAGGCGGTTAAGGTTTCGAGATATTTTGTCATTGCCTTTGCAGTTATCCTTGCCGGGATAGCCATGTACTTTTGCAAAACAGAGTCCATACTTTGGCTTGGATTCAGGATTATGGGCTATACTTATGGCGCGATGCTGGGAGTTTTTCTGCTGGCAGTATTAACAAAAGAGAGGGGAGGTGACTATACGAATCTGTTTGCCATGGTAAGCAGCGTCATTGTAGTCATATTCCTCACTGCCGAAAAAGCAGGCCCTTTTACTGAAATCAGAAATATTTTAATGACTCCTTTGGGGAGCGCCTCTCATCTTGCATGGCCTTGGGCGATAGTAACGGGAACAATATGGACATTTGCTGTAGGTATACTTTTCAGAACCGGGAAAACCAGGTCTTAATACCTGCCGGGGGTCTGAATTGACAACCTACTTCTTTTTTTTCTTCGCCGCAACTATCACGAGAACAAGAACCAAAACGACGGCAAAACCTATTAATGAATATATAAGCACCGGACTGTCGTTTTTTGAAGCTAGATGATCATGCATACCCTGTAAACGAGAGCGGGAACCTGCATAACAGTATGCATTATTAATGAATAAAATGACAGTCGTTAATATTGTTATCAACCTGGCTTTCATTGTTACCTCCCTACAATGTATAATTGATCTATTAAATTAACACAAAAAGCCCCCTATTTACAACATTATTAAAATTTCTTCCGAATAATTAAATCATGAGCATTCAGTAAAGAGCTTTCAGGCGGCATTGATAAAAGTGACTGTTCATAAATATTCTTACGTTCATATTTGGTAAGTTTATGTGTTATCATAAAAATATTTAAACCAAATTTCCAAAAAGGAGGCCAACGTTGAAAAAACTGAAAATTACCCTCTTATCCAAAGCAACTCTGACATTCCTTTCGTTACTTCTTATAATCATGGCGATAGCTCATGCCGCGTCAGTGCCGTATACATTTAATTCCGGAACAACAGCCAAATCAAGCGAAATGAACGACAATCTATCCTATCTGGCAGAGCGGGTATGGGAAAAATCATCTGACAATCTCTATTATAATGCAGGCAATATCGGTATCGGCGTTACCGACCCGACATACAAACTCCATGTGATGTCAACTCAAAACAGTGACGGCCTGGTTGTGTCAAATGGCGACTCTCTTGTCGCATCAATTGTCTACTCCGGTTCCACTACGGCAGGAGAACTTAACCTCATGTATAAGGGAAGCGAAAATATTCACATCTCTTCTAATGGAAGCAGTTACTTTAACGGAGGTAATATAGGGATAGGCACTTCCGACCCTCAGGGTTCACTGGATGTTTACGGCTCCATATACCAGCGAGGCTCTCAGCTCTATGCAGACTATGTTTTCGAACCTGCTTATCGCCTCGAATCCATAGAGGAGCACAGAGATTATATGCTCAGAGAAAAGCACTTGAAAGCGGTTCCAAAAGCAAAAAAAGACAGTAAAGGAAGGGAAATAATCGAGTATGGCGGACACCTGAAAGGAATGCTTGAAGAACTCGAAAAGGCTCACATCTATATTTCGGATCTTAATGAACTTATAAAGGAACAACAAAAAGCAATAACGTTATTGCAAAAAGAGATCAGAGAGCTGAAAACCGAGTCTCTGAATTAGATGTATTCATTTCTTTTTCTTTTTTTATCAGTATACATCAGTTTATCCGCTTCAGCCATTAATTCGTCAATCGTATCGGGTTTTTCGGGATCGTACCATACGGTTCCGACACTTAGAGAGAGTGAATACGGATTTACAGACTCTTTGTTAAAGAAGTCTACCTTTTCCCGGAGTCTTGCCGATATCAGCTCTCTAGTCAGGCCTGAAGCCTCGGTCACAAGCACGACGAACTCGTCACCTCCTATTCTGGCAATAATATCGGACTCTCGAAAAGTATCTTTAAGTACACCCGCCGTCTCTATCAGAGCTCTGTCACCCTCATTATGACCATAGGTATCATTAATCTGTTTCATACCATCCATATCTGCAAAAACCAGAAGCATCTTCTTTCTATATCTTACAGCCATTTTGAGCTGCTGCTCAACAAGATTAAAAAAGCCCCTGCGATTATGGAGCCTTGTCAATTCATCGACAATGGATAGTCTGTGAAGTTTTTCCTTGAGCTGAACAAGTTCGGTAATATCGGTGCCTATACAAATAATATGCTCAGGTGAACCGTCCTCCCTCTCTCGTCTTGTAGAATTCCAGTCAAGTACTTTGTTGGACCCATCCTTTGCCGTGAGCTTTATCTCCATATTTCTTATATCTCTCTTTCCTGACATTAATAAACCAAAGTCTAAATCCTCATTTTCCGACGTTACACTTTTAAAGGGCTCTATATTCAAAGATTTCAGCCAGTTTTTACCAATAAGTTCGTCAGATGTGAAACCGCAAATTCTTTGCACAGCGTTGTTGACAAAAAGAGTCTCATAGTCAGGAGAGAGTTCGCAGATAATTGCAGGGATGTGGGTAACCAAATCTCTGTATCTGGCTTCCGACTCTCTCAGAGCTTTTTCAGCCTCTATCCGACGCTCTTCAACCTTTGAAATATCGATAGCATGTAAGATTGTATGGCGAAGAAGTTCAGACGATAACTTAGCCTTTGACAAATAATCCGTAGCGCCTGCTTTTATGGTGGCGGCGGCGATATCTTCGTCTCCCTGGCCTGTCAGAAAAATTACCGGAGTGGTTAGATGCAGGTCTCTGACTTCTTTCAGAAGTTGCAGTCCGTCAACCTCTCCGAGCATATAATCAAAGAGAAAAACATTGTAGCCCTCTGCTTTGACCATTGCAAGCGCCTCTGAGAATGAAGATGAGTGGTCTATGGAATAATCGATTCCCTTTAATCCGTCGGCAAGATAGTCCTTAACAAGAAAAATATCATCTTCATCGTCATCGACAAGCATTATTTTTATAATTCTGTTTTTTATGTTCATATGTGATTATTTACTACCCCTTCGGGGGAAGCTCGACGATGGAAAACCAGTAAATACTAAGGAAGTTCATAACCTCCTGAAACTGTGTAAAACCCATTGGCTTTTTAATATATGAATTAGCGCCCAATTTATAGGTAAGTTTAATATCCTCATTTGCACCTGATGTAGTCATTACTATTACCGGAATATGAGTGAGATCGTCATTCGATTTTATGTCCCTTAGGGTTTCCCTGCCGTCTTTTTTAGGCATATTGAGATCTAACAGTATAATATTCGGGCACGGATACTCTTTAGGGTTGGTATAGTCGTTATGCCTTAAAAGATAATCCATCAATTCCTCTCCGTTTCTCACCCACTGAAGCTCGATAGTGTTACCAACACAATAGCCCTCACCGTTGACACCGCCGTGAGTTGATATGTTAACACAGGAAAGCCCCTCAATAGCGTCTCTGATCAACAGATAATCGTCTTCATCGTCGTCAGCAAGCAAGATGACAAAATTACGATCTTCTCTTTTCATATGCCTTCAAGTTAAGCTGCCACAGACAGCGACTTTTTTAAACTCCCTCTCCCCCTTTGAAGGGGGAGAGGAGACTTAAAAAAAATTTCTTTGAAATTCTTAACAATCCTCCTTTAACCAACCTGTCACGGGAGGGGGAAAGGACTCTGCGTTAAACAGGCTGTGCTAAAATTGAATGAAATCTATCCAACCGGTCAATAGTTTTAAAAAAGTTATAAAGTATACTAAAAAAAATCTTAAAAAATCACTAAATTAAAGTTTTATTCCTGCTCCCTTCCGTCTCCCTCAGAGGCAAAGTAACAATAAAAGTCGCACCTGATCCAAGGGAGCTTTGCGCCATAATACTGCCACTGTGACGACGTACTATTTTCTGACATATAGCCAGTCCCATTCCGGTTCCCTCGTACTCACTGCGCATATGAAGCCTCTGAAATGGTTTAAATATGCGATCAAGATATTTCTCCTGAAAACCGATACCATTGTCTTTCACTGAAATCTCGACAAACCTGCTGTCGGTCAAATGACTTGTAATACTGATCTGAGGAGGCTCTCCGGTTTTAACATATTTTAATGAGTTTGAAATTAAATTCAGAAAGAGTTGGTGCATCTGCAAACGATCTGCATCTATCGTCGGCAGTTCTCCGGTGCTTATCTGCGCCCCGGACTCCGATATTCGCTCTTCCAGATCATAGGTTACATCCAGAATAGTAACGTTTAAATCTACCTTTTGGAATGGTCGCGCCATTGTGGTAACACGTGAAAACATCAGGATATCTTCGATCAGCTGCTGCATCCTCCTTGCAGATTTTTCCATTCTGTCAAGATAATCGAGAGTTTTACTGCTCGCGCTGCCGCTCAGACTGTCTCTTACTCTGTCTCCAAAGGCGACAACTTTCCTGAGTGGTTCCTGAAGATCGTGTGAAGCCACATTGGCGAAATCCTGAAGCTCCTGATTACTCCTTTCCAGTTCAATTGTATAACGAGTAAGGGAGTTCTTCATTTCTATGAGCTCGGTGATATCCGTTACCAAAGCGAAGGCCCCTGAAACCTGTCTTTTCTTCTTGCTTAATGCGGTTATATTGAACCTGGTAAACAATACTCTCCCGCCTCCGGCGGACATCGCCGCATTAAAAGAGAGACTCATAATCTCACTGTCAGGCGACATCACGCTCTCAAAATGCTTTTTTAATGACGATAAATCCTCCACTGCAGCAAAGTCATAAAGTGACTTGCCCAAAATATCCTCTTTGGCGTATCCGAACATATCGATTAAAGAGTCGTTGCACTCAACAATATTGGCTTTTGAATCTATCTCCAGGAACCCCTCTGAAGTCGTTCTGATTATATTTCTGTACCTCTCCTCACTTTTTCTAAGAGCCTTTTCCACCTTTTTTCTTTCCGTAATATCCCTTATCGAACCGGTTGCATACCACTGGCCCTTTATTTGTATTGCAAACACCGAAACCTCGACGGGAAACTCCTTTCCGTCTTTTCTCAGTGCGCTTAATTCAAGTATATTGCCCAGCGCGGCCGGTTCCTTCTTGGAAACCCAAGCCCTGCTGAAGGCCTTTTTATAGGCCTGAAAAAACTTCTTCGGAGCTATTAACGAGTGAATTTCCTGACCTATAATCTCATTTTTTGAATAACCGAGCATCCTCTCCGCCGCGAGATTGCAATATGAGATAGAGCCGTTAACGTCGGTCATTATAATTGCATCCATGGAATTTTCGGTAATTACAAAGGCTTTCTTTTCGCTCTCCTGATAGGCCTCCTCCACCCTCTTACGTTCTATTATGCCGGCCAGTGTAAAAGCAACGGCAGATAAAAAATCCTCCTCCCCCTGATCTCTTTTATGCCCTGCCTCAACATAGAGGTTAATGATTCCCAACACCTTATTATCCGAGACGATAGGGACGCAATAATGACCGAGAGGTAAAATTCCATCATATTGCAATGTATGTTCTTCATCTATTTTATCCTTAAAAACGATCCTGCCTTTTACTGCCGCAAGACCACACAAGCAGGTTCCGAAAGGTATTTCACGGCATAGTTCCAAAAGGGGTTCGGTGAGGCCTCGCCATGCTTTCAGAACAAGGATATCCTCTCTCTCTTCAACAAGGTAGATGGCTCCCATCGACTGAAGAGATAACCAGGGAATAGAAAGAATAAGATCGAGAGATTTTTCGATTTGCTCATCCAAAGATGTTCGATCCAGAGATATCCTGAGAAGAGAACTGATTACACTTTGAATATGATAATTCTGCGCAACTTCGTCTTCAAACTTTTTACGTTCTATAATTCCCGCCAGTGTATTCGCAACGGAAGAGAGGAATTCCTCTTCCATGGGGTCCCGTCGATGGCCTTCTTTAACATAGAGATTTATAACACCCAATACCTGTTTACCTGAAATGATGGGTATACAATAGTGGCCGTGAGGCATTATACCGTCATATCGAATGTCGTGGCGGTCGTCCAGACATTCGGCGAACGTTATCTCTCTCTTTTCCGCCGCCTTTCCGCACAGACATTTACCAAAAGGTACTTTGGCACATGAATCGAGCAATTTTTCGGAAAGCCCCCTTGATGCTTTCATTACAAGCACATCGGGGTCGCCGGAAACAAGATGTATTGATCCTTTGGATTCCAGAGAAAGCCATGGTATTGAAAGAATTAGATAGAGTATATTTTCGAGTTGCTCTTCAATAGAGATATTCTTTAACGAAACTCTTAGTATGGAACTGATCACGCTCTGAATATGAAAATTTCTTTCGATCTTCTCCTCGGCAAGTTTTCTTCCGGTTATATCTCTGGCCATCAAAACATAACCAATCAATTCTCCTTTATTATCCCATATCCCGCCTATCTTGGCGTCGATATAGCGAACAGAGCCGTCTTCACTGACGCCGGTGATGTTGAAACCATATTCATCTCCGTCATTGACCTTTTTTACGGCCATTTCGAAAGCAGAGGATTCCATGTTAACGAAATTCCTGAGATATATAATTTCACTCCCCCGAATCTCTTCCCCACTACTTTTGAACAACGTTTCGGCAGCAGGATTAAAATAGATTATTTTAAAGTCAGTGTCAGTCGCCACAATGGCCAAGTCAGTAGAGGAGCGGAGTATATTGTCGAGATAGGCGGTTTTTTCGGCAAGCTCTATATCTTTACGTTTGTGTTTTTCCACCTCTTTGCAGAGGCGCTTCTTTTGAACGTGCAGGTCTATATTGTTCTTAACCAACCCTCTGAGTTCGTAAATATTAACCGGTTTCCGTAAAAAGGCGCTGATCCCCATATTGAAACTTTTTTGAATATCCTCATCGTTTCCAAAGGCTGTCATTAATATGACAGAGCATGAATCGAGATTCTTAACTTCTACATTCTCCAGAAATCCGAAACCGTCCATTTCAGGCATCTTCAGGTCCAGCAAAACGACTACAGGAGATATCTTATGAAACAATTCTATCCCTTCCGTTCCTGTTAAAGCAGTATAAACTTCCAGTCCGTCACGTCTTAGTAGTTTCTCAAGACTCTCTCCTACAACAACGTCGTCATCTACAATTAATATTCTGTGAGTCCCCTGCTCTTCCGAGTCGGGAAGGTCGGAGTGAAGTGTCATTTGAATACTATTTTGAGCTTTCATAAAATAAAAAGTTTACCCTTTACAAATGTCTTATAACTGTAAACTGTCAACCGTGAACCGTAAACTTCTCGTTAGTATATACGCATTTCTATCTAATTATTGTTTTTCGTTCTTGCTCAATGGCAGAGTCACCTTAAAGGTTGTCCCCTTACCGGAACTGCTGACAGCAGTTAACTCTCCGTTATGTCTGTTTACAATCTTACTACAAATAGCAAGGCCCATTCCCGTGCCTTCATACATGTCACGACCATGGAGGCGCTGAAAGGGCTTGAATATTCTGTTTAAATATTTCTCGTCAAAGCCTATGCCGTTATCGCTGACTACAATCCTGCAAAAACCCTCGTCAGCCGAATCGGTTTTAATCGTCACAAAAGGCGACACATCCTTTTTATGATATTTCAGAGAATTTGACAACAGATTTTGAAATAACTGGCGCATCTGCATTCTATCGGCCTCGACAGTACAGAGTTCTTCTACAGCCACTGTTCCCTTGGTCCTGAGCAATCTCTCTTCCAGATCATTTAAAACGTCTTTTATTACTGTTGAAAGATCGGTAGGCTCAAAGGGGTGCGCCTTTGTGGTGACTCTGGAAAAGAGAAGAAGATCCTCTATAAGCTGCTGCATTCTCGAAGCCGCCTTTTTCATTCTGTTCAAATAGTCTCTTCCGTTTTCGTCGAGTACTTCGTAATATTTCGATTGAATACGATCTCCGAATGCGACTATTTTTCTGAGAGGTTCCTGAAGGTCATGGGATGCGACATTCGCAAAATCCTGGAGTTCCTGATTACTTCTCTGAAGTTCCAATGTATTCTTTCTCAGCTCTTCTTCATCTGTCTTATGCCTTGTAATATCTCTTGAAATCCCAATACTTCCGATTATCTTTTCATTTTCGTCGAGCCATGGAATTTTTGTAACCGAAAGCCACCGAACACTTCCGTCGACGTGGGTCAGCTTTTCGACTTTATCTTTTATTTGCAGACCTGTTTTCACAATCTCCGAATCGTCTTCAAAGGCCGATCCGGCCTGATCTGCAGGAAAAAAATCGAAGTCGGTTTTTCCGACCATATCCTCAACTGTCGTTTTTGAGTGTTCCGCCTTCGCTTTATTCACCTTTACGAATCGATTCTGTTCGTCTTTAAAATATATAGAATCGGGAATACTGTCCATAAGTGTTTGTAAAAGCTTTAACGAATGCTTTAATTGGTACTCGGTTTGTTTCCTGTCGTTTATCTCGGATCGAAGTTTATTGTTAGCGTCCCTGAGATCGGCTGTGCGTCTTTCCACTGTAATCTCAAGTTCCTCTTTAGAATCGGTCAGTTTCTTGTGAGTTGACTTTAACGCTGTCATAAGAAGACGAAAGCTTTCCTCCAAAATAAACAGTTGGTCACCATATTTAATCTTTCTGTGCTCGGTTCCAAGACTCTCTGTAGAGAAATCGGTAATATAATTCGTTAGTTTTTTAATCCTGCGAGTGTAGAGAAATACCAAAAGCATAAAGAGGAAGATAAAAGAGAGAGCTGCGATGATATGATTCATTCTCTCTTTATGCAGTATCTTTTCAGTCAAAATGTTCACTTCCTCAATGGAAATAAAAGTGATGAAACGAAAATCGAGATCTGAACTGCCATAATCGAAAAAAGACTTTGACGAGTACAGAAATCTCTTTTTCAAAGACATGATGTTCTCCCCGACAGCTATCAGATTCGGTTTGCTGCTGGCGAAAATTACGGAACTGTCTGCAAGGGCCACGATGTTGTCTCTGCCTGCATGCCTTACGGCAAATGCAAGGAAATCGTTATCCAGCGGCGAGGCAAGCATAAGAGAAGCCCTTATATTACCTGATTCGTCCTTAAGAGACTCCATTGTTAAGTGATAAGGTATTCCGTCTACCTCAGTCATAATACTATGCTCGTGGCTGAGTTGACCGATCAGCAGAACCGGTTTTAAAAGAGTAGGAGGAAGTTCGGTGCGATGAATACCTCTAATGATCTCCCTGACCCTCCCGGCGGGGTCCAATAAAATAGCGAACCGTAAATTAACAAATGCTCTTATCAGGGAAGATTCGGGAAACCATTCAGGAATATTCTGATGAAAGATAATCTCGGGATTTTTTTCACTCCCCCAGTTAAGACTGCTTAAATGATCGATGTAATCCTGAAAACTCTTCTGAAAGGCCACTACCTTTACAAACTGATTATAAGTTCTTAAAGCATTATCGAAAGCGAGTCTGTCATCCTGAACCTCATGGCTCAGTCTTTCGATCATCTGGTGTTGGAAAAAAACTCTAAGCGAATTAACCTGAATTTTGTCCAGAAAATAAAAACCTGTAAGTCCGATCAACAGAGTTGCTAGTACTATCTTAAAAGACATAGGAGTACGTAATAGAATCTCTTGCAGATCAATCATAAAATTCTTCAGCAGTTATTTAAAACCGTATTATAAACTGCTTTAAATTTTACATCATTATAATTTCATTTTACAAATCGTCTGAAAAAGCATCTTCTATTATCTCGACAATATGATATATTTGCATCTCTTTAACGGCTTTGCTTAATTGAAGGATACAGTTCGGGCATGATGTCACGATGCCTTGGGGCTCTGTTTTCAACAAAGCCTCCGATGTATCGTTCAGTATTCGTCCCGAAGCTTCGGGGAAGGAATAACTAAAAGCACCTCCAAAGCCGCAGCACCTCCTTCCCGAAGGTTCAAGAAGAGTAAGCCCGGTCATCTCTATGAGCTCTCTCGGCTGCCTGCTAATCGCAAGAATGTTAGCAAGATGGCAGGGATCGTGATAAACAACCCTGCCTTTCAGTCGCTTGTCGAACTTTTTCAGATTATCCATTAAAAAGACAGAAATATCGAATACATTATCGAGTTTCTTCCCTATTAACTGAGGGTAGTATTTATCGAGAGCAATAACACAGGTAGGACATAAAGAGACAATTGCATCGACATTAAGAGTGTTAAAGACTTTAAAATTTCTTTCGGCGTATTTCGCAGCCCTGTCATCCATTCCCAAAGATCGGAAAGGCGCTCCGCAGCAGGTCTCTGTATTTGGGAAGACAACTTCGTATTTTAAGGCATTTAACACATTTATCAGGGAAATGGAGAGATCGGGATAAATATGCTTAATAGTGCAACCTGTAAAAACCGCTACCCTTCCGACCTTTTCCTCAGGCCTGAAGATCGCGACATTTCTGAAATCTCTTTCGCTTATACTGATATTTTCAGGCAGGATCCCTTTGCCGGACAAAGCCCTGGTTAAAAAACCGTGAATCGGCTTTGTCATTTTCACTGTAAAATCGGTGTTTTCAAAGGCCATACTGCTTAAAAAACGCAGATACTTCCGTTCTTTATCATTGAAGCGCAAAAGTCCTCGGGCATAGTAAAACAGTTCCTCAAGGTCAATCCCGAGAGGACAGAGTCGTGAGCAGTTACCGCATAAAAGGCATCCGAAGATCTTCTCGTTAAGCTTTTTAGAAGGCCCCAAAGCACCCCTGGTAAAAGCGTACAACAAACCGAGCCTCCCCCGTGCTGTTTCCGATTCATCAAAAGATGCGTTATATGTCGGGCACTCTGCCTTGCAAATGCCGCAGCGAACACATCGTCTCAAAGAATCGAGGAACTCCCTGCTATCCATTTTTTTATTCATAATTTAAAATCTTAGTAATTACTTAAGCCCTTAGGGAGCCTGAATCGACAATTTCTTGTCGATCCTGCATATATAAAAGTTCTTAAAACGCAGTAGCGCATAGAAAAAAGTCAGCATCAATAATTAATAATTGACAATCCTTAAATCGTCAATCGTCAATCGAAAATCGTCAATTTTAAAAAGTAATTATAACACCATCGAAATAAGAGATCAGGATCAATTTTTTCATTTCTGTGACTTCGCGGTTAAAATACTGAGCTTTTACTGAAGTTTTTGCGGAAAAAAAATGGTCGGGATAATTAGTTGACTATTATTTCAAAACTCTCTCTGTGCAGCCTGGAGTCGGCTTTAACAATAATCTCAATATCATGTGTAACCTCGAATTCCTCCAGCCCGAGCCTTTGCTCGTCAGAGAGAAACTCCGCTACAATCGGATTCGCTGCAATAATAATTTTCGAACTTTTATGAAAAGTGACTTTTTTAAGACGTCTGAATATCTCATAACTTATGGTCTTTGGTGACTTTACACATCCCTTTCCCTCACAGCACGGACAGGGTTCACATAATGTCCTGCCAAGGCTCTCCCTGATCCTCTTTCTTGTCATCTGGATCAGTCCCAGCTCGGAGATATCAAAAATCGTATTTTTGGCTCTGTCCTTTTTCATCGCTTCTGTCAGAGAAAAATAGACATTTTCACGATTTTCACACTTCTCCATGTCAATAAAATCAATAATAATTATCCCTCCAAGGTTTCTCAACCTTATCTGGTAAGATATTTCTTTAACTGCTTCGAGATTTGTCTTTAAAATCGTGTCTTCCAGATTCTCCTTTCCCACATATTTTCCTGTATTAACATCAATTATTGTCATAGCCTCGGTTTGATCGATAACAATATAGCCGCCCGATTTGAGCCAGACTTTTCTGTCAAGCCCCTTGGAAATATCGATCTCTATGCCGAAGGCATCGAATATATGCTCTCTTCGATCGTAAAATTCTATTTTATTAAGTAACTTTGGGAAAAAAGTTTTAACAAAATCCTGTATATTCTCGTACTCTTCCCTTGAATCGATGACAACCCTTTCGACGTCCTGATTTAATAAATCACGGACACTCCTGAAAATCAGATCCAGATCGCTGTAAAGAAGCGAAGGAGCAGATACTCTTTCTTTCTTTTTCTGAATGTTCTCCCATAAAAGAAGCAAAAAATCGAGGTCCTTTTTAAGCTCTTCAGCTGAAGAAAATTCCGAAGCAGTACGTACAATCAGACCGTATCCCTTAGGTTTTATCTCTTCTACAATAGACTTCAGTCTCAACCTCTCTTCCGGATCAATGATCCGTCTGGAAATGCCTATATGTTCGATTGTCGGCATCAGGACAAGATATCTGCCGGGTATGGTTATATAAGAAGTACCTCTGGCGCCTTTTGTACCAATTGAATCTTTAGATACCTGAACGAGGACTTCCTGACCTTCCTGGATAAGCTCATTAATCGGAACATCCACTCTGCTTCGTCTTGCAGGCAGCTCGATAGGTTCCTCTTCGTACTCAAGAAAATGCGCAAAATCCTCGACCTCGGTTCTGATATCGGCGACATAGAGAAATGCCGCCTTTTCCAGGCCGATGTCTACAAAAGCGGACTGCATGCCAGGCAAAATTTTTACTACTTTGCCCTTAAAAATATTCCCCACAAGGCTGGCCTCCTTCTTCCTCTCCACATAAAACTCAACTATCTGCCCGCTTTCAAGAAGAGCCACCCTCACTTCATCGAGAGTTACATTGATTACAATCTCACTGGACATATTGGGATTGACGACTGTCGATTGTCGATTGTCGATTTAATGTTACAGGAATAAGTACTTTCGTCTTTACTGTGTAAACAAACAATGTTATTTCTTTCCCGGATCAATCCATCCGTTATCCAGGCCGTATATACCGGTTCTGTTGATTACCAGTTCCGACATTGGACAATTAAAAATCGACTCCATAAGAGTCCCCAGTTTGACCTTCTCCTTTTCGGTATCTTTAACGAACATAACGCATCGGTTGTCCATTATATCAAATTTTACAATATTAAATAACTCTCCATTGTTTTTTTTGCTTTCCATGGTCGATTCAATATCCTCTTTTTTTAGAGTTTCAGGCACGATTATCTCATATTCGTAACCTGATACAAACTTATTCAGAGAAGGAGTATCTTTTGGAATAAAAAACATATCTACGATATCCAGTCCCGACGGCATAACAGAGGAGATCGTTTCTTTAAACGTTATAATATCAAAAGGGGCGTATACTTCCATATCAAAGCACTCTCTTAAACCTGCGACTCCCACACTCAATGCAGGGCCGAAAGATAAATTGGGAGTCGGATTAAACCCCTTTGAGTATACAATCGGAACATCGACTCTCCGAAGTCCCCTTAACAATACCTGCATCAACTCATGATGTGAAATATACCGCAACGCATCGACTTTAGCAAATACAACTCTTACTTTAACCGGAGAAAAGACCTCTCTTCTCTCTTTTAAAACTCTCTTTTCCGATATACCTGTATCTCCCTCGCCAACCAAATACAGGCCGGCTGAGCATCCTATGCCGCATGATTGACAACCCTGCCGGCAATCCGCTGTCGTTTCTCCTGATAAAGCTCTTTTATATTCATTAATGAGATAATCCTTACTTACACCGGTATCAATGTTATCCCAGGGAAGAGATTCGTTATAATCATATCCTCTGCCCGCCCGATACTCAATGTCCACCCCTGTTTTGTCGGCGGCCTTCTTCCAAAGATCATAATCAAAAACATCGGTCCAGGCATCGAGCCCGGCCCCTTCTCTCCAGGCAGCTTCGATCAGATCAGCCAGGCTCTCGTCGCCTCTGGAAAAAAGGGATTCAAGTATAGACATCCATGTATCATGGCTTTTAAAATTAAGCCCCTTTTTACGAAGCCGACTTTTTAAAAAATTCTTTTTTTCCACAATCTCGTTAAAGGAGATCTGCCCGCACCACTGAAAGGGTGTATGTGGTTTGGGAACAAACGTGGAAACGCCGACATTGATATTGACAAATCTCTTTGTATACTTTTTGGCGATTCGTAAAGCTCTGAGCGCCATATCGGGAATGGCCTCAACATCCCCATCTCTCTCTGCAGGCAGTCCGATCATGAAATAGAGCTTAAGATTCAGCCAGCCGGCTTTAAAGAGATGATGGATTGTTTTATCAAAAACATCGTCGTCCAGTTCTTTATTAATAACCCTCCGAAGTCGTTCGCCGGCTGCATCGGGAGCGATCGTGAAACCACTCTTTCTTACGGCGCTTATCTCTTTTAAGATATCCTCATCTAACGTACTGACTTTAATGGACGGCAGGGAAAGAGAAACTCTCCTGTCCGAAAACCTCTTGTTGAATCCTTTTAAAAGCCGGTGGAGACAGGAGTAGTCGCCCACGCTTAAAGAAGTAAAGGAAACAACATCATAGCCTGTGTTTCTTAATGACTTTTCTGTCAGGTTCAAAATATTTTCAGGACTTCGTTCCCTCATTGGCCTGTAGATCGTCCCTGCCTGGCAAAATCTGCATCCCCTTGTACAGCCCCTGGAAATCTCCACATTAATCCTGTCATGAACGATCTGAGTATATGGAACGACAGGGGAAACCGGGTATTCCGCATCATCGAGATTTTCAATATATCTTTTACCGACACTCCCCTTGGAAACACCAGGTACATAAACACCTTCAATTTCTGCAAGCCCTTTTAAAATCTCCTCTCTGCGACCTCCCCCGCCGTTTTTATAGTTCCCACAGATCGCCACGATTTCTTTTATGGCTTCCTCTCCTTCACCTGCCAAAAATGCGTCAAAAAAAGGCGAAACAGGCGCCGGATTAACGACACAGGGACCGCCTCCGATCACAAGAGGATTATTGTTATCGCGCTCGGCAGCCCGTATGGGTATTCCTCCCATATGCAACATATTGAGAATCGTTGTATAGGAGAGCTCATATTGAAGGCTGAATCCGACAACATCGAATTCTTTCAGCGCCCTCCCGCTCTCTAAAGTACCAAGAGGAATGCCCTCTCTCTTCAGATAGGCTTCCATATCTGTCCAGGGAGAAAAAGCCCTCTCTGCAATAACGCCTTTTATATCGTTAATAATCTTATAAAGAATTCTCAGGCCCTGATGGGACATACCAATCTCGTATACATCGGGAAAACAGAGAGCTATGGAAAACGGATTTTTTGAAGAAGAAGTAAGGGAACGGCTTTTATGGATGGAATTTATTTCATTATCGATATATCTGCTCGGTTTCCTGAATAATGATAAATTCACAGTGGTAAGAATACTAAAAAAGAATTAGATTTAGCAAGTATCCGTGAATGTAGCCGCAGGCTTCAGCCTGCGGCCGGGTTCGCTTAACCAACGGTCCACGCAGGCTTAAAGCCTGCGACGACGTCTAATTGTTCAGGTTTCCCCCTGCCTGTTGTTTTATAGGGAAAAAGCCTTGTATAATAAGAGATGACTACAATTACTTTCGATACCCATGCATATGTTAAAAAACTCAGGAATGTCGGCATCTCTGAAGAGCAGGCAGAGGTACAGGCCGAAATATTGGCCGGCCTGGTAAATGAACAGCTCTTTACCAAACAACATCTTGATATTCGGTTGAAAGAACTTGAAACATCACTAAAGATCAAAATGGCCAATATCAAAGCCGACATCCTTAAATGGATAACCGGCATGCTGGTAGCCCAAGCCGCTATAGTCGCCACCCTGGTCAAACTCCTTTAAGCCCCAAAAGTATTTAGCTGTCAGCCATCAGCCATCAGCCATCAGCCATCAGCTATCAGCTATCAGCTTCTAAACTGAAACACTTACGGTTCTAAATACATTCACCTGTAAGGTGAAGCTTATTTTTGGCATAAGATCAACACTTTCTTTTGCTGAAAGCTGATCGCCGGTAACTGACTGCCATTTTTTTTAATTGCAAAGCTTTGCTGTTCAAAACGCTTTCACCCTTCACGAATCGTCATTCCGGTTAAAGCAGGAATGACAGGACTGTATGGTTTTGCTTTTTGGATGAATCCGTATCAACTTATCTGCCGTCCTATAAATACTATTTGAAGGTCCATTACATTGGTGCCTGTGGGGCCCGTTATCAATAATCCGCCTGCCTTTTCAAAAAAAGTATATGAGTCATTACGTCTTAAAAAATCGTCGCTTCTTAAACCTTCTCTCTCTGCTTTCTCAATAGTCGATCCGTCCACGACAGCACCTGCCGAATCAGTCGGACCGTCAGTACCATCGGTGCCGGCTGACAGAAGAGAAATATCTTTCTCTCCATCGATTTCTTTTGCAAAGGCGAGAGCGAATTCCATATTCCTCCCGCCGCGGCCGTTTCCCTTTACGATCACAGTTGTCTCACCACCTGAAAGCATGCAAACTGCTCTGTTACCCGATAAATTGCGTTTTATTGTCTTTGCCTTTAAGGCCAGACCTTTAGCTGCGACCACAGCCTCTCCGCGAATAGCAGCATCTTCAACAATGACATCACATCCCATGTTTATTGCAGCTTTTTTAGCAGCTTCAACAGCTGACCTGTTATTTGCAATTATAAAATTCTCTATATTATCGAATGCTCTGTCACCCGGTTTAGGAGTATCGGGAAGAAAGCCCTTTATACCTCTATCCAGCAAATTCTTTACATTCTCTGAAAGAGTGTTTTCAATACCGTATTTTTTTATTATATTATATGAATCGCTGTATGTTGTAGTATCCGGCGAAAGAGGACCGGATGCAATAACATCCGGAGAGTCGCCAATAACATCCGATATAGTCAGGGCGATTGTTCCGGCCTTTGAAAGTCTCATTGCCAGCCTGCCTCCCTTTACATCGGAAAGATGCTTTCTCACTGTATTTAACTCGTCAATATCTGCGCCCTTCTTCATAAGCTGACTTGAAATCATCTGTTTGTCTCTCAGTGTAACTCCGCTGTAAGGCTTGACAAATAAAGAAGACCCCCCGCCTGAGAGCAGACAGACGACAAGGGACCTGCTGTCTGCCTTTTCTGCAATACTCAAAATTTCATTTGCACCTAAAATCCCGTTTTCATCCGGATCAGGATGGCCTGCTTCAAAAATTTTTGTATAAGGTAAGCAATCATCCAAGTCATTTTTATGGCCGTATTTCGTTATTATTACGCCGCCGGTAATCAGCCCTCTCAGGTCGGGTTCGATTGCTGTATGCAACTGACATGACGCTTTACCGAATCCAAGAATATAAAGAGAATTGCAGTTTCTCTCTTTATAAATCATTTTGATATAATCGCTGTAACCCTGTAAAATCTTTTTAGGTGAAAGACCTTCCAATGCAGCATAAAAGATATGTTCCAGTATTGCTCTGGTATTTTGCCTGGTCAAAACCTTCATCGTATATGCACCGGTTCGATTATAATATTCCAAAACTCAGTGGTTTGGCCTAAAATAGCTAAAGCATATCATGTTATTTTCCATTAGTTCAGGTGCAGGGTTTTAAAATTTTAAGTTTTTTTTGTTAAGCGAAAAAATGGCCCGACCAATGACTTTCCTGCCTCCTGGAGCGCATAACGGGCAAGAGTTGGATTTGCCTCTTTAATTATATGTCCCGCAAATGACGCCATATAATAGGGCGTAAAATATATCTCCCTTTTAATCCTTTCGCAAATCCTGTACAAGTCGCTTATCTCACTCACCCAGGGAAGCTTTATCCACGGCGTGTCATCCATATCAGGACGCCATTGTCCTGTAAGTGTTCCCTCCTGTTTAGCGATTTCATAAGCAACTGTTTTCGGATATGGTCGGATAACAGCCATATTTACCGTACCGGGACGATTCTTCTTTATAAAAGTAAGAGTGTCGTTAATACTCTCCACGGTCTCTCCGGGGTATCCTATGATCCAGCTTGAATGAGAGAGCATTTTGTATTTTCTTGTCAGGTAACAGGCTCGAGCGCTCTCTTCAATAGTAATCTTTTTCTCCATAATGTCAAGCATACGCTGTGAGCCCGATTCCAATCCAAAGGCGACAAGATATACACCGGCCTGCCTGGCTTTTGCGGCAAGTTCCTCTGTAAAAATATCGGCCCTGCTTTTTATTCGGAATGAAATATCCAGCTTCTCTTTTATAATCAAATCGAGAATCCTTAATGCCCTCTCCTTGTTTGCAGTAAAATTATCATCACAAATCTCTACATCACGAATACCTCTCTCCCGTATTAGTGTAAGTTCATGAACAACATCTTCAGGTTTACGCGCCCTGTATTGATAATTCATGTTATAGCAAAATCCGCAATGAAAGGGACAACCCCGGCTTGTGATCATTGTATCTACAGGTTTCCTGCGCACCATAAGGGTGTAGTATCTTTTTTCTTTATAGGCGTCTGCAACGAGTTCTCTCGAGGGATAAGAGATTTTATGAATATCCGGTCTTTTATCGTGTGTTCCCCTGATGACTTCACCATTCTCTCTGAAATAAATCCCTCCTGTCTCTTTCAGGGGATCATTATTTATCAATCTGTGACAAAGTTCCGGCAGGGAATCCTCGGCTTCCCCTGCAAGAACATAATCTATTGCGCTGAATTGAGCCAATGTCTCTTCAGGAACCGCACTTGCATGAGGACCTCCTGTCACGATGCCTGAGCCGGGTATTTTTCTTTTAATTTTCTTTGTCAGAGTATATACCTGCTGCAAAATATCGGAGTACAGAGGAATACCGGTAAGCAAAGGTTTGATTTTATTAATAATATCGATAAGATATTCATCACTCATTTTAAATGCATTGGCATCGAGAACAACAGATTCAAAACCTCTGCTTTTCAGGGAAGAAGCAAGATAGAGAAGATTTAAAGGGGGATAACACTTCTGCGCGATCTCGTTTACATATGTCGCTCTCGGGTTTATTAATACAACTTTTTTGTTTTTCATAAACACTACCGTTTTTTTAGAATCGATTCGTTGTAGGGGTTCAGAATCCTGAACCCCTACGAGAGGCTTTTACATATCGGGGCAGACTCCTCATTATGCTACAAATAAATGTAGCCGCAGGCTTCAGCCTGCGCCGCGTTCTGTTAAAGGACACATCCCTTTACACGAAAGGTCATGACTCCAGGTCTCGCCTTTTTTGACAATAAATACGGATTTCTATTCGCCGCCCTTTACGCAGACTGAAGCCTGCGGCTACATCTTCTTTACAACCAAATTACTTACGAATCATATCTCCTATAACGGAAATATCCCACTTATATACCCTGGAAAGCCGTAACTTCCCGACACATACACAACCGTCGCACTCCGGAATCGTCAGCTTTGAAAAGGCGCTTTGAAATCCCTCGCTTCGTGCGTCGAAATACTTATACTCCCTGGAATTACCACAAAAAATCAGTTTCCCCTCAGGAAGCATCGTAGCGGTCACAAGCTCACAATCACATCTCCCGTCGCCCCCCTCCGTTTGGTTCAGATAATATTCAAGTTCGCTTCGGGAGTTTCCTATTGCCTTTGAAAGTGAATCTCTATTCCTTTTCAAATCGATCAGATATTGTAATGCATTTACTAACTCCTCTTTCCCGGGCAAACAGGTATCGATCTCGCTCTTTCCCATAAACTCTTTCGACAGTATCTGAAAGTTAAATTTAGAGCCTACGTTTACCCCGTATGCCAGCACCTGATCCAGGGCCGAAATATTCTTTTTTGTTAAACATGTGATAAGCTGCACTTTGATGCCTGCCTTTTTGGCAGCCCTTACAGCCTCCGAAGCGACACCGGATGTACCGTTTCCCCGAAGTTTGTCGTGCAGTTCACCAGGGCCGTCAAAGCTTATCTGCAAAAGATCGAGTCCCCTTAAATCGTCTATCCGTGACTTTACAAGAGAACCGTTGGTGTTTAATTTACATACAAGACCGGAATCCTTTACATATCTTATAATCTCTCCCATATCCTCCCTTAAAAGAGGTTCTCCTCCTGTAAAAGAGATAAAAAGCACACCTGCCTGTTTCATCTGATCTACCATATTCTTAACTTCATTGGTATTCAGTTCATCGGAAGCGCGGAGATGTTTCCACTTACAATAAAGGCACGACGCATTGCACCTGCCCGTGATAAGCCAGGCAACCACAACGGGATGTCTCTTATGCCTGCTAAATTTATAGGATAATACCGAAAACGCCAGCTTTGCTTTATTTTTAAGAATCAAATTCCATACCTAATCCGGCATAACCGGCGCCAAACAGGTTTGATTTAATGCTTGGGAATTTCAAAGAAATTCCGGATATGTCTCCTCTCCCCTTGAGGGGAGAGGAGACAAGGTGAGGGGTGACGGTGGAGAAGCGTTAACATATCGAGGATTGTACCCCTATCACCCCAACCCTATATGTGCATATATGCAACGTCTGTACAGGTTTAGGATTGTAACCGGAACCTTACATTTTTATCTCCACATCGGGAGAGATAAAATCCCTCATAATACCGGGCGTCCAAAACGCCCCGGCCATCATAGGGATAACATACACTGCCAACGTCATTAATGCCGCCACACTTACAATGATCTCAGATGTCGCCTGTCCGGCAAAAAGAGCAACCAAAGTCGCCTCACGAGGCCCTATACCCAGGGGAGTTATCGGTATATGGCCAAAAAGTATGGCGATCGAGGTATAGGCAATAACATTACTGATATCGGGTGTGATTCCGTACGCCATAAAGAGCAGGTATATAACAATCAGCGGCCTTGCCTGAAATAAGATACCATAGGTTATGAAGAACAGCTTTAATCTATTTGGAAAACTTTTAAAGGGAACCATTATTTCCTTTACAAGTTTCTCGATTTTGGGATGAACCAGACCTCCTGTCATTGCGATCTTTTCCTGAAGCCATGGGTTGAAAACAATTGAAAAATAAAAAAGACAAATAGCGAATGCAGCCGGTAACTGCCAATGCATTAATATGTCGGGCAAAAAAACGATGCTCAAAAGAAGCCAGAAAAAAATGCCGATCCCGTTTAATCCCTTATCGAATATCACGGCACCCGAGGCCTGACCAAAGGGCATGTAATTACATCGCCTAAGATAGGCGATATTAATTAAATCACCCGTTTTTAAAGGCATCAACACCCTGAGAGGCCCTGTACCCATCCGTATTCTGAATATCTCCTTAAAAGAGATATCCACATTCATGGCCCTTAAAACACGCCATAATTTGTCGGCTCCCGCCAGTGTATGCACCACAAGAGAGGCTATCGCTGTTATGATAAGTAAAGCGCCATTCGCCTTTCCCCACTCCTCTTTCAATATATAGATATCTATCTCTTTATAATAGCAGAGAACAGCCAAAATTAAGAGGGAGATCGATATTCTGATAAAAAGAGAAACAGGGGCCGATGATTTTTTCATTATTTAACAACTGTCATATATCGGACAGTTCCCCAAAAAAAACAACCTCGAATTATAAACCCTATGTGCAGGTTCGGAGTTATGACCTGAACCCCCTTTCAAAAACTGCCTTTACTATTTTATAAGGATAATATCTCAAATATATCGAAAATCTGAGGTCTCTGTTTTTAAAGGCGATAATTCCCTGTGCAATGATCGTCACAGCCGACGGAATCAGATGTAACACTTTGTAGAGTCTCCTGCGAAGCAGTATGGTCAACATCCTTTCAGGCAAAAGAGGGAGAATTTTATATAAAACCGAGAAATCCCTGACTGACGCACCATCCTTTGAAATATCTTTATGTTGCTCGTAAAAATCACTCTCCACACCCTCCGCAGAGATTACATCGAAATTGCCCGGTAAAGAAGCGCATTTAATCCCCTCCTCGATAATCCCGGCCCCTGGCAGGTAAACGAGTCGATGCACCTTTATTCTGTTTAAACAACGCAATGTTTTATACCTTTTCGCTCCCTTGATGTGATCCTCTTCCATTTCGCCAGGTAAATCGAACATATGATCGATATCATAAGATAATCCGGCTTTATCGCATATTTCAAAGGCCTCCAAAGCCTCTTTATTGGTCTCATATCTCTTTAAAACTTCACGACGTAACCTCTCGTTCCATGTCTGCAATCCGAACTCGATGCAATAGCATCCCGCCTCTTTTAAAAGAGAGGCGGTTTTCTCGTTAAATCCATTTATTGTGCAGAAGCATTTAAATGGCAGATCGATCTCTTCTTTATATCTTTTCATTAAGCTTACGAGCCACTTCATATCACCCGTTAAATAGGAATCTTTAAATATGACTTCTTTGAATCCGTATTTTTGCTTTGCCGATGAAAGCTCTTCAATAATATTATCGACCTTTCTCCTCCTGAAATACCTGCTTCCATATACCTTCTTCATGGAAGTTTCCTCACAGTAAGAGCAGTGAAAGGGGCATCCCCGGCTCACCATGGCGACATAGCTGTAGGAATGTTGCACATGGGGCGTAAAAAGTGCTTTGTCAGGTATGGGAAGAGAATCGAGATCAACGGGATTCATTTGAGTTGTTTTTTTAACCTCTCCATCCATTCGATATCTGAGATTACCGACCTTTTCCATATCTCCGGAATTTTTCAACGCATTGATGAGTGCTGGAATCGCTTCTTCACACTCGCCTTCAATGACATAATCGACAAACCGGTCTTTCATCACTCTGTCAGGTACGAGCGTAGGGTGAAGCCCTGTAAATACAATGGGAGCATTCACCACTTTTTTCGTCTCTTCGGCAAGCTCTCTCATCCATCTGTAAGTACCGGGCAGTACGCTGAATATGACAACAGAGGGGGTTGTTTCGACAATATTCGTTATGCTTTTCCCTAGAGATGTAACAAGAGCGTTAAGATATTTTATTTGCAAAACATTATCGGTAACGCCAAAAAGATCGGGTACATATACGAACCTGACCGTATGGCCTCTGTTCTGAAGCACAGAGGAAAGAATCTCCAAATCAAGAGCCTGTCGTATGTGATATCGGCCTTTATAGATAATTGTAATATTCAATATCGCAATATCCCGAAAAACACCGTAGGGGTTCAAGATTTTGAACCCCTGCGAATACGCCATCCCTGTTCGTTCGTCGTAGGGGGTCAAGATTTTGAACCCCTACGGAGGCATCAACAATCTGTATGATCATATGGATATGGTTCGGCATTACAATATATTCAAGTAACATCCTATTCGGAAAATGCTTTGGAATATCCAGTAAACACTGCTTTGCAATTTCTCCCCCGTCATTCAGGACCATTTCTCCTTCAATAACATTACCAAACAAACACTTTTTATTATGGGTGCAAATTGTAATAAAATATAACCCTGCCTGCGAATAATCGTATCCTTTTAATCGTATAGAACGGCGACGTTGTTTTTCCATGTTATCAAAAATATGTGGGGGCGTCCACACCTGTTCGCTGTAGGGGTTCAAAATCTTGAACCCCTACCTCCACTTTGACATCTTCTTATACCACTCCAGGTGGGATTTGCTTTCTATATAGGCCTCAAACTTGTGATCTGCTTTGGACACATCCTCCTGGGAGAATTTCATCTCCAGCCAGCCCCTGAACTTCCTCTTAAATTCATCGAACGACCTTAACTGCAAAACATGTTTTAACAGAAAAAAGGGTCTTGAATGGTACTTTACATAGGCATCCTTTGTCAGATAATCGATCTCATCGTTTGTCAATTCCGTCCACGGTCTCGGTAAAACCGCCTCTTCCTGATTTCCCAAAATATACTCCCGCCAGTAATCGTGTCCCGTACTTGCTACAAGATCCCTCCACAATGTTGTCAAAGGTTTCGCCGTGGCCTTTGAAAACTGTACATAATCGAGATCCAGACGCCTGGCGAACTTTACCGTGGCCTTTAAACTCTCACGCGTTTCGTCGGGCAGCCCTGTCATAAAAAATCCCAACGTCCGGATACCGTGTTTTTTGGTCATCTTTATGCTCTCTCTCACCTTTTCAAGGGTAATTCGCTTATTCACGCGATCCAGCATCTCCTGAAGACCCGATTCAATACCAAAATAAATCCTCCCGCACCCTGCCCTCTTCATGGCCCCGAGCAATTCGTCGTTTACGGAATCGATCCTCGCCCTGCAGGCCCACAATATATCCAGCTTCCGTCTCTCTATCTCCTCGCATATGCCCATGGCCCTTTTTTTATTAATCAAAAATTCATAATCAAATATATCGATCTCTCTGATTCCGTACCGATTATAACACTCTTCTATCTCATCTACAACTGTCTGTATACTCCTGGGATTATACTTTGTCCCCCCTGCTTCGCAGAACTTACACCCCATAGGGCATCCCTTACTAGTCACCATCACCGTAAAATTCTTACGCTCCGTGGGAAACTCGGCATAGAGTTCATTGGGCAGTAAATGCCTGGCGGGATTGGGGTAGAGATTAAAATCAGGTTCATGGGGATAGTCCGTTTGAATCACCTTACCATTGCGTTTGTAAATCAAACCGGGCACATCCCCGGGATCCCTGTTGTTTTCAATCGTTTCCAACAATCCGGGCACGGTTTCATAGGCAGAATTAAAACAGCCGTAATCGATCGTCTCATCCATAACCGACTCTATGGGATAGACCCGCAGATTATAGCCGCCGATGATTACCTTTAATTTCGGCATCTCCTTCTTAATATATTTGATCCACTCCAGAGTCTCGCGGTACATGTAAGTAGTCATCATAAAACCGATCATATCAGGTCTGTCTTTTTTTAGCATTTTTACGACCTGATCTTTGGAAAGACGCAAGGTCCTGGCGTCAATGATATCCACATCATGCCCTGCTTTTTCGGCAATGGAGGCCACCCATGCAAGGGAGAGGGGCGGGAAGAGGCCGAAGTAACGTTGTACGATTCTCAGGTTCTCTTCGTGGAGTTTGTAAGAGAAGGGGTTAAATATGAGTGTTAGTTTCAATAGTGCAATATACTGACAATGTCTTAATAGTAATTACAAGGGTAGTAGTGATTCAGAACCTTGAACCCCTGCACGGTCTATCTTTATTATCAGAGAATCATTATGAAACCAGTATACCATATTTTTTTATAATTGTAACTACCCGGCAGGCCGTTCCAATGGATAACGCAAAGAAACACTCCTATCGAAAAAAACGACATTTCCATTATAAAAAGTTTGGTTGCTTTTTTATTTTTACTTTTTTATAATACCGATATCACGACTGCCGGCATCATATTTTTTTCATAATAAACTTAATCTTCTTTTCCTTAATTCTTATTTATTTCAACAACAGGCGCATAAAAAAAAGTAACTGTTCACAGTGATCCGAGATCAGAGGTCAGTTGAAAGCAAAAGAGATTTTATTATTGAATTTCATGAACATAATTGTCATTTCCACTTTTTCCCAAGTTTTTACTATGAAAAAAACAAATCTCTCTAAACAGACCACCGATCCCTGACCCCCGTGAACTGTTACCTTTTTTCTTTTAACATTCATACCCTGAATTTCCATGTTTCGAGGGGAGAAAACATAGAAATGAAAAAACTGTTTTTAAACACCACAACCCTCACGCTCTTTATACTTTTAACTACTCTGTTTACTCTCATCTTCTCTAACCGCGTCGAAGCACAGTGCTCTTTATCCTGGTCAGCAACATTCATCGACACCTCAGGCGAAGTAGGCAGATATAATGCAATCGCAGTGGATTCAGGCGGGCAGGCGCATATCAGTTATTATGACAAAACCAACGGCGACCTGAAATACGCCACCAATCCGTCAGCCACATGGGGTTCCACATTTATTGACACTGCGAATTCAACAGGTAAATATACCTCTATCTCAGTGGATTCCGGTGGGCAGTTACATATAAGTTATTCCGAAGCCACCAGTTATGAACTGAAATACGCCACCAATCCTTCCGGCACATGGGGCTCTACAGTCATCGACGCCTCGAACTCGGCAGGTAATTACACCTCGATTACCGTGGATTCAGGCGGTCAGTTACATATCAGTTATAATGACGGCCTCAACGATAACCTGAACTATGCGACCAATCCCGGCGGCGCATGGAGCTTTACATATATTGACACAGTTGGTTCCGTTGGAGACTATACATCCATCGCAGTGGACTCAAGCGGACAGCTGCATATCAGTTATTACGACACAACCAACCTGGATCTGAAATACGCAACCAATCCTGGCGGCGCATGGGGCTTTACATCCATTGACACCGTTGGTTCCGTTGGGCAATATAACTCAATCGCTGTGGATTCGGGCGGTCAGGTGCATATCAGTTACTTCGACGGCGTCAACGGCGACCTGAAATACGCAACCAATCCGTCAGCCACATGGGGCTTTACATCTATTGACACATTAGGTTCCGTTGGTCATTATACATCCATCGCAGTGGATTCAGGGGGGCAGTTACATATCAGTTATTATGACGACACCAACGGCAAACTGAAATACGCCACTAACCCTTCCGGCACATGGGGCTCTGCTTCTATTGACACTGTGAGTACCGTTGGTGAAAACACGTCGATCACAGTGGATTCAAGCAGTCAGTTACATATCAGCTATTGGGAGCCCGGCAACAGCGACCTGAAATACGCGGCTGCAACTTACCCGTCATACACATTAACAGTAAGCGTAAGCGGTTCGGGCAGTGTCACAAGCAGCGATTCGGAGATAAACTGTGGAAGAGACTGTACAGAGACCTTTGCATGCTCCAACTCCATCACCCTTACGGCCACTGCTGACACAGGCTATGAGTTCACCGGCTGGAGCGGAGGGAGCTGCAGCGGCGCCGGTACATGCACCCTTTCCTCACTTACAGCCGATACAACGGAAACAGCTGTTTTTACAGCCTCCGCCTCTGACAGCTCAGAATATGTATTAACAGTAACCAATTCCGCCGGAGGCACGGTAACGAGTTCGGACAACGGCATAGACTGTGGCAGCGATTGTACGGAAACGTATACATCCACCACATCGGTAACCCTCACGGCAACGCCGAGTTCGGGATACGGATTCTGCGGATGGTCGGGAGGGGTCTGCAGCGGTACGGGAACATGCACGCTTTCCCTGTCCGCCGATACCGACGTTACCGCTACGTTTACTTACGGCGGCTGCTACAACTCATCGTCGTCCGGTTCTTTTTCCCTTTCCACCTATCTTCTCGCCAAAGAGGCGTACAAAAGCACGGTCTCCAACAATATCTCCGATGTATTAAACGGAATGCATCCTTTAATCATGACTTCTCCCAATACCACAAGCCTTCAAGACCTGAAATTCTGTTTTGCAGACAGTAAGGGCGGATTCAACAATGCAACAAGCGGTTATACCTACTATCTGGCAGTGTGGAAAGATACGACCGGTGCGACGAGCGCCGAATACACGGCTGACAACCTGATCACCACAGGAGAACTTCTGCCGGTTCTGGACAGCGCGGCAAGCAGAGTACCGATAAGCACAACCAACTCCACGGCCGGCTGCCTGATATTTTCAGGCAACGGTAATTTGCAATACGATATTGCCGGAAGCGTCAGCGATTCTCTGACATCTCTGGCAACAACGGACAAGGTAATTCTTATGCACCTGACCGGCGATACCTCTTTTGCGAGATACTCCCCGGCTTCAACATTTACGATAGGCGATATCGGATTCAACTGGTATCTCTCCTCGGGCCTGTCGGAATCGAACATACTAAACCTTCAGGTAATAGAAAACAACTCTCAAACCTATGAATCCACATTTGCGGAATTCAAAAAACAGTATATTGCAGGCGTAACCACAGAGGCCGATGGAGTCATCGATATCAATTCGGAGAGGAAGAGATTTCAGCAAAATATTACAAGCGATATCATAACCGTAACCATAGCGGACAGAAATGCCGTGACCACCACTTCGAGCCCCTACTATGACGGAGAGGACTATACAAGCCGATATCTCCTGACCCAAAGTCAGGGAGGCGGGTCGGTTGCGGATATCCTGATCGACATAGAAGCAGACAATCAGGCCATATCCAAAGTAGTCACAGAGGGAACGACACTGACCTATGATTCCAACAACAACAGATGGCGCATCACTTCCGATGTTTCCATGGGCAGTTCCGCAGCCGGGAGTTTTAAAATCACGATCAACGAAAGTAATGTAATAGATACAAGGAAATTCAAGACAATCGTGAATTCCGTTGCAGACACCGGCTATACGTCATATACCTACCTGGACAGCAACTCCGCCGGCGCATGGTCGCTCAACGCCTATCAGGGAATCATACCTTACATACTTACACTTGGCAATCATGAAACCTTTTGTATCGTTGCAAACAACAGCGGCAGCAGGGTAGATGTATTCTTCGATATTATCAGTTCAGAAGGCTCTGTGTCCGATTTAATCAATCTTGATCTGGGTGAAATCGAAGACAACAGTTTGGCCTTTATTCAGTTTGACGGTACGGAAATAACCTTAATGGACAAAACGCTCACCGGTGCGACTGTCGATGTTTCAGCCATGGGAAGTGATGTCATAAGATATGCAGGCAAAATTATAATAACCGGCAATAAGGATAACCTTTGGACTTCATGTATGCAGAGACAGGGCGGATCACCCCAAAATAAAAGATTTGTTCCGGTACTGACTGACAGGACGACTTCAGGCGCACAGTGGGGGCAGTAGGGATTCAAAAAATTTCCCCCCTACATTGGGCGAACCTCTTAATGTAACCTAAAAGTGACAATTAGATCGGGATTCGGCTGTAAAATCAAGCACTTATGCTGCGTCGGACTTCACCGATTTAGTGCTCAACGCAGCTCAGCTACGCCTGCGCCTAAATCGTCTTGCCTCCTTGCCTAAGCACTTGCTTTTACACCCTCGGTCCTCGACCTAATTGTCACTTTTAGGTGTAAATCTGCGACTGAGAAACTCTTAAAATCTCATTGATTCCTTTTTCGTCTTAACGAAGCCAATAAAGCTAAAAACGACAAAATATAAACAATAAAAGCGACCACTAACAGATTCCTCACGCCTGTAATTAAAGAGACATATTCCCCAAATCCTCCGGCCATTGCCCCAAGGAGATTGGCGCCAAGGGCCAAACCGCTGTCATCTGTTTTTTTAAAGGAATCTGCGAAAACAAGACCTGCGCAAAAAAGCGGCGCTCCCAACAAAAGAGATGACACAACAATACGCAAAAAAATACTCAGGCTCAATAAATCGATCCATCGGTGAGCAGAATAACTTAAAATAAGCAGGCAAAAGAGCAGAAAGTAACCAATTTTAAAATCCACTCCACCTGCTCTTTCCACTACCAGGTTCGCAATCACAATGGCGCAAAGAATCGCAGATATTACAATGGAATTTACGACCCATGTTGCGCCAAAAAGAAGCGACAAATGAGTTATGGACTTAATTTCCAATAACATAAATCCAAAACCGAGGAAAAAAAAGTGAAGATCCAGCTTCTCCGTTATATCGGGCTCTATCAGATAAATCGATGAAACTGAAATCAACAGTATAATGACAATAATTATGACATATACACCAGGTATGGCTCGCTTATGGAGATAAAACTGTGGCCAGTCATCCGTTGCCGCCAAAACGCCGTCACGACTACTTTTTAAAGAATCGTCCTGTCTTTCCATAGGTCTGATAAAAAGCAAAGGCCCTCCTGCACCCCATCCGGTATTCTCCCCCGGAGAGCCGAATACGCTTTCAATCATCTTCATGTGTCTCTTAAAAGACCATGGAATGCCCCAATGATATCCGCTGGCTTCCATAATAAAGGCCCCTTCATCGCTTAAATGATCTCTTATCTGCTCGAAACTCTCTATGGTGTAAATATAACTGTCAAGACGCAATCCCGTGCTGGTGGCGTATTGAGAGTGGGAATCAACGACATTCATAACGATGAGATCGTATTTTTTATCGGTTCTCTGCAAAAAAGCGCGGGCATCAGTATTTATAACTCTTACGGTAGGATTGTGGTAAGGTTTTTCAGGGTGCATTTTCCTGCCAATCTCTATAATCCCGGGCTCTATCTCAACAGCATCGATTTCTTTCACGCCATGTCTGATCGCCGCCGCCGCTTCGTTACCGCAGCCGGCTGCAATGATCAAAACATTATCCGGAGTTTTACGAAACTCCTGAAAATATCGTTGAAAGGGATTATTGTAACGTCTGAAAAAACCGATATATGGATCGATATTTGGTCCTCTGGCAATATCAAGGCGATTGAGAAAATCCTCCATCCTCTCTTTATCGTTATATACACCCATATTGATTATGGCCTGATGATAGGTATGGTTCACAAAAATATTAATCCTGGTCAACACCTCTTTTGTTGCGACAAGTTCATTACTCTTCGGATTGCGTACATCGACGACAGCAGTCTCTTCCGATGTTCTTATTTTGTAATATGGCGACCAGTAGAATTGTCTCTCCTTTAGAAATATGGATATCAACAGGATTGTTACGATTGCCGTCAGGTAATAAAACTTTTTTTTGTCTTGGCGCACAAACCATAACAACAGGGCGAAACCGATAAAAAACCATATAAAAGGAGGCGCCCTGAGAAACGATATGACCAAAAAGGCGATCGTTCCAGTAAGACTTCCCATAATATTTATTGTATAACCGGTCAATGGCGGCAGTTTCCCGAAACAGTCGGCCATGATAATCCCCAATGGAATGAATATGGAAGAGACGATCGCGAATATCGTTATAATAACGATTGCGCCTCCTCTTCTTCCGCCCTGAAACTCAATCGTAAACTCCGACTCATACCCGCCCGGGCTTATCGTCTCTCTCTCACCGGAATATCCTCTTTTAAATCCTCTGCTTTTTATATACTCATTATCCAAGAGCACTGTAAAAGCGAAAACAGATACAATGAGAGTAAAAACAACGATTAAAAATCCACGACTTCGGGCGAATCGCCTGTAGATCATACACCCCGCTCCGAGTCCGAAAAAAGAGGCAAGCAACACAAGACTTTTAAAGTAAGTGAGGAAAGGCAGTTGACTCGGTATCCATCTTATAAAGAGTATCTCCCAAAAGAGCGCAAGAAAGCTGATAAGAAACAACTCTGTCGAGGCTAGCCGCCCGATTATATGTAACCAATTATTTTTATTCATGATCTATTAAGCAACGGACTTCAAAAAATGCACCCTCCGTCCTCCCCTTTCAATGAGCCAACGGTTTGCGCAGGCTGAAGCCTGCGGCTACTTAAGTTAATGACATTGTTCGAACATTAATAAGACAAATGAATCCTTATGGTTTAAACATTTGACTCCCTGCCCAGGGGTGACTCCCTCCGGCAGCGTCTTGCAAGCGCACCGCAGAGGTCACCTGTAGGCAGGTGACTCTCACAGTTGTTACTGTTTTGAAATTCCTTAGCATTAAAACACCTTTTTTCTCCGCTTTCCTTTACAATATAACACCTCCGCTAAACAAACCGGATTGTAACATAAGCCGTTAAATAAAATATTTAAGGATATAATTTCAATGAGAAAAATCAAGACACAAAAAAAATGTAACTCCCGAGCAAGCAATCGTTTACTCTACTTCCTTTTACCATTACTGATTATCATAGTCTCTGTCGCTTTTCATTCGACCCTGCAATTCGAATTCACAGGCTATGACGAACACAATCAGGTCGTTGAAAACCCCTTTATCAGGAGCCTGAGCACAGATAATCTCTACCGGATATTCACCAACTTTTCAACGCGAAGCTATTACCCGATGCGTCTGCTTTCAAGTGCAGTGGATTATCAATTATGGGGACTCAATCCAGGGGGGCATCATCTTACGAACTTAATACTCCATATATTAAATGTGTCGATTCTCTATTTAACGCTCCTTCGTTTAATAAAACTTACAGATATGGAAATCATAAAACAGAGGAGCAGACACACAGCTCTTTCCGTTTTTTTTGCAACATCCCTCTTCGCCCTGCACCCTGTTGTTGCGGAACCGGTTTCATGGATCGGCGCGAGAGAGGAGCTTCTTATGACCCTCTTTGCTTTTCTTTCATTTAACTCCTATTTATCCTTAAAAGAAGCCATAAACAATGGGGAAAAGAGCAGGAAATATTACATATTGACTACACTGTTTTGTCTCCTTTCGTGCTTGAGCAATGTTACAGGGATTGTCATACCCATTCTGATTGCAGCCTTTGAGTTCTCTTTTTCGGCAAAACATATTAAAAGTCTCAAAGACAATTCAAAAAGATATCTGATCAACACATGGTCTTTATGGCTGATCGTAATCGGCGCCGTTGTCTTAAAGATGAAAGGCTCCGCCAACTATCGAGACGATCAATATTACATCGATATATTGGAGCTCACTCTGACGGACAGAATACTCACCATATTTACAACTTTTTATTTCAACATGAAGACTCTCATATGGCCGAATCGTTTATCTATTATGTATCCGGAGATCGTATCGAAGAGCCTTTTTGAAGCGACTGTTCTTACAGGTATTGGTTTGACAATCCTTTTACTCTTTACAACCGTACGCCTGAGGGGACACCGGCTACTCATATTCGGCATACTCTTTATTCTAATCGCCATGGCGCCGAGTTCGCAAATTATGGCCCACCATATTTTCAGAGCAGACAGGTTTCTCTATCTGCCCCTTGCAGGTATTTCTGTAGTTACGGCTTTTTTACTGATAAAGTTATATAAACTTAGAATACTTTTAATCACCGTTCCACCGCTTATGGTTATAACACTTGCCATACTCTCCTATCATCAGTCTCAACAATGGAGAAACAGTATGGCCCTCTTTTCCAGGGCTGTGGAATTAAATCCAAACCACCCGTCAGGTCACACCAATCTGGGACATTCCTTTCAAAAAGAGGGCAACCTGGACAAGGCGATAGAGCATTACAGAAGAGCGTTGGAAATACGAACAGGCAATTCTGCAGCTCTGAATAATCTCGGTTCCGCTTTGATTGAAAAGGGAGAGACAGAAGAAGCGATAGTACATCTTACCAACGCCATTGCCATTAACAAAGACTATGCAAACGCCTATGTCAATATGGGCCGCGCCATGTTCGTCTTGGGAAGGTTCGACGAGGCGATTTCTTACTATACGACCTCCCTTACATATAAACCCTTTAATTCGGAGGCGCACAACAATCTCGGAGCCGCCTGGGTAGAAAAGGGAGAGACCAACAAGGCGCTTTATCATTTTATGGAAGCAGTCAAAGTCGACCCCAAAAACTCTCAGGCCTACAATAATCTTGGAAACATCTATGTAGAAATCGGTGATTATGAGAGAGCACTGGATTATTTTAATGAAGCTTTGAAACATGACGCCGATCTGCCTGAGGCCAGGGATAACATAGAGTTTGTCAGAAAAAAAATGAATGGAGAGAGGGGTTTCCAAAAGGTCCGGAACGTAAGACAAGGGAGAAACACGGAAAAAGCCTATATGTATAATCAACTTGGTGTAGAGCTGGCGGGAGAAGGTAAATTATCCGAGGCATTGGACATTTTTAATAAACTGATCTCTTTAAACCCGGAATTCGCAGAGGCCTATAATAATCTCGGCATTGTGTTTCTGAAACAGGGCGATACAGAAAGTGCAATCGATCATTTTACCAGGGCCGTTCGAATAAAAGAGGATTATGCAGACGCCCATAATAACCTTGGCTTTGCTTTGGCGCGACAACTGAAATATGAGGAGGCAATAGAATACTATGAAAAGGCCGTTACAATTAACCCGAAACATAACCAGGCCAGAGATAACATGAAAGCAGCCTTGAAAGAGTTGGGCAGAGAAAAGGGAGAGGGTATTGAAGAATAAAAGAGTCTTTTTCTTAGTTGAAATTCTCATATATTGTCTGCTTTCCTCTCTTACATCAAACATTTTCTTCCATACGAATGCCAACGCTCAATGTTCTCTCTCCTGGGCGACGACAAGTATCGACACAGTTGGCAGCGTAGGCCTGTATACCTCAATAGCGGTGGATTCCGGCGGGCAGTTGCATATCAGTTATCGTGACGGCGCCAATAACGATCTGAAATATGCAACCAATCCTTCAGGTACTTGGGGTACGACCACAATCGACACCGATGTGGCAGGTAATTATTCCTCTATAGCAGTGGACTCCGGCGGATACTTGCATATTATTCATGAACACGGTAACAACCATGACCTGGAATATGCAACCAACTCTTCCGGCTCATGGGCTCTTAGCACTATTGATTCAGGCGCCGGCAACTGGGTAGGCGAACAGAACTCAATAGCAGTGGATTCCGACGGACAACTGCATATCAGTTATTCTGACGATACGAATTTTGATTTGAAATACGCAACCAATCCTTCAGGTGTTTGGAGTACTACATTTCTTGACACTGCGAATTCCGTGGGCGATTATACATCTATTGCAGTAGACTCAAGCGGATATTCACATATTAGTTATTACGATACAACCAACCTGGACCTGAAATACGCAACCAACTCATCGGGTTCTTGGAGCACGACTTCCATAGACACATCGGGTTGGGTGGGTTACAACACGTCGATAACTGTAGATTCCGGCGGACAGTTACATATCAGTTATTATGACAATTTTAACAATACATTAAAATACGCAACCAATCCTTCAAGTACCTGGGGCAGCACCACAATTGATTCCGTTGGCGGCACCGGTTTTAGTAAACCTACCTCGATTGCAGTAGATTCCGGCGGTGAACTTCATATCAGCTATTATGATTTTGACACCGGTGACCTCAAGTATGCAACCAATCCGGCAGGTACTTGGGGCGCAACATCAATCGATACTGTGGGATCTGTAGGTCAATTTACCTCAATAGCTATAGATTCAAGCGGACAGATGCATGTCAGCTATTTTGACGATACCAACGATGACCTGAAATATGCAGCAAGAACATACCCCTCATACACATTAACGGTCACCCTGAGCGGTTCAGGCACTGTAACAAGCAGTGCTTCGGAGATTGATTGCGGAAGCGATTGTACAGAGACCTATACATGTTCTAACTCCCTTACCCTTACGGCAACCCCGTCTACCGGCTATGAATTTACAGGCTGGAGCGGAGGGAGCTGTAGCGGTACCGGCACCTGTACACTTTCTTCACTTACTGCCGATACGACGGAAACAGCTACATTTACATTATCAACATATACTCTCACTGTAACCAATTCCGGCAACGGCACCGTCACAAGCTCTGACGGGGGCATTAACTGCGAAAGCGACTGCTCGGAAACCTATTCTTATGGCGAGAGCATTACACTCACAGCGTCTGCGGACTCGGGTTATACCTTTTCCGGATGGTCAGGCGGTACATGCAGCGGTTCGAGCTCTACCTGCACCTTTACATTCACGGCAGCAACTTCGGTGACTGCGACATTTTCAGTCTCTTCTTCTTCCGGTTACGCGACAAACGTTCCCTTTACAGACAACATGTCAATACTGTTTTTTATAGCTACAGCCGGCGCAGGTTTGTGGTTGTTTTTAAGAAGGTACAAAGAGTCGATATCGATGATTATAATTGTATTTGCCTGCCAGGTCCCGTCCCATACGGAAGCAGGAAGCATCGGAGTATACGGAGGAGGGAGCAACACCGGAAATCGCCTGAAAGCTTATTACCTTGCAAAGGAAGCTTTTACACCGTCTGCAAAAAGGACGGTTTCCGATGTAAGAAATAGAAAGCAATAAAACAGCCGCCATTGAGTTTCATGGAACAACGGCAACCCTGTACAGTAGTAATCGAGTCGAAACCATCAATTTACCCGAACTCGGAGCAAATACAATTCAATATGCAGGAAAAAATGTAATAACAGAAAACAGAAACAAAATCTATGCAATAAGCGTACAAAAAGCCCCGGCCTGTCGGGAAACAGATATTTGCCGATATTAACGAACAGAGCGGCGGGATGGGTTACATGGGGCGATTAGAGCCGCTATCATCACACCCAGTTTTCTAACTTGAGCTGCGGTATTTTCTTGAACTCCTTCAGGTTGTTTGTCACCAGTGTGTGCCTGTTGCTTTTTGCATGGGAGGCGATCAATAAATCCATATTACCTATAGGATTACCCTTTCTATCGAGGTAAGCTCTTATCTTTCCATACTCCATGGCTGCGCCTTCATCCCAGGACAGAATGAGCAAACGAGAGACAAGCTCATTGACAATGATTTTATTTTCTCTTTTTTTTATAGATTTCTCAACACCATATTGAAGTTCCGCATAGGTAACGATAGAAATGCACAGATCATCAACATCAAGGTTTTCAAACCTTTTGAATACGGTTAGAGGACGTTTTTTTAAAATATAAATGCAGATATTCGTATCCAACATATACATCCGTACTATAACTCCTCCCGCTTTTGAGGCGTTAAATCTAAGCGTTCATTCATAAAATCGTCTGACGGGAGAGGAACCTCTTCAAAGAATTCCCGCCAGGATTTATGTTTTGGAGATAAGATAACACTATTACCCTCTTTCCTGACATATACTTCATCACAGTCAAAACGAAACTCTTTAGGCAAACGCACCGCCTGGCTGCGGCCATTCATAAATATCTTTGAAGTTTTATTCCCCATCCATTTACCTCAAGTTTTTTTGATATATACCCAAAGTATATATCAAAACGATCAAAAAGTCAAATTCATTCAATTGACACAATCGTTTGGGGATTGAATCCCCATTGGCCCTCTCAACGAATCATGATCGCCACCGGTCGACAACAGACTGTATTGATAGAGCCAATTAATTTGAACTACGGATTTTCATATATTTCCCTTCACTGTGTTAATTGTCTTATGTAATCCATATAAATCAGATACCTGCATATTGTCATTTAATTAGAATAAAGACTATAATTCAACAATAGGATCCTGACAAATTGTTTTGTTTAATAGTTGTGATGTCCTTACTATTCCTGGGGAGGAGTCTGGATCAGGCAAACATGAAAAAAGGCGTTTTATCCGTTACCTATCTGTTTTTTTCATTAACTTTCTTTATTATATTCAATACTCTCCTTCAAACCAAAGCTCGGGCGACCTGCTCTCTATCATGGTCGACAACAAGCATTGACACATCGGGAGCTGTAGGCTATTATACTTCCTTGGCTGTGGATTCAAGCGGTGAGCTCCATATCAGTTATTACGACGGCACCGACGATAACCTGAAATATGCGACCAACACTTCCGGTTCGTGGGCTTTTACAAACATTGACACTTCCGGAAATGTAGGTTTTTATACCTCAATAGCAGTGGATTCAAGCAGTTACCAACATATCAGTTATTATTACGGTCCCGGTGACCTGAAATACGCGACCAACTCTTCCGGTTCTTGGGCCTTTACAAACATTGACACTTTTGGAAACGTAGGTTCTTATAGCTCAATAGCAGTGGATTCAAGCGGCAAGCTCCATATCAGCTATTATGACACGACCAACGCTGACCTGAAGTACGCGACCAACTCTGCCGGTTCATGGGCCTTTACACACATTGACACGGCATCAACAGTAGGTTTTTATACATCTATAGCAGTGGATTCAAGCGGTTACCGGCATATCGGTTATTATGATTTAACCAACGCGAACCTGAAGTATGCGACCAACTCTTCCGGTTCTTGGGCTTTTACACACATTGACACTGCCTCCACTGTAGGTTTGTACACCTCTCTGGCAGTGGATTCAAGCGGTTACCGGCATATCAGCTATTTTGACAGCACCAACAGTAACCTGAAATACGCGACCAACTCTTCCGGTTCTTGGGCCTTTACGCACATTGACACCTCGGGATATGTAGGCAGAGAGACTTCGATAGCAGTGGATTCAAGCGGTTACCAACATATCAGTTATTATGACATGAGCTTTGACAACCTGAAGTATGCGACCAACTCTTCCGGTTCATGGGTTTTCACAAATATTGACACTGCGTCAACAGCAGGCTTGTATACCTCACTGGCAGTGGATTCAAGCGGCCAGTTCCATATCAGCTATTTTGACGACACCGATGATGACCTGAAATATGCGGCAAATACATACCCGACCTACACATTAACGGTAAGCATAAGCGGTTCCGGCACGGTAACCAGCAGCGCCTCTGAGATAGACTGCGGCAGTGACTGTACAGAGACCTATATCTGCGCCAACACTCTCACACTCACGGCCACGCCTTCAACAAACTATGAGTTTACCGGATGGAGCAACGGCGGCTGCAGCGGCGCCGGTACTTGCACGACGTCCACACTCACAAGCGATACAACAATAACAGCCACCTTTACATTATCAACATATACTCTCACAGTAACCAATTCCGGCGGAGGGACGGTAACAAGCTCTGACGGGGGCATTAACTGCGAAAGCGACTGCTCGGAAACCTATTCTTATGGCGAGAGTATTACACTCACAGCGTCTGCGGACTCGGGTTATGCATTTACCGGATGGTCAGGCGGTACATGCAGCGGATCGAGCTCTACCTGCACCTTTACATTCACGGCGGCAACTTCGGTGACAGCCACATTTACAGTCTCATCTTCCGGTTCCGCAACAAACGTCCCCTTTACGGACAACCGGTCAATGCTGTTTTTCATAGCTGTCTCCGGCGCTGGTTTGTTGTTGTTTTTAAAGAGGTACAAAGAGTCGCTGTTGATTCTTATAATTGTCTATGCCTGTCAGGTCCCGTCCAATGCGGAAGCAGGAAGTCTCGGGGTATATGGAGGAGGCAGCAACACCGGAAATCGCCTGAAAACCTATTACATGGCAAAAGAAGCTTTTACGCCGGATGTAAAAATGACTGTTTCCGATGCAGACGGGATCAGCCCCCTGATCATGACATCACCAACTGTAAACAACCCGCAATCTTTGAAGTTTTGTTTTGCAGACAGCAAAGGAGGATTTGAAAACGCAACAAGCGGATATACCTATTATCTTGCCGTATGGAAGGATACGACAGGCACATCCACTGCCGAGTATATTGCAGACAATACCATTGAGGCAGGGGAGCTGCTGCCTGTAATAGACAGCGGCTCGAGCACAGTACCGGTCGGGATAACCTCTACAGTTGGAGGATGTCTTTTCTTTTATACCTCTTCCGATGACAGGCTTGGTTACGACATTGCGGGAAATCCCGCCAACCTGTCTACTCTGACCACAACGGACAAGGTTACAATCATGCACATCACAGGAGACACAAGCGGCTCCCGCTACAAACCGTCCACGCTCTTTACTACTGATAATATCGGATTTAACTGGTATGTCGCATCAGGCGGCAGTACTGCCGACACGTTGAGTATCGAAGTAACGGAAAATTCAACTCACACATATTCTGCAATATTCGCGGAATATTTCAAACAGTATGCAGCAGGCGTAACATCGAAAGCCGACGGGATCATAAATGTGTACGCAGAGAGAAAAAAGTTTACCCAAAACATAACCAATGACTCCGTTGTCGTATCTATGGCAGACAGAAACGCTGTTGTCACCACAGGGGATCCATTTTATGACGACCTCGATTATACATCGAGATTTCTTATGACCCAGACAGCGGGAGGAGGCTCTGTTTACGATCTTCTGATCGACCTGGAAGGAACCAACCAGGCTGTATCGAGTGTCGTATCAGGGGGAACGATATTAGCCTACGACTCCGAAAACAGCAGATGGCGCATAAGATCCGATGTCAGTACGGGATCGACAATTTCAACACCATTTACAATCTATGTCGATACTTCCAATATAATAGAGGAGAGAAAATTTACAACAACGATAAGCTCTGTTGCAGAGGCCGGTTTTACAAGCTATGACTATTTAATAAAAGAATCTGCCGGGAACTGGGCCATAAATGGTTATCGGGGAATTATCCCCTATCTTCTTACTCTTGATTCATATGCATCAACGTGTACTGTAACGAACAGCACAAATGATAGTGTCGATGTTTTTCTGAGTATTCTTGCTTCTGAAGGCGGAGCGACCTCCGGTTTGTCAAATATCAATCTTGGAGAAATAGAAAGCAACAAAACAGCCGGCATCGAGTTTCATGGAACAACGGCAACCCTGCACAGCAGTAATCGAGTGGAAACAATCGATTTACCCGAACTTGGAGCAAATACAATTCGATATACAGGAACAATTATAATAACAGGAAACAAAAACGAAATCTATGCAACTTGCGTGCAAAAAGACCCCGGCCTGCCGGGAAACAGATATTTGCCGGTATTAACGAACAGAGCGGCCGAAGGGGTCAAATGGGGCGATTAGAACGATTTGTTTTAAACAAATGAATTTCTTTGAAATTCCAACGCCATCAGGGTAAAATGCTTCAACAAGATGATGAAAACCATAAAAAATCAAATAACATAAACACCGCTCGATCCGCCATCATCTTTTTTGGATTTACACTATTATGTTATTACCTTCTACTTTCAGAGACGTTCCAACAGTTTATAGATTTAGATAATTACTATTCTCAATTTATCGCTCTTTTAACCTCTCATCTTCTCAAGATGGCAGGTATACCTCATACACATCATGAGACATTTCTCTATTTTCCCTCTCTTACTTTTAATATAATTTTTGCCTGTACGGGACTTGACATGTTTATTATCTACACAGCATCGGTTATTGCTTCACCGGGGCAGTGGCAAAGGAAGCCATACTGGATAGTATCGGGCTTTTTTATTATTCAAATCGTTAACCTTCTCAGGTTGACAGGCCTATCATATGTAGCAGTTTATAATATCCGGTTTTTCGACTACTTTCATAACTTCGTTTTTCAGGACATCGCCATTATCGTTATATTGAGCCTCTTTTTTATGTACCTGAATCATACATTCTCATTTAAAAAGGATATAGTGAGATTGAAAATATATATGTCCTTATCGATCATTGTTTCCCTCTATATTCTCTCTCTTCTTCTCTGGCTGATGGTGAAAGACTTCTATGCCACAATTATTACGCACATGGCTTCCAATACAATTTCAATCATAAAAGGAGCTTTGGTAACCAAAATAACAGGCACCTATGATGTTATTACAGTAGATTTTACAATCCGCAAAGATTACATCGGCGATTTAACGAAGTCAATAATTATAAAAACATCGGCATATACAGGAAATACGCCCATGATTTTTTCAATTGTTACAGGTTTATTTCCTTTTATTAAAGGAAAGAGGGTCTGTCTCTTTATCGCACTCCTAGTGGTCACTATGCATTTTTTCGCTCTCTTTGTCGCTTTTGGGTATGAACTGACAGAGGCCATGACAAGAAGAGGAATGGAGGACAGCAAGGAATTGACTCTTTTTTTATGGAAATCCTTTTTAGACTTTTTTACATTTACAGGCAACAGATTCACTGCATTTCTCATAGGCGGATATCTGTTGCTGCAAATATTTAATAAGAAAAATAAAAGGTAACGACTCAAGGTATGTAGCTGAAAGTAAAAAATCAAAGAAGTTTTTGATGTTTCCTTTTTTCCATACTCCGGATTCCCGCCTAAAAGACTGCGGGAATGACGGTATCTTCTCATATAAACATCGATTATTGGGACTATTGATTCCTCGTCAGGTTAATTCAAATATTTGAACTGCCCTGTGTTCCTGTGCTGCTCCACTATCTCATCGGCTTTCTTTTGCTTTGCAAAGTCATCCTCCGTGGTTCTGCATGACGCCATAGACTCATTCAGCTCATTGGCCTGAGATTCAAGCCCTCCTGCAATGACGGACATCTCGCCGGCAATGGCGGCATTCTGTTGAATGATCTTGTCCAGCTGCTGTATGGCCTGGTTTATCTGCTCGACACCGGCCTTTTCTTCTGCGCTTGCCGCACTTATCTCCTGCACGAGTTCCGATGTTTTTTGTATATCCGGATTGATCTGGTCAAGTATCCTGCCGGCCTCTTCTGCGATTTTAACGCTCGAGGAGGAGAGGTCATTGATCTCCCGTGCAGCGGTCTGACTTCTCTCAGCCAGCTTTCTTACCTCGGAAGCGACAACGGCGAAGCCTTTCCCGTGCTCTCCGGCCCTTGCCGCCTCTATTGCCGCATTTAATGCAAGAAGATTTGTCTGCCTTGCAATATCTTCTATAATAGATATCTTATCTGCAATATCTTTCATTGCGCCTATCGTCTTGCCAAAGACTTCACTGCCTCCTTTTACGTCTTCTGCGGCCTTTAAGGATATCTGCTCTGTCTGCTTTGCATTTTCAGAGCTGCTGGATATGTTGGACACCATCTGCTCGACAGCGGCGGAAGACTCCTCTATCGATGCGGCCTGCTCTGTCGCTCCGTCGGATACTTCCTTTGAGGAACTGCTCAATTGCCTGCTGTCGTTTACCAGTCTATTCGTTATTGTTTTTACTTCGTGAAGAAAATCGCATAATTTGTCAACCATTATATTCATGGCAGTCAACAGCTGCCCTATTTCGTCTTTACTCTTTACCTGCAGTCGCATGGTCATGTCTCCGTCAGCTATTTGATAAGCCGCTTTGACTGCCTCTTTTAGCGGACTCATAACCAGGGCTCTCAAAAATAGCCACGATAAAAACATGACAACAAAAGTACAGATGATGGAACTTATTTGCACAATTTTCAGCATCTTTGTCTTTTCCTCGGAAGCCTCTTTTAATAAAACAACGGCTTTATTGGATTCCTTTAACAAAGCAATATTACTTTTCCATATAGTGTCGGCTGCACTTACAAAGGCTTCTTTATCCTTATCGCCTGCCGATGCTGTAATAGTATCCATCTGTTTTTTGAACTCCGCCCACTTAGCGGCTACTTTTTCCAACTGTATTTTCGCCTTTCCCTTACTTGCCGGCAAAACAGTCTCCTTTCCGTCCGTTCCTAGTGTTACACCACCGTCCTTCAAGGCATTCAGGCTTTTACTGAATAATGCAAGTGTTTTTTTCAGGCTCTTTGTGACTTCCTCCACTGCCGGCCCATCCTTTAATGTCTGAAGCTTCAGAGCCTCTTTGGACATTTTCTGAGTCAGCATTCTCTGACGTCCCGATATGTCGATGACTCTTGCATCTGCCGATTGAGAGTTGGTTACATAAAATGTCGTTCCCACTATAACAAAAATGAGAACTGCAAAAACACCGACCAATAGCATCAGTTTTAAGCTTAATGAATTCCCTGTCATTCCTGTGTTCCTCCTTTAGAATCGATATTTGGTTAGCCCCTTAGAGACTCTGTTTAGTAAATCTCGTTTCTCAATAAAACCGACACATCGTTCGAATACCAGTTGGCTGAAGCCAGGTCAATTTTACCGTCATTGTTAAAATCCTTTCCCGTTATTGCGGCAGGTCTGCTCCCTGCAAGAAAATGAGCGCCTTCGGAAAAATTTCCCCTGCCGTCGCCGGACAAGATCGAGATGATATTATCCAACTCACAGACCACTGCAATATCATCTAAACCATTGTCACTAAAATCCTCGATCACAAAGGTTGAGGGCATCCTACCGACGGGAAATGTAATTACATCGTTGAATCCTCCTTTTCCGTCTCCAAAGGAAACAAACAATTCGTTGTCATAAAAGTGACTGCCCAGGATATCTGTATTGCCGTCCAGATTGACATCTTTCAAAAGCACTGAATGCTGCCCTCCTCCGGTATAGAGATTTCCGTTATCGATAAAAGTATCATCTCCTCTTCCCAAAAAGATTGTTACAAAGGGCTCATCAAAATGAGATACAATAATATCCTCGATTCCGTCTCCATTCGTATCGTCGATCACGGCGTCAGAGGGTGTTTCACCGGAAAACAGAGTAGCTCCATAGTCGAAAATCCCGTTGGCGCGTCCTGTCATTATTATAGTAAAAAAGGCGCCATATACAGGAACGACAAGGTCGTTAATTCCGTCACCGTTTAAATCCTTTATTCGTACTATATGGGGCGCCGCCGTGACAAAGTAAAGATCGCCTATAACAAAAGCACCATCTCCCTTTCCGTATAACAACGTAATGGTTTTAGCACTTATATTTGCCGTAACCAAATCGAGAACGTCGTCTCCATTCACATCTCCTGCCGTTACGGCATGTACGGTTTCACCAATTTTATAGATGACAGGCAGTTCAAAGGAACCGTCGCCTCTACCCATCAACACGCTTATATCGGTACTGTCAATATTGGAAGTAACGATATCCATATTGCCGTCTGAATCGAAATCGCCCGATTCTATCCAGTGCGCTCCGGCGCCTGCCGGAAAATGACTCGTAAAACCGAAGTTTCCGTCGCCATGACCTGTGTAAACCACCATATTATGGCTATCGCTGTTAACGCTGACCAAATCCTGAATATTATCGGATGTGATATCCTCGGAAATTATTGAAACAGGATTTACACCTGTATATAGCTGACTGTAAAAGGACATCCCTCCGGCTCCGCCAAGATAAACTGCTATCGTACTTTTAAGGTTCCTTATGTCCGATATGGCGATGTCGTGATAATGATCACCGTTAAAATCGCCTGCCACAATACGAAAGGGTTGAAAAATATTCTCTTTAAGCACTTGTCCTTTTGTATAAGAACCATCTTGAGAAAGTGTAAAGATTTGGATATTCCCCTTTGAAACATTTGCAACTCCGATATCGGTACGATTATCGTTATTAAAGTCGCCAAACACAGTATCTACGGGAAAACCCTGGGAAACTAAAGTTTCCCTATGTACAAAATCGCCCTTTACGTCTTGTAAATAGATGAAAACACTATCATCACCGGTATTTGTTACAATTAAGTCCGTTAAACCGTCTGAATTCATATCATAGATATTCAACGAGCCCGGTTTCTTACCTGTCTTGATAGTTTTAAACAAAACAGCACCGTGGTACAGGGAAATCGATCCGTCAATATAGCTCAACACGCCTGTATCGTCCATGGCGCCGTCACCGTCCAGGTCGCCTGTAACAATATCAACAGGAGCTCTGCCGGTAGATGCAATCTGTTCTTTATAATTATAGGAACCATCTCCATAAAGAATGGAAACGCTGTTCTCATCCAAATTCGATGTAACGATATCTAAAATAAAATCTCCATTAAGGTCTCCCGCAGTGACAGAGGAAGGATGACCGGATAACGCCACCTCCTTTAATACCTCGAATGCCCCCTTTTTATCATACCTGTAAATCGTAACTGACTTACCTATGTAATTTGCAACTAAAATCTCCTGAAGCCCGTCGCCTGTAAGATCACAGGCGTGTATATCGACGGGATATTGCCCAGGGGTATAGGAGTGCTCGGCCTTAAAGGCTGAGTATAGAGAATTATCGGCATGAACAGTACCGATAAACAAATGCATGGCAAATAAAAAAATTAGAAAAAAAACTTTTTTAGCATCAATTCTCTTCATTTTCGTAACTGTTCGCCCCGGCCGGTGTACAATTACTCCGGTGTGTCACTGAAAGTGAGGATATGCGTTATCAAAAGAATCTTCCGCTTTTTCCGACAATGACAGGTTGTTTTTTTATCTTTTGCTTCAGCCTTCAGCCTAACCGGCTGAATAGTTACCGTAATTTTAGCATATTATATAAAGCAAAACTCAAATACCGCCACCAGAGGTGAAAGTATTTGAGTTTTTAAGTACTTTTCATCTGCGATTGGCTTTTCAGTTTTAGTAAGATTTACTGATCCCGGACACAGCAGAGTAAAAAACAGCATTCATACTAAAAACAACTATCAGCTACATAACGGACAGAAGATCGGGCGTTTTTTCACGCTTAAAAGATATGGACAATCCGGCGCGTCACAGGCATGCTGAAGAGGTCTGTAAAGCTCATAACGTGACTACCGATAATATAGACGGTTTTACGGCGAATAATGAAAAAATGCAACCCTGACAACACAACTCGTGACTACCCAAATTAAATACCCGCCTCATTTAACACCTGCATGACAAAACCGGCATCTACCTCTAACACCTCTGCTATATTATCAGGCTGCATATTCGCTCTTATGTATAATTTAACGATATCTTCCTTCCTTGTCTTGTATGCGCCTTTCTCCATCCCTTTCTCCATCCCTTTCTCCATCCCTTTCTCCATTCCCTTTTCCATCCCTATTCTTTCGGCTGTCGTTACATACGGCATCTTTCTCTCCTCCTCATATTTTATGATCTCCTCATGAAACTTTATGGACAGCTCTTCCGGCAAGCCCATGATCCAGTCTATGAATCTGTACAGGTTCAGAATATCGGCCTTGCCATATCCCTTTCCATACAGTGCTTTTACCAATGTTACCTTCCAAAACAATCTCTTGTCTTTATCTCTCTTTGTCTCAAGGCTTTTTAAATGAGCACACGTTACTATCTCAAAGGGATTCTTAGCACTATCTATCTCTACTTTACCCCTGTAATCTGTAAGTTTTATCACAGGAAATCCGAATCTCAGCTCAAAGCCCCACCTCTTTACTTCATATACTTCCGGTCGATATGCCTCGTCTTCATCGGTTAATATTACCAGCGTGATTACCTCTTTACCGTATCTGTCATATATCCTGTAGTTATATACATACAATCTTAATTCAAATCCCTTCTCATTAGCTCCCTGCACCTCTATATGGATCAAAAGCCATTTCTCTTCTCCGGTTTTCAGATACACTTTTACAAGCTTGTCAGTATATCTCTTCTTCTCATCGGACTCCTTAACTATCTTATTGAATTCCTTATCGAGAAATTCAATTCCCTTTGTAAAATCAATATCATTGTAAACAGCGGGAAAGTAATAGTCTAAAAACTCCTCAAAATAACTCTCTATGACTTCCTTCCAGCCACTGTCATAATCGGATTGGTTCTTTCTCTCCATATAGATCCCGTAAAGCCCGGCTCCTCCGTGATTAATCAGGCATTACTTAATCTAACATAATTTTTCAAACTTCCACCATTTAAAAAACTCTTCCTAACAACTACTCAGGCATACAGAAACAGGAATATAATATGAAAATGAAACCCATGCACAGGTTCAGGTTAATAAATGTAATGTATCTGAATTCCCCTTTAAGGGATTAAGGGAATGACGATTTGTTTTGATTGTATTCGATATTGATAAGACAGGTATTTCCTTTGGATCAAGAACACCGGTGTTGGCAAATCACTATTTATCATGATAATATACTGAATTTTTTATAATTAATCCGATCTTTTTCATAGCAAAGCGCTTCTTTCCGGCGCGTCGTTAGTCTGTTCTCCGGATAAAGGCTCATGGCCCTGGGGGTCACCACAAAGCATGAAAATTATTCATGATGATTCGTAGGGGCGAACCTGTGTGTTCGCCCCGGTCGCGCGCCGTTACACCGGTGCGGTTGTTCGTTAGCCACCGCCGGGGCAGACACGCAGTTCTGCCCTTACATTTTTATTTTCAGGATAAAATGTCATTATACAATCGATACCAAACAATCTTTTTTATCTTATGCACTGCAATACTTCTTTTGTACGCACATAATGTCTTTGCGCAATCGAACTCACCGGAAATAACCAAACCGGAATCCATATCCATAACCTACTGCATCGACTGCGTACCTTTTCACTTTCAGGATGAAAGCGGCAACCCCACAGGCATTATTATCGATATCTGGAAACTGTGGGCCGAAAAAACAGGTGTAAAGCTTACCTATCTCCCTGCAACATGGAACGACTCCCTTGCATTGGCAAGAGACGGTAAAGCAGACGTTCATGCAGGGCTCTTTTATAATAAGGAGCGCGATGCCTATCTTGAATACGGAGCCGCTCTTAGAAAGACAGATACCCATCTCTTTTACAATAAAAGACTTCCCTTTTTTACCGGCCTTGACGAACTTTCCGCATACCGCATAGGCGTATTAAGCGGAGATTATGTGGAAGGATACCTCAAGGAGCGCCTGGAACGAGCTATCATCGAACCCTTTCCCGATTACGACACAATTATGAAGGAGCTTAAAAACGGGTCTCTGATGGTCTTTGCAGCTGATACGCCGACTGCGATATATCACTTACAACGCAACCATCTCTTAAGCGACTTCCTTTTTTCGAAAAAGACCCTGCTCTATCAAAACGACTGGTACGTTGCCGCACAAGAGGGAAATACCTCGCTTATTCAATATATTAACAGCGCGATGGAACTGATTACAGAGGAAGAGAGACGTCAAATCGGTCAAAAATGGTCTTCTTCCAAAGGGGACGAAGATGATAAAGACGCTCTGGTTATCGCCATAGATTACTCCTATGCGCCTTTCTCCTTTTTGAATGCAAAGGGAGAGCCCACAGGATACCTTGTCGATTTATGGCGATTATGGGCGCAAAAAACGGGTGAAACCATCCTTTTTGCACCAAATACATGGAAAGGAACGTTAGATTCCCTCAAAAGCGGCGAGGCTGATATACACTCAGGCCTTTTTATTAATGACGAAAGAAGCCGGTGGCTCTCTTTCTCGAAACCCATGTTCCCCATCGGAACGGGCATATACCTCCGATACGGAGAGGTACTTCCTTTGGACATTGCAGACTATGAGGATAAAGTAATCGCCGTGCAATCGGATACATATCAGGCCGATTATTTAAGAGATAAGTATCACGACATTAACTTCCTTTTAGAAGATTCTTTGGACAGCCAGATACGCGCCTTATTGGACGGTACGGTAGACGCCATCGTAGTGGAAGAACCGGAGATGGAAATTGCCCTTGACAATCTGGGACTGAGGTCGGAAATAGACAGAAGCCCTGTGAGAGTATTTACCAATTCATTACACAGCGCTGTTTTAACAGAGAACTCCTCATTGATCGTGAAGATTGACAGTGGTCTGTCTCAAATCGCAACCAAAGACCTTATTGAGCTGGACAGGCGTTGGATCAGTAATCCTAAGCTTCGTTTCTTCGATAAACCCAATGAGAGACGAAACAGGCTCCAACTGACAGAGAGACAAAAGGAGTGGCTAAAGGCGCATGGAGAAATCAGAATAGGAGTGGACAGCAATTGGCCTCCCTTTGAATTTATAGACAGTGACAACAACTATAAGGGTGTATCCGCCGAGTTTATGACCCTCCTTTCCAATGACCTTGGTATCTCTTTTGCCCCCCCGGAGCCTCTCCCCTGGAATGAAATTATCGAGAGGGCCAAAGAAAAGAAACTGGATATATTGCCTTGTGTTGCAAAAACTCCGGAAAGAGAGAAATTTCTGACTTTTACAGAACCATACCTCCTGTTCCCCAATGTGATTGCACAACAAACAGAGAGGGAACAAATTTACGGACTAACGAATTTGTATGGTTCAAAGGTAGGGGTAGTCAAAGGATACGCCATTGAGGAGCTTCTTAAAAAGGACCATCCTCGATTACATCTTACAACTTTTCAAAACATTCAAAAGGGCCTGATGGCTCTGTCTACCGGCAGGATAGACGCCTTTGTGGGCAATCTGGCGACAATCAATTATCATATTTCGGAATTATCTTTAACAAACATCGCCATTTCCGCGCAAACGCCATACTTGCTGAAGCTTGGATTCGGAATTCGAAAGGATTGGCCCGAACCGGTCGAGATCATCAATAAATGGCTGGCCCTGATAAGCCCGGAAGAGCGGTTGGAAATGAAACAAAGGGCCGGTATTACCTTCAGCCTGCCTCTTTTAAAGGAACCGACAAAGACTTCGGACAGCTTTGACAACAAATTCGCTATGCTGACTATCGTGGCCCTCTTTGTCCTGTTTATGGTCGGTATATTAATGATCGTTAAGCGTTTCTTTAAAAAGGAGAGGGTCAACCTCTTTGAATCCGTAAAATTTAAACGCCTCGGTATTGTGGCTGTGATACTTTTTCTCTGTCTTGTTATTGTAACGGCATGGATTGCCGTAAGCAGCGTGGAACGGCAGGTGAGAAAGGAGACCGCCCAATCGCTGAGTACAGTGCTTACAACGACTCACGAAGCCCTTCGTATATGGATTAAGAGTTATAGTCAGCATATCGATGAACTGGCTGAAAACCCCGTTGTCATCCAAAAGACCATTGAACTTCTCGAGCTGATCCCCACAAAATCCGCCCTCTCTTCAAGTCGAGAGTTGAAAAGTCTGCGAAATTATATATCCACACAGCGTAATAAAATAAAAAATATCGGCTTTTTTATCATCTCTCCGGATTTTATCAATATCGCCTCTATGCGCGATACGAATCTGGGCGAAACAAATCTCATTGCAAAGCAGAGACCTGCCATTCTGAAAGGAGTATTTCAAGGCAAAACTCTCTTCGTTCCGCCACTCAGGTCAGACGTCATGTTAAAAGACAAAAAAGGCGAACCAACGATGTTCATTGCAGCGCCTATAAAAGACAAAAAAGGCGCAGTTATCGCCGCCATCACTCTTCGCCTTGATGTAGCCAGGGACTTTACACGCATTACCCGCCTCGGTCGTATTGGGGAAACAGGAGAGACATACGCCTTTGACAGGAAGGGCCTTTTGATTACTGAGAGCCGTTTCGATGATATGCTGAACAATATCGGTTTAATACAAAAGGACGAAAACGCGATTTTGAATCTCAGACTTGTCGATCCGGGAGAAAATCTGATCACCGGCCATGCTCTAAAGGGAGACTTATCGGGCCTGCCGCTGACCTTAATGGCCGGAGAAGCTGTATCCGGAAGGAACGGCGACAATGTAGAAGGGTACAGAGACTACAGGGGAGTCCCTGTTTTTGGCGCATGGCTGTGGGACAATGACTTATCCATTGGCATGACAACGGAAATCGATGCAGAGGAAGCCCTCGAGCCCTATTATAAAACACGAAACACAGTCTTTTTTCTCTTGATCATTACCGCGATTATCGGTTCTTTTCTTTCCGGTTTGGCTTTTTGGATAGGACAAAACGCAAATCGCTCTTTAAGAAAGGCCAGAGACGAACTGGAAGACAAAGTAGAGCAGCGTACGGCGGAACTGAAAGAGCGGGAAGGTTATATGTGGGATCTCTATGAAAATGCTCCCATTGCCTATGCTTCCGTGAGCACGGACAACGATGGAGGCATCGTTAAGCACAACAAAGCGCTCTCTCAACTGCTCGAATACAACAGAGAGGAGTTCGGTAATATTAAGGTTCACCATTTTTTTCCCGAAAAATCGGAGGCGTTGTCTTTAATAAAGAATCTTATCAATTCATCTGCAGACAACACAACCACACAGGTGCTGGAAGACCAAATGATAAAAAAAGGAGGCGCCCTGATCGATGTGTCAATCACTGCCAAACCCGTTTTGGACGACTATTATAATCTCAAAGAACTGCGTGTCACATTTGTCGATATAACGGAACAAAAAGCAGCTCAAAAGAGGTTTTATACCTTAATGGAAGCGGCGCCCGACGCTATGTTAATGATCGATGAAGAGGGCGCCATAGAATTTGTAAACAGGCAGGTGGAAAATATTTTCGGTTACAAAAGGGAAGAAATTATTGGCAGGCAGGTGGAAATGCTGGTTCCCCAAGGGGTCAGGAATATGCATCCGGGCCATCGCAGGAATTACATTCAGGACGCCTCTGTCAGATGCATGGCCTGCAATGACGACACATTGCAGGCCGTCAGAAGCAGTGGAGAGCATTTTCCCGTGGAAGTGTCTCTAAGCCCTATCAAGACAGAAGACGGGATATTCGTCGTTGCGTCGGTTCGTGATATTACGGAACGGAGAACAGCCGAAGAGGAACTCAGAAAACTCTCTGCCGCTGTACAACAGAGTTCCTCTATCGTGATCATAACGGACACAACAGGTGTGATAGAGTATGTCAATCAGAAATTTGAGCAGGTGTCGGGTTATCGAAGCGATGAGGTAATTGGTAAAAGCATGGAGGCTGTTAACAGTTCAGAAAATTATAACGAGCTTACCAACGGCGAAAAAATGTGCGATATTGACTTCTTTCTTACAGAAAAGGAGTGGCACGGCAGGTACTGTAAGCAAAGGAAAAACGGTGAGGTATTCTGGGTTTCCTCCACAGTATCGCCAATGAGGAGAAGAGACGGCGTCATAACCCACTACCTTGCCATTGAAGAGGATATTACCGATCAGAGAGAATCGGAACACAAGATCACGATCGCAAACAGAGACCTGGCGACAATCAGTCAGTGCAATGAGGCGGTTATGCGATCCATGACAGAGGAGCAGCTTTTATATGAAGTTTGCAGAATTATCGTACAGGCGAATAATAAGAAGCTCGTATGGATCGGTTATGCAGAGTTCGATAAGGAAAAGAGCGTAAAACCTGTCGCCTATTACGGATTTGAGAAGGGATATTTACGTAATGTAAAGGTAAGCTGGGCGGATACAGAACGCGGACGCGGCCCTGTAGGCAGGGCGATTCGTTTGGGGAAGTATTCCCTGATTAGTGATGTACGCACAGATCCCGCCTTTGTCGCCTGGCGTGACGATGCCGGGCAGCGGGGATATGCGTCTGTATTGTCGCTTCCTTTGTTGGACCACGGGGACGCCTTCGGGTCCATTAATGTCTATTCCGAAAACAGAGACGGGTTCGACGAAGAAAATATTAATACTCTGCAACGCCTGGCGGATAATGTGGCGCACAGCATACTCTCCCTGCGCTCCGACATTGCCAGAAAAACAGCGGAAGAGGCCCTCAGGGAGTCCGAGCTCACTCGAAACCTGGCCCTTGACGCCGCCAATATTGCGGTTTGGAGTGGTGATCTGATTCACAAAACATGGAACTGGGATGAACGTCTGAACAAAATGTATGGCCTTCCGAAAGGTATGAAGGGTGATATGGAAGCATTTAAGACCGCCCTTCACCGAGATGACAGAGTGCAGGTGATGGAGTCTCTTGAAAAGGCCATAACCGGAAAAGGTGGATTCGATACGGAATTCCGGGTCGTACACCCCGATAAAACCGTAAAAAATATAGCAGCCCGCGGCAATGTGACCTATAATAATAAGGGTCTTCCCATACGAATCGATGGTGTTACCTTTGATTTAACCGCTTTAAAAGAGGCTGAAGAGGAACTGCAAAAGCTGTCACAGGCAGTGAAACAAAGCCCTGTCTCAGTAGTGATAACCGATCTGAACGGCACGATCGAATACGTGAATCCACACTTCACCGATGTAACGGGTTACACTCCGGAAGAGGCTGTAGGCAGAAATCCCCGTGTTTTAAAATCCAACGTGCATACACCGGAGTTCTACAAAGAACTGTGGGATACCATCAATACCGGCAGTGTCTGGAACGGAGAATTCTGCAATAAAAAGAAAGATGGAGAGCTCTATTGGGAGAGCGCCTCCATTTCTCCGATTCGAGACAACCAGGGGAAGGTTTCTCATTTTATTGCCGTAAAGCAGAATATCACCGAGAGAAAAGCCATGGAAGAGGAACTGATAAAAACCAAAGAAAAGGCAGAAGACGCCACCAAAGCGAAGAGTGACTTTCTGGCCAATATGAGCCATGAAATCCGCACCCCTATGAACGCGGTTATCGGCATGGCTCACCTGGCTCTAAAAACAGACCTTTCCGCCAAACAGTTCGACTACTTAAGTAAAATTCAGTCCGCTTCCGAATCACTTTTAGGAATTATTAACGACATTTTGGACTTTTCCAAGATAGAGGCCGGTAAACTCGATATTGAGCACATCCCCTTCAGTCTCGACGATGTAATCAACAATATCAACAATGTCGTTGCCCACAAAGCCCAGCAAAAGGGACTTGAATTTCTCATATCCGTCGATCCCTCCGTGCCGTTGGGTCTTGTTGGCGACCAATTGAGGCTGGGTCAAATTTTTATCAATTTAACGAACAATGCCATTAAATTTACGGACCAGGGCGAAATCATCATTACCATTTCAATGATAGAAAAAAAGGGTGAAAGAGTTAAGCTGGAGTTTGCCATCAAAGACTCGGGAATCGGCATGACACCGGATCAGACGGCTAAGCTCTTTCAATCCTTCACGCAGGCCGACACCTCTACAACAAGAAAATACGGGGGCACCGGTCTTGGTTTGTCCATTAGTAAGCATCTGGTGGAAATGATGGAGGGGTCAATAGGCGTGGAAAGCGAACCGGGCAGAGGGAGCTGTTTTATTTTTGATGCATGGTTCGGGATTGGAGAGGAAGTGAAAGATAAGACCCTCCACATTATTCCGGAATTAAGTGGTCTTAGGGTATTGGTTGTGGACGACAATGAAAGCGCATTGGAGATATTGTGTCGTACTGTATCGAATTTCCAATTACCTGTCAAAGGCGTGGACTCCTCTAAAGCAGCGATTGCCGAAGTTGTCCAGGCGGACCATACGGAAGAGCCCTTTAAACTCATTCTGATGGACTGGCAGCTTCCCGATATGGACGGCATAGAGACTGCCAGAAAAATAAAAGCCGGTTTGTCCCTGACCCACCCCCCGGCCATTGTGCTTGTAACCGCCTTTGGACGAGAAGAAGTGAGAGAACATGCAGAAACTGCCGGACTGGACGGAATGATTCTAAAACCGGTGAACCAATCTCTCTTGTACGATATTATTGTAGGCCTTTTTGCTCCAACTCATTTGGGAGACAAAAAACGCACATCAAAAGAAGAACCTGCATCCAATGCGCAAAAGCAGATAGCCGGTGCAAAGATACTCCTTGTGGAAGACAACGAAATCAATCAGCAAATTGCAGTGGAGCTTCTGCAAAGCAGCCATGTCACCGTCACTGTAGCGAACAACGGTCTGGAAGCCCTTAACCTGCTCCTGGAAAACCCCAATCCTCCTGAAATAGACGGTATATTGATGGATATACAAATGCCTGAAATGGACGGCCATGAGGCGACCCGGCGTATCCGCAAAGAGGAGCGCTATAAAGAGATACCCATTATCGGCCTTACAGCCCATGCCTTGATCGAGGAGAGGCAGCGTTGTCTTGACGCCGGCATGAACGATCATGTAAGCAAACCGATAAACCCGCAAGAGCTTTTCAACGCCATGAGTCGCTTTATTAAACCAACCTCTTCAGGGGAAACTTTTCAACCCTCTGAGTCCCTGGAGGAGGATCAAATCCCTGAATTAGAGAATATTGATACAGGCGCAGGCATAAGTCGAGTGGCCGGCAACAGAAAACTATATATAAACCTCTTAAGACAATTTGCAGAGAGCCAATCCGTGACCTCGGAGCGGATAAAAGAAACCTTTGAACAAGGCAATTTAGAGGAATCCGAACGACTGGCCCATACGGTAAAGGGCGTTTCAGGCAATATCGGAGCCACTCTTGTCGAAGAAACATCTGCTGAATTGGAAGATATTATTCACAATCGTCGGGAATCGGATTTCACAACGGCCTTTAACGCCTTTGAACTTCGACATAAAGAGGTGCTCCATACATTAACGTCTTATTTAAAAACAATAGAACCTTCAAAGGAGACAACAGGAAAAACAGGAATGGACCGCGAAACCCTATCAGCCAATTTAATTAAATTTTATAAGCTGTTGGCGGATTTTGACAGCGAAGCGGAAGAGGTGTTCTTTGAAATACGAAAAGAGCTGACCCACGCAGCGTCCATAACGGATGTTACAAAACTGGAGAGTAAGATGAAAGAGTTCAGTTTTGACGAGGCAATGGAGATATTGGAGGGAATCTCAGAGAATTTAAATATACCATTGGGTGAACAATCCGATTCAATATAGAGTTGCATTAGATGACGCATTGATTTTTAAAGCATTTATAGATGAAAATATAACAGACATAAACATTGGAGGTTTACTATGGGCCTTATATACACCAACATAGAGCTAATCAATCCCAAAGATGCCTCATTAAAGACCATTACCGTTACTGCGCTTGTAGATTCAGGCGCCATCACTCTTTGCATCCCCGAACATATAGTAATTCAATTAAAATTGGATAAATTGGAAGAACGTGAAGTAACGACTGCAGAAGGGAAAAGAATTCTTGTTCCCTATGTCGGGCCGATTCAGGTTCGTTTTGAAAGTCGCAATTGTTTTACAGGGGCGCTGGTATTGGGCGATTCAGTACTTTTAGGGGCTGTACCTCTGGAAGATATGGATCTGGTGATCAATCCGAGACTGCAACAAGTTACGGTCAATCCAAAAAGCCCCAATATTCCGTCAGCAGTGGTAAAGAGAGCATTTACCTGCTAAGAATACAGATTGGGTAACTACTCAGTTATACAGGCTGAAGCAAAAAATCAGAAAACTTGGGTCCGTTGGCCAATAAAAAAAGGTTAAAGTTTTATAGATAACTTATGTTTTACCTGTTATTCTTCAGCCTTCAGTCTATACACCTAAGCAGCTACCAGATTGGAGTATAAAGTATGAGTGAAAAAGCAACGATTCTGATTGTAGACGACACACCGGACAATATATCACTTTTAAACGGCCTGCTTAAAGAAACATACAAAACAAAAGTGGCCAACACAGGCGAGAAGGCGCTTAAAGTGGTCTCTATGGGCAGTCCGCCTGATCTTATCCTCTTAGACATTATGATGCCTGAGATGGATGGATACGAAGTATGTCAAAGGCTGAAAGAGAGTGAATCGACAAGAGAGATACCGGTCATATTCCTCACAGCCAAAACACAGGTAGAGGACGAGCAAAAGGGATTTGATCTCGGCGCCGTAGACTACATCCATAAACCAATCAGCCCCCCTATTCTTTTGGCCCGCGTACGCACTCATCTGAAACTGAAAGAGGCGAACGACTTTTTACGAGATCAAAATCAAATTCTGGAAGATAAGGTGGAATTGCGTACAAAACAGATCGGTCAGTTACAAAATGTAACCATGATTGCAATGGGCGCCATGGCGGAGTCCCGCGATCCTGAAACGGGAAACCATATTCGCAGAACGCAGCATTTTGTAAAACTGCTGGCTTCCCACTTGAAAAATCATCCCAAATTCAGAAATTATCTGACACCCGATCGTATAGAACTTCTATACAAATCTTCGCCATTACACGATATCGGTAAAGTGGGAGTACCGGATCAGATTTTATTAAAACCGGGCCGCCTGACAGATGAAGAGTTTGCAGAGATGAAGAGGCATACGGTTTATGGCAGAAATGCAATAAAAGCAGCTGAAAAACATCTCGACGACCCGGACAACTTTCTCTCCATAGGTCGTGAAATCGCCTATTACCACCATGAGAAATGGGACGGCGCAGGCTATATGGAAGGTCTGGCAGGTGAGGATATTCCCATATCGGCCAGATTGATGGCTCTTGCCGACGTGTATGACGCCTTAATAAGTAAACGGGTTTATAAACCTCCGTTCCCCCATGAAAAAGCATCTGATATTATAAAAGAGAGCGCCGGCGCACACTTCGACCCCGATATTGTAAATGCCTTTATTGAGATTTCCGATAAATTTAATGAAGTGGCTAAGACTTTTGCAGATCCCGATTAAACGATTGATGATTTAAGGAAGAAATCTCAATGCGGTCTTGAGTTGTCTGCTGCGCTTTACAAGCTGAGGTGTTTTGATACCGACAGATGGAGTGTTGTCCTGTACATCCTATTGCTGTATGGTGTTGTGGATATTAACAATATAACTTAGAAGGAGGTAATCAACAATGATAAGATCAAAAACAATTTTTCTTTTAACACTTGTAATCTTTCTCTTTCCAATCTATTTGACTCATGAGTCTTATGCTGAAATTCCATTTTGTCTAAAGGACAATTTAGGAGGTGATTGGAATTTAGTCAAAGGTATGGATGGCATATTTGGTACCGTTGCATACCCGTCAGGTTGCCAATGGGATGTAGCAGGCGGAAATGAAGGCATTAATTTTGGTTTCCATTTAGAGGATGGAAATTGTTGCGAAACAGGCTATGCAGAAGGATCGGTAACCGGTTTAAATCCCATCAGGGCTGAAGGAGTAATAGCAGCTGATTGCGGCGACAGCTTTTATGACAATGTCCTATGGGAATCTTGTAGATAACAAGCAGTCATCTTATCATCCTACTCAATTAATTCGGCTGCGATGACTGACCTGTCCTCGTTTTTAAAACGAACGAATCGTTGCCATACCCCGAATGTGTACTTATATGAAATCCTAATAAAGATTATGTATTTTAATACCAAAATAAGGAGGGATACATGAATAGTGAATTTTTGGCAGCGAATCGGCGAAGATATTCTTTTTTGTTAACTATAGTAATCATAATTTTAATGACGCTTTTTTGTATCAATGCTGCTTACGCAGAGAATCCCGCGCCCGATATTAAAGCTAATGGTTTTGACGAATCAATAACCATAGCCACAGATGACCAATTGAAGATATCAATAGGGCTTGACACAGGGGATTATGAAGGGATAAATGCGGACTGGTGGTTTCTGGAATATGCACCTGACGGCAGTATTTATTATTTTGATATTCTGACATGGGATTTAAACTATATAGGAACTGATTTTGGTATGTCTGCTATAACGCCTACATACCAGGGACCTCTATTTAGATTTGATCTTTTTGAACTGATAACTTTATCCAGCCGGCCTGAGGGGTCTTATGAGTTTGTTTTTGCAGTGGATATTGAGATGGATGGTCTCGCAAATGACTGCATTTTCGATCATAATGATGATACAACTACAGTTATTAATATGGATACGGATGACGACTGTTTCGATTATAGTGATGAAAGTAATGAGAATGGCGCCACTGTAATTAATATAGATGGCTATGATAGGGCTACAGATAACATTAACACTTTCTATGACAGCGTTATGGTTGTAATAAGTTCAGACAATAGTGGTTTTTCAGATTTCAAGCTTCCTGACACAGGACAAACAGAGTCATACACGGACATATGGGGAGAGGATTCGGATTATACCACCAACCCACTGAGTTATACGGACAATGTAAATGGAACGGTAACTGATAACAATACGGGTCTGATGTGGCAGCAGGAAGATGACGATACCAAAAGGGATTGGGAAGATGCGATAAGTTATTGTGAAGACCTAAGCTTAGCAGGCTATAATGACTGGCGTCTTCCTGAAAGAGAGGAACTGAGATCAATTATACATTATGGTAAATACTCGCCAGCGATAAATGAGACGTATTTCCCGAATACAAATTCGTATATTTATTGGTCGTCTACTACGAACGTACGCTATACTTCCGAAGCGTGGGGCATCACTTTCAGCAACAGTCGCGACCACTTCCATGATAAGTCAAGCAGCTACTATGTGCGTTGCGTTCGAGGAGAGCAGTATTGGTTACTTGATAATTTGATTATTTCAGGTGATGGAACAGTAACAGACAATACTACTAAGTTAACATGGCAGCAAGAGGAAGACAATGATCGAAAAAACTGGAAGGAGGCTATAGAATATTGTGAAGGATTATCGCTTGCGGGATACAGCGACTGGCGTCTTCCAAACATAAAAGAGCTGGCGTCTATAGTAAACCTTGATACTTACAGTCCGGCGATAGATGAGAGGTATTTTCCGAATACAAATTCGTTTTTTTATTGGACCTCTACTACGCCCGCGGACGCTACGATCAATGCGTGGAACATCCTTTTCACCTACGGTTACGGCGACAGCCACAGTAGGTCGAACGACGACCATGTGCGGTGCGTTCGAGGAGGAAAGTGAGTGATGGTGTAGATAGTAACGGAAAAAAACCGATGTTCTTTAGTAGAGGTGTAAATAATTTCGCATAAAACATTTCATATGCTTATCTTAATTAAGGTACGACAGATATAGATATATGTGGGTATAATTAAACATTCAGGGCAAAATCCCCATAGAATTCGTGTTCAATACTAAGTGTGTCTCAATGGAAATTCACTCTTTCTCGTCCATTTATAAAGATTTATTAAAGGGTATTCCATATCTGTTAAGCACTGCAAAGTACTGTTTGATTGAAAACGAACGTTATTGGCTAACAGCTAACAGTTTTATAATCAGGAACTCACTGATTTTTAGTTGATGGACTCATAAACTTTATAGTAACTTTTCGTACCATTGGACTTCAAACCCCGAATTGGAGAGACCATTTCAAAACGGGGGCAAAACATTGGAAAAATTCTTGGCAACAGTAAGCATCTCACGTGCCGAGAAGGACTGCCTGCTCATGTCAATTTCGGTGTAAGCCCCGGTCTCTCTGTTGTAAAGACACCTGTAGTCACCCCGTTTTTTCTTCTTGATTTCTTCAAAACCGTTTTTCAGGAGAAAAGCTACTATTTCTTTCGGCTTCCAGTTTTTTAAAATTTCGTCTTTTCTCACTTTTATGCAAAGACTTCCCGACGAACAGGTCTTCCGTGAAATGACTCTAACGGTTCTGTCCAGCGTTCAAAGTACTCTGCCCGTTTAGAAACGGCTTCGTAAAATTCATCGACTATCTCATCAGGTAAAGACTGATTCAGAAGATGTTCTCCAATATCTCTTTCTATGACATTAAGCATATAGCTTTGAGCTTTTTTTACAATTTCCCCCTTTGTTTCCGCCCTGTTTTTGTCTTCTACAAGGAGGCACAACTCATTGCAGCCGGCAACGTATGTCTGCTCGGATGTTTTATAAAGAATGAAGGTCAACAGACCTCTTTCGTAGGTATTGTAACTCTGCATCACATGTTTATGGTATAGTTTTTAATTTTAAACTCAACTACCACCACCAGAGGTGGTGGTTTGCATAATGGAGACCATTTCAAACCGAGTGCTTAACAAACCCCGGTATCTGTTTGTACACTGCCTGAAGTAACATGGCCGACTGTATTAACCAATTAACCATACCTGGAAACCACCGATGGAATGTACTTTTCAGGTCATCATTCAAAGTCTGTGTCCTGACCTGAATGAGAAGGTGAGCCCCCTTTTTTGTCCAGCGCATTTGCTGCTTTTTAACCATACGTCTGCTGATAACTTCGTTTACGGTTGATTCCACAAAAGCTGTTGTAATAGTATCTCCGTAGCGGTAACGATCTCCGTAATTGGGAATAAATGCTCTGTTGGCTGCAATATAACCTCTGAATTCCAGGACAGCTTTATTAAGTTTAGAGAAATTGCTCTCAGGAGGGGCTTTATCTTCAAATGCCTCAAAGTCCCATATAATATCGTCCAATATTTGCAGAGATCTGAATACATTACCATGCCACAAATACCACTTAACACTCTCAATATTACTTTCCAGTTCCTGAAATTCCTCTGTTGAAGAAACCTTTTTAGCCATCTGCGTCATGACTGTCAGCCTCATTGTAATGTGAAACCAATCCAAAAGATGTTCTGCCTGCGGACTCATATAAAGCTGTAAGTTACGAACAACATCACCTCCGTCAGAGAGAAATGTAATCCCCTGATTCATTTGCAAACCCTGAGATTTCAATGTATCATACAGTCGTCGTTTTGGCTTCTTATCATAGTCATTAACAAAGCTGAATCTTTTAGACTCTTTCCTGTCCTGCATACTTTTACCTACAATTACTTCAAACCAACCTGCCTTTCTGTTATCACCATCCCGTGCATGCACATATCCGCCGTCAATACCCACTGTCAGAGGTTCATCAGGGCGAGGCAACTCTTCCCACTCCCTCTCACATCCCTCTATAAACATTGGTTGCTCGTTGCCCAATTCGCTTTCAATTCTCTCGGCAACCTTGTGAGTGTTTCGCATGGCAGCGGCAACATTTAATTTAAGGGGTAATACTTCCTCAAGCAAATCAATGCTTAGACCATAAGACATGAGGAAGACCATTTTGTTTGAAGATAAAGCAGTTCAGGTGATGTTCGCTCAGGTAAACATTCAGCCAGCGGGCTAAAGCTTTTCACGGTTCGTACATGACATGAGCAATCATAAAATCGAGGGCTGGACAGTCTCAGTTTACCAAATAACGTTTTGAATGATATCTCATGCATACCTTTGTTATGATACTCATCGTTACAGACCGGGCAATGCTTATGTTCGGTGATATACTCGGCCACTTGACCGGCAACGACTGCTTGCTGAATCTTTGACAGCAGCTCTTTGCTTTCATTTAGTGTTATGCCTAATGATTCAGGTATCAGATCGCCTCTGTGCAAACAGGAAATTTCCTCGGTAATCAATTTATCATTGTTCTCGGATTCAATGATAACTCGGACTTTTATATTCATGATATTGGCCCTCCATTATTACCATTTCCGGTCTTTTACCATTCAAAGCATATTGGTTTAACCTGCGGTTGACTTCATGACGATCAAAACACTCTGCATGTAACCGGTATTTTACGGACAAGTATTCGTCTCCAGATTATGGGGCTGATTCTCCTTAACCTTATTCGAAGCTGATAGATTTCTACAGTATCGTTCATCAATGTTCCCTGTTTTTACCACTTATGTTGAAACTCCCTGATTATGTCCTCCGGAGACAGATTCAGGTAAATCTCGGTCGTGGAAATATAATCATGCCCAAGTATTTCCTGAACGGCTCTTGTCGATATTCCTTTTTGAATGCATGTGACGGCAAATGTGTGTCGTAGGAAATCCAAACGTTTGGATTTTCTTCGGCGCACATTTGCTACTAGATTAGCTCAGGAAGGTGTTGATCTATACGCAATAGCTATATTATCAGGTCACAAAGATATTTCTACTACTCAGCGATATGCCCACCAGAGCCCTGAAAGTTTGAGGCCCTTTATTGATGTGCTGACAGAAATGTGGTGCAAAAATGCTACAATCGGCGATTTCAAAGTTGACCTCGCCGCCGCAAACCCTTTAAAATAGAGGCACGCGCCTGTAGCTCAGTGGATAGAGCGGAGGTCTCCGGAACCGATTATATAAAATTCGCAAAGTGGCTGCTGGACTGGATTTAAAGCTAAGTTGTTGATTTTTAACGATTTTTTACATTCCATAGATTCCATTGTTTCCCGTTATTTCTGTTATTTCTGCCTGTTCTGGTACAAAAGTGGTACAATTCCGGTACAATCGATTTTTCAAATCCTCGCTGTAGAAAAAAATGTTAACAAGATTCAATTATTACTGCCAGCAACAACTTCAATGTTGTGTGAGTGTATGCGAGCATATTGCAATCTTTTACGATTTACGTTATTCTAAGTAACTGACACTATATTAAATCAGCCATGGAGGAGCCGATATGCAGACAAAGATATTAGAACACATTCATGCCAGCGAGATGCCAGCCAGGTGGCGTGAGCAGTTGGATATCTATCCCGACCAGTTTGTCACCATCACGGTAGATGTAGAAGAAGATATGCCGCCTGAAGAAATGATACGGCCGGAGTTCATCAAAAAGGCAGAAGAAAACGATAGGAATTATAAATCAGAGGAGTCTATTATCTGCGAGACTAAAGAAGAAAGTGACGCATTATTAGATAAGATTTGGAATGTGTAAATATAAAAGAGAGTACACACCCGAATTTCTAAAGGACGTAAAGCAGCTTAAATCAAGTTTTGGGCTCCAAAAACGACTAAAAAGCAAAATAGAGAAAATTTTAGAGAATCCTTTTCACTATAAATCCCTTAGAAACGTTTTAAAGGGCAGGCGAAGAACTCATATAGAAAGCTATGTCCTGACTTTCGAAGTCAATGAGGTCGATAGAAAAGTAATCTTTAAAGAGTTTCAACACCATGATAAAGTCTATAAACAGAAAAAGTAAAATATTGTAGACAGCATCCTCCCTTACAGGCCTTACAAAATACTCGTCTACTTGCCTGAGACAATCCTCAGCACAATCTTAGCCTGATCCTCGAAAGCATATTTACCGTCCCTTGGTGCTGAAGAAAACCAAAACCCTTAAGATCAAGCAAATAGAGACTATCTTTAGGAAAAAGCCCTATATATCATTCCAAGTATTTAGAGAGGCTCCAAAGCCGTGCAGAATCATTGGGGTGACGGCTTCTATACCTTACTGACATAAAGATTAAACTGAGAACAAGACTGTCAGACACCCGGTCATGGTACATGGGAATGTCCTGTGACCTGGGGTAGTCAGGAGTTGTGTTGACAGTTTGTGACCCCGAATTTTGATGATATGCTTACTGAATGCGCCAAGTTCAATATATCGGTAAACCTCTCTCATCACAATCATCTCCAGATCACGTCAAAGACCCTTAACACTATACTCGGCACATGTCATACAAAAGCTGTCTTTGCATGCGGATATGACGAGGCCGTTAAGATGTCCAGGGTCTATCAGATAGAAAAAGAAAAAATGGCGAAGATACCTAAATACTACGCCTATATCCAGATCGGAAACGATGTCATGTTTGTTAAAACCGTTAAACCGCCGGATGTACCACCCTACACTCCACCTCCTCCTCGGACAGAGGCGGAAGGAGTGATCAAGGATGATATGAAAACCGAGGGGTTAAAAGATATAACCTTACGGGAATCGATAATGCCTCAAAACAAGCCTGAAACACCAACTCCTAAAGAGGCTGTAATAACGATGGAACCACCGGCGTTGTCTGAGTCCCTACAGAACAAACCGAACAAAAGCGGCCCGCTACAGACACTCAGGCATGGTTGGATACCTTGCTGACTTTTAGATAACCTGATAGAATATCTAAAAAAGGCCGTCAGGCCCTTTAAAGACATGCTCTTCCCAACAAACCCTTCCATAATATGACCATGACACAGCCCTCTGGGGCTTTAAAAAAACGTTATCCGCGCTATAATCGGGTTATCAGTATGAAACCTGCCGGATTTAAGCTACAAAACAGAGACCTGGAGATAATATATCAGGTATATCGTCACAGATTCCTGAGCTCCCGTCATATCTGCTCTTTGGTTTACGGAAGTGACCAGAGGATTTTAAGGCGTCTTACTCATCTGTTCAGGCACGGTTATCTGGACAGGCCATCTGAGCAGGCTGTACCTCAGGTATTAGGAAACAGACCTATTGTCTATGGATTGGGCAACAAAGGAGCTGACCTTATGGCCGATAGATTGAAAATACCAAGGGGTAAGATGGACTGGACTACTAAAAACCGTAGTGTTAAAAACGTCTTTTTAGAGCATACCCTAGAGGTGGCCGATCTAATGGTCTCCTTTGAACTGGCCTCAAGGCGATATAAAAACACAAGGGTAATAGAACCGGAAGAGATTATCGCACAGTCGCCTCCGGAAACTCAAAGACTTTCTAATCCTCTTGGCTGGAAAGTACAGGTAAGGGATGACTGGAAAAGCAAAAAAAGCTATACTGTTGTTCCTGATAAAGTATTTGGCCTGAGAACTGTCTTTGACGATTTGAGTCATTATGAATCATATTTCTTTGTTGAGCTGGACAGAGCCACCATGCCGATATCTCGAAGCGATATCAGGCAAAACTCTTTTAGAAAGAAGCTCTTTCTGTACTGGCAGTCTTGGCGGCAGGATATATGGCCCAGACACTTCGGGTTTAAAAATGTGCGGGTTCTAACTGTGACTACCTCCATGGAGAGAGTCGGGAATATGGTTAAGGCGGCAAGGTCTGTTGACCCCAAAAAAAAGGGGTCTAAGTTTTTTCTTTTTACCTCTAAGGAGATTATAGACATGGAACATCCCGAAAATTTATTTAAAAATATCTGGTATCATCCTCTAAGTGATGTGCCGATAAGTATCTTTGATCGATAGAATATATCTATTGCCGTAAATTGTCAGGTATAATATTATTATATTACGAATTACTAAAGCAGTTCTAAAAATACAGCCCGATAAACTTAGGAGGATTAGAGATGGTTACTACTGTTAAAGCCAAATTTTCTAAAGGTGTTTTTAGACCTTTAGAAAAGATTGACTTCCCAGAGGGTAAGGAGGTTACCATTGCCGTAGAGTCCGATGATAAAGAGATTAAAAATTTTATAGATGCCCTGGACTCTACCGCCGGGGCATGGAAGGAAATCATCGATTGCGAAAAACTCGAAAAAGATATATATGAGGCGCGTTCGGTGTCAACCAGGTCGGTGGTTGGACTGTGAAATATTTGATTGACACGGACTGGATAATCCATCATTTCAGACAAAATGCCTCTGTTACTCAACATCTAAAGAAACTTACGCCTGACGGCATGGCCGTCAGTGTCATATCTTTAGCTGAAATCTATGAGGGCATTTACAGGACTGATAACCGTGCTGCTGCTCAACAGGCATTAGATAAATTTTTATCGCCCGATCTGCATATACTTGGGCTAAATCACGATATATGTAAAATCTTTGGTAAAGAGCGTAGTAAGCTAAGACAAAAAGGTCAACCTATCGATAATCTCGATCTATTTATTGCTTCTACGGCAATACACTATAATCTTACTCTCCTGTCAAATAATCGTAGACATTTCGAAAGAGTAGAAGGTTTACAGATAATTTCTACTATATAAATATAAATCCGTCATTTATGCTAACCCCCTCTATTTTTCCTCACAACAGTTTTACATATAGAAGAGGTGTGCTGATTAATTATGAGGTATACGGTAGCGGTAAGACTTCTCTTGTATTCCTCCATGGCTTTGGATCATCTCTCAATACATGGCGTGATATTGTCAAACTGTTTCCTCAAGATCAGTACAGGCTCTATCTCCTTGATCTAAAAGGTTTCGGGTTTTCTTCCAAGACCAGAGACGGTAAGTATGGGATCAAAGACCAGGCCGATATTGTCTTAAAATTTATTGAGGATAACTCTGTAAAAGGGGCTGTCCTTGTCGGTCATGGCTATGGCGGAGCTGTGGCTCTACTGGCCCAGATCATAGCCACTGATTATAATAAAGGGTCTTTGATAAAAAAGCTGGTGCTTATAGACTGCGCTGCATACATGGACTCTCAACCTTTTTATATCAGGTATCTGCAAATACCTGTTGTGAATTTTCTGATTATGCACCTTACCACTGCGAGACTGAAAGCAAAATTCTTATTTAATAGAATGTTTTACGAAAAGGAAAAAATCACTGAATCAAAAATCGGATGCTATGCCCGGTTCCTGAAGAGTTCCGTTTCCGGTTATTCTTTCATTCAGGCTGCCGGACAAATAATACCGGACGACTATTATGAACTCACAGGGAGATACCGCGATATAAAAACACCTGCCCTGATTATATGGGGCAGGTACGATCTGATATATTACCTGGCTAACGGTATGAGGCTGAACGGCGAGATGGCCGATTCAAAGCTGACGATAATCGAGGAGTGCGGTCATGTTCCTCATGAGGAACAGCCCGAAAAAACTTTCCTTGCAATATACGGATTTACATGCGGCAGGTAAAAAAAAGTGTATGATTCTCCCCACGGGGAGGAACATCCGGAAAAGATGTCCCTCCCCTTTTTGCCTGTTTCAGGCAGTTTCATATTTCCCGATTAAAATATCAAGCTTTTCTCTGTCAACTTCAACGGGAAACTCGAAGAGCATGTCATCTTCATGGTTATCCCGATCAAGAATCCTTACGTCAATCGGCCCGTCGGCATAAACATGACATACCATACCGCTTCTTTCTTCAATTAAAATCCTTATCATCAAATCCTCCTTTTGATTTGGTTAAAACAACATAAACCCGTCTTCGATGATACATTTCCATTCGGTACAGTCTATGGCTTTCTCTCCGGCAGACAGCAGTTCCTTAAGCTTTTTGATATCGAATCGAAGGGCTTCCTCTTCATAGTAATCTGCTATGCAGGCTGCAATATCACCTATGTTTACAAAGTAGATCACTTTTTCGGGATCAATTCCAGCTTTTATAATCCTTTCGACTATCCTGCTTGCAATTGCGTCATGATCCATTTTAAATTACCTCCAGTTGTTCAATCTGAAAATTATTGTTCTATAGATAACAGCTTGCCCTTATTTACCAATGTTTATTCGTCTCCTTAGTTTTCAGACTTCCCGATTCTGTGACGGCATACATCCATACAACAGGCCCGACTGCGACCCGGCTCAGGATACTTGAGCCTGACGGCCGCAATTTGGTTTACCCCATGCCTTTTGCATGGTATCCTGTATAGATAAACCTCTATCTTAAGACCTTTGATCCGATCTAAGATCGGAGCCTGTTGTATAGATGCGTACAACAGGCCCTTAAACGTAATTGCAGGAAATCAGAATCTTTCAGGCTTCAAATACTTCCCAAAATTTCAGACGAAGAGATTTCCTAATCTGCCAGGCTTTCCATTCCGATACTTCCAACACCTTACGGAAGTCCGAAACTGTGTAACCTTTTAGTTTAAACTCAACATAATGCATTTCAAGCTCTGTAAGGCTGTCTATGAACCGTTCAAAGGAGATTTTTGTGATTACTTTTTCGTCCAGTGGCGTCTTGCCCTTAGAAGTAAAGAACATGGCAGACATTCTGTCGGCGAATGGGACGATCTCTATTGGTGTCTGCCGTTTGCGTGTCGAGTTGTCTACGGACTTGCCGTTTCTTAGAACATTGCAGATCCTCCAGCTGATACTTGTCCTCAAATAACTGTTATTTATCTCAGGATACTCTGTTAATGTCTCATATACCTTGAGAAAAGCCTCCTGCATAAGGTCTTTGTCGCCGGATGTCCTTTTGTAGATAAAAGGCAATACACCTTTAACCCTTCGTTCATAATTGTAGTGATCATAGTTGAAGCTCTCCTCCTTTAACCTTAATTCAGATAAAGTGGTCATGGTCTCCCTCCTGTATTGTGCTGCAGGGTCTAAGTCCCTGAGCACCGCCGGCAAGACTCGTTGTCGGTACTCAGGGGATTAGATGTTATGAGGGAAAAGGTGTCTGATTTATTAAGACTGTTGAGGTTGTATTATTAAAGACCTGGAGCGCCGGTCGTGTCGGAACCTAAGTGAGGTCGCAACCCATGGGAAAAAGCATAGGTATGAATTACTTATCACTTATTATGAAAATGACTTTATTTCCTTTACGACCGGCATTCGAGGTGTTTAATCGATTATTGCAGTAGGAGTGGTAAAACAGGTCAGTCTTTGTTGGTGCTTTCTGTACGGGTGTCTCCTGTTAGATATAGCATGGATTTAAAAATCTGTCAAGGGCTATGTGATAATCAACAGGAAGATTAAAAAACAAAATCGGCAATTTTACTCTAATCTTAGCAATAAAAAAAAGAGGGTTAAAAAACCCTTTTTTGACAGGCTTTGTTAATAACATGGTCACGCTATAGTCTAAGGAGTATGTCCTACTGACTTTCAACGAATTGCTTCAAAAATAGGCAAAAATCTTTTTTTTGACAAAAAGATTTTTTTGCTATTTTCCCCTTGAAAATCGAAAAAAAATAGGTTATTATAAAAATAAGTGGTTAAAGTGGAGGGATCCGTAATAATGGAGGGTCCTTAATACTTTTTAAAATTTTTTTGTCAATTATCCCGTCGATATTATAGGGTATTAACCTTTGTGCTCTATTAATACCCTACCTCCATTTTTACTTGTTTTATCACAATTGCAGAACAAAGCGTCACTCTATGCGTGCGCTGAATGCTGCAATTATGCCTATTTCCTTAAAACCTAAATTCGGCATTTACACCTTTGTTGGGCTGACAGGAATGAGCTTTTGCTCATTCTTGGCTACTATCTATGCAGTCTTCGAGGTGATCAATGCGACTCTCCATGTAGGTGAGTCTCACGCAATGATCAAAACTGCTCAAAACCCTTTCTGTCAACCCACATGTATTATTTAACAATTCTCTCTATTGCTGTTTTTAGGTTAAGAGCTGTCAATAAGATTGTAAGGGCAAACCGCGTGTTTAGGTTTCGCCCGCTTTGTTTTATATAACAGATGTAGAGCCTGGATTTAAACGCAGGCATGACCTTGTTAAGGCAATATAATCATCTATGGAAGGATGACGGTGCGTTGGTTCAACAGATTAAGTGACTTCAAACTGTTGAGGATCATATAAAAAACCGAGACAAATTACAAGCGGTGGTATATGAAAATCGTTACAACAAAAGAGCTCTCAGATATTATAAAAGTTAAAGAAAAAACCCTTTATCAATGGGCTGAGCTCGGTCAAATTCCATCTATTAAGCTCAATAAGTGTCTTCGATTTGATCTTGATGAGATCATGGACTGGATAGAAAAATGTAAAAAACCGGTAACTTCTTGTTATAATCCTTTCACCCAGTCCAGTAGTCCCAAATAGGAGGTGAAATATTTAAATGGGACTTGTCAGACGTAGCAAAACATACTGGTTAAGAATACAACATGATGGCAAAAGGATTCAGGAATCCTTAAAAACGAACAATAGACGGCTTGCTGAGAAAATCCATGCAAAAATTCTGACAGAAATAATTGAAGGCCGCTATTTCGAAAAAAAGGAAGATGCAAAGCATACATTCAGTGATATGATGACAAGATTTATGAGAGAACAGGCAGTTAATAGAGAGATTTCGACACAAAGACGATATAAAGGGGCATTATCTAACCTTGATGGATATTTTCACTCAATGACGCTGGAGGAGATTACCCCTAAGGTTATTACAGCTTACATTGAAAAGCGCCGCTTAGAGGGGGCAACGCCTGCAACCAGGAACCGTGAAGTATCTTTATTGTCAACAGCGTTCAATGTAGCTGTCAAGCAATGGGAGTGGTGTCAGGAAAATCCCTGTTCAAAAATCTCAAAAGAGCCGGAAAATAACATCATAGACAGGTGGTTAACACGAGAAGAAGAGGAGTGGCTGCTTACCTCATCTATGCGACACCTCGGAGGCCAACTCCGAGAAATTATTATCCTTGTCCTTAATACCGGTCTAAGACTGTCGGAGATTATCAACCTGAAGTGGAAGGACATAGATTTTCCCAGGAAGATTTTAATAGTAAGCAAAACAAAGAATAAAGTTCCAAAGCAGGTTCCGCTTAACAAAATTGCTTATGAGCTTTTACTCATAAAAAGCAAAACCGTAAATATTACAGGGTATGTTTTTTGTACCGCTAAGGGCACTCAAATTATGCCGAGAAACTTACAAAGAGAGTTTGCAGTAGCGGTCAGGAAGGCTGGTATAGAAAACTTTCGTTTTCACGATCTAAGACACACATTTGCAACGAGATTAGCCCAGAATGGAGTTGATCTTTACGCAATAGCAAAATTATTAGGTCACAAAGATATTTCTACTACACAGCGATATGCCCACCACAGCCCTGAAAGTTTGAGGCCCTTTATTGATGTGCTGACAGAAAAGTGGTACAAAAATGGTACAATCGGCAATACCGAAGTTGACCTCGCCGCCGCAAACCCTTTAAAATAGAGGCACGCGCCTGTAGCTCAGTGGATAGAGCGGAGGTCTCCGGAACCTCAGGTCGGAGGTTCGAATCCTCTCAGGCGCGTTTTTCATTCTTAGCTTTTTAATGTCCTTTGAAAAAAAATTTCCTCTCCCATCAAGTTACCGACTCAGTCAACACGTTCATCTATCGGAGAATACTTTTTATTGAACTCTCCTGTATAAATAGCCCTTGGACGGAAAATTCTGTTGTTCTGCAGGTACTCGAGAACTCTTGACGTCCAACCGGCAACTCGGCTGACTGCAAATATAGGCGTAAATATTTCAGGAGGAACATTCAGACAACTGTAAACAATGCCGGAATAAAAATCGACATTGGGAAATATCTTTTTCTCCTTGCCAAAAGAAGCAAGAACCTCTTTTTCAAGAGCAGCGGCAACACGATAGACAGGCTCAATATCTTTATTATCCCTGACAAGCAACTCGGCAAGGGGACCAAGTATGCGTGCGCGAGGATCGTAGGCTTTATAAACCCTGTGACCGAATCCGGAAATTTTCTTTTTCTCGGAAACAGCCTTTTTTACCCATTTTTTAACCTTCTTCTCATTACCAATATCGTAAAGCGTTCGCACAACCTGTTCATTTGCACCGCCGTGCAGGGGACCGTTTAAAGCGGCAATACCCGATCCCACGGAAAAATAGATATCCGAAAGTGTTGACGCCACAACCATGGCGGCGAAAGTACTGGCGTTCATTCCATGGTCTGCATGCAGTATCAGGGCCACATCCATAACTCTTTCCTCAACAGGTGTAGGAACGTTGCCGGTTAGCATATAAAGAAAATTACCGGCAAAACTGAGGTCGGGATGAGGTTCCTTAGGCATACGTTTGGATCTGATCCTCGATATGGCAGCCGTTATTGTAGATACGCCGGCTATTAAGTGGTAGCATGCTTCCAGTCCGCTTGCATCCTGTAAATCATGCTTGATTACCGAAGAAGTGGAACCACACTGTGGTTTCATCTCATACACGGCATGCTCCTCGCCTGTCGGTTTTGTCTCCATTGCGATGGAGTCTTCATCGGAGCTGATAGCGTCATCCGTGCATGGTCTGCCTGCTTCGGTGTCATGATAAGTAAACTCCTGGCGCATAAGATTCGTCCCCATACGCAGGGCCGCCATAGCGTTCATATCCTCTACCTGAAAGCCCATGAGCAGTCTCAATGTTTTATTGAGGTGTTGATAATGGTGAAGCTTGCTTTTGAATACCTGAAGCTGCTGACTTGTAGGCATTCTTCCATGAAGAAGCAGATAAGATACTTCCTCAAAAGTCGAATAGGCGCAGAGATCGAAGATATCATACCCTCTGTATACGAGCCACCCTTTAGAGCCGTTTACATAACCCACATTTGTTTCACCCACGATGGCGCCCTCAAGGCCCGGGCCGAGCGTGCATTCTATAGGCCATTTTACGTCTTTTGTTATCTCAGGTTCAGGTTCGGCGTTCGTTTCTTCACGTGCGAGAGCTGTCGCCTTTAAGATGATTTCAGTAATGTCTTTTGTTTCTTCGTGCATATGATTACCCCCCACCGGTAAGTTAATGTAGAGATTGTATGAAAAGAGAATAATAAAATATTCTAAGTGAGTATTATAAAAGCTTTTCTTTGGATGTGTCAATATGTCAATATATTGACTACAGGGCAGGCGAATATAAGATGGTTTTTGTAGATTATGCAAGACTTTTTGTAAAGTCAGGTAACGGAGGAAGCGGATGCGTCAGCTTCAGAAGAGAGAAGTATATCCCACGCGGGGGACCTGACGGAGGCGACGGAGGGAAAGGCGGGTCCGTTATATTCAGAGCCACAACTCGATTGAATACTCTTCTTGCGCAAAGATATAAAAAAATATACAAAGCAAAAAACGGTGAACATGGGAAAGGAAGAAACATGCATGGGAAAGACGGCGCAGACACGATAATAGAAGTCCCTGCAGGAACCGTTATTAAAGATGCCGAGTCCGAAGAGATGCTCTTTGATTTACATTCCGAAGGAGCCGAATGCACCGTTGTCAGAGGAGGCAGGGGGGGGAAAGGTAATGCCCATTTTAAAGGCCCTGTCAGGCAGACACCCAGGTTCGCCCAGGATGGTGAACCCGGTGAAGAGGCGAATATTATAATTGAATTGAAACTTATTGCCGATGTCGGGCTGGCAGGCCTTCCGAATGCAGGAAAATCGACATTCATTGCTTCCGTATCGGCGGCGAAACCAAAAATCGGAGAATACCCCTTTACGACACTGACTCCGAATCTGGGTGTTGTTACTCTTAGCGACTACAGGAGTTTTACAATCGTAGACATACCGGGAATTATAGAAAACGCCCATAAAGGCGCCGGTCTGGGATTAACATTCTTAAGGCATGCCGAGAGAACACGGCTTCTCCTCCATCTTATAGACATATCGGGATTTGAAAGAGTCGATACAATCAATGCCTGTGAGACAATTAACAATGAGCTGGCAAAATACAGCCGAGAACTTGCAGGAAAACCGCAAATAATTGTGGGAACGAAACTGGACATTGCAGACGATGCAACGCACATTGAATCTCTCGGAGACTATTGCGCTCAAAAGGGTCTTCCCTTTTTCTCCGTCTCATCGGTAACAGGAGATGGTGTAAAGGAGCTGATAAATTATATTTATAAACGTTTATATGATTAAATAACTTGTTTTCTTCTCATAACAATAAATACCAACAGACCTGTCAATATCATGGAAAAGCTTAATATCTGGCCCATTGTAACAAATCCCATTATAAAACCTATCTGTACGTCAGGCTCTCTGAAGAATTCAACAATCGATCGAAACAGACCATAGAGAACAAGAAACAGGGCCAACATCCCTCCCTTTACTTTTACCTTCTCTTTCGTGAACCAGAGTATTATGAAAAGAAGGAGACCTTCCAGCAGAAACTCATATATCTGCGACGGATGTCTTGGCAGCTCACCCCCTCCGGGGAAGACCATTCCCCAGGGCATTGTGGTAACTCTGCCGTAGAGCTCTGCATTAATAAAGTTACCGATTCTGCCAAGTCCCAATCCGAGAGGTACGGTTACTATAATAATATCCACAAGTGCAAAAAAATCTTTTCCCCTTTGCCTGCAAAAGAGAATTCCGGCGACAATCGACCCGATCAGACCTCCGTGAAAAGACATACCACCGCGCCAGATGGCGAAGATTTCCGGCAGATTGTTTAAATAATAGAACAGATTATAAAAAATGACATACCCTATCCTTCCTCCTGCTATCAGACCTATCATAAGATATAGGTAGAGATTTTCGGTCTCTTCCTTACTCATGGCGATCCTGTTGTTTTTTATCTGTTTTCTGACAAGGAGATAGGACAGACCAAACCCTATAATATACATCACACCGTACCATCTGATCTGCAATGGACCGAGTTTAAGCAGATATGGCTGAATTTCAGGATAAATCAGCACAGGCAGCCGCCAAAAGGGAGATTAAGAAATACTCTAAAATAAACATTCTAAACAATACCATTCACTTAAGGGGTGAAGCACCTTCCGACGGAAGCGGGTCATGTTTGAGAAGGCGCAGCGAAGCGGAGCCTTCGAGTTTAGCCGCTGAAGGCGGAAGGTGCTTCACCCCTTAAGTGAATGACATAGACATTATAAAAACAAGTCATACGCTACTGTTTAACTTGTTAAAAGAAATTACAAACTCGGCCCCACCCTCTTTATTCAGCTCAATCGTTCCCTGAAGCTGATCTACGGCGATGGCCGTTACCAGTTGCAGGCCAAGAGTCTCGGCTTGCATGCAATCGAACTCATCTGGAAATCCTATCCCGTTATCACTGACCGTTAACTCTATTCGTTCCGTATCATCTTCCTCAGCGTATACCTGCAAAGAGATTACAATCTCACCCTCTCTGTTTTCGGGGAATGCATATTTTAATGAATTTGTAAGGAGTTCATTAATAATCATACCGCATGGAACAGCAGTATCGAGTCCGATCAGAGTATCACAGCACCGGACAATAAGCTTTACTCTGCTATTATTGATTCCATATGAGCTGAAAAGAGAGTGAGCGATATTTTGAATATAATCTTCGAAAACAACACTGGAGAGATCTTTGGAACTATACAACTTCTCATGCACCAAAGCCATAGACCTTATTCGACTTTCGCTCTCTTTAAATATCTCTTTGTATTCGCTGTCCTTAATATATCTTGACTGCAGTTTCAAAAGACTTGAGACGATCTGCATATTGTTTTTCACTCTGTGGTGTATTTCTTTGAGAAGAACCTCTTTTTCTCTGAGAGACGACCTTATCTGCTTCTCCATCTTTTTCCTCTCTGTGATATCGGTTGAAATACCACATATTGCATAGGCATTACCGTTTGTATCATAAAGAGGGAATTTAATAGACAGATATGTGAAGAGTTCATTCCTGTGAGGAAAGACCTCTTCAAATGAAAAGTGAGTCTCCGTGTCCAGTACTTTTCGATCGTTTGTGTGGAAAAATGCCGCCGCTTCGCCGGGAAATACATCGTAATCCGTCTTGCCAATGATTTCGTCTTTTGAGATATCCAATAAATTTTCCATCTGGCGATTTACCATCATATAACGCCCTGTTCTGTCCTTTATATAGATAATCGCCTTTGTATTATCCATAATGGACTGCAACCTCTTTCTTGTCTCACGTAACGCTAAATCGGATTGTCTCTTTTGGGTTATATCGTTGGCCATCATCACAAAACCGATAAGAACATTCTCTTTATCGCGTATCCCCGAGAGTCTTGCCGATACGATCCGATCATTCCCGTTATCGCTCATCTCAATCGTAAATTTATACTCTCCCTCTTTCCTGACAATGTCGATAGCCTTTAAAAAACGTATATGATCGACATTTTGCAATATATGCATTTCCATGACGGTTTTTCCAATAACTTCATCGGCGCTGTAACCAAAAATATTTTCAGCGACAGGGTTATAATACTTAATACGAAAATCGAGGTTAATAGCCATTATCGCCATATCCGTTGAATATCTCAAAATATTATCGAGATATAGCGTCTTTTCTCTCAAAGTGCTCAGATTATCCTGAAGAACGGAATTGAGCTTTTCGATCTCCCTGATATGAAACAACTGTTCTGCGCACTTAAATATAGCATTAACGATATTTTCCAGTTTTATTGGTTTAAGAACATACTTATCAACTCCTATATCTATAGCCTCAATTAGAAGTTCCGTGTCGTCATATGCCGTTGTAACAATAATTGGAACGGAAGAGTCAATGCCTTTAATGATTTTAGACATATCCAGACCATTGATTATAGGCATATTAATGTCGGTAATAATGATGTCGATGTGGTGTTTTTTAAAAAGATCGACACCAAGGGAACCGTTTTCTGCAAGATATATTTTCCTGAACCTTCTGGAGAGAAATTCCGCCATCTCGTCTCGTATAAAATCGTCGTCTTCAACATATAATATGGATAACTCTTTTAAAAAACTCTTTTCCACAGTCAAATCTCAACAATTCAAATAGTAAACAAGAAGCGAATGGCAAAAAAAGAAGAATAAAAATGAGGTTGTTCTAAAAAAAGATTATGTGTCTTTATTCATTAACAGCCGGAATTTTTATTGTAAATTCGGCTCCTCTGTCTACATCGGATTCACATGTAATCGTCCCGTTATGTTCCTGAATGATACCGTATACAATGGATAGTCCCAGGCCGATGCCTTTACCGATCTCTTTTGTCGTAAAAAAGGGTTCGAAAATTTTGTCGATCAGTTCCTGTTTTATCCCTACGCCGTTATCTTTAAATCTCACAACCACTGTCTCGTCGGAACGATCTGACGTCACATCAACCCCTATCTCGGAGTTCCCGGCTCCATCTGAGAGAGAATCCATTGCATTTTGAAAGAGGTTTATAAAAACCTGCTCAAGCTGATTGGCGTTTCCGGATATCATCGGGATATTGCCGAAAATATTTTTCGTAAAGTGTATATTCTTCAGACGAATCCGTTCTCCAAGCAACAGAAGAGTATTATTTAATACAGTCTCGATACTAAGGGGTGTCATCATCAACTCGTTTCTTCTGCCAAATGTGCGTAAATGCTGAATGATATCGACTATTCTTCCTATCTGTTTATATGAAATCTGGAGTTCCTTGGATATCTCATCCACATTCACAGTGTCGTCTCTCAGATCGGACAGTAATCCCTGTATAAAGCTGCTGATATACGTAAGAGGCTGGTTTATCTCATGGGCTATGCCTGTAGCGATTTCTCCAAGCGTCGCCATTTTGGATGTTGAAAGCATCTTTAACTGAATCCTGTTTCTCTCTTCTTCGAGTTTCCTGATTTCTCCCATGTCATGAATTACCATAATCGTCTCTGTACCACTTTCACCAAGACGCGACAGATTAATCATCACAGGAACTTCTTCGCCGGTGCTTGTCCTGACAGTCATAAAAATATCTCTAATATTGCCCTTATCTTTCAACCCTCTAATTTCATTCTCAATACTCTCTGTAAAGTGATCTCCTATGGACGTACCTATCAGTTCTTCTTCTTTGTACCCGAATAAAAGACATCCCGACTGATTTACAGTCTGAATGGCGTCATGCTGGTTAATAACGATTAAGGTATCGGACATTGAAGTAAGGAGGCTTTCAAGGTAATTCTTAGCATGGGCGAGCTCGATATTTTTATTTTCGATTTCCCTTTTCTGAATAAGCACGATTGCGCACTTATAAATACTGTCTATAAGGTCTTCATTGACGATTGGCTTCTTAACATATCTGTCTACACCGATTTCAATCGCTTTTGTAAGGAAGGAAACTTCATTAAAGGCGGTTGTAATAATAATAGGGGTATCACGATCTATTTCCTTTATTTGGGAAGCCATTGCCAGACCGTCCATAACAGGCATCTGAATATCGGTTACAATAATATCTGGATGCTCCCTTTTGAACATTTCCAGCCCCTCTTTTCCGTTAGTGGCGGAATAAACATCAGTAAATCTTCTTTTCAGAAAAGTGACCAGATGCTTTCTCACATTCATGTCATCTTCAACATAAAGTATGCTGATATTTTTAAAATCCACCTCTTGACCTGTAATCATTTTTGGTCTTATTACCCCCTGGACACCAATACCAATAACTTAAGGTGCTTCACTCCTTAAGTTCAATGACATTGCCCTGGACACCCTGTTTCTGCCGGAAGATTTGGACTCATATAAGGCATTATCGACTTTTCTCACAAGTACGTCCGAATCTTCTCCTGCTTCGTGCTCGGCAACCCCGAAACTACATGTAATGGCGCCAATATTTTCAAAATTTTTCTTCTCTATGGCATCTCTGAGTTTCTCTGCAATCTCAAAAGCGCTTTCAAGATTTATCTCAGGCGACATTATAATAAATTCTTCTCCACCGTATCTGGCGAAGACATCAGTCTTCCTGATATTATTTTCAACGATCCCAGTTAATTCCTGCAGCACATAATCTCCGGCCTGATGACCGTGATTGTCATTGACATCTTTAAAGTGATCGATGTCGAACATAATGAGGGATAATTTTCTTTCATATCGATCGGCCCTTTCGATCTCTTTGTCCAGCTCATCGAAAAACTTTTTTCTGTTAAATATTTTTGTTAAAGGATCCTTGATGGAAAGATCATGATAATGCTGTCTTTCACACTCGATCTGTGTAATGTCGGTAAATGTCATTAAATATCTGGGAGAATTCATGACGTCCGGTATCTCATTCATATGGATCAAATATGACTTTGGCTTGTCTGCCGTATATTCCGTACCTTTCATGGAAATGATATATTCATTATCGATATTGTTTAAAATGACACTCACCCACTCTTTAAAAATCATTCCTTTATAAAAAGAGTCCTCCACAGGAACAATGAAGGGGTCGATAGTTCCATATTTATCGAAAAACTCTTCCATATATCGGCAATCCAGAAAACGAAGGAACGATTTATTCAGGTATAATATATCTGCGCCATTGGTAATTAAAATAAACTCAGGACTGTTATCGAGGATGATATTGATAAATTGATTATTCGCCTCGATCTTCTTTTGTTGTAAGATCGATTTGGCGTACTTTACCAATACATTTAGCAGATAGGCCTTTTCCAGCGGTTTTTTTATATATTTATCAATCCCTATGTCTATGGATTTTAAAAAAAACTCCTCATCATTATGGCCTGTTGTTATTATAATCGGTATATCGTCGTTTTGTTCTTTGATTGTCCTGGCCATTTCCAGACCGTCCATTTCAGGCATCCTGATGTCTGTAATTATTATATCGGGATGGATTTTACGATACATCGACAGCCCTTCCATTCCGTTTGAGGCAAGGTAGACATTGTCTATCCTTCTCTTAAGGAATTTTGCAGTCCCCTCCCTGATAAGCTCTTCATCCTCAACATAAAGGAGTGTAAGTCCCCTTAAATAACTAATTTCTAACTCTTTTGTCATTTTGGCGATACAGAGCAAATCGGCTTGCAGTTGACAGTTACGGTTGGACAATGAGGGTTATCTATGTAAATGACACAAAGCTCTTACATAATGTTTTCGCTGTACGACTCGCCCTCAATCATATATTTTTCACCTGAAAACCGTTATCTTTATTATTATGGAAAAAGTTCGTTGAAACTATCAATAGATAAATGACAGCTTTTTGTCGTGTCAGGACATCTTGAGTTGGCCTTTTTCTTAATCAGTGCAAACCGGATTCCCCCTTTTTTTGCCGAGGAAATAATCGGGTCCCTGTCGTCTATAAAAAGCGTCCTGTCAGGATCGAAATTCAGGACACTCTCAATACGTTTCCAAAAAGCACTGTCCTCTTTTGGCGAATCCATGTCAAAGCAGGTTATTATTCTGTCAAAATATCGACCCAGTTCAGTCTCTTTCATTTTAAGGGCAACAGTCTTATGGTGGGCATTCGTGGTAAGGATAACCATTTTTTTATGCTGCCGCAGAAGTCGCAAAAAAGCCTCTACATGGGGATGTACTTTTATGAGATGACGTATCTGAGACTTTAATGCAGGTATGTCCATGTCAAGTTCCTTTGTCCAAAAATCGACATCGTACCAGTTCAGAGTACCTTCAAGGGCCTTAAACCTGCCATACAATTCGGTCATGGCCATGTCCTTGGCAATATTGTGCTTTTCTCCATACTTTTCCGCAATATATTCCCCCCAGAAATAATCATCGAAATATCGATCAAGGAGTGTCCCGTCCATATCAAGCAAAACATGTCTCACATCGGACCACAAAGCACTTCGTATATCATCGACAGTTAAAGACATAATAATTATACTAAGTACAGGACAAAAAAATTCATGAGAAATAGTATCATAAAGGCACTTGGTACTATCTGTATTGGTTATTTATACTGGATTGTTAACTTAAAAAGCCTTATAATATCTGATAAACAGAATGTCGCATAAAAATAAGCAAACTTTTTCCCATCTTGCAATAACAACTGCACAATATATTTTAGAAAAGGCGTCTCCCTTGTTCATGATATAATTTATCCTGCTGTTATTTGATTATAAACAACCATTAAGTACA